>JAFSUM010000018.1 GCA_017445245.1 Bacilli bacterium | reverse complement strand
GCTTTCCTTGGTAGAGGTCTTGTATAAGGTAATTTCATTCTTATTCATGAGGACCAACATCATTCCCGATTATATCCGCTATTATTCCAACAATTTGCAGTATGACGTCTATTATCGTAAAGCCGCTGATTATATAGAAGAAGTAGAAGATGTGAATTCTTTTCGAAAGTATGGATTTATTAGATGGAACACGATCTATAAGGGTTTTCAAAAAATCATTGATGATTTTAATGATGGCAATGCAACCACAAGTCATTTAGAAGATTCATCAAAATCGCGAAAATGGATTGATTTTAAAAGAGTATCTACGATATCTGCATTCTTTGAATTTACTTACACTCTCATTTATGGGGATAAGCCAAATCATAGAACGGCTACCCAAAAGACCATTGATAAAATTTCGGAAGTTTTGTTGCCTTTGAAAGAAAACGGAAATAAGAAAATGAGCGACACTGTGGATTATTTGCTCAGGCAATTAGATCATGTCTCTCTAGAAACTAAAATCCAAAAGGCAATGAAAGACTATGATGAATGCCTAACGGCCGTTAAAAAAGAATTTGGCTTAGAAAAGAAGGAAATAAAAGAAATTGCTGGTATATGCGCTCAAACAAGAAACTGGACTGATCATGGCGATAAAAGAGCCAAAATGGATTCATTTGTCGCATCATGCTTCGCTTATTTGCTGTGTTTAACTTACGCGATGTATCTGAAAAGATGGGAAGTTGATGAGAAATTAATTCCCAATACACTCCTTGAATTATTTATGGTTTAAATGATAATGTGCAAGTTCAAATATAAAGGGCTCTGTAAATTCTGATAGGGTTGAATGGGGTTGGCTGAAAAACAACCCAGCAAAACTGTAAACCCCAATGGGTTTGAAGTTTTGCCGTACTACCTTCATACCACCTTTTCAGGAAAAAACTGATTTGGTGGGTGAGAAACTCCATAAACTGCAAGTGAAGTGCTCCATCGAAATGAATCTGCACCGATAATCGACAAATGATGGCACAAAGAAAATGCATTCGCACGAAAGCATAAATTCGACACCGTCATTTCAAATGTCCATACCGGAAAGGGATTGAAGAAATGATTTTTTTATAAGATCGTATACTTTTCCCGTTCCCCAAACGTCTAAACTAGTGAAAGCAGCTTTCATGAACGTATCCAAATCAACGGCCATTAAGTTTCTCCAAGGCGACGAAACCGCATTCGCGGAGGTATATTCTCGCTACCGCAGGCTTCTTTATTTCCTCATTTCGACATATGTCGATACAAAGGAGGATTGCGAGGATGTTTATCAGGACGTTTTCCTTAAGATGTGGAACGCGAGATATACATTCGGGAACCAGATCGATCCTGCCGGGCTGCATTCATATCTGTGCACGGTCGCCAAAACCACCGCGATCGACTTTGCGAGGGCAAAATCAAGAAGGCGTGCGGAAGAGCTAATCGAAGACGAACAGGGCGAGCCACGCCATACGAGACTGTCCGAATTGCTTCCCTACGACATTTCCGACGAAGAAAGGGAAGTGGTTGGTTACCGTGTGTGCTTCGGCCTCTCCTACAAAGAAATTAATGAGATGACGGGGATCCCCATAGTGACGTTGAAAAAGCGATACGCTCGCGCTTTAGCGAAAATGAAAGGTGCATTGAAATGAATAAACGCGACATCAGGAATCGATTTTTTGAAGAACTGGAGTTTGGTCTCCTTCCAATAAAGGAGATTCCGTTAAACAATTTGCTCCCAAAGGTCACAAACGGGAGAAAAAATATCGCACTCATTGGCGCGTTAGCCGTGGCCGCTTCCGCCATATTAGTGGTTGCAACGGTGCTTTTCATCGCGAATTCCCCGGCCGGTTCGTCACTGCTTATGGTGGCTCCTGAAAAAAACGGTATGGCGCTAAGGCCGGAAACCGCAGACTGGGAGACGAGAATCGAGATAGAGAAAGGGCCGAGCGAATCGACTGCTGCGAAAGTCGTTTTCGGGCACGGTGACATCATGGCTGATCTGCTTTCCGATTGGAACAAGGATTCCCCAATAAGCCGTTTCAACAAGGAGCAGCCAACTCATCTCGAGCTTCAAAGGGTCGTTTCGTATTATTCCAGCCCATACGATTCCACGGAGGATGTCACTACGGTTTTCGAGCATACGGATTCGTTTTATAACCACATTTGCGGCGAGGCCTTTTCCATTCGGTCTTCCTTTTCCGTGGTTGACGAATTGAGCTTAGGCGATTTCCCTAAGGGTTGGGAGGGCCACGAAGAGGATTTGAGTCTTTCTTACCGCGTTAGCATCAAGTCGACCGATGGGGAGCCTCTTGATTATGATTTTGGTGATCCCGATATCAGCCTGCCGTACATTAATAGCTTTTACTGCGCGACCGTTTCCTATTCCGTTTCAAAAGACGGGGTCGGATTTTATATCAAGGAGGATAAAAAAGAATGAAAACGAAGCGTATCCACGTCCTGTTCGCAACTTTGGCGGGCCTTATCGCTACGTCCGTCTCACCCGGAAGAATTCCGTTAGATAAGTTTGATTATCCGGAAATTGGTATTAACGGGAACGTATCGAATATCGAAAGAAAGGGCATCCACTTTGATTTTGCGACTCCTGTTCTTCGGAAGAGAACGTTTTCCGGTGCGAACTGTTTGGTGACTTTTCTATTGATTCGGTTCCGTATTTCGATGGAAATATCGAAGTTGAGCTTTGCGTCAGGACGGATAAAGGCTTTGCTCTTTCGCTGGCCTTGCCCCAAGGCCTTGGCAGATTGTTTATCAACACGAACGACCCTGGCATGGACGAGGCGCGTTTATATTCTTTTCGCGCAGACGACGGGGTATTCCATATTTCTTCTTTGTCCGATTATTCTGCAATGTACGATGCGGGAGTCATTTCCGAACAGAGCCTTCAGGATCACGGATCGGCTCCTAACGTAGGCGTTAACGCGGAAATGAATGGCGGATCATCGACTCGAGAAAATCAAACAAGGGATATCGTTTCAGGCAGAGTTTATGGATATCTTAAGTACAAAGACCAGCAGGGTAATGAGCATCCTTTGGTCGGGGTGAAAGTCAAACTTACTTTTACGGCAAGTTGGGGAACCGCCGAGGGATATACCAACTCCTCCGGCTATTATGACATTTCTTTTCACGATTATTGGACGCTGTGGGCATTTGAATCGGACATCCACATCTATGCGGAAAACTCAATGGCTCGTGTTGCGAACTCAAGCAATACGGTCTATGAGAAAGCCGAACGGCTCACGGATTTCCCAAACGGCGGAACCAAGTTGTATTCCTATACTTTTGATCCTGTTGTGGATGGAGATTTGGGAAAGGCGATGATGATTTTCACGGGACTGAAAAACTATGCGGATTACGCGCAGGCTCTTAACGGGGGGACCGCCATCGAACAATGCACGGTCCGTTATCCAACCGATAATGGTGCCTATTATTCCAACGGGTATAACTATATCTGCCTAGGAAAGGAATCCATGGTTGTTTCCGGCTGTCCAGCCGTCTATGCTTCGTGGGATGTCATCGGCCATGAATATGGCCATCATCTGCAAAAGCACTTCTTCAACAGGGATTACTTTGGCACCCACTATGCAGGGGTAACGGACTTCGAAACTTACCTGTGGGAGAAAAACGAAAGCGGAAGCGGTGCGTATGTCCTGCCTTCCTCCGATGAAGCGAACGCCAAAAAGCAATCGATGGGCTTAGCGTGGAAAGAGTCCTGGCCGACTTTCTTTGCGATCAGCGCCCAAAAATCCTTCAGCTCCGCCGTTGGCTCGGTCGCTACGGTCGGCGACAGTGCCTATACCGCCTTCAACGGCGTGTACCAAAATTTGAATACATTTAACCAACATTATGGCGAGACGAGCGAGGACACGATAATGGCGTTTCTATACCAGTTATGGGATACGGCCAATTCCACATCGGACAAACTTTCCATCAGCGATTCGGACCTATGGACCATCATGGTATCGTCCAACCCCGAGTTCTTTTGCGATTTCATTTCGGCTTTGTATTCGAGCGGGTTGGCTTTCAATCGATCCGACTTGGGCCTTTTGCTCGAGGCGTTCCTTTTCTCCGCATCGAATCTTGTCGTGACCGCCGATCCTGAAAACTACGCGGTTATACCGTCTTTCTCCTGGCAGAAAAACGGGTATGACATTACTTATATGTCTCACACATATTTTCTTTCTAACGATAAATTTGACTTGGTGTTTTATGATGCCTCCATGAGCTTTGTTTTCCAACGAACCGGGCTAATTGGAAGTTCATATACTCTTTCAGCGTCCGAGTGGAACCAAATCATTGCGCTATCTGGGACCACCTACTACGTAATGGTGAAATCCTATGACACGTTTGGAGTGACTAGCGGTCCATATTATTCCAAACTTTACTCATTTACCAAACCCACGTCGGCTTCATCCACCCCATCTTTAGGCACCCTTTCGTCAAAGCGATATTTCGAGCAAACCATAGCGATCGCCCCTGGTGCCAAATGGCGAATGACGCTTAGTTTTCCTTATTCAGGAAAGAAGGCCATTCAAACATTTGGCAACAAGGACACCAAGATTTGGCTGTATCAGGCGGACGGGACGACATTAATAGGTTCTAATGACGATTCCGGTTATGGCACTAACGCATTTACTTGCCTCGATGCTGTGGCGAACACGAATTATATCCTTGAGGTAGGCTATTATAGTTCGTATGTCTCAGGGGAAACGAAAGTCTCTATAACTCCGTTCGTCGGATGCCTGGCAGATGGCCAAACATCTTATTCGTCCTATGAGAGTTTTGTTAACATCAATACTTATCCAACTTTTACGTGGGGCAGCTATCTTTTCGGCAATTCCTCGAAGATCGTCACTTGGTCTCCCCCTGAGGACGGAAATTATACCGTGAGACTCGAAAGCGATTTCGATAACTATCTGTATGTCGTTGACCCCACATCCTCCGCCCCTTTGGTGATGAACGTGGATTATAATGACGATTCGAATGGTTCGACCAATGCCTCCTTGACCAACGACTATTCCTCCTCCAAGAAGTACTATGTCGTATATGCCCAATACAACAACGGAAACGATCTCGGAAATGAAAATTCCATTTCTGTGAAATTCATAAAGAACTAAACGGACTTAATCCGATTTTAAGAGGCGAATTGAATAATTCAACATTAAATTGATTAATCTTGTCTTTTCGTATATACTTTTCATGCTTTTAAAAAAGGAGCGCAAAAATGGCCCGCTCATACAACAGACTATGGCATTTGCTCATAGACAAAAACATGACCAAGGGCGATCTGCGCAGGGCTTCTGGCATCACCACGAACGCCTTGGCAAAGCTCGGCAGGAACGAGTCGGTGCCCATCCACACGCTTGAGAGTTTATGCACTGCCTTAGGCTGCCGCATCGAGGACGTCGTCGAGGTTTTCCCCGATGAAAAATCGAATAAGGCCGAAAGCGGCGGTGAGGAGAATTGACATGACCGAAGCGAAAATCCGTGAAATGCTCGACCACGGCGAGGATTTCACCACCGAATACAAGGAATGCGTCAGCGAGATCAGCCATTCCGTCTACGAGACCGTGGTCTCCTTTTCCAACCGCTACGGCGGATACATCCTGCTGGGCGTAGAGGAAGTGAACCGCAAAGGGCATGTTATCGGCGTCAATCGCAACGCCGTCCCTTCGATGAAGAAGAATTTCGTCAACGTGTTAAACAACGACGAGGTCATTTATCCCTCTCTTTACCTTACCCTCGAGGAATTTGAGATCGACGGCAAACTCATCCTCTACGTCTACGTTCCCGTTAGCTCCCAGGTTGAGACCTACGACAAGAAGATTTGGGACCGAAACGAGGACGGGGACTTCGACATCACGAGCTCGACCGACCTTGTGGCCAACCTTTACGCCCGCAAATCCAGCAGTTACCACGAGAGGAAGATCTTCCCCTTCGTCACCGCGAAACATCTGCGGACGGATCTTCTCCCCAGAGTCCGGAGGATGGCCTTAACGAAGAAGGCGGACCATCCGTGGAAGGACATGGACGACATACAGTTGCTCCGAAATGCTGGGCTTTACGAGGAAAATTTCCTCACCGGCGAGAAAGGGTTCAACCTTGCGGCTGTGTTGCTTCTTGGCAAAGACGAGGTCATCCAATCGTGCTGCCCGGGGTATCGCACCGACGCTATCTTCCGCGACGAGCACCCAGACCGTTATGACGACCGGCTCATCGTGGAAACCAACCTCATCGAGAGCTATGACCTATTGACGGGATTCATCGCCAAGCACACCAACGACAAGTTCTTCCTGCTCGATGGCGCTACCACCAGCGTCCGCGACATCATCTCCAGGGAAATCGTCGGGAACGTCTTGGCGCACCGCGAATTCAGCAGCGCTTTCCCTGCCAAGATCATCATCGAGCCCGACCGCATCGTCACTGAGAACTGGAACAGGCCCCAATTTCCCGGAAAGATCGACCCAGCGTCCTTTACGCCGTATCCCAAGAACCCGATCATCGCCAAGTTCTTCGTCAACATCGGCTTAGCGGACGCCCTTGGCTCCGGAACGCGGAACCTTTACGCGTGTTCCCGTATTTATTGCGGCGGGGAGCCGTCCTTGGAGGAAGGCGACATCTTCCGTATCTTCGTCCCGTTGAAGGTCAATGAGAAGGGCGAGGTCAACAGATACGGCCTGACGGAAAGGCAACGTGCGGTACTCGCCGTGATCGAGGAGAACCCAAAATCCTCGGTAGAGGAAATCGCGGCTTTGCTTCAAACGTCGGATAGGACGGTCTATCGGGAAATTTCGGAGATCAAGAAGAAAGTGTCGCTGGTCTTCGATAAGAAATCGCAGTCCTGGGTCATCAAATAGAAATGGCTTTATAGGCACTGCCATGGGGGCTGCCACGAATGGCAACTCCTCGACCGCCCAATCGATGGGCATAATACAAACGAATGGTCTCAATGAGACATCATACAAAACTTCGATTTCGTCGGTGTTTTCGCGTGAATAATATGAGAGGTCTCGCCGATGATCGCTCCAAGAGGCTGCCAATTAAAACTATGGAGCTGCCATGGGAACTGCCACGAATGGCAACTCCTTGGCAACCCGTGAGTTGGCTCGGTCAACGAATGGCCCGAGAAATCGCATAGTCGTTCCCGCAACGCAGGAGTCGATCCCCATTTAGGAATTTCCCGATTTGGTCCTTTTCGTCTGGAATCAAATGAGAGTAAGCTTGTAGGACAACCTCTTCGGTGTCACCCACTCATCTAGCGACGGTTCGATAGTTCATGCCTTGCGAGAGCAAAAAGGAGACGCAGGAGTGGCGGAAGCCGTGGATCTTGATGTGCGGCAAACCCGCCTTCTTCGAATGCTTGATGGCGATGCGGCGTATTTCGCTGTAGCCCATCGTGGGGAATACGTCTTTGCGGTTCCTTGCCTTTGAAGGGAAACAACAAGGGCTTTCCCTGGGCAACGTGTCGAGGAACGGTTGACCGCGTTGATGATCGGGTATTCGCGGACGGAGTTCCTCGTCTTCGGCGTGACGAATTCCGGACCGTCGGAATCGAAGCCCCTTTGGGAGACGGAACGCCTGATCGAAAGCTTGCCGCCGTCGAAATCCGACCATTTGAGTCCAAGGAGCTCGCCGCAGCGAAGGCCGTAGTAGAAGAACGGCGTCGCCATGAAGCGGTCCTGCTCGCTTTCGATGACGGACAGATATCGCTCGAACTGGGCTTTGTCGTAGATCTGATAGTCCTCGTCCATCGGCATTTACGACAAACCATCGGCTTTCCCATACCACCTTCCATACCACCGAAGCATAGTTATAACTATGGGAAATTATACATTTTGTGATAGTTTTTCCAAAAAGCCTTAACTGGCCTTGCAATTCTTGGAGGCCCATTACTCCCAAAACTCGTGCTTCGAGGGGTAGCAGAAACACTATCAACAATTTCTGCTTCCGCTGCGCCTTATTGAAGAACGACAACCCAATCGCCCTCAGGGGAAGTAAAGAAGCACGGAGAGGACAATCAACGCGGCGGGCTCGACTTCACCAACGCAATCGTCAAGTCGCCGATCGGAAGAATCAAGAAAATCATAAGGATGTCCAGCGGCTTCAGGAACGTTGAGGGACAGCGTACCCCCTGATATTCCTCGGAAGGGGAAGATGTACCACTCGCAAGGAGGACAAGCGTTTAATATCGCCCGCTTTTATGCCCGCACGTCCCATTATAATCATTGGTAAGTCGGCGGTACACGCGCTTTTAACCCGCAACGAGTAGTACCGTCACTTATAAATTTCTCAACATATCACAAGAAAGGCGGCAAAGATTAAACGAGAAAACATCTAACGTCGTCGTCAAAGAAGTCGGCAACTATTGCTTTGTGGTTTTCAAAACAACAAACTTATACAACTTAACCCTGCCGAGATAACCTTGTTTGGTTAACGATTTCAACTGATTCTCTACTTCCTCTGATTCAAGTTCGATGGAGCTTTCCTTGCCCTTCTTTACCAAATCCCCCGCGCTGAAGGGCTCGCCTTGAGACAAGGCTAAATTCGAAATCACAAACGATTTATATAGCGGGCTTTTTCTATTTAGGTTTCGAAAGTCAACTGTACACATTTTTATAGCTCCTTGATATCACTTTTTGGACAACAAATCTGACAATTGAGACAAAATGAGCTCGCATGCTCTTGTCCCGACTTTTTCGCCAATTCTTTTTAACGACCCATTAACATCGATGTCTTTTTTGTCTGTGTCACTATTAACAAAAATCATGCACAACACGTTTGAAAGTATTATATCATCAATTTGAGTACGTAGGGCACTCAATTCATCAATCGAATAGATATCATCCCCCGAATAAAAGATGACATCATCACTACCTAGTGCGTTTTTGATAGAGCCTCTAGCAACAATAACGTCATAACTTTTGTCCGCGAATTCACTTTTAGCAGCTTCTCGGATCATTTCAATGATATTGGCATCTTCGCCGAAGCCAACAATGCATAGCCATGACGAAAGGCGGGGCAGAAATGAAGGCGGAATTGGGGTTTTGACTTCGGAAAGCAATTTTCTAAAATCATCAAAGACAGGCGCCTCATCTTTTCCGTCTTTTTTGTCCAAGTCAACACGGTATTTCTCGGCGTTTTCTTTATAGAACGATATGAACGCCTCGTTGGCAGACACATCCAAAGCACGATGGTTATCCTGATGCTTTATCAACGAGTAATACTTTTTCGTGTTGCGCAGCAACTCTTCTAAAGAGATTTTCAACAATTTATCAGTTTCTGAAAGCCGTTCAAAATCGTGGGCAAGTTCAAAGTATTTCTTCCTCATTAGAGTGAAAAGCCAAGAGTCGTTCCATTGGTTTATAACATCTAAATAACCCGCGACCCACATCTTTTTAAGCGGTTCCCACAAACCAGATATATCATCGAAAGCGCGTATGAAGGATTGTTTGTTGTCCTTTTTCTCCTCCGCCTCTTTTTTCGAAGGCTTTTCCTTCAAATAAGCTTCAATCATCATTCTCACGCATCTCTTCAACAAAAATTCCAATTTTGCCGAACGATGATGGTCGATAATATCTTTATAAAAGGCAGTGTATTGCTGGAAGAATGTTTCGACGTTCCGAAGACATTTAACCGGAAAAGCTATTTTAAATGAATCTCCAATGTCGGTTTGATCTTGCTTGCGAACATCAATCAACTTAACGCTATCAACTATCCTTGAATAACTTGTAATCCCTTCGCCAAATCCCGCATTTCGGACGTCGCGAATCGCAAAATCGAGGCGGTCTCCATCCAAAGTGGAATCGACAAAACGATGCAAAACCTTGAACACACCTTCATCTCTGAAACATTTTAGCACGCACGCTTGGATGATGGCTGCCCACGATTTCTCCGCGTCTTTCGTAAATCGCTGAGTCACCAACGCATCAAACAGTTGTTCGGCGATATAATCCCCCATCGCTTCATGCGGTTTCCGCATTTTGTCCTTTTTGTCCGTACTTGCAGGACGGCAAATATCCATTGCCTTCAAAAAGTTCTTCACTCGGTCTGAACCCTTATCAAAAACAGAGTCCGCGGCTTGCATCGCCTCAAACACTCCAATCATAGACTCTTCAACAACATGGCTAAATGGCGGATGGCCAATATCATGCAGCATGCCGGCGCACCGAATTGTTTGAATCATGATGGAGGCATAAAAGATCTCTTCTTCACTAAGCTTCAAATGGCGCGGAAGCATCTTTAGAAGGTTCTCATAATCTAAATGTTCGACGAAAAGATTTTTGACATCTACGCGCGATCGAAGATGGGCGCCCCAAAAATTGTCTGCGTTAATCGCGTTTACGATTCCGCAAACACAATTCTTAATTTCCCCTAAAATTTCTTTGATTATTTCTTGGTCTGTGTTATTTAGCGCAGCCACAGCCATGTCGCCGCATATCTTCATTACACCAAGGCTGTGTTCGAAACGCTTGGTTCGATTCGTCGGAAAAGTTAAGAAAGACAGAGAATCTTGATAAACATCATGCAGTCGATTGAAAGGAATGGAATTTAGAATTTCCTTTTCCAAAATGGTCATTCGAATCTGGCCATGTATGTTGTCTTGGACGGTAATCATAGGAAATGCTACCTTTTATAAGCGGCGGTTCTTATAAACATATTTTTCATAAAATTGGCCAACTTTCAACAATTGTTAGTATTTTTACTAGATATACCAGCAAATGATGGATGCGGAAGCCCCGCGCCGTCGACTGATAGTTCGCAAGTAAATCGCAACAGCCGGCCGCGGCCTGTCGCGTTTCTCCCGCGAATTCGCCTTTGCTATCCTTTTGATGCCCTTCAGGCGGGGAACAGAAAGGAAAGGAAAGCATATGAAACACCTGAGATACCACG
>JAFSUM010000017.1 GCA_017445245.1 Bacilli bacterium | reverse complement strand
CCGTTTTCGGTTCGCCCATAATGTAAACGATGGGGCCGTCGATTGCAAAGGTGGACAAAGTCGTTGCAACAACGCCCGCGAAAAAGGGCCGACGGATCGCGCGCGCCGGCCGGGCTGTTGCAATCACTCAGTCAAGTAACAAGCGATGAAACCGCTTTTAGCCTTCTAGCATCGCGAGGGCCTCTTCGTAGGTGCGTCCGCGCTCAGAAAGCATCGTAAATGCTCTCCTGACATCCGCTTCATCGGCCCGGACGTTGCGGTATAGCTTTAGGGCGATCTCCTGCTTTTCCGAATGCTTCGCGTCTCCGTTAGGATAAGCCACCTTTTCGTAACGAGCTAAGAGCTCGCCATAGGTGATTTTGGTTTCGAAGAGGCGAAGCGTCAGCTCTTCGATCTGGGCAAGCGTCAAAACGCGGCTTGAATCGTCCATAGGCATAATGAGAATACGATTATATGCTAGAGAAGGGATTAGACGTTCGCGGGCAGGAAGTTGAGGTAATACGCCCAGACACCGAAGCTCCAGCCGCTGCCTTCGACGAAACCGACATTGGTGATATCGCCAGGGCCGACATAGGAACCCATCGAGGTGCTTAGGTAGTTATAAGTGATCGCGACGAGGCCGTCGACGACGTCTCCATCAGCGAAGGAATAGGCTTTGCCCTTGAAGGCGAGCGTCGCTTTGCGGTCCATATCGAGGGCCCAGTTGGTGGGGAACCTCATGTCTTCGATATCGTCATCGTCGTCTTCGAAGCCGTCGATGGACAAGATGATGCCGAGCGTCTTCTCGGCCTTATCCTGCGGGATGACGCCGATCTTGGTGAGGTATTCGCCTAGGTTATAGGCCGTACCTTTGAGGTTGTTAAAGAGCTTGACCTTCAAACCCATGAGGCGGATGGAAGCTTCGTCGATGGCGGTGAGGCCAGAGGGGCTGTCGTGATTATTCAAATCGAAGTTCGCGGCGCGAGTGATGTAGTAGTCTTCGTCATAGCCCGAATCGTAATCGCCCGTGGTCTGGATCGAGATGCCATAGGCTTCGATATTCCAAGTCAGATACGACGCGGTGCCATAGCAATAGATGGTCTTGGAGTCGATGTTAGGATGGTAGAAGCGGGTATCGGTAAATTCCTTCTGGACGGACTTGTCGAGGTCATCGTAACGGGTGGAGATGAATTCGCCGGAGTTGATGAGCTGGACGAGGTCGAGGATCGAACGGGCGCAGTAATAGGTCGATTCGATCTTGGTGACGGCGATGTTGAATTCGGGCTCGATCTCGAAGCCGAAGTTATAGACCGTCTCCAGCATCACGCGGTAGCAATCTAGCGGGGTGATGGTCGCGTTGAGAGTGGTACCGAATTCGGTAGAGGTGAAGGCGGTGCAGAAATTGGAGAAGGTCGAGGTGAAGACATCTAGTTCCGCAGCCGAGGAGAAATGATCCTGCATCGCGCGGAAGCGGATCGTCTGGATGAGATCGGCGATCGATTCCTTATCGGCAGAGCCATAGGAGAAGAGATCGGCGATGATATCTTCTTCAATCGACGGATAGACATGGCCATCGTTAGCTAGGACGCCCATCAAGCTATGGTTAAGCTGAGGCAAGAAGACGACTTTGGTGGCCGCTTTGTCGATGGATTTGCCATCGACTGAAAGGGCGGGGTTGCGTCCAGGGAAGCTAAGGTTCCCATCCGTATCGTAATAAAGCGTGACCGCAGGTTGCTTGCCCGCGTCGGGATTGTAGGAATCGAGGACGAGGTTGAAGAAATAGCGGAAATAGTCGTTAGAATAGGCGACGATCGCGTTCTTTAGAGGGACGTAATAGTCGGTGACGAAATCTTTCCAGGCCGAGTGGGCGGAGAGGTAATTGGTCAGAATCGATTGCTGACCGAGCTGCTCGAGTTCGGCTTGGATGACCTCGAGGTTGCTGATGATGGAATCGATTTTCGCTTCGATTTCCATGAGTTTGTCATAGATGGAGGCCAAAGAGCCGAGAATGCGGGTGCTAGGATCGATTAGGCTATCGATGCCCAATAGTCTTCCGGCGCCGTCTTTGGCGGTATCGAAGCTGCCGGAATAAAGGCCATATCCGATCTTGCCGATGTTAGTGGCCGCGGAGATGACGGTCGTCAGATCGTTTTCGGGGTCTTCGGCGGGCTTAAAGGCGCTTTCTTCGACGGCCGATTTGACGACTTTGTAACTCTGGAAGCCAGACTGCGTAACCGTGCCGGTTCCGCCGCCGGTATCGGAGGCCTCTTTGATTTCGTAGGCGACGCTCTCCGCTTCGGGGATGACATCGGCGTCATCGAACCAGTTCTTCGCCACGCGGCCCTTATCCTCGGTGCCGGGAACGGTGAATTCGCCTAAGGTGATGGTCGCGTTCCCTTCGCCTAAGGTAGCCGAGGGGAAGACGAACTCGCCCTTAAGGGTCGCCACATCGACGACTTCGAGCTTCGTTAGGGTCGTATCGACGCCAGGGAAGGAGACGATGAGATTCTTGTTTTGCTCGGAACCTAGGAGGCCGCCGACGCTGTTTTTAAAGGTTTCGGTGAGCTGGCAGCCGAGCAGCTTGATCTGGAAGGAGCCCGCATATTCTTCGGTGCCGGATTGGTAGACGCTTAAAGCGGTCTGGGTGTTGAAATGGAGGAGATCGACCTTGAAGTCCTTGGAGACGCCATCGCTAAGAGCCGCCCCATTGATATGGACGGTCACCGAAGCGGCGAGTTCGTTGGCGACGTCGGCGTTGATATCGCCGTTAGCGACCCTCAAGCGGAGACGGAAGGCGGTGAAGTCATCAGAGATCTCGATGAGTTCCAACGAGTAGCGGTCCGGCGAATCGATCGAGAAGAGGGCGATCTCGCCGCTATTGGCCTTGGCCTTGTAGTCATCCTTGCTTAGCGCGGCTTCGTTAAGAAGAACGATATTAGTCATGGCGATCGTGAAGTCGATGCTATTGGAATCCGCGCGGCGATACGTCGAGCCATCGATTTCGGCGTGGCGCTCCTCGACATGAAGCGACGTGGTCAGGAAGATGCCCTCGGCGTTCGTTTCCTTTGCCAAAGCGATTACGCCCGTGCCTTGGAGGAGTTCGCCCTTGGTAGCAATATGAAGTTGGCCTTCCTTAAGGGTGACCGAACTGACACTCAGGCCCTCGAAAGCGTCAAAGAAGCGGACCATCTCGGGCAAGATCGCATCGTTAAGATTGAGGAGCTTATTCGGCTTGAAGACAAGTTCGACGTCCTTTTGGCCCTGGAAGAGGGTCATATCCGTAGATAACGCAGAATAGGTAGGCAGGAATTCCGCGTTATAGCCTTCGAAATAATTGATTTCGGAGAATGAGGCATAGAGGGGGAAGGATTCCGTGACCGGGGTATCGAAATCGTATTTCTCGCTTAGCGCAGGATCGATATACCAGCCCTCGAAGGTAAAGCCTTCCTTGCTAGGATCCGCGGGTTTGCTTAGAAGTTCCCCTTCTTCCACTTCCGCGGTAGAGAGCAAGGTCTTGCCGTCATAGAAGGAAACGGTGAAGACGCTCTTCGGAGCAGTAGATGCACTTGAGCTAGAAGGGCTAGAGCTTTTCGAAGAGGAAGAGGAAGAGGAGGAAGAGCTAGAAGAAGGGGCGGCGCTGCTTCGGCTAGAAGAGGAGGAAGAGGATGAGGAAACAACTTCCAGCCCACCGCAGGAAACTAGGGCCAAGGCGGCGAGGGTAACGAAGATGTTCTTGAATCGTATCATGGGGATACCTCCATTTCGCGGCGATTGTTAGATTTAGCCTAAGTATATTATGCTCGCTCGTACGTCACATAAGTGCCACAATCGGAAAAACAAAACAAAAAGCGCCGAAAACGGCGCAAATCAACGCAAAAATCCAATCAATCCAATTTTGTCTTCTTAAACTTTTCGCGTTCTTCCTCGTTTTTGAAGCGAATGGTTAAGACGAGGCCATGCTCTTCAATTTCATAAGGAGGCTTGGCTGCTTCGCCACGCATCCTGCGAACAATCTTTTCCACGTCGCGAACCGAAATCTTTTCTTCTTCGATTCGCTTCGCTAAAGCTAGGGCCTCTTCTTTTGGTAACGATGTGAGGGCGCGGCCATGGCCGTAGCTTAATTTCTTCAGACAGATATCGCGGAGCAATTCTTCCGGCAGATTCAACACACGCAAGATATTGGAAATCTGGCACCGGGACTGATGGGTCAATTCGGCCAAGGTTTCCTGCGTATAACCGAAATCCCGTTGGAGGCGTTGACAGACAACCGCCAATTCGATGACATTGGCTTCGCGTTGGTCACGCGTATCCGCCAAAAGCATCAAAAGCATTTCTTCGTCCCCTACCTCGGCGAACGTGCAAGGGAGGCTTTCATACCCCGCTCGCATCGCACCATAGAAACGTTTACGGCCAAGGATAATCTCATAACGCCCGTTATCTTTGGGGCGGACGACAAGGGGATTATAGAAACCTTTTTCCTTTAAACGTGTGGCGAAGTAATCCACCGTATCTTCGGGCAAGACGACTTCAGAAACAAAATGGGTATCATCGATTTGCCCGATTGGGATGAGGCGGGAAGGTGCGTTTTGATAACGCTTTTCGATTTCTTCGACGATATTCTGCTGCGAAAACTTCTCAACCAGGTCGGTGAGGCTGGCGGAAAGAATCTTCTTCCTACCTCTCTTCATGGTCGAGCACCTCGCGGGCGAGAGAATAATAGGCTAGAGATCCTTGGCTAGTCGGGCGGAAAACGGTAACCGGCATCTGGCGGGCCTGCGATTCCGCGATGGATTGGTTCCGCGGAATGGAGGACAAGAACGTGTTTTCCTTGAAGAGTTTCCGGACTTCCGACGAAATCTCGGTACCGAGTTGAGTCCTCGCATCATACATCGTAAGGAGAAATCCTTCGATCTTCAGGCGAGGATTCATGTCGTTTTGCACGTTGGAGATGGTGGAAAGGACCGCGGCGAGAGCCTCCATCGCGAAATATTCGCATTGGACTGGAATCAAAACGAAGTCGGAACACGTTAGAGCATTTAACGAAAGTAGGCCAAGCGAAGGCGGACAATCGATGAGGATATAGTCATACCGCTCCTGAAGGGTTTCGAGCGCTTTCTTCAATAATTCAAAAGGATGGTCCGCCCCCGTTTGATATAAAGACACCTCTAACGAAGCCAAACGAAGGTTCGCAGGCAATAAATCCAAACCGTCAAAAGGGGTATGAATGATGACTTCTTCTGTGGAGATGGTATTGGAAAGGCAATCGAAGACGGTTGTTTGAAGGGCGGTGATATCGACGCCAAGACCCCTACCCGCATTGCCTTGAGGATCCATGTCGACGAGGAGAACCTTGCGTTTAAAGTGCGCCAAGGCGGCAGAAAGGTTAATCGCGGTCGTGGTTTTACCCACGCCTCCTTTCTGATTTGCGATGGCGATGATTTTGGACATATGGCTATTCTATACCTCGTGAAACATATTCGTAAGGTTCCACGCTTCAGATTTTATTACGTTGAATCTCGTCCCAGCGACGCGGGAAACGCTTGGGCGTAGCCGCATCCTTTGCAAAATAGTAGACGATGCGACGATCTCCACTAGGCAAAACGAATTCGCTCTTCTTTTTCTGACGGAGCGATAGCTTTTTTAAAATGTTCTTCGCCTCTTCCATTTCGGCATCGCCATTGGGTCCCTTCATCGCGATCAGGGTACCCGTGACATAAATCAATGGGGCGCCGACTTCGGCGAAAACGCGCATCGCGGCAAAGCCGCGGCTGATCGCTACATCGAAGGATTCGCGTTGATCTTTCAAATCTTCGACTCTTCCCGCAAGGAAATGGAGGTTTTCAAGGTGCAAGTCGTCTTTGACGGCTTGAAGGAAAAGGAATTTTTTCTTCGTCGCGTCAAGAAGAGTGACCGAGGAAGTCGGGAACAACAAGGCGATTACGGCGCCGGGAAAGCCAGCACCCGAACCAATATCGATGACTTTGCGGCCCGCGAAAGAATAATCGACCGCGGCCAAAGCCGAATCGAGGAAATGCTTCTCGATCACCTCGGGTTCCTCGACGATCGAAGTCAGATTGATCTTTTCGTTCCACTCTTTGAGCAAGGCCGCGTAACGCGAAAGCGCCTCGCACTGCTTTTCGGATACGGCGAGGCCCTTTTCGGATAGATACGACACGAGTTGCTGATACGTCATAGAATTCCCATCTTCTTGAGGTTTAACAATAATACCGAAACGTCGGCCGGATTGACACCGCTGATGCGCGAAGCTTGTCCAATAGACAAAGGGCGAACGGCAGCAAGCTTTTGTCTGGCCTCTAGACGCAGGCCGTCCATGTGCAAGTAATCAAGTTCTTCGGGAAGGCGAAGCTTTTCTTGCTTTAAAAGATTTTCCGCGTCTTTCTTTTGTTTAACGAGATAGCCTTCGAATTTGACCTTGGTCTCCAAAGAAAGAATTGCGTCTTCGTTCAGGCGAAACTCCGCCAAAGCGGGCATCAAAGGCAAGAGATCCTTATAATGGAACTCGGGACGTTTGAGCAATTCGAGCCCTTTATAACCGCGGGCATCGTAAGAAAGGCCCTTTTCCTCAAAGACCTTTTTCAAGCCATCCCTGTCCTCGACAAGATTAGATTTTAGATACTCCAAGGCCATAGCAACGCGTTCCTGCTTATCGAGATAACGGGAATAGGCGCTTTCAGGAAGCAATCCAACTTCATGCGCAATCGGGCAAAGGCGCTCGTCCGCGTTGTCATGTCGAAGCAATAAACGGTATTCGGCACGCGAGGAAAGAAGGCGGTAAGGTTCATCCGTTCCTTTTGTTACCAAATCGTCAATCATAACCCCGATATAGGACTCGTTCCGTTTGAGGATTAACGGATTTTTTCCTAATAGTTTTAACGCGGCATTGGCCCCGGCGATCAATCCTAAGCCGGCCGCCTCTTCATAACCGCTCGTCCCGCAGACTTGGCCAGCGATATAAAGGTTATCGGTCTTCTTTAGACGCAAGCAGGAATCGAATTCTTCAGGTCGGACCGCATCATATTCGATTTGATAGGCGTATTTGAGTAAGACGGCATGCTCAAGGCCAGGGAGAGAATGAACCATCTCCTCTTGAACCTCTTTTGGCATCGCCGTGGAGAATCCTTGAAGATAAATCGACTCCCCGTCTTCGTATTCTGGTTCGAGGAAAAGCTGATGACGGGGCTTATCCGCAAAGCGGACGACTTTCGATTCAATCGAAGGGCAATATCGAGGCCCCACCGAAGAAATCGTGCCGTTAAAGAGAGCGGAAGAGTCTAGGTTCTCCCGAATGATTTCAAGTGTTTTATCCGTCGTATAGATCAGGTAACAGGGCTGCTGTTTCGAAAGAGGGGTGAATTCGGTAGTCGAATAGGAGAACGCGAGTTCGCCATCCATGCCCGGTTCGATCGCGGCTTTGGAAAAATCGATAGAAGACTTGAGAAGGCGGGGAGGTGTGCCCGTCTTCAACCGCCAGGTCTCTACACCAAGGCGATGTAATTCATCGCTAAGGGTTAACGAGGCAGGTTCCCCATCGGGCCCCTCATCTTTCCCTTCCGAGCCTGTAAAAACACGAGCTTTTAAGTAGGTTCCTGCGCATAAAATCACGGCTTTCGATTGCAAAAAGCCGTTCTTTTTGGTTTGAACACCATCGATATGGCCGCCTTCCCCGACAAGAGAAAGAACCTCGTCTTCGAGAATATCGATATTAGGATTCTCACGTAACAAGGAAAGGATCTTCGCGGGATAAAGATTCTTATCCTGCTGGGAACGGAGGCATTGCACGCCAGGCCCCTTTCCCGTATTTAGCATTTTAATTTGGAGAGGATGGGCGTCGGATGCGATACCCATAATGCCGCCAAGAGCATCTACCTCCCTTACGACAACCCCTTTGGCAGAACCGCCGATATGAGGGTTGCAAGGCATGTTAGCAATTTTGTCAATAGAAAGCGTGATTAAAGAGGCGGTCAGCCCAAGTCTTGCCACCGCATGCGCAGCCTCGACTCCCGCGTGACCACCACCGATAACGATGACGTCGTAACTATTTTTCATTAGCCGATGGATCCGCTCATATCCATTTTGATGAGCTGGTTCAATTCGACGGCATATTCCATCGGGAGTTCTTTCGCGAAGGGTTCGATAAAGCCCATGACGATCATCTGGGTCGCCTCGGCTTCCGTGAGACCGCGCGACATAAGGTAGAAGAGTTGCTCTTCGTTGATTTTGGAGACGGTCGCTTCGTGCTCGATATAGGAATCGTCATTGAAGATTTCGTTCTTGGGGATCGTATCGCTACGGGACTTCTTATCGAGGATCAGGGTATCGCATTCGACATGGGCTTTCGCACCCGTCGCTTCTTTGCCCATACGAACGGTTCCGCGGAAATTCGCGGTTCCCCCATTATGGACGACCGATTTGGAAACGATGGAAGAGGAGGTATCCTTGCCAAGATGAATCATGCGGGCACCTGAATCCTGGTATTGCCCTTTGTTTGCAACGGCGATCGTCACGGTCGCTCCGCGAGCCCTATCACCTTTAAGGATACAAGCCGGATACTTCATGGTCGTGTTCGAACCGATGTTGCCGTCGACCCACTCCATAAAGCCATCCTCTTCGACCAAGGCACGCTGCGTAACGAGGTTTAGAATGTTCGTCGACCAATTCTGAATGGTCGTATAACGGACGTGAGCCCCTCTGCAAACGACGATTTCGACGACGCCAACGTGAAGGGAATCCTTCGAGTACGCCGGAGCCGTGCAGCCCTCGACATAATGGATGTCCGCGCCTTCGTCAGCAATGATAAGCGTGCGTTCGAATTGGCCGGTCTTTTCGTTATTAATACGGAAATAACTCTGCAAAGGCTTCTCCAATTTGACGCCTTTGGGAACATAGATAAACGATCCACCACTCCAGCAAGCCCCATTAAGAGCCGAGGTTTTCGAGTCAGCGATCGGAATGACCGTACCGAAGTATTTCCTAAAGATATCGGGGAATAGTTTCAACCCCATGTCGGTCGAAAGGAAGATGACGCCCTTTTCTTTCACCTCTTCGAGCATGTTGTGATAGACGACTTCGGATTCGTATTGGGTCGATGCGCCGGAAAGGAATTTCTGCTCCGCCTCGGGGATGCCAAGTTTCGTAAACGTTTCCTTTACCGTCTCCGGAACCTCGTCCCAAGAGGAAGACTCTTTGTTGGAGACACGGGTGAAATAGGTGTAGCTCGAATAATCCATGTCGAGTTTCGGCCCGAAGTTCGGTTCGGGCATCTTCTCGAACGTATGGAGGGCCTTCAGACGGAATTCAAGCATCCATTCCGGTTCGTTTTTGCTCTTCGAAATCGCGCGTACGACCTCTTCGTTAAGGCCGACGCCCGTATCGAAAATCGAGACGTCTTCGTCCTTAAAGCCGTATGCGTATTCTTCTTCGAAGGTCTTATCTGTCATGCCGGTGCTCCTTCAAAAGCTGTTCCATCGCGTCCCAACCGATGGTCGCGCAGTGAATGCGCGCCGCCTGTTTGCTGGTATTCATGAAAGCCATCGCCTCTTCCAAAACGGAAGAATCGTAGGGCTCTTCATGAAGCATCTTGTGGAATTGTTCGTTGAGATAAAGGGCGTCCTTTTCGTTCTTTCCGATGAGAAGATCACAAAGGATATCGCTTGAGGCGGTCGAGATAGCGCAGGCCACTCCGTTCCAACGTGCATCTTCGACGATGCCTTTGTCATCGAGTTTCAGGTAGACGTTGATATCATCGATGCAGTTGACGGAAGCGCTATGTAGGCTCACATATCCTTCTTGTTCCGGGTCACACTTATGACGGGGAGAAGAATAATGGTCCATGATGATTTCCCGCATCATCGCGGGGGTTAGTTCAAAAGTAGGCATCTAGAAAATCTCCTCCCTTAACCAAGGTATCGACGAAAGTGTCGATTTCCTCGACGGTATTGTAGAAATAGAACGAAGCGCGAACCGTCGCGATCGTGTGGATGTGTTCGTGCAAGATTTTGGCGCAATGACTTCCCGAACGGCAGGCAATACCTTTGCTATTAAGCCAGGTTCCCGCGTCTTGGGCGAATACGCCATTGACGTTGAAGTCGACGATGCCGGCTTCGCTAGTCGCGTTGTACATCGTAATCTTGTCGCAGTTCTTAAGCCCTTCGACGGCGCGGGCTTTTAGCATCCGGTCATGTTCGGCGATGTTATCCATGCCGACTCCTTGAATGAATTCGATGGCTTTGGCCAAACCATAGATGCCGCCGACATTAATCGTCCCGGCCTCAAAACGAGTCGGAGGTGGTAAGAGTTCCATTTCGCCCGAAGGATAGAACTTGACGTTCATGCCTCCGCCCAAAGCGAAAGGCTCCATCTTTTCGAGAATATGGTATTTGCCATAAAGGATGCCGGTCCCCGTAGGCGCGCAAAGCTTATGACCAGAGAAAGCGAGGAAATCGCAATCGAGATCTTTGACGTCGACTTTGATATGCGGAACGGATTGGGCCCCGTCCACGCAAATGACGCCACCCTGGGCATGCACCAATGCGGCGATTTCTTTAACAGGAGCCTCATAGCCAAGGACGTTCGTGACTTGGGCAATCGAAACGATTTTGGTCTTGGGGCCGATGGCCTGTTTGGCCGCCTCAACGGTGACCCTGCCTTCCTTCGTTAACGGGATATAACGAATCACGGCGCCCGTCATCTTCGCCACTTTGAACCAAGGCAATAGGTTGGACGCGTGTTCGGCAAGGGTGAGAAGAATCTCATCGCCAGGCTTTAACGTCGATAGACCATATCCAAAGGCGACCGTATTTAGGGCGGCCGTCGCGCCGGAAGTGAAAATGACTTCCCGCGTATCGGCGTTGATGAAGGAGGCGACAAGCGCGCGGGATTCGGCCACATGCTGATCGACGAGATAAGAGAGATCGTAATCGCCACGGTGAGAGTTCGAGGTTTGAAGAGAATTGTAGAAATTCTCGGCTTCGATGACGCAATCGGGTTTGAAGGTCGTCGAAGCGTTATCCAAATAGATGAGGGGATGGCCCTGCATCATTTGGTTCGATGTCAGCATCGGAAAACGGTCGCGAATTTTGGGGTCTATCATCGTAAGGAACCCTCCTCGATTTGAGCGGAAATGCGCTCTGCAAGATCGCCCTCAAAGTGTTCGAGGACGGGACGTAAATAACTTAGGACGAGCAGACGTTTAGCCACGGGTTTTTCAATTCCGCGGGAAAGCAAATAGAACATATGCTCTTCAGGGAGTTTGCCGACGACCGCCGAGTGGGAGGCGACGACATCGTTTTCATCGATGTTTAAAGCAGGCGAGCATTTGCCGACCGCCCCCGCATCGAAAACGATAATCTTTTCTTTTTGGGCCGTGTCGGAAGCATAGGCTCCTTTCTCGATTTCGGAAGCCCCGAAAAAGGAAAGACGACCCTCGTCCATCGCGATGCCATATTGGTAGATGCGTCCAAACGTATTGGGCGCTTTATGGGTGATGGAAGCGGAAACGGTCTTTTGGGAATCACGCGAGGAAATACCGGCGTAATGCCAGCTTGCTTTCGCGCCTTCTCCAAGGAGTTCAACCTCGATTACGGCTTTGCCTTCACCGAGAGAAAAATCTGCAAAACACCCGTCAAAAATGCCATTTTTTTGGATTTTTACGTGGATTCTGACGTTCGGAAACGCTTTGAAAGAAGCGAGGCGAACGTCGAGTTTCTCGCCTTCCTTCACCTCGAGTTCGAGGTCGCGGATTTCCGAATCGACAAGGGTAAGCATTTTTATTTTTTGATGGCCTCTTTGACACCGCAGACTCCGATGGAAGTCACGCTCGCCTTTTCTTTTTCGATCTCGATTCCGAGTTCGGTTTTGATCCACTCGTAACCTTGGGTATCGATCTTCTTGGCAAGTTCGGGTCCGCCTTCAACGGCGATGCGCCCGTTGACCATAACGGCCACTCGGCTCGGTTCGATAAGATCATAGAGCCTGGCGTAGTGCGAGATCACGAGGAAGCCGCGGCCTTTCTTTTGCTCTTCTTTGATGGCGTTCGAGACAACCCCGATGGCATCAACATCCAAACCGGAATCAATTTCGTCGAGCAGGGCGAAACGCGGTTCGAGGAGTTTGAGTTGAAGAATCTCGTTTTTCTTCTTCTCGCCACCCGAGAAGCCTTCGTTTAGATTACGGTTGCTCATCTCAAAAGGGATGCCCATTTCGCGGTAGGCTTTTTGAAGGGAGCTAAAGAAAGCGTAAAGCGGGATGGGTTTTTCCCTTCTGGCATTCATCGCGGCCTTGAGGAAATCGGCGGAATTCACGCCGGGGATTTCCGAAGGCGATTGCATGGCCAAGAACAAACCCAGACGCGAACGCTCATCGACGGAAAGAGAAAGGACGTCTTTCCCGTCCAGCGTGATGCTTCCTTCGGTGACAACATAGTTGGGATGGCCCATGATGGCGAACAAAAGGGTCGATTTACCATGCCCGTTCGGGCCGACAAGAGCGATGGTCTCGCCCTCGTTCATGGTCAAATTGACACCCCGGAGAATCTCTTTTCCCTGCACGCTGACATGCAGATTTTCAACGCGAAGTTCCGCCATGGTCCAGCCTCCTTATAGCGGCGATAATTCTACCCATTTTGCATAAGAGTGGGCAAACAGAATGATAATTTTTCTTCAAAGATTAATCTTTGAGGTGTTTTTTCTCGCAAGCGCTTCACATCGCGCAAATTTTGATTGCTAACGCAAGGCGCGAAGTATATGATTTCAACGCTACGTTCAAATACTAGTATTTAGGCAAGGAGGAACGAGTCACTTATGAAAAGAAGCAAACTCACCCTCGGAATCGTCACCGCCCTCGTCGGCATCGCCGGACTGACCGCCTGCAACGAGGTGACCTATTCCGATGGCGTAGTGCTGGAATATAAGGATCCTACGACCGCCAAGACCGTGCAGATCACTGCTAAGGACCTCTTCGGTACGTATTATTCCACCAGTGTTGCCAGCACCGACTTTGACCGCGTGTACGAAGTCCTTATCCGCAAGCACTTCGAAAGCAGCCCTTCCATCACCGAATTGAAGGAAAAGGCCCAGAAGGACGTTCAGGATATCAAGGACCAAGCGGCCAAGAACGCCAACACGAACAACACGAGCTACCAGGAAGAGTTCTCCAAGCTTCTCGCCAACAACAACTGCGAGAATGTCACCGAACTCTACCAGGCCAAACTGTACGCCCGCGAAAAGACGGCCTTCGAGAAAGAATACGAAGCCGCTGAAATGGTCGAAAAGATGCGCGATGGCGACGGTATCTTCACCGCGTCGGACAAATACGGCGTCGGCAGCGACGGCTATCTCACCGAGCAGATGCCCTACACCGTCTCCCACATCTTGGTCAAATTCGCCTCGGCGACCAACGGCGAACACGCCCAAGCCACGATTTCCGAATCCGAGTCCCGCAAACTCGGCCAGGTCGTCGAACTTCTCGCCGGCGCGAACCTGACGAGCCCCGCCGAAGCGGCGAACACCCGTACCGATTTCGGAACGATCGCCCTTCAGAACTCCGAAGACACCGGCTCTGCCGCCAAGTATGGCCAGCTCTCCGTCATGGACCGCGACACCGCGGACTCCTTCATCAACGAGTTCAAGTTCGGCATCTATGCCTACGAGTCCATCTATAACCAGGTCAATACCAACGTCAGCCTGAACCCCTATGCCGCGGCCATCAACGCCCATGCCAACTCCGGCAAGAGCTATCGCCTCCTCGACAAGATCAAGTTCTCCGAAGACGCGACCTACACCGACAAGTCGACCGAACAGACTGCGGAAGAAATCAGCGCCGGCCTCTCCGATGGCGAGCACTACATCCGCAACTACTTCGGCACCGTCGGCTCCCAGATCGGACGTATCCCCTATGGCGCGGCCGTCGCCTTGGCCAAGGACGAAGTCGCGAAAAACGACTTCCTCATCGATGGCACGACCACCAAGATGAACTGGCAAGTCAACAACGGTTCCTCGACCTACTTCCCGCGCAACATCTTGTTTAATAAGTACTTCAACAACCACAAGGTCGCGGTCATCGTCCCGAACGAGATCCCCTATAACGACAATTCGATCCAGGAGCTCAAGCCCGGCGACAACTTCACCACCGAGAACTTCGTCGGCGCCCTCAAGGCGGAATACGCTGCCCTCCCCGGCTTTGCCCGTGACACCAAGTCCGTCCTCCCCGCCTCCATCCTCGGTCAGGATAGCAACGTCCTCACCACCGAAAGGGGCCAGATCGTCCTCGCCGTCCGCGGCGGATCCTCCGGTTCCTACGAAGGCGTCCACTTCATGGTCATCGACCGTTCGGCCCTCGAAGAAATCGTCACCATCAACGACGACTACTCCACGACCCTTCAGAACATGACCCGCGCCGAATACGACGCCAGCGCGCTCAAGGGCAACAGCAATTCCAACTCGCTCTCCGAGTTCTATACCGTCTACCGTCCGACCGAAACCAACTTCCCGACCTATCGCGTCGGCAACGACATCGCGGACAAGACCACCTACATCAACCAGCTCCACACGACCAACACGGCCTATAAGGAGAACGTCGAGACCCTCACCGGCAAGATCAAGTCCTACAACTCCAACAAGGACACCTATCTCTTCCAGCGTCTCGTCGAAGAAGACAACATCGTCTTCGCGACCAACGAAATCGCCAAATCCGCCGAAGAGCAGATCCAGACCTGGATCAAGTCCAAACGCGCGAAATCGCAGATCGACAACCGCGAATCCTTCGACGACACCTGGGCGACCTACATCGAATACCTGACCTCCCAGGATCAGGCTCGCGCCCTCAACGCCGACGGTTCCCAGCGCCTCATCTCCGAGACCTGCGCCATCGGTTACAACAAGAAAACTTCGGACCCGAACGATCCTTCCGCTCTCTGGTCCACTGGAGGTGCCTGCTATGCTAAATAAGCTCAAAGTCCTCTCGCTCGGCGCCCTGATCGCCGCGACCCTCGGCCTCGCCGCCTGCGACAACGTCGAAGCCAAGCTTCCCGAGGCCGAACAGTCCAACCCGATCGTCCAGCTCTCGACCGAAATCGTCCACAACGACATCGAGACGCTCTTCGAAGACGTGGTTCCCGGCAACTCTTCCACGGCCAGCAAAGTCCTCGACGAATTGCTCTTCCGCATCGCTAAAGCCTACTTCGGCGACTTCTATACCGAAATCCGCCCGATCATCAATAACGATTCGAAGATCAAGGCCTTCGTCGATACGCACGCGCGTTTCCAATTAAGCCCGCGCGATAAGGCGGCGGAAGTCCTTCGCTTCAAAGACTTCTACAACCATCTCCTCGAATCCATCGAGAAGTCCTTCTGGAGCAACGTCACCAACTCGACCTACCAGGATCGCAACTTCTTCGTCGAAAAGAAGTTCTACGACGCCCAGGTCGCCGCGATGTACAAACTCGATGCGAACTATGGCGTGATCCTCGAAGACAATGACAACCGTCACCCGATTGTCGGCGAATTCGACCACACCCATACTTCCGACTACTTCGGCACGGCCAACGCCAACGGCGACTACCTCGATGTCTATAAGGATTACATCGAGCGTTCCCTCCTCCCGAACCTCTATCGCACGATTCTCGTCGAGAACTACCTCACCCGCAAGAACTACTCCGCCCTCGGACGTAGCCATGCCCGTAAGGTCCAGACCATCACGCTCAAGAACCTCGACACCGCGGACGCGACCCGTAACCTCATCACCCATTACGTCGAGGATATCCTCGCCGCGACCGACGATGAGATCCGCGAACTCGTCCATACGGGCGACGATACCATCGCCGTGGCCTCCGTCACCGCCAAAGACATCGAATCCCTCCGCGACCTCCATTTCATCTCCGAGGTCTACCAGGGCTTCATCAACCTCGATGGCTGGATGACCCCCGTCCAGAAAGCGGCCGCGAAGTACCTCTACGCCAAGTCCAACTGGGAATCCATGACCGCCGACCTCGACGAAGATCCCGCGACCGATGACGTGACCTTCTACCCGCTCACCACCCTCGGCGATATCTACAAGAGCTACACCGAACTCTCCAACGTCCGTTGGGAGACCGGTTCCTCCACCGACTTCACCGGCGGCGGAGCCTACACCAAGGAAACGGGCCTCATGCTGAAGGAACGCGAAGTCCTCGCCAAGACGAACGTCACCGAAGGATGGTTCTCCTCCAGCGAACTCTCCTCGCTCCCGAGCGACCTCCGCTCCAGGCTCTTCAAGATCCAAGTCGCCAACGACGTCGATAATAACGACGAAGCCAACGAAAAGATGGACTTCGGCTGGTATGTCAACGGTTCCTACTACCTGAACCCCGAGACCTACAGCTCTTCCTCCGCTCACCCCTACCTCTACTTCGATTCCTCGTCGTCGAGCTGGGTCATCGTCCGCGTTGACGAAGCGGTCAAATCCGCCAAGCTCTCCGCCACCGAAGCCTCCTATGACGCGATGGCCAAGGCTGGCGAGCGCGCTGGTAAGGAAACGCAGAACCAAATCGTGAACAAGGTCACTGCCATGCTCGCGGATAACGATTCCTACACCAAAGCCGCGAAGCAGGAAGCCGTCGAAGAGGCCAACCTCGTCTACCACGATCAAAACGTCTACGATTACTTCAAATCCAACTTCCCCGATCTCTTCGATTAAGGAAAAGGATTATACTAAGGGCGGGTCAACCCGCCCTTTCTTATTGGAGGCATTTATGAAAGATATCTTCTGCCGCATCATCGACGGCGAAATTCCGTGCAACAAAGTCTATGAAGACGATGACGTCCTCGCGATCCTCGACATCTCGCAGACGACCAAAGGCCACACCTTGGTCATGCCGAAGCACCATTGCGAATCTCTTCTCTCCTGCCCTGCGGACATCCTCAACAAGGTCATGGCCGTCGCCCAGCGCATCGGCCAAGCCGAGGTCAGCGTCCTCGGCGCGAAGGGGGTCAACATCCTCACCAACTGCGGCGAGATGGCAGGCCAAACCGTCCCCCATTTCCACGTTCACGTCATTCCGCGTTACCTCGGTGGTGAAGGTGGCTTCCGTCTCACCATGACCGAACAGGACACCTCGAAGATGAATTTGCCGGTCCTAGCAAAGCAAATCTCCGAAGGTATCAAATAAGGCCAAAACGAAAAGAAACGAGCGCAATCCGCGCTCGTTTTCCTTTTCTAATCGAAGTTTTTCTTTAACTCTTCTAGGCTTAGACCAGGGGCTTCGTCTTTATTGTTAAACAGAGGCTTATAGAAATAACGGTCGTCCATGTTGAAGAGTTTTGCCGTGACCGTTCCGGGCTCGACGCCGCGATAAGCCTTATCTAGAATCGCCATCTTCGCATCGAGGTCATCAATCATGGCGACGACGAGCGCTTCCCTGGTGCAAGGCATTTGGGGCGAGCCGAATTCGGGCTTGCTATGATGGGAAAGAAGGATGTGCTCCAAGAGTACTGCCTTTTCCTTCTTCGCGAGTAATTCGGGATGCGAAGCGGCTTGCTCTTCGCTAAGTTCGTCCACCTTGAAGAAACCAAGTTCCTTTGCGAGGCGACGGAATTCGGCGTGCCCGATCGAGATATGACCAAGCAGCTTTCCTTCCATCGTAAACTGGGCGGCCGTCGTGCCGGATAATTCGACCGTCTTGCCGAGGTCATGAATCAAGATACCGGCGAAAACGAGATCGCGGTTGACGTTCGGATAGACGCGGCATACCCCGGAGGCGACATCGATCATCGAAAGCGAATGGAAGAGAAGGCCCGAATAGTATTCGTGATGGTTTCTCACCGCCGCAGGATAGACGAGGAACTTATCGTAGAAGCGTTCCACCATCGCACGCGTGAGGGTGGCAATATCCTCGTCTTCGATTTTGGAAAGGGCGAATTCCAGCTTGCCTTTCATCTCGTCGAGGCTCATCGGGGCGACTGGGATAAACCGCGAGAAATCGACTTTTGACTGGTCGAGAGGATCGCAGTAATAGACTTTCACCTGCAAGGCATTACGGTATTTGAGGACCTCGCCTTCGATTTGGACGACGTTCCCCCGTACCATGAAGCTTTCTTCCTGCGGGGCGAAATCCCATTTCTTCGCCTCGATGACCCCCGTGGAGTCTTGGAGTTGAAGGGACCAATAGGCACTGCCGTTTTCTTTGACGCCCTTTTTGGCATCGGCCAAAAGGAACTGACCGATGATCTTGTCCCCGCTTTGAAACTCGCTGATGTTCATAATCCTGCCTCCTCGCAGACCTCGCGGATATCGTCGTAGTCGTAACCTCGCCTGGCTAGATTGGCGAAGATATGCTGCCGCAACTCGTATCCTTGGTATTTTCTGGAATATTTGACGAAGGCGTTTTCATATGCCTTCTTGATATCGACTTTGATCGCCTCTTGATCATCGGGGGACGCACAAGCCTCCGCCGCTTCGAAGGCGACCGACTCGTCGAAGCCCCTTCGCAACAAGGCGTGAGAAATCTTGAGCGTGCGCCTTGCCTTCGGGGTACGATGGTATTTCTTATCCGCCGCCTTTGCGTAACGCATGGCCTTGTCGAGTTCCTTTTCTCGCGGAAAGGAAAGCCCCTCCAAAATAGAAGGCGAAATGCCTTTTTGACGCAATGTGAAAAGAATTTGATTCCGGCCGATCAAACGCAAATCGGCAACGTCTTCCGCAAAGGTGGTCGCGTAACGTTTATCGTTGACCAAATCGGCGGCGACCAAACGCTCGAGAACGTTTTCGACGTCTTGCGGATCTTCCCCTTTGCCGAGAAGATAGTCGCGCATTTCCCGTTTGGAATATAAATCGTGACTTAGGCGTTTTAAGGCTATGCGATAGGCCTCATCCATGCGGGCATAGGCAAGAAGCCTCTCGTATTCGTCCCAGTTTAATTCTTTATCGGCATAGAGATGAAATTCCGTGAACGTATCGACACCGATTTCGATCTTGTCGCCATTGCTAAAACTAAGGGTGTAACGCCCGTCTTTGACCTTGATCGAAAGGATGGTTACCGTCTCACCATTTCTTTTTTCGGACACGGTTATAAACCTCCATCACGTTATGGTAGAACCGTTCAAGGGAATATATGTCGATGGTTTCGAGGGCATTTTCCTCAATGCGCTTACGCTTATCAGGATCGATTTTCATCAAGGCGCGGAGCTTCTCCTCGAAATCCATTTCGTCGAAGAAAAAGAAGCCGGTCTCACCGTCTTTGATCGTGCCGACGAGGTTATCGTCATACCGGGCAAGGACCAATAGACGCGCGGCCATGGCTTCCATGAAGGTGAGTCCTTGCGTCTCCGTAAGCGAAGCCGAGACGAAGATGTTACCAAGACGATAATAGTTTTGCGTCTCATCCGGTTTGCAGGGGCCTGTGAAGATCACACGGTCGGAAATGCCGAGGTCGCGCGAAAGCTCCTTGAGATCGTCCACGGCAGGACCTAGCCCCGTGATGACGAACTTAGTGGGACGGTCTTCCCCTTTTTTAAGATAGGCAGCATAACCACGCAGCAAGACGTCAATCGATTTTTCCTGGGCGATACGGCCGAGGGAAAGAATAACGGTATCGGAAGGAGAAATCCCGAATTTCTTCCGCAATTCCGCGGTGACTTTCTTATCTTCCTTCGAGACGTCGAAGCGCGAAAAATCGATGCCCGTAGGCAAAATGGAAACCGTCATGTCGATGCCGATGGAACGAAGGTAGTCTTTGATCTTATCGCTTGGGGCGATTAGTTCGTCATAGAAGAGAGTGCGTTTACGGAAGTAGGCGCGGACGCTATGACGGGCGAAACGGTCGAAATGCCCCTTGGTCACGTAATAGGCATAGTCCTCGATCATCGTGTGGAACGTATAGATGCAGCCGACGTGAAGTCGAAGGGCCACTAATTGCCCGAAAGTACCAACGCCTAAATCCGTCTGGACGTGGATGATGTCCGGAGCAAAATCGGCGATGTATTTCAAAGCGGGCGTGTAATAGAAATTGGTCAGACGATACCCATAGAGACGTTTCATCTCGATGCCCGGGATGCGTAGAACCCCATCCTCAAAGGTCATGTCCTTGCCAAAGACGTTCGTCGCGACGACCAAAACATTATGGCCGTGTGCCAATAACGTCGCGCGCAGGTTCGCGCTTGAGGTGGCGACACCGTTAATTTCCGGTGGGTAGGTGTCGGTGAAAATCGCGACGTTCATATATCCCAGGTCTCCCAGGAATTCTCTTTGGCCTTCGTTTTCGTCTTCTTGGCCTTGGCCGGCTTTTCTTTCTTGCTCTTCACCGGTTTGACCCTCTCGATACGGCCGGTCAACGGGGTTTCGTTGTAATAGTCATCTTTCGGGAACGCGGAGATCTTTCTTTGGATTTCCTTGCGTGACAATTGACGCGTCTCATAGAGCGTTTCCATGTTTCGTTTACGTTCGTCGAAGGTTTCTAGCTGCAAATTGACGAATGTCTTGTGGTCGGCGAAAGGCATCGGTTCCTTGGCCCTGGAACGGTAGAAGGCCGCGACGAAGCCCGAAATGACCAAGACGATGTGGAAGGTCGCGGTACGCCAAAGAATCTGAGAGGACTGCAAGACACCATCGCCGAGGAAGAGTCCCGCGAATAGGTACGAATAGAAAAGCTCCGAGATACCGGCGGAACCAGGAAGAGGAATCAAGCCCGTGCACATCTGGTGAAACGAGGTCAGGAAGCAGGTATGAATCATGTTGATGAACGAGAACCCGCCTTCAAAGAAGGGGCCCTGTGCATGGACGGCCAACGCCGAAAAATAAGGAATCGAGTTTCGTATGAGGAGAATGCAAACGTAGAAAATCACCTGAACGACCAGAACGGGAATGTTATAGAAGAGGTGCTTCAATTCGATCTTGAAGTTTTCGACCTGCACGCGGAGAGATTCGCGGGTCCTGTCGGGGTTCTTCAGAATGCGGAGCTTTCCCAAAGCGCCGACGACGTAATGGAGGATGAAGTTATGGATATGATGGCTATAGCTCATCGTAAGCAATAACGCGATGACCGCGAGGTTCAACACGAAACCCGCGAAGATAATCGGCCACATCGGAAGATGCCAACCCCATTGCTCGATGTTCACCGTGATGGAGAGGACCCTATCCCATTCAACGACGAGGGCGACCACGTCGAAAAGGATCAACGAGCTCTGGTACAAGATAAAGGACATGACCATGATACTGGCCGAGTTCGAGACTTGGACGCCTTGCGATTTAAGCGTGTATACCTGCATGGCTTGCCCGCCCGAAGCGCCTGGGGTGACGTCGCTATAGAATTGGCCGATCATCGAGGTCGCGATAGCTTGGTGGAATCGGTACTTCCGCGTAAACAAACGGCAGAAAACCAGAAGGATTAACGCTTCGAAAACATAACTTAGAGCGACCAGCCCCATCATAAAGCCAAACCAGCCCCAATCGGCCGAATGCATCGCGTCGACGACCTTGTTAAAGTTGTCGCCCCAAAGCGAAATCATTAACGAAATCGCGGTGGCGACGAGGACGATGACAATGTAGATGAGGTACTTAAGGCCGGAGTGTTTCTTTTTCTCTTCCGGCGAGTCGACGTTCCTAGTTGGCATATTGTTTATTTTACCCTCGCGCGAGCAGCAAGAGCAACACACTCGGGCACACTCGTACGGGCATGAAAGCGGTTTTGCGCTCTTTTCACCGCAAAAGCGTCTTTATTTCTAAGCAAAAATCTTTTCGATGCAGGCTTTTAGTTGCTGCACGACCAAATCGAAATTCCCCGTATACCAAGGGTCTTCGATTTCTTTGAAGGGCATCCCTTCGCAGATGGATTTGAAGACATGACGTCGGTCGACAAAGGAATAAGAGAGGTAACGCAGGTTACTTGAATCCATGTAGTAAATCACATCCGCGGAATCGTATTCGCTTTGAGTCAGCCTCCTCGCCGCGTGTGTCCCAAACGGGATATCCGCCCTTTTTAGAGCCGCTTTCATCGGAGGGTAGATATCGTTTCCGATTTCTTCGCTCGAACAGGCGCGGGATTCGATTTCGTATTCCCCAGCAAGACCATGTTTTGCCAAATAGTCCAAGGCAATCCATTTCGCCGCAACCGAGCGGCAGATGTTCCCATGGCATAAGAAGATGACGCGCTTCATGCTTTTCATCTTACGACAACTCCGAGGAAAGGAAAAACTTCGCTTTTCGCGTGCATGTGGGAGCACTTCTAGACTGAGATGCTTTATAATCTTCCCATGCTCCGTCGGCTTCGCATCCATAACCTCGCCATTCTCGAAAACGTCGATGTCACATTCGCGGATGGTTTTACTGTCCTCACCGGCGCGACCGGCGCGGGCAAAAGCCTCGTCATCGATTCATTGTCGCTTCTATTGGGCGAACGCGCTTCAAGCGAATTCATCCGCCAAGGCGAGGAGAAAGCCACCATCATCGGCGACTTCTCTTTGGATTCCTCTAGGCTTAAAGCCCTCCTTCTGAAACGCGATATCCCTTGCCCGGATAACGTAGTCTCCATCGAGCGCGTCATTTCGCATACAAAAAGCACCATCAAAGCTAACGGTGTCCCCATCACCCTCACCGATTTAAACCGCATCGCCGGTATCCTCGCGGACATCCATAGCCAATTCGATTTCGTCAAGATCCTCAACCCCGAGAACTATCTGCAAATCATCGATGGCTTTTCCTTTGATAAAACATCGGCCCTCAAAGAGGAATATGGCGCCCTTCTCCTCTCCTACCAGCAGGAAAAAGATGCCTACGAACGCCTCGTAAAGCAAAAAGAGAAAATCGAACGGGACCGCGATTTCTACGCCTTCCAATACAAAGAACTCGAAGACGCTAGGCTCGGCCTTGATGAGGAAAAGCAAATCGAAGAAGAAGTCGAACTCCTCAAAAACTATGATGCCGTGTATTCGCTTTTCGAGCAGGCGGAAGAAGTCATCCGTTCCGATTTCCTCGATCGCTTATATGATCTACAAAAGATCCTTGGCAAACTCGCCTCATACCAAAACAAATACGAAGGGACGGGTAAACTCTTAGAAGACCGTTACTATGAGCTCGACGAAACCTTCCGCGACCTTAGGAAAGATTTCAAGTCGCTTGATTACGACCCAGAACGCCTCAACGTCCTCCAGCAACGCCAGGCGGACCTATCTTCTTTGAAACGCAAATACCGCAAGGAAATCCCCGAACTGATTGCCTATCGGGACGAACTTTCCCTCGCGTTAGGAAAAGATGCCAAACTCGACACCGAAATCGAAGAGGCGAAAAAACGTTGCGACGAAGCGCTTCACCTCTGCTTCGAAAAAGGCAAAGAACTCAGTTTCCTCAGAAAGTCGCTATCCGCCCAAATCGAAAAGGAACTCGTCCAAAGTTTAAGCGAGCTCCTCATCGACGCCGATTTCAAAATCGATTTCGCGCCTAACGAGGTCGAAAACGCGTCGCTTCTTTTCCCAAACGGTATCGATACGGTCGACTTCCGCATCCAGACCAATATCGGCGAAGGCCTGAAGAGTCTATCCAAGACCGTCTCTGGCGGCGAGGCTAGCCGCATCATGCTCGCCTTCAAATGTTTGTTCGTCAAAGCCAACAAGATTTCGACCGTCGTGTTCGACGAAATCGATTCGGGCTTAAGCGGAGACGCCGCGATGGCAGTCGGCGAAAAAATACGCGAGCTTTCCCTCTTTGCTCAAGTCATCGCGATTACCCACATGCCCCAAGTCGCCGCGAAAAGCGACCACGCGATCCGTGTCGAGAAGAAAGTCGAAAACGGGCGCACCACCACCCATATCAAGCCGTTGAACCTCGAAGAGAAAATCCAAGAAGTCGCCTTCCTAATTTCGGGTGGTGAGATCACGCCTAAGCAACTCGCTTATGCGAAAGAAATCGTCCTGGGCGAAAAGAAATAACGAGTTAGGAAATCAACGTGAAGAAACGGGTCGGTCCATCGGGATTTGGCCCGCTTTTTGCAAGGCGAATTTCGAAACCATTGGACCAATGAGTTCGTAAACCAGCGTCGACGAAAGGATAACCGCGAGAATCATCGCCCCGCTTTCGTGGCCGTTGAATATCGTGGAAGCGGTCGTCGCCAGACCGATCGCGACACCCGCTTGAGGCACCAAGGCTAGACCGAGGTAATTCCTCACCTCCGGTTCGCAGCGCGTAAGCGAAGCGCCCGCGAAGGCACCGCCGTATTTGCCGATGACGCGGCATACGAGATACGTACCCGCGATGGCCAAAACGACAAGCCCTTTGTCTGAAAAGAAGATACTTAAATCCAAACTGGCACCCGAAATGATGAAAAACATCATATACACGGGTGAGGTAAATCGTTCCAAAACATCAAGTGTCGGCCCGCTATCAGGACGGAGGGAAGCGTAGAAGGCACCCGCCATCATGCAGATGAGCAAAGACGATAGTTCGAACTCGCCCATATAAGACTGGCGGAAGAGAATATAGAAACCCAAGGCGGCAAAGACCGTGAAAATACAAAAGGCCAAACGGTTATTACGGGATTTGAAATAACGGTTCATCCAACTGATGAATAGGCCAAGGACCGACCCAATCGCTAACGAAAGAGCGATTTCGATTAGGGGTTTGGCGATCATCTTATAGGCCGAGAACTCCCCGCCTCCCGCGATACTCGTCGCGATTTGGAACAAGACAGCAAAAAGGATCAAAGCAACCGCATCGTCCAGAGCCACAACAGGCAGAAGCGTGTCGACGAGTTTTCCGCGAGCCCGGTATTGCTTGATGACCATAAGCGTCGCGGCAGGCGCCGTGGCCGCGGCGATGGCCCCAAGAGTCAAAACAAGCTCCATGGGTACTTGCTCTGGAAAAAGGGCATGGGCCACGAGCAAGCCAGCAATAACGATAAGCGAGCCACCCAAAGCCTCGAAGATGGTGATGATAAGGACGCGCTTGCCTAAGGTTTTAATCGTCGCCACGCGGAAGGAGGAACCGATGCTGAAAGCGATGAAGCCCAAGGCGACCTGCGAAATCCATCCTAAACTCTGCACGTATTTGAAAATCGGCCCATCTTTGATGCCGTCCATCGTGAAGTTGTGGAAGAAAAGCCCTAGGACAAAAGGACCAAAAATGATACCGGTGATAATGTAACCGGTGACGTTGGGGAGTTTGAGTAGGCGCATCAAGCGCGTCGAGAACAAACCCGCTAACAAAAGGATCGCGACGTAGGCGAAGACGGAGAAACCTTCCATTAGATTGAACCTTCGTAGTCGTCGATGGGCTGGGAATACATGCAACCCTTGATATCGTGGAAATCCCCGGTATCGCGGCGGATGATTTCCTTGATCTGATCAATCTTCTCGCCATCGGCGATGAAAATCACGAATATGGATTCCAGCAAGTCGCGCTTCTCGAGATGGCGAAGCGAGAGGAAATGATGCTCTTCGGGATAATAATCGACCGCGTGGCGGAGCGATTCGCCGCTCAACACGGTCGCGTTGAAGCCTTTTGCCTTAAGTTCTTCTAAGGTCTGGAAGGCTTGGGGACAGTTCTCTAAAACGAGATGGAGTTCTTTTTTCATTGCGGCATGATTGTATACCCATTCTCGCTTTGTGGAGCACGCTTTTCCCTCTGGGAAGCGATTTCATCAATTTCCCGCCCACAAGCGATGCGCGAGTAGCTATAATTGGCCCGATATGAGGCACACACTGGAAAACGGCGTTCTGACCATCCATCTACCCGAACGCATCGACACGTCCACGATCGGCGAAACCGAGGTGGCCCTACTTGCCATCCTTAACTCCGTTCCGCATACCTCTTTGGTATTCGACGCCTCTGCCCTCCAATTCATCAGCAGCGTCGGCCTTCGCCTCGTCCTCAAATGCAAGAAAGACGACACTTTGCTGCGCATCGAAAACGTGAGCACGGAAACCTACGACATCTTCGAGATGACGGGCTTCACCCAGATTCTCGACATCCAGAAGCGTTTCCGCGAAATCTCGATCGCCGGTTGCCCCCTCATCGGCAAAGGTGCCTATGGCAAGGTTTACCGCCTCTCACCCGACACCATCGTCAAATCTTATTTCCGCGGCAACCCCGTCGCCGATATTGAACGCGAACGTAACCTCGCCAAGCAGGCTTTCGTCCTCGGCATCCCCACCGCGATTTCCTATGACATCGTCCGCATCAAGGAAGAGAAACTCGGCGCCGTCTACGAACTCATCGAAGCCGATTCCTTGCTTGATGCCCTTCGCAAATCGCCCTCCCATTACGACGAATACCTAAAGCAATATATCGCCCTTCTCGACCAGATGCGCCACACGCACATCCAAAGCGACATGATCCCTTCCTACAAGGACGATCTTCGCACCCGTATCACCCGCGCCGAAAAGATTCTCGATCCCTCTACTCTGGCAAAGCTTTCTGCCTTCGTAGAGAGCCTTCCCGATTCGGATTTCCTATTGCACGGGGACTGCCATTTCAAAAATCTTTTCTCCACGCCGGATGGACTTCTCCTCATCGACATGGACACCCTTTCCAAAGGAGAACCGTTCTACGAACTCGCATGTTTGTACAAAACGTATATAACCTTTAACACCGTCGAACCGATGAACGCAGTCGAGTTCTTCGGCGTCGAGCACACCTTCTGCGAAAAACTCTTTGAAGATGTTTTCGAAGGCCTATATAAGGGTGATCCCGACAAGGAGGAAATCCGCAAGAAAATCGAACTCGTCGGCTGGTTCATGTACGTCAGCCACGCCTGCCGCCATCCAGAACGCGATGCAAAGCGCATCCAAGAAGGAACGAAGTACCTTTTAAAAGCCATGGATGCCCTCGGGCTATGACCCTCCTAGAAGGAACTCTTTTACGCGTATATACTTGTGCTTGTGAAACAAGTACGCAAAATCTTTACCCTCTCGGCAATCGTCCTTTCTCTTTCCGCATGCGGACCCTTTGCCTTTTCTAGCGAGGCCACCCCTTCTAGCGAAACTTCTTCCGAAACCCCCACGACCTCAAAAGAGCCATCCGTAGAGCCTTCTTCTGAAACAAAGACATCCGAAAACCCCTCGGAAGATATCTCCTCTTCCGATATCTCTTCCTCCGACTCCTCTTCGATAACGCCTTCTTCCGAAGAAGAGAGCTCTTCCATTCCTGAACCCGAATTCGTTGTGGAAACTGCCCCCTACTATGTGGACGTGGTCATCGACGGGGCTTTTGACCGAAAACAGACCACGACCTTCGAATACGGTTTTTATGCGGACGAGCCCCAAATCATCTACATGCCCCTAGAATTCGCCCTCGAATTCGTTCATGAAGCTGATATCGTTCCAATCGTCGATAAGGGTTTGGTCACTCTTCATTGCCCGACTGGAGTCACTTATTCCATTGACGCGGAAGAAAATAAGCTCCTCGTCGAAAACTACGATCTAAGCAATCTCTATTCTTTACATCAGGGCGCTCCGTTAGGGCTAGTCGATTCCCCCTATGCCGCCAAAATCGTTGATGATTCAAGATCCATTTTCCATTCTGCGGAAGCCCCGACAACTCTCGACTTAGGCGCTTATCGTCTCGACATCGTCGACAAAGACGGCGTTCCCTATCTCCCCTTCACGATCATCAACGAGCTCGTGTTCGTCGATACGTTTTATTCCCCGATTGCCTTTAATGGAGAGGCGTTCTATTTCCTCGATTTCCTAAACGGAGCCATCAGTGTTTCCTATACCGCGAACCCCTATTCCGCCTATTACTATTCCGGTCCCTTCTCCAACCAGAAACGAAGCAAAGCGTTCATTGATTTCAATTTCGATGCCTTGATGTTCAACCTCGATCATTTCTATGGCTTCCTCGACGAACGTTTCGCCCCTTTTGAAACCTATCTACTCGAAAACGAAAAGACGATTTACGACGATCTTCATTCCGAAGACGAACTCGCTTACGAACAGGCAATCGAATACGTCTACGAAGCGATTATCGGCGACGGCCATACGAATGCCCGTAACGCCACTTCGGCCTTTGGCGGAGGAAACTATCAACGCGGCTATTACACCAGTTCGCGGCAAAAGCAGTTAAGTAGCGATGCTACGGATTGTTACACGCGTCGTAATAGATCCCGCACACCCGTCAATACCGTCCGTTATAGCGGCAATACAGCCATCCTCTCCTTCGATGGCTTCGTCCATTCTTACCGTGAACTCACCCGAGAAAACGTCGCGGAAATCGGACAGGGTAACAAAGATACCTTTGCCCTTCTTTATTCCGCCCTCGAAGAGATCTCCGCTCACGAAAACATCGAACACGTGGTGCTTGATATCACCTGCAATGGAGGCGGCGACTCCAACGCCCTGGTCTCGATGCTAGGTCTCCTAAAACGTGAATACCAAGCCACGGCCTATAACCCTCTCAGCAAAGGCTTTACCGACTTGGATTACCAAATCGACGCGAATCTCGATGGCCTCTATGACGAAAACGATGGCTATGAGGGTCAATTCGAATTCTTCATCCTCACATCCGCCTATTCCTTCTCCTGCGCGAACATGTTCCCCTACTTAGCCAAGGAAAACGGCATGGCCAGAATCATCGGTGAACAAAGCGGCGGCGGAGCCTGCGTCGTGCGTTACACGGCTACGCCAGACGGGCGCCCCGTCCGCATTTCGGGCATTAACCGCACGGGTGAAAATGGGAACCCAGCAAAACACGATGACCTCGGCGTCCCCGTAGACGCGGCGTTTGACCGCGACTTCTTCTATGACGATGAAGCCATCAGCAATTTCGTAAATGGGTTATAATCCCTAGGATACTGCCGTGAAGAAAACCGCCCTGCTCATCCCGATCTACGAGCCCGAAGAGGGAGCCATCCCCTTTTTAAGGCAGTTCAAGTCCGGCGATTTCGACCGTTTTTTGATCATTAACGACGGCTCTTCCGAGGCCTTTGATTCCATCTTCGAGGAGATTCAAAAGCAGACCGTCTTCGAAGTTCTTTCTTATAGAGAAAATAAAGGGAAGGGCTATGCCCTTAAATATGGGTTCCATCACCTCATCGAGGAAGATGACTACGCCTTCATCGTCACCGCGGATGGCGATGGCCAACACGCTTATGACGATATCCTGCGCGTCCGTGACGCCGCAAAGGATTACGCGGATTGCCTGATCATGGGTAATCGCATGTTCGAGAAAAAGGAAGTCCCCTTCGCCTCTAAAATCGGACATTTCCTCGCTAACGCCTCCTTCCGCTGCGCCTCCAAGCAAAAAGTCGGAGACACTCAAACCGGCCTTCGTTCCATCCCCTCCTCTTTGTTCGAATTGGCCTTACAAACTCCTGGCAACCGTTACGACTACGAACACGATTTCCTTCTCGCCGCGGCCCAAGTGACCAGCATCGTTAACGTCGATATCAAAGGCATCTACATCGACAAAAACGCCGCCTCCCACTTCCGACCCGTCCGCGACACCGTCATCATCCATAAACGGGCCGTATCCAAAGTATTCGCCACCCTCGCAAGTTATAGCCTGAACCTTCTATTGTTTTTTGCATTCACGTGTATCCCGTTTTATCCAGACCTCGTTTCGAGGATTTATCTCTCTACCTATTTCGCCGGCACCATCGCCGCGGGTGGATTATTCTTCATTCTCTTCTTCGTCGTCTTCGACCGTCGCAAGCCACGTTGGGAAAGCTGTCTTAAGTTCGGCACCATCCTCTTCTTCCATCTTATCGTCTCAGCCGCCTGGACTTGTCCTTTCGCTTTCACCCCGATTCCCCTCGTCGTCGCAAAAATCATCTTGGACGTACCTTTGTTTATCATCGACTATCTGATTTATCGCCTCTGGCGTCACGCTAGAAGAAAGGAAGCGAAGAAATGAAAATCATGGTGGATATCCTCGGTGGCGATAATGCCCCGCTTGCCCCGCTAGAAGGTTGCAAGAAAGCGTTGGAACTTAAGCCCGATCTAGAAATCGTGGCTCTAGGAGAAAAACAACAGATCGAAGGTTTTTTCAAACAGGAACCCGCTTTTTTGAAACGTATCGAAATCATCGAATGCGTTGGAGCCGTCACCAATAATGACCACCCCGCCACGTTTTTGAAAGACAAGCCAGATTGTTCTCTGGCCAAAGGCATCGAGGCCTTCCGCGTCCGTGAGGATATCGACGCCCTTGTAAGCTCGGGCCCTACCGGGGCTATTCTCACCGGCACCGTCCTGCGTCTAGGCCGTATCCCTGGCATCTCTCGCCCCGCTCTCCTTTCCACCTACCCCAATAAAAAAGGCGGCGTCTTCCGCCTTCTCGACACGGGCGCGAACATGGACTGCAAGCCAGAGTATCTCCTTCAATTCGCCCAGATGGCTGATGTTTATCTGAAACTCCTCGGCGTAAAGAATCCGCGTATAGGGTTATTAAGCGTCGGCATGGAGGAAGGCAAAGGCAATGAACTCATCAAAGAAGTTTTCCCGTTGCTTAAGGAATCCGGATTGAACTTCATGGGCAACATCGAAGCCGATCGCGCTTTCGACGATCTAGTCGACGTCATCGTGTGCGATGGTTTCGCGGGCAACATCTTTGCCAAAGCCGTCGAAGGTTCCGCCCTCTATATCGCCGATTTGTTCAAAGAAGCCCTGACCGCGAACATCTTCGCCAAATTCGGTGCCCTGCTCCAACTAAAAGGCATCAAGAAGGCCAAGGCGCCTTTCAAGTTCGCCCAGCGTGCCTGCGCCCCTTTGCTCGGTGCGAAGAAACTCGTCTTGAAAGCCCATGGCAAAGCGCAAGGCGACACGATGTATGAAACGATCGACGAAGCGTGCAAACTCGTGGAGGGCAGCCTGATCCAAACCATCGCGGAAGCCGTGACTAAACAGATTGTTGAATGACCAACCAAGACCTGTTCGCTTATTCTGGCAGGTCTTTTTTATGGCCTTTAGACACTGGTACCAAAAACCATGGGGCTGATTGTTCTCTTGATAAAATTATGATAAGAGGATTAGAAGGATGTTAGACATAAGGCCAGTTTCAGATTTGAGGAATAAATTCGTGGATATCGAAGAGGCCGTCAAGAAGAACGGCCACGTCATATTAACCAAAAACGGCTATGGCTCCATGGTAGTTTTGTCTATCGAAGAGTACTCGCGAATCATCAATAATGTCGAATTATCCCTTGATGAAGCGGATCGACAGGCGGAAACGGATTCGCGAAGACTGGCTCATGCCGAAGTCTTTGACGGATTACGCAAATAATATAGCTGAAATCATTCTCTCGTATTTGCCTCTTTTCCGCGATAATCTAGCTGAAGCCGTCGCATATATTCCTGACACCCTCCAGAACGAAAAGGCTGCTAATCAATTAATCGACGATGTCGAGGAGGCGATTCTTCAAAGAAGTCGCAACCCAGAGTCATTTGAGCCCTATCGTTCTCGGAAGAATCGTCAATATCCCTACTATCGGATCTATGTAAAGAATTTTGTGGTTTGTTATGTGGTCCTTCCCGGATGCCCGAAGACCATGGAAATGCGCAGGTTCTTGTATAGCGGCCGCAATAGACAGACCATCGTCTAACCGCTTCTAGAAACCTTAGCAAGGCCTTATCATGTTGACGTGCACAAGAAATGCCTGCGTTACGTCGAGAACAACTTCCCTCGCCAAGAGGGAAAACGTTTTTTGATCACGGGCGCTTCTAGCGGAATCGGTTTGGAATGCGCGAAGGTCTTGCTTTACCTTGGGGCCGAAGTGACCTTCATGGTACGCAACAAGAAGAAAACGGAAGAGTGCATCGCCTCCATTGGAGAAGAGATCGGGAACCCCGTGCATGCCCGTATCGCCCTTTATGATCAAGCCAAGCCCGATTCGATTCGCGCTTGTATCGCTTCCTTGCCAAAAGAAGGGTACGATGCGATCGTCCTTAACGCCGGTATCTATATTCCGCCTAAAGGTTCATTAGGCGAAGACGGTAATCCCTTGACCCTACAAGTCAACGCCATCGGCACCCAAGTCTGCCTTGACGCCTTCTATAAACGTTATCCTAACGCCAAATACGTCATCATCGACTCCATCGTCAATTCCTCGCCCCGTCGTCATAATTACGCCCCCTACTTCCACACCCGCAGAGACAAGCGCATGAAGGACTATTCCCTTTCCAAGCGCATCTGCATGAACATCTTTGCTAACGCCCTCGAAGACGGAGCAAACGTCTTTATGACCCATCCTGGCGTTGCAAGGACCAACATCATCCACTCCTTCGCTCCGCTATTTAAAAAACTTGGGAACGGTTTCCTATATCTATTCACCCATCCCGCCTGGAAAGCGGCGCTTGGTATGTCCTCCTTATGTTGTTTGGATAACCCTAGAGGCACCTATCTAGTTCCGCGAGGTCCTTTCGAGATTTCGGGTTATCCCCGTAAGAAGAAGATACCCATGCGCGTCAAAAAAGACGCCAACGCGTGGCGTCAGTTTTGGGAAGAGGAGAAGAATTAGTTCGCTTCGGCGAATTCGCCCTCTTTCTTCGAATAGGCTTCGGCAAGTTCCCTTTTGATGCGCCGAGCGCAGTCTAAGGTCGCGTTGCCGATGATCGGGCAGACGGTGAAGACCGTCTTCTTTAATACATGCTTGCTCGTCTCACGGACGCGGCGGCCAAATTCCGGCAAATCGCTTTGTTCGTAAGCGTCGTTGATGAATTCGACATAAGCTTCAAATGGATTCATTTTTTCTTCCTCCAGTCAGACGATGCCCTCTTCGACCCTGGAGAATTCCAGGCGATGGAATCTTGTTAAGGCGGCGATGTATCGGAAGTTGACGATGCCCCACATGATGAAGAGAGGCCAAGCGGCAAGGCCAGCGTAATACCAAGGGTTTAAGTAGTAGCCAAGCAAAATGAACGCGATCCCACTCCCCATCATCAAGATGGAGAAGTAACGAAGGAACGTGAAGAAGATGGTCAGCCAGTACTTTTCACTTAACGTCATGGGTTTGCTGCTTGTTGGGTAGCTTTGTTTGCACATCATTTTCTCCTCCATTTGCCAATGGCCAAAGCGGTCAAGGTGCTGATGGGAGCCAAGATACCTAGCCCCACCACAACCGCCGTCCACATCTTGGACGCTTCCTTTCGTTTCTCGGGATCTTTGGTAACCCCGGGGGCGAGAAGCGAGATGTTGTCTTTGATTTTCTTCTTGGCCTCGTCGTCATATTTGTCCGGGTTATCGACGCAGATTTCTAGAAGCGTCTTCAGCATTTCCGTCTCGTCGGGATGGAGTTCAATCTCGTCGTCAAAGAGACAACGGATGGCCATGTATTGGGTTTTCGATAATTTGCCGCGGCCCGACTCAAGATTATTGATGGTCTGGCGGGTGACGCCGATTTGTTGGGCGAGTTCTTCCGTCGACCAGCCGAGGGACTGCCTTGCGAGAGAGAGGACTTCGCCAAGGCGTTCGATTTCTTCGTTCGTAATATTCATCTTGTTCCTCCTGGCATCATTATAGCCTCTGTTTTCCAAAGAGCAAATATTTTTCTCAAATATAAATTTTTGTTGGAATTGCGTTTCAACTTTAACTTCCGGCAAACGGATATGGCCTGTTTTTTAAACAGGAGCCACGTTTTTTCGAACAGAAGCGCCAAAAAAGAAAATGTAATCCGCATCGAACCCAGCTTCTTCGCTTACTTAATCGATTGGCCAAATACGCCCTGAGGTATGCCACATAGAGACGAAGTACCTGCACCCTCGCGGCCTTTAAGGGCGTCCAACGTTCAATCTAATGGAACATCGTCGTGCGGGTCTAGATGAAGTAACCCGAGGCAACGAGAAGGAATACCTGTCACCCCTCCAAGTGGTTCAAATCGGTCGGCAAACGATCCTGCTTCTGGAACGGAAAAACGCCAAAAAAACGCAAAACAAATGCGCTTGGGCGCACGCTCGCGTATGCCCTTTGCACCTGTTTGCCCGAGCCCCACGCCCTAGGGTAAACTCATTTATATTTTGAGCGGGGTTTGTCATCGATGATTTCCCCGCGGAAAGGATCTCTATGTTGATTAGAGAAAAAAGAAGAGAAGGAAAGTCTCGCAAGGGCTTTACTATCGTCGAACTCGTCATCGTCATCGCCGTCATCGGCATTTTGACCGCGATCCTCATCCCGACGTTCACCAACCTCACCAAAAAGGCGCAGGAAGCTTCTGACCAGTCTTTCGTCAAAAACGCGAATACCGCCTTGGCGATGGGTGGAAAGAACTCCTCGATGAAAGACGCGATCGCGACGGTCCAAAAAGAGGCTGGACTCGATATCGCTTTCTATAAGCCAAGCGGAGACAACCACCTTATTTACGACCCTGCCGCCAATCGCTTCGCCATCGTTGACAACGACGCGAACCTCGTCTTCGGCGATGGGGATCTCAAGGTCAGCCAGCCGGGCGAAATGCTTGAAGTCACGGATCACTTCGACCCCGTCCACCAGAAATTCGGCATCTACGCCGGACCGGAATGGGATTTGTCTCAGACTGTCGTCGGTACGTCCGAGGCGCCCTTGACCGTCAGTTTCGACGCAGGCGAACAAGATAACATCGTCTCGATATATTACAAACGCCCCTCCACCGCCCCCGCTTACGAGCATGGTCTGATCGCCACCGGCAACAACATGGAATGCGAACTGACCATCGACTCCCCCGCCGATACGATCCACCATGCTGGCATCGCGGACAATATTCACATCATTGCGGTCGCCAATAGCTCTTATCACGAATATGGCTTCGTCTATCAGCCGATCGTCGTCGATGCGGGCCGCGTCGTCCTCGAATCCGGTTCTGACGTCGTCGTCGAACCTTCTACCGCAACCGTTACGGTTGCCTCCAACGGCGGCAACAGCTCGACCGTCAACTATCCCGCTTCCGCTTTGGATACGTCCAAGGTCACCGAGCTCCGGTTGCCCGGTTTCATCACCAAATTCAAAAACCGTGTTTCGAATCTCGATAAGGTCGAAACCATCCAAACCAACAAGAACCCGAACCGCAACACCTTCTACGAAAACGAAGAAGGCACCTACGACATCTATAAAGTCGGCGACGATAACCCACTCGCTTTCCCCATGATGGCGGTCACCACGGATTCCACCACCCTCGCCGAACGCATTTTCAAGAATCCGAGCGGGCTCACCTGGCAAGCGACCGACCAAGACGAGACCGTCTACAATTCCGGCAGTGGAACCGACGTGCTTAACTATACCGGCGGCAACCTCGTCTTAGGCGATGACGCCATCGGAAAGACCTTTCACTTCACCGCGACCCTCAACGGCAAATCCGTGAGCTTCGATTTCAAAGGCGTGGATGGCTATAACGTCGTCGACGCAAAGGGCTTGTCCCTCTTCGACAACTCCCACTTCCGCGATCCGGACCGCGATTTCTGGAAACAATACAAGACCACTCATGGTTTGGCCTCCGTGCCTCAACCGAACGCCCTCGTTCTTCATAGCGACATTATCTTGAAGAACACCGACTTCCCCGATCGTTATTTCTACACCGCCACCGAAGTCCAGAATTACTTCCGTAACCACAGTGACGAAATGGCCGCCTTCCTCGGCATGAAAAACACCCTTCGCGAACAATATAAATTGCCGAAGATGAACGAAAAGGATGTCATGCGCCTTCTCACCGGCAGTATGAAGGACGATTATCCTCTCTACTATCGTGGTACTTCTTGCACCTCGGGCCATTTCATCGAAGACAAGACCGAATACAAGCCTGAAGACGAAACCTTCGACTTCGCGTTCGAGGGCAATTACTGCACCATCGACGCAAGTCATTTGAAGCATGTCTTCTTCTTTGGAACCCGTTATGGCGGAACCCAATATGAAAAGGGCGAACTTTCCCATCAAGTCTTCGACGGTTCGCACACCACCTTGTTTGGTATCAACTGTTCTTACGACCATGGCATGAAGGAAGAGTATTCCAGAGAACTGCTTCTTCCTGAGCGCGGTGTCGGCGGTAAGAACACCTTCAAGAACCTTTCCGTCATCGGCAATGGCGATCGTTCCAATAACGACGATTACCAAGGCGCCCTCTTCGGATTTAAGCTCGACGCTACACACACCACCTTTAGCAACGTAATCATTTCGAAGACCTTTACTTCGTTCATGACACAGTGTGGTGACTATAAATATGCGGATAACGATGAGACCAAGATCATGACTCCGACGCCTGTCACTTATATCGATCGTTGCAAATCGTTCGATTCCTATAACTCGATGCTCTACATCCACGGCACGAACCACAACTACATCACCAACTCCTTCATGAAGGGTGCTGGCGGCGGCATCATGCTACTAGATGAAAAAGGCCGTCAATACGAAGGACAGAACGAGTACACCAACGGTGGACTATTCACTGCTCGCGAAACTCGTGTTGACTGTGCGAACGTCTTCTTTGAAAACTACGTGTCGCCCACCGATGTCTGGTTCGCCACTCACGCCGCTTCCGAATTAGTCTCAATGGTTGCCATCAACGGCACTGGAAGTGGTTGGTTAAAGGGGAACGCGGAATCCACCTCTGGTGGTAAACTCTTCACCAAAGTCCAAGACGGCAACGCGCTCGTCAACATCATCGCCCTCGATATGACCGCTAGTGCCGCTACGGGCAATAGCCAGCATGCTCTTGAAGGACACGTCAAGATTTGGGATGACGCCGATCTTCTCGCTACCGCCATTCCCACCGCTGTTCCGGCCACAAAAGAGGCAACCAGCGCAGTTGTCGATGTCGAAGGCCTCAATTTGCTCTCCGGTCTAGACATGAAAGCCTTTAACACCGATGCCTCCTATCCCACTTACCAACAGATGTATCGCATGGCTATAGAGGCATTAGGTTATTCGCAAGCACTTATTTTTGGGGATGTCACGATGACCAATATTGCTATGATGGGTAACGAAGCTGGAACGGCTGGCATTAAACTTGATCCTGAAGCATTCTTGATCTATGCTGGCCAACTCGCCGCCGAGACGACGCCAACGGTTAATCCGATGATAATCGTTCCGATGGAAGAAACTTCCCCCGAATTAGCCCATACCGATTACCTGGGCTGCTACATCAAAGCGGCCGCTGGAACCCATTACCTCGGCTTGCTCCTCGGGCAACAGTAAATCCTCAACCAACTTATTGTAGGCGCCACATGCGCCTGCTTTTTTATTCCGCAAGTAAGACTTCGTTAGGCAAGATAGAGTCAAGGCCAAACAAAGCAAAAACCTAGACATAAGAAAAGTGATTCTTTTGGATGCCCGATCTTAGTTTCTTAATACCCAACGGCAATGAATCGAACGTTGCACGTCACACCTGAATTATCGGTTGAATTGATCACAGCCTGGAAGGTGGTGATGCCATAAATCTTTTCAGTGAAGGTGATAAGGCCTGCTTCATCGATCGTCGCGAAGGAAGGTTCGTCCCCACTACCGTCATTCAAGTGATACAGAAGTCTTTGTTCGGTCGCGTTTTCAGGCAAGACGAAGGCGCCTAGATCAAAGCACCCCTGCCCGTCTTTCCAATCATCGCGTTCATAAATGGTCGCAAAGCCGCGAATTTGGATGACATAGTCGAAGCGAATACCATCGATCGTCCAGGCGATGTCATAAGAACCGCCTTCGCCGTTTTCCGGACGCGAGAAGATGGCATATACCGAATCCTGTGGCATCGTTCCCGTCGGATAGGTAAGAACATCGCCCTGCGACAAATTACGAGCCTGGTCGAGGACGATCTTCGTCACGTTGATGGTTTGGTTCTTCGTTTCGGCGAGGACACCGAGGAATGCGACCACGATAATCGCGGTGACGTAGACGACGGAAACGAGAATGACGGTGATCTTTTTCATAAGCGCCCTCCTTCCTGCGGCAAGGAGCGATAGCCTTTGATTCGCATCAAGAAGAAGAATAAACGGGCGAGGAAGAAGAAAGCTGAGAAGGCGAGCAGGCGATAGAAACCCGTTGCGATCGATTCATAGGCGAAGAAGAACATCAACCCCGCGAAGATAAAGGCGAATAAGAACGCCAAAACCGTCGAAACCGCCTCGTTCGGGTTGAAGGCCGATTTGCCACCATCGCGGTATAAGCCGATTTTGGGGTGCATGTAATCGAGTTCGGCCGACCAGAGCAAGTGGCCGAGGTACATGAAATAGAGACTGAAGAAGACGGTCGCCATCGGAACGTAATCCAACGTGCAGTTGTTCGCGTAGACCGCGATAGTCAAAGCAAGCGATGCCGTCATCAACAAAGCACGTAGGAAGAGTTTACTAAGAAGGGCGCGGCGAAGCGTCATCGGGGAAGAGTGCAACAAATACGACGAATTCCCCTCCCGCGAATAGACGGACGCCATGGAGACGCTCGTGGCCATCGCAATCAGGGCGATGATCAATCCGTTGAACAACAGGGTAAACAATTGGCCCGTGAACGATTTCTTCATCGAATTGAAGACGACGTTAAGAAGAAGGGTCGCCAAAGGCGTGACGATGAAGAGAAGATAATTGCCCGTCAAAGCCTGGGTCGAGCGGAATTCGACGAAGAGTTCCTTTTTCAAGAAAGACACGAAAGAAGGAAGCGGCCTCTCACTCTTTTTCTCCTTTACCTTGACCACATCGTGTTCGAAGGAAGAGACAGACAAATTGGAATAGACGCGCTTGGCAAGTTGGCTCGAAAGGCCCAATCCCCCGACGATCAGGGTCACCACCACCCCAAACGGAATCAAACTCGTCATCGAGAACAAGGGGACAATGTCCCCGATACCCGTTTGAACCGTTCCAAGGTAACCGGTGCACATCGCGGTCAAATAAGCAAAAGGAAGCAGCACAGTGTTCACCTGTTGGGTGAAAGAGGTAATCGCGGGGAAATAGATGTTCGGCCATTTGCTCGCCAAAGCGAGGTCTTCCGGGATGAAGGAGGTCAAAACGAAGATACCGACCGTTCCCGCGATAAGGATGGCTAAGACGATCAGGCTTTGGATGAGGGGATAACGTTTTAAGAAACGCTTGATATAAAAGGTCGGGATGGAAATCACCGCCGACAAGGCAAGCGGAAGTAAGGACAACAGAGGAATCGTGATCAGCTGCCAGAAGAAATAATAAACTGGCATGTTGTAGGCGATTCCGATGGAAACGAGCAACGGCAAAAAAGTAAAACAAGAACGAACGAGTTCCTGGATAAACAAGACGATAAGCTTCGACAAGAAGACACGTTGAGGCGATAACGGAAGCGAAAGCAAGACGCGGTTATCTTCTGAGAAATATAGCGAGGACGTGACGCGGTTAAGGCAAGAGAAAAAATTCACGATAAGGAAGAGGAAGAACAAGACGTTCCAAACCGGAATCGGTAGTCGCCCGCCTATGCCAAAGACGCCGAGGAAGCCAAGGAGAAACAGCACCAAATACAAGATGCCCGTGATGGCCGCTACCCCTAATAGATAAAGGATCAGCCGGATCAACGCCTTCTTCTTTTGTTCCTGGAAGGAATAGGGAAAGAAGGCCCTGAGCTGCATGGAAACAAGGGCTTTAAAAGACAGAAGCGTTTCGTCAGTCTTCTTTCCCATCCAATTCTCCAATCACGTTCAAATAGAAACGTTCCAATCCTTCGGGGTGGTTCTGCAACGTTTCTTCCATCGACCCTTCGTAGACGATTTTGCCTTCCTTGATGATGGCGATGCGGGTACACAATCTTTCCACCACGTCGATGATGTGGCTCGAGAAGAAGACGACGTTTCCTTTGGCCGCATGGGCGATCATCGTCTGCTTGACCTGGAATACCGACTGCGGATCTAAACCGGTTAACGGTTCGTCGAGGATCCAGACCTTCGGGTCGTGCACCAGGGCCGCCATAATCGCGATTTTTTGCTTCATACCATGACTATAGGTCTCGATGCGGGCATCGAAGGCGTTGGTCAATTCAAAACGGGTCACGAGGTCTTGGATGCGGGCGTCGCGATCTTCCTTGCTGACGCGGTAGATGTCCGCGAAATAAGAAATGTATTCACGTCCCGTCAGTTTTTCGTATAACGCGTAATGGTCCGGCACGTAGCCGATGAGGCGCTTGGCTTCGACCGAATCGTTTTCGATATCGTGCCCGCAGACTTCGATCGTGCCTTCGGTCAACGGCTGGATGCCGATCGCGGATTTGATGCAGGTAGATTTGCCTGCCCCATTAGGCCCTAGGAACCCGAAAATCTCACCCCCGTGAATCGATAAATCGACATGATCAGCGGAAAGCTTCGGCGAATTGCCATACCGTTTGCAGAATCCCTGGAAGACTAATTCCGGTGCTCCGGAGGAATTTGTTCCTTGCGTGTGTTCCATTTCGATTTTCTCCTTCCATTTCAGGTGGCTTCTTCTAACGAGGACGAGTTGATCATGAAGTTCGGCGTGCGAATCGTGGATTCGATAGAAAAGGGAATAGACAAACCACATCAAATAGGCGATGACGACATAGCCCACGAAGGAGATGGCCTGGTAAAGCGGATAATAGACGAGTGTGAGGTCGTTGCTCTTGATGATCCATTTGATTTCGAGCATCTTCTTTGCCTCTTCCCCGAGAATATCGAGGATGTAGTCGTTATTTAAGAATAGATAGTCCGTGCCGGAACCGATGACGTTCGGGCTATAGCCAGGGACGAAGTTGGAAAGATATCCATTCGCGAACATGATGGCGACGAAATACAAAGCAAAGAACCCCAGGGAGAAGGCCATCTGCTTCTTTTTGGGACGCTTGAAATAGTCCAAGGCGACGCAGATAAGGGGCATCAGCAAGGCGGTCCAGTGGTTGTACCAGAAAAGAAGGATATCGGGATCGAAGATGTTTTGCTTGTCACCGTTATTGGGAAAGACGATGGCCATGACCGCGCCGTAGACGTTGATGAAATAGGTGAAATAGAAGAGGCGCTTCATCTCGAAGCCGATACAGATCGGCATGACGAGCAACGCCGTATGGCAAAGGTGGATGGGGAGGCGCGTCACGCGGACGGGCTGGGCTTTGGTAAAATCGAAGATGCCTTCGAACCCATAACGCGTAAAGAAGGAAGAAAGGCTACCGAAACACACAGCCAAGAGGATGGCTTTCATCGCCGCTTTTTCCCGCCGGTTCAAAAGGAAGAACAAAGTCACATAATAGGCAATGCCAACATAGACGTAGTAACGATGGGCAATCGAAAAGTCGACTGCCCTCCAGGAATACTCGATTCGCCCTAGGAACATGCAATCCGTTGGGACGAGGGCGGCAAAAGTGGCCATCGGAAGGAAGGCGAGCAAAATCACGAAGAAGGCGAGCATCGCCCCAATGATGGTATTTTTGTCGAAAGCCCACTCCTTCTTCTTTTCCAAGACGTCCACCGCGGCAAAAACAAAAGGCAATGCGACGTTTATGACGACCAAGGCGCTTTTATGGGAGATGACCAAATCCCCGATATAGGCCTGTTGCAGATTCGATAGGAAGACGATCGATAGCAATAGGTTCGGCAAGAGGACATAGCGCTGCAAAAACGAACTCCACCGATTCGGTAGCAGGAAGAAAAGCACTGCCAACGCAGCCGAAGGCAAGAAAAGAATCAGGTGGAACAAAGCAAAGAAGTTGGCAACCTTGTTCTCGCCATAAGGCACCCCTACCAGATTCACATTCCCAACGTTCGTCAGATATTGGCCGTTGATCCCCGTGTCCGTCGTCATTGCGATGGGGACGAAAAAGAAAAGGCAAAGCAAGGTAACGATGGCGACACCGCCCCAAATACGGCGGTAACAGGTACGGGTTTTCTCGTTTTTACGGGCAAAGAAATAGCCGCCAAAAAAGACGATGGCAACGCCGGCGACGAGCAAATACATGAACAGCAAAGGGTTCATATGTCGGCAATCATTATACCCTAACGAGGCCTTCCTTCACAAAATGTACACGCATGCGCATAGGAACCTGTTTTCAGATAAAACACTTCCATTTGCAAAAACTTAGGTTTCCGTTTTAGAAAGAAAAATCGCCTCTCCCCACGAGAGACGAAACATAGCCAACGTCATCGAGCTTTTTTCATTGAACGATTATCTCAAAGTCGACAATCTGCTTTGATTCCCCGATCTTATCCTTGTTCAAAAGGGTGTTCGGAACCAAGAAGGAAGTCCCCATGAAGCCGAGCGTAAAAGCGCCTTCCGAGGTCGCGAATTTGCACCTCACGCTCCCAGAGGAGAAATCCTCCTCGATCTTGATAACTCACTCGAAGAAGGTGCCGATATTCTGAAGGTTGCGGACCTTGCAGCGGACGGTGCCCTTCAAGGCGGGGGTCGAATCGCAGTCGAAGTCGGAAAGCGACAACGAGCCGTCGAGCGCCTTCGAATAGGAATTTATGGGGGAAAGGGTGGTTCGAACGCCCGTGAGGCGAAGGTAATTTCGAGGGAAGAATTTGAGAACGTACTCGCTTCTAACCTTGAATGACGCCGACCTTACAATAACCCGCTTCCCAATGAGCGAAGAATACGACAAAGCCCCGACGATGATGCCGGAAAGAATCCTTTCTTTGAAGCGAATAATCGGTTCCATGTATCGTGAAAGAAAAACGGCGTTTTTTAGTGTCGCCGGCACTGCGCGGACAGGTTTTAGATCTCTGGCCCGATCTTTGCCAGTTTTTTAGTCTCTGGCGGACTGATACAGGGATATTAACGTCCTTCCTGCTGGACACCCATATTACCACTTACGCGAAAGCGGAAAGCAATATGCCCACCCCCGCTTTTGTGTCTCCAAGGAATAAGCGTATCGATCTCCATATTCCCTGAAAGGCAGTACTCCCAATGTGGCTAATCCGGACCATGGGGCATTCAGCCAAATCCCGGCCAACGTTTTCTTAGTTTCGCTGAAATCATCCTTCTACCGATCGCTAGGTGGGACGAGAAAAACGGGAAATAGTTCCCATAACTCTTCCAATGTCATCTCGGGCAATTTCTTTCCCATGCGAACATTCTCTAAAAGTTCGACCCTGCAGCAATCATAAAGAAAACGTTCCTGACACATCTGTATCAAGAACATATTCAACATGTGGTGCGGGCGACAGGAATCGAACCTGCACGGGAAGCCCATTAGATCCTAAGTCTAACGCGTCTACCAATTCCGCCACGCCCGCAGCATTCGCTTCTAGAAGAAGCCCACATAGATTACTCCAATTCGCGCGACTTTCCCACAAAAAGAAAACGCCCTGTTGGGCCTTCTAGCTACTAGGACGCTTTCTTAGTCGATGAATGCGCCGCTATTGACGTATGTCCAGGCATTGATTTCGAGGGCCTCGACGAGTTCGTCTGCGATTTCTTCAAGTTTGGATTCTTCTTCGACATGTTCGTTTTCTTCTTTTTCCATAGGCACGCTCCTTTCTTTTCCCCATAAGGGAACTGCGAAGTATAGGACCATTTGGATTTGTTACAAGGAAAAAACGAATGAAAGCGCTTTCTTACTTCTTTCCTTTCTTCAAAGCGGCTAAATCGGAACTCCTGCCCGCCTGTAGAAGACGTTGATAGGTTTCGTTAAGCGCCTTTTCGTAGGTCGAGGACATCTTGGGCTTATAGAAAGATTCTCCAGCATATTCATCGGGCAAGTATTGAATCTTCGTCCATAGATCGGGACGGTCGTAAGGGTACTTGTCCTCTTCTTTTAGGCTGACGGGAGTCAATTTGAGATAGTCCTGCACGTGGAAGGGCGTCTTGGAAGCGAAATCCATTGCCCCTTCGATCGATTCGGCACCTGCGCGCGAATGTGGGGACAAGCATAGATCGATGACGGCATCGCCAAGGGGAATGATCGCTTCGGGAAAGCCAACCTGCTCGGCGGCCATAATCGCCATCTGGGTGCGTAAAACGGCATTGGGATTTCCTAAACCGATATCTTCATAGGCCGTGACGAGGAGACGACGCTTAATCGAATCGAGGTCCCCTGCCACGCATAGTCTAGCCAAGTAATAGATGGCCGCATCGACATCTTGGCCACGAATCGACTTTTGAAGCGCGGAGACGGAGTCATAATGCTCTTCTTCGTCCTTGTCCATCGCGTAATTCGGAACAGACTCGATCGTTTGGACTTGGGCTAATGTCACATTGCCATCATCCCCGAATTGGACATAAGCCTCTTCAAGAATGTTCAGGGCGAAGCGAAGGTCGCCGCCGGAAAGACGGGCGATAAAGGCAATCGCATCGTCATCAAACGAAACTTTGCCTTCGAAACCATCCGGATGGGCAATGGCCCGTTTAAGACCTTCCACTACTTCACCTTCTGTTAAGGGGTGGACTTCAAGAATCTTTGTACGGGAACGAATCGCGCGAGATAAAGAAATATACGGATTAGCCGTGGTCGCCCCGACAAGATAGAACGTCCCGTTTTCAACGTAAGGCAAAAGATAATCCTGCTTCGTCTTATCCAAACGATGCACTTCATCCATGATGAGAATCGTGGGACGCCAGATTTTAGCTTCGTCCACCGCCATCTCGAGGTCTTTCTTGTTGCACGTGACGGCATTCAACGTAACAGAATGGAGTTTTAGTTCGCGGGCATAAGCTTCCGCGATGGTTGTCTTTCCCGTTCCGGGCGGCCCGAAGAAAATGATTGAGAACGGGGTCTTCTTGGCGACCGAACGCTTCAAAAAAGAATCATCCCCGAGGAGATGTTTCTGCCCGATGACCTCATCTAAGGTCTTGGGTCGAAGTGCGAATGCCAAGGGTTGTTTCATCGATACGCCTTTCTTATAACGGACGGAAAGAGAGATTCATCTCAAAGCATTGCCTATCCCCAACCACTCCGCGGACATACGTAAAGTCATCGTCGGCATAGAGGATGACTTCATCCCCTTCGTGAATCTCCGCCTCATAGGAGATGAGAATATCATTAAGGGCGTATTTCTCGTAGAAGGATGAAGGTCTAAGGCTAAGAACCATTTCCACGTAACGGACGTTATTGAAATGACGGTTCAAGTCCAAATCTGAATAGGTAACGACGTGACGTGCGACTTCCTTGGCTTCTTTTGGTTCGACTTTGCCAGGAGGCGGGCATTCGGTCCCATCGGAATGGTCGACGCTTTCTAGCGGCGGATGGAGGATTGCTTTGCGCGATTTCGCGTCCATCAAGCACCAATAAGAGGATAGATCTGCGGCGATTTTGCCGTTCTCGTCATAAAGGCGGCCATAACGAGGGAAGATGAAAGCCTTCTTCGCGCCGGGCCTCGTCACAAAAGAAGCCTTATGAAGATACTTGGGCATTTCATAGAAGCGTACATAGACGCGAGTGTAGACCCAAAGAAGCCCCTGCATGCCGACCTTGCCATAGTCATAACCGATCTGTTCCGCGTCGAGAGTCGCCGCGTCTTCAAATAGGCGAAAGACCGATTCATACGATAGGCGAAGTGATGGGCTCGTCTGCGAGCAGTTAACGGTGAAATCCAATTTTAGCATGGAGGCATTGTAAACCCCGCGAAGAAAGGCGAAAAGGGTTGAACCTAAAGTTGAGTAAGGCAATAATTATTTGCCTTTGGGCGAGCACGGGTGTTTAGCTCAGTGGGAGAGCGTTTCCTTCACACGGAAGAGGTCGAGGGTTCGAAACCCCCAACACCCACCAGGATGTCCCCTCTCGCCCAAAGGTCATTTCATTTGCCGCTTTAGCTCAATTGGCAGAGCAGCTGATTTGTAATCAGCAGGTTGTAGGTTCGATTCCTATAGGCGGCACCAAAGGAACATTAACGGCCAACTGGCCGTTTTCATTTCCTAACCCGTGAAGGATCGTTACAAGTTGTCCCCATTTTGTGGACAACTGAAGCTATATGCTGAGGATGGTAAAAATACCTATCCGATGTGATTAATGAAAGTGGCGTGTATGACAAGCTCGCGGAAAGGATGTCTGCCGGGATCGATCCAAAGGTTGATTCCTGGATAAGGTTCGAGGTCCGTTTCTACCACGAAAGGGCCGAGCAAGAGATTCATCAGCTCCTCACGGCCCTGAAAGAGAAGAAGGAATCCGCGCACATAGTGGGCTGCCTCGCCACGATCATCGACTTCAAGGAACCCTCCGGAATGAACGCAAAGCACAGATCCGAGGCTCCGACCTGGTCGAAATGGAAAGAGCTCACTAAGAACGGAGCGGAAGTTCAGGGCTTCTCCGCTGCGCCCAGGGTGATGTCGATCGAATCGAACGCATCCTGGCTGATTCGCGAAGGCGGAAAGAGCTTCGTCAGGATCATCGCATCGCTAGATGGAGATGGATTCGCTGCGGTCGGCAGCGCCATGGCCTTAAAAGCCGTGGGCAAGCTGACGAAAGCGGACCTCCAGTACGTGAACCAATACCGGAAAGCGATCGGCTCCAAGGAGTTCGAGACGCTAAAAGAGCTTCGGGATTATGTCCTCTCGCTTCCGGATTTGGTTGTTGCCTTCGATGGGCCGATTACAAGCTTGCTCTTCGATAAGAGGTCTAAGAAGGAGATCGAGAAAGTGATCGAGGCCAGGAAGGGCGGCAATGGCGGCAAATAAAGAACGGCGTTTCCGGGCCGTCGTCAGCGTAGTAGAAGGGGCTCCGCCTATGCCGAAAGCCCTCTACAAAGAGATGTGCGGAATGTTCGCGGAACTCGCTGTGGAATGGATAGGGACGAGGCTTGACTCCTTGAATGGTGACCAAACGGAGGAAGCGAAAAGGCGGCACACCAATGAACTGCATCGTCGCGAGTACGCGATTCGTAAGGCGAAGAAACGTCGATAAGTAAATAGGTTGCCTCGGAATCGAAGCCGGGGCAATTTTATGATCGACGTTGTTCCTTCAGTGAATCCAAATATGAGTGATCAAACACGCCAGTGAAGGGTTCGGGTTTTTAAGGTGAAAAAAGGCTACAACTGCTCGTTAAATTGGAATTTGTTAAATTCGAACTTATATTTCCTTTTGGAAAGTATACCCCACTCTTTCTTTACCATCTGCGGTAGTACAAGATCCAAT
>JAFSUM010000016.1 GCA_017445245.1 Bacilli bacterium | reverse complement strand
CCTGGCGACGACGAAGGGCTTGACGCACCTCTCGGCCAGGTTGTTCGAAAGCTCGAGATAGGGTTCGGAAAGATATGGCAGCAGGTCGTCCCATACCTTCCTGACGTAGTTCAGCGCGCCTTCCAGGGCGCTTCCCTTCTTGGCCTCCGTGCCGAAAACCAAGGCCTTTACGCGGTCGATTATGGGCCTTTCCTCGCGTTCCCTGACGTCGAGCAGGCCGCGGCCGAAAAGCCTGTCCTCGTGGGCTTTCCTCTCGATTTCGAAGAGCGAGTCCATCTCGGACATCACCGCGAACGCGACGGACTTCGGCCTGGCCTTCTGGGGCATTCCCTTGACGATGTCGGCGAACTTCCTCCTCGCGTGGGCCCAGCACCTCTGCAGCCTCACGTTGGGCCGGCCCTTCCTGAGCCTGTCGTAGCCGGGGTAGTCGTCGCATTCGACCCATCCGGCGAAATCGTCTTAAAGAGAGGTTTAATGGGAGACCAAGCGAATGAGCGATAAGTATGAATTAGTTCGATTTGAACAAAATGGTTTAACGCTGGACGTGAACGTGTCCCCTAGCGAGGACACTGTTTGGCTCTCCTTAAATGAAATGTGCATTCTATTTGGGAGAGATAAATCGGTTATTTCTAGGCATATTAGGAACATCTTCAAAGAAGGGGAGTTAGACCCAAATCGAGTTGTTGCAAAAAATGCAACTACTGCCTCCGACGGTAAGACATATGATGTGGCATTTTACGATTTGGATATGATCATTTCCGTTGGTTATCGCGTCAAATCACCAAACGGAATCGTTTTTCGAAAATGGGCGAACTCGATCTTGAGAGAGTACTTGCTACGGGGGTATGTGGTTGATAGAAATCGAACTTTGGTGACGAACGAGAACTATATTAATCTCATAAATAAAGTAGAAAGCATCGACACGAGATTAACTAAAATCGAAAGCGAATACACAGCAGAATCAGAAAAGGTCTTCTTTGACGGCGAGTACCTAGACGCCAGGGTTTTTATCAAAGAACTGCTCTCTAAGGCAACGGCAAGCATCGTTGTCATAGACCCTTATGCCGATGCGAAGGCGCTTGATTTCCTTTCGTCCAAAAGCGATGGAGTCTCACTTTTGTTGGTCGTTTCAACGAAAGCCAAGCTGACGCAAGATGACGTCAACGCATTTAATCTCCAATACGAGGGCTTGGTTGTGAAAGATGACGACTCGTTCCACGACCGATTTATCCTTATCGATAATAGGGATCTATATCACCTTGGAGCATCTTTAAATTGCGCAGGCAAAAAGACGTTTGCGATCACAAGGCTAAACGATGAACAACTTGTCGCCGCCATCATCAACAGGATTAACGCTTTTTAGGGGCTCGCGAACGAGTGATAGTACGACAAAATAGTGGATGGAAGTATTTAGACAAAAGGGCCAAAGCTGATCATTCATAGCTAAGCCAGCCGACCGACGACCGACAATATAGACGGATCCGGTCATCGACCAGGTCCTTTTCTTTCGCCTCGTCCGACCCCGGCTTCCCGGCCGCCCGTCCCGTCGCCCAAGCCAAAGCCCTATATCTAAATATATACCTCGAACGAAGGTCCGACTCGACCGCCCGATCAAGGAGGCCCCGTGAAAGTCGAGTCTCCGGTCGAGAAACAGGTGCAGCAAGAATTCCAAAACCAACTGGATCGCGATGTCGTCGAGGAAAAAATCGAAGAGAACAAGAACGAGATCCACGCCGATGCCGAAAAGACGGAAGAGAAGGAAGTCGAAAACGATAATCAGATTTCGAACTGACTTCGCGATTCGAATCAAGAAGGCTGCCAAACGTCAGCCCTCTTTCTGATTTATTAGGGGATGCGAACCGCGAATTGCTCGGAGCCACGAGCCCTCTTCTCTATATCTGCCGCAAAAGATAGATGCACGTGTCGCCAATTCGGCCCGACCAGGGTTTGCAATACCAGGGGTTTCATTCCTGAGCGTTTCCCTTTTCAATCGTAGAAGAACGACTTTTCGCGCGAGATAATATTGGGCATGAAACACTATCTTCCCCTCGCCGTTGCCTTATTGCTGGCAAGTTGCGGTGCCCCAATCCAATCTTCTTCGGTCTCTTCCGCGTCCTCGTCTCACTCTTCGTCATCGATGTCGCCTTCTTCGGAAGAGTCTGAGTCTTCTTCGGAAGAAATACCTTCCTCAGAAGAGCCGTCGTCTTCCTCGGAAAAAACGTCTTCCTCTGAAGAGCTTTCGTCCTCGGAGGAACCATCATCTTCCTCCGAAGAACCTTCATCCTCATCGGAGGAGAGTTCGGTCGCCCCAATCGAGAAGAAGATCTCCCTATACCGTGCCACGTCCCACCTGTTTCTAACCGACGCAAACGGGAAGAACAACCCGTTTTTGAAGACATACCGTCACAAAAACCATGAAGATGTGCCTTATATAGACCTAGACGAATTCCAACACGTCCGCCGTCTTTTCGATCCGACGCTCCGTTACCACAATCTTACACGCTTGGATGACGGGCGCTATGACCTCGCCTCCTCTTTCGGCGGACATTGCTACTTCGACGTGGAAAAACAAGTCGTCGAGCTCGAGGATGCTGATTCCTTCTACGCCGAGTTTTCCGACGGGAAGGTCGATACCTTCGTCGACCCTGGCATCACCTACAAATATTTGACTCCCTCGGACAAGACCAAAGTCCTCGCAAAGGGCGAAACCGCCGTCTATCCGTTAGCAAAATACCACATGGAAATCGTCGAGCAGGAGGGACATCTTTATGTGCCTTTCTCCTTCGCTTCCCACTTGCTCGTCAATCCGATGGGCAACGCGTTCGCCTATAACGGAAAGGATTTCTATAGTTCTTCCCTCCTCGGTTCCCAAGCCAATACTATCCGCGCCTATTCCAACGATTCCGGCTTCCTTTGGGCGTATCAGGACACGGTCGACACCTCGGCCCATTTCGCCCGAACGGCCCCGAAAGAAGGGGAGGCATATCGCTTCGAGGCGACCGTGAAGGATATGCGTAAGCAAGACGTCAAATGCGAAGCCGTTTTCGCTTCCGACGGGAAACTGACTATCAAAAGCGACGATTTGCTCGGCTCGGTCGATTTCGGCGGGACGTGGAAACTAGAAGGCGACCTGATCGCCGCCGAATTCGTCCCCGAGGGCATGGGAAGGAGACAAACCCAGTACATCGACCTTTCCGCGGGCGGATATTACCGCCAAAGCGAACGCACCGCTTCGATGGCGGAAGCGACCTATTATCAGTTCTGCATGGATTTCGATTACCAATATGGTCTAAAGAACATGCTCGGCATCGAATCCTTTGACGCGGAATTCGAGCGCCTGGGCCACAAAGAGGCGCTTTTAGGCAAAAGCATCGAAGCCTATCAGGACACGCTGGCGAAGTTCCTCGTCTCCGGGAAGATGGGCGATAGCCACTACACGCCTATCGCGGAAGGCTTCTCTTCGCTGCATCCCGGCGTCTCCGTCGGAGCCAAATATAAAGACTATGCCGGCGAGCGCATCATCCGTCACCAAGAAGGTGTCGCCAGGGTCAGCCAGGCGAAATCCGGCGCCTCTTTGAAAGGAACGACGCTGAACGTCCAAGGAGAGACCGCCGTCATCACCTTTGCCGGGTTCCTTTGCGACTACAAGAAGGAATTCAAAGGCATCGACGCCTATACGGTTCCCCAAGACACGGAGGACGTGGATGCGTTTTTGACCACTAAGATGACCGCCCACTTCGTCGAAGGCATTTGCTATGCGATGAACGAAATCAAAAAGAACGACGCGATCAAAAACGTTTGCTTCGACGTCGGTTTCAACACGGGCGGATACGTCATGTTCGTTCCTTTCATCTCCGCGATCATGACCGACGATCCCTGCCTCGTCGTCGAGAATTCCGTTTCCCGTTCGCGCATCGACGTCCATTACAAGGCCGATTTGAACGCCGACGGCGTCTACGGTGGCGAGGGCGATACCTGGAAAGGCAAATACAATTATTATGTCATCCAGGGAGGCGGAAGTTTCTCCGCCGGAAACATCTTCCCGACAACGGCCAAAAACGGCGGCTATGCCACGACGATCGGCGAACCGACCGCCGGCGGAGGATGCGGCGTGACCAGGCGGTGCGATATCACGGGTTTCTTCTTCCAATACAACGGCTTTATCGGATTCCCCGAGAAATTGAAGGATGGAACCTACCGCAATTCCGAGGCGGGGGCCACCCCGATGGTCGAGATGGACATGAAAGACGTCTACGATCTCGCCAAACTCGACGCGAAGCTAAAACAGATCAACGCCTAGCGTAGATACTCTTTCCGGTAAGGCGATTTGCTTCTTCCTTTCGCCCCCCAGGCCAAGGAGAATCGCGAAAAACAGAGAGCCGAAAAAAAGGACAACTATGTTGCCGGATTTTATCTTTCGCATTTTTTATGTTGGACAAAACTCTATCCAATAGCCAAGACCTAACTAACCGTTAGACCTTTTTATTACCGCTTTATATATGGAAGTTTCAACGAAATAAGTTAAGAAAGTCATTAATGCGGTAACGGATAAGAAAGCAAGCAGATATACGGGATATCCTGCTTTTTCTTGAACGATATTTCCTATCGGTAAATTAGTAATCCTTGTTGGATTTATGAAGAACATATTAATAAAGCGCGGATAGAAAGCTACGTTGATAAGAATCGCGATCACCGCCGTAATGGCAAACGCAATCAAACTTCTATATACCGTTTTGATCGTGATGTTCTTTCTGTTCCAGACGTAAACGAAAACGCCAAGGACCACTTGAGAACCATGATGGATGAAGGTCTGGATGTTGATATAAATTAAAGTTGATGTGGCCATTTTTGTGTAAACACAAACGGCAATGCCTGCGGCTAAAGAAATCAAACATAAATATCCAGTAGCGGCATCGACGATCTTTGGATGCCTTTCTCTCTTAACAAACAAAATGATTGGAATGAAATAATAAACCATTGAGCATATGCTGAACGGGAAATCACGAACGCTATATTCCCAGTAAGATGGATCTCCGTAGTGAAACGATTTAATCAATTGCTTAAAAATTTCTAAGACAATCAGAACAACCCAAAAGATTAATAGGATCCTTTTATATGTTTTTTCTTCCGCGTTTTTAAAGAGCAGGGGAATTAATATCGCTAAAGCGATAATTGGAATTAATGCGATAAAATGGAACCAAGAAACGACCTCGGGTTCTTCCATTGTTCCTTGGAGAAAATGAAGAAAGTCTTCCATTCACGCATATTATAGTGCGCGTGTTAGCTATGATAAAATGATGCGAGTAATGAAAGATAAACCAGTTGTTAACGCTAGAAAATTCAACAAAATGCGTTTTATCTCTGGGATTGTCATCAGTTCATTGGTCATCGTGATGACTTTCGTCGCCTTATCTTTGAGCTTATCGGACTATTTTCATAGCGGGAGTTCAGAGGCGGGCGTCGGCACTTTTAAAATGTTTACGACCATCTCGAACATCATCGCCGCTTTTTCCGCCGCCATGTGCCTTCCTTTCCAAATCGATGGCCTAAGAAGAGATAGGTATAAACTTCCTTCTTGGATTGTGATCGTGATGTATGTCGGCGCCGTTGGAGTGTTTTTGACTTTCTTTGTCGCCATAACCATCATCAGTGCTTATCAAGGGTTTGTAAAAGCTATGCTTACGAACTCTAAATTATTCACGCACACCATTAACCCGCTTTTAATTACTTTGCTATTTGTATTGGTTATTCCCGATACACACATCAAGTTTTCTTTTTCGTTCATTTCAATCATTCCTGTAACCATATATATGGTTATTTACCTCATCATGGTCATTATCTTAAAAGAATGGAATGATCATTATTACACCGATAAATACATTCCATGGCCCGTATCCTTGATATTGATAATCGCGATTAGTTTTGGGATTTGCCAGCTTTTAAGGTTCCTTCATAATTTGACAAATAAACGCGTAAATAGAGTCATTGAAAACTATTATAAGAAATCGCCTGATTTCGAATTTCCTAGGGTAAAAAACGCCATTGCGTCATTGGCCAAAATGGAATCGAAATTTTACTATAAAGACGATGATATATACATTCCTGTCGATATCATCAAAATGCTCTCTGATAGATATGGTGCCGAAAGCGTTCCCCTCGACATTCTTTATGACATTTATCTAGAAAACTATTTAATAAACATCGGCGATAGTTACGATAATCCAATTTGGTCGTCAAAAAAGAAATAAACAGGGTCAACCACTTCAACCAAACCTGGCAAGCATTGGATTAAGACGATGAAGCTAGAAAAGCAGGCCTTGTTTGAGACGAGCGAGCCATTCTAGTAAGGGGTCGGGCGAAAGCTTGATCTTTCTTTTTAGGGGTTCGCGAACAAGAGATGGTACGACAAAATAGTGGATGGAAGTCTTTAGACAAAACGGTTGGATCGAATCAGATAACCACATGTCTTGTCGTTGGCCAAAGCTACTTATTCGGTTTTGTATAAAACGAGTTGTCCAATATAGATTGTGCCTTTTCGGAGGTCTTTTGTTGTGGCGCATTTGTGACAAGTGATTTGGTAATCTAACAATAACAAGGGAGGACTTTGATCATGAAGGAAGAGTTGTTTAAGGGATTAACCGAAGAGCAAATCGCAAAAGCGAAGGCATGCAAAAACCAAGATGACCTTTTAGCGATGGCCAAAGAAGAAGGCATTGAATTAACGGATGAACAAATTGAAGAAGTCAGTGGTGGTGGATGTTTCTCAAGTTTTAAATGTCCAATCTGCGGTTCAAAAGATTATAGAAAATTGCCAATTTATCAAGTGAGTGGTTGCTCAACTTATAAATGTAATCAATGTGGTCACGAGTGGTCTCTATAATACAAACACGGACATATTAGAATCGAACAAGAAGATTTATCCAGCACAGATAGCCGTCCATCACATAAAGACGGTTTTCTTTTGTGGCGCATTTGTGGCAAGTGATTTGGTAATCTAACAATAACAAGGGAGGACTTTGATCATGAAGGAAGAGTTGTTTAAGGGATTAACCGAAGAGCAAATCGCAAAAGCCAAAGCGTGCAAGAACAGCGACGAGCTTTTGGCCACGGCGAAAGCCGAAGGCATCGAACTCACCGACGAGCAACTGCAAGCCATCTCCGGCGGGGGAGCCTGCAGTGTCGTTTCGGATATCGGAGATTATATTAATCCAAATGATTGCCCGGAATGTGGCTCTAACGACATCAAAAAAGACGGTAACACGCGCAAGTGCAAAAAGTGTGGCTATAAATGGTCGGAGAACTACAACCCCCATTAATGTTCTAAACACCCAATCATGACCGAGTGAAATATCTCGGTTTTTGTTTGCGGACAGGTGGGGATGCAACAAATATGGATAGGTAAACTTAGACAAAAGTGGGATAGATCAAATCAGACAATCACATGTTGTCGTCGTCCAAATCCACTTATCCCCCTGGGCGTGCAAAAAATTGCCCAGCGCAGATAGCCGTCTATTGATGTGTTTTCTTTTGTGGCACATTCGTGACAAGGGATTTGATAATCTAGCAATAACAACGGAGGATTTTGATCATGAAGGAAGAATTCCTTAAAGGATTAACTGAGGAACAAATTGCCAAAGTCAAAGCATGTAAGAATCAAGGAGAGTTATTGGCTTTGGCTAAACAAGAAGGCATCGAACTCACCGACGAGCAACTGGAAGCAGTTAATGGCGGCATCTGCACGAGCACCCCAGACTTTACATGCCCAAAATGCGGTTCTAAGAAGATTAAGACCAAATATAACGAAAACTCTATTGCCGAATGGTGGAATAACACCTGCCAGGATTGCGGCTTTGTCTGGATCGTTAATAAGTAGATTTTGTACAACTGAAGCGCATTTGCCGTTGCTCAAAGTCACTTATTCAAAAATTTAACGAAATAGTTTATCCAGCATCCATTAGGCCTGCGCGTTTCCATCTCCTTAAAAGGAAAGGAAATCGACGAGATTTCCATAGAAGGCACAAATGGGGATCTGTTTTACGAGGTCTCTCCCAAAGAATATAGAGGCCCATCGATCGTGAAAGAAGACTTCACATTCCTAAGGGCTCCTCTCGAGTATGCCTTTGCCGACAAAATCCTCGCGATAACAAGCGAGCTGAAAAGGCCATATAAACACCTCGTCGACGCATATTCCATCAGCCAGCTTGAGGTGGACATCGACGAACTGAAGAAGTACCTGGCCGTCATCCTTTCTCTTGAAAACGCCACAAGGCAAAACCCAGGGATGCAAATCGATGGATATCAATACGAAATCAAGCCGAATAAACAGTTTAGCCACGGCTATTATTTCCCTTTGATCCAAGCAGGGCTTAACCTAAATGCAGGCGAAATGATCCAACGAATGAATCAATACATGTCCGCGCATTTAAACTAATAGAGACCATGAACAGAAAGAACACCTATATCCTGATGTGCAAGAACGACGAAGTCCTTTCTTTTCACGTGGACTTTAGAAAGAGCAAAGTCACGTTTATCGAGAAGCTCGAGCACTTCGATAAGGCCCCACATGGCATCAACGGCACCGACAAAGAGATCAACGACAGGCTCTCTAGATTCATTCATACAAGGACGATTCCCGCGGAAAGGCGCGGCTATAAAGAGATACTAAAAGCCACGCATTGCCGCAACGGTTTCAGCCTATCCTTCAAAGGGCACGGGCTATCCTTATCCAATCATTATTGGTACAAAAAGCCCGGGGAGAATCTCCGTTATGAAGACATCAATTTCTTCGTTAACACATGGGACGACTCCTTCGCTAGAGCTATCCTCCGCGGCGATTATGAAGCACTGTCCTGCGTGGATTTGAACGTGCCGGATATCGTTACCGCCGGCTGGGGCGTCAAAGGCTGGATCTATGACGAAAAGAAAGGCCCAAGGCTATACAAAATGGGCATTCATGACGAAAGTCCCGACGAAGCGCTAGGCGAGGTTTTGGCTTCGCGCCTTGCCCAAAGGCTATTTAAGAAAGAAGAAGTCCTGCAATATGACTTGGAGAAGATCGAAGGCAAATACGCCTCCGTTTCCCTTCCCATGATTTCCGTTGACGAAGAACTAATTCCCCTTACCCATTATTTGCCCTTCGAAATGTATCAGGTCTATCATGGCTACACGATGGATAAAAAAGCCTTCATGCGGTTCCTTGACATGCTAAAGGATGGCGGATATTCCGATCTGTATACCTTCTTTGTCAAACTAAACTGCCTGAAATCACTTTGCTTCGTCAGCGATCTTCATTTCGGCAACATATCGGTTTTGAAGAACATGAAAACCGGTGATATCAGAGTTGCCCCTTTGTATGACTTGGGCGGTTCGTTTGGCAGTGGCAGCACCGCGAAGAAGTTCCTCGCTAACCCAGATAAATCCACCCTCCTTTTGGCTTATTTCATCTATACCAACCTTGATCCTGAGTGGGACTACTCTTGGTATGACAAAGATCGGCTTATCGGCTTTGAAGACGAGATTAGAAGGGTTTTGTCGAAAAGCGATTTCTATAAGCCGGACATCATTGATTTCGTGGTCGAACTCTACCGCCAGCAGAAATCGTCTTTAGACGAAATGGCATCTAGAAGCCCAAAACGGTGAAGTCATCACGCGTGTGGCACATTTATGGCACGCATGCATATAAAATATAAGCATGAAAGGAGTACGGTTATGAGAAAGGAACTATTGAAAGGCCTGACCGAAGAGCAGATTGCCAAAGCCAAAGCCTGCGACGACGTTTGCGATTTGGTGCAGCTTGCCAAAGACGAAGGCGTCGAGCTAAACGAAGAGCAGCTTAAAGCCATCTCCGGCGGTGCATGCAGCAACACCTCGACCAAGGAGCGCCCCAAATTCGAGTCGTGATTTCTTAAACCTGCTTTGAGGTTGGCTATCGAAGCTCTTGCAAGCAAAGGGTGCCAGAAAAACGATAATCTGGCCCTTTTTGCTAAGCACCCAGCGTAAATATGGCCAAGCCAAAGCGAAGTAATCTTAGCTAATATTTAATCAAACATGTTCTTTAGGCTCTCGGATGATATAGCGTTGCGTAAATGGAAATACGTAGATCGGGCGGTCTATCGAAAAGGCATAGACTGCGCCCTAGGCGTTTCGAAAGAAGAATTCGAACTTCTTTTGCTTTGCGACGGCCAGCACGATATCCCCCTAGATCCATATCTTATTCGACTGTTGTCGGCAGGCTATATCGAAGAATGCAAGCAGGGGGAGGAGCCCTCTAAGTGGTCGGCGTTAAAGGAATATGACAATTACTATTTCCCGAGGATGAATCTGATGATCACCGGGAAATGCAATCTCAATTGCCTGCATTGCTTTAACGCCAAAGACAACGCGCCTTTGAATACCGAACTCTCCTATGAGCAAATCATCGACATTCTGGACCAAGCGCGCGATATCGGCATCCATGCGTTTACGTTAACCGGCGGCGAGCCTTTGGTTCATCATCGCTTCTTGGATATCGTCAAAGCGATTTACGAGAGGGACATGTATGTCTTTGAACTAAACACGAATGGTTTGCTGCTAAATCAAAAGACGCTGGATACCTTCAAAGAATTAGGCTGCTTCCCATTGATCAAGATTTCCTTTGACGGAGTCGGCTACCACAACATCATCCGACAGCACCCAAAGGCCGAAGGCTTAACGATCAAAGCCATCAAGCTATGCCTTGAGAATGGGTTCCGGGTTAAGGCCCAGGTGCAAGTGAACCGCAAGAACGTCGATACGATGATGGAGACCGCCCACTTGTTAAACGGCTTGGGCGTGGACGAAATGCGCATTATCAGAACCACCGAAGCCCCGCGCTGGGAAAAGAACTCCCCGCAGTCTAGCCTAACGATCGAAGAGTATTACGAATGCATGCTGAAGTTCGCAAAAGAATACATCCATTCCAATATGCAAATGGTGATAGACGTGTGGCAGTTTGTGAGGCTGTATCCTTCGCTCAAGCTCTACTCCTTGGTGCCGATCGCCTGCAACAAAGACGAATTCAATATCCGCATTCCTATGTGCAAGGGCAATAGGGGCATGATCGCCGTTTCCAGCAGTGGGGAAGTAGTCCCGTGCTTGCAGATGTCCGGTTACTTTATCGAACACGGGATTAGTTTGGGCAACCTATTCAAAACGCCCTTAAAAGAACTGGTGAGAGGAAGCGACTATCTCAACCTTGCGATGGCCCCGTTATTTAAACAAATCATAGAAAACGATAAATGTGGCAACTGCAAGTACTACAAAGCCTGTAACGGGGGCTGCCCGGCTTTAGGGCTTCTTTATTCTAAAGACGGAAACTTTTATCATGAGGACATCACCAAATGCTTTTTCTTTGAAAACGGGTGGTATGAAAAAGCAAATAACGCGTTAAAAGAATGGCGGTTAGAAAAACCGTTGGATATATGAAAAAGAAAACCAAAAGCATCGCAAATCCCGAGGAATTAAACAAGAATCTGCAGTACAGCTCTCCGATTTCTTGGATTGTTTTGACTTCCGTGGTGCTTTTGCTGGCCGTTTTTTTCGTTTGGGCATCCGTTTACCAAATCCAAATTAAAGTGACCGGCACTGCGAGTATTCAGTCTGGCCAGGCAAGCTTGGTGGTGGAGGAAGCGTCATTAAAGAAGTTAGAAGTTGGCCAGAAGGTTTATATCGCCGGCATCGAAGGCGAAATATTGTCGTTCAACGACGACGAACCTGTCGTCTCCGATTTCTCTTTAGCTGACGGCGATTACGCCTATTACATCGTCATCAAGGAAGTCAAACCGATGGACTTCTTGTTCTCAAGATAATATGAAAGAAATCAAGAAGCCAAAAACCAAAGGAATCGCGAACACCCCGCTGATCATGCAGCTAGAGGCTCTAGAATGCGGAGCGGCTTCTTTGGCCATGGTCATGGCTTACTATGGCAAATGGGTTGCTCTTGAACAGGTCCGCGTCGATTGCGGCGTTTCCCGTAACGGCAGCAACGCGAAAAACGTATTACTTGCCGCGCAAAAATACGGTTTCAAAACGAAGGGTTATGCCTATAGCACCCAAAAGCTCAGGGAAAAAGGCAAATTCCCCGGCATTATCCATTGGGGCGGCGGCCACTTTGTTGTTATTAATGGCTTCAGGGGCAAGAAAGCGATCATTAACGACCCTGCGAAAGGCATCGTCAAGGTCGACCTTGAGACATTCGATAAAACCTTCACCGGTATTTATTTGGAAATCATTCCTGACGAGGGGTTTGAACCTGGCGGCAAAAGGAAATCCATCTTCGCCTTTGCAAAGAAGAGATTAAAAGGGGCCGCCCCGTTAATCGCCTTTTTCGCTATCACCACAATTGTTTTCTACCTGATCGGCATCGTAAATCCGGTAGTGAACCAGGTGTTCGTGGATTATCTTTTGGGCGGTAATAATCCAGGCTGGTTGTTGCCATTCATCCTGATATTCGCGGGCATCGGATTTTTGCAGATTATCGTCACCTTGGTGCAGGCGCTTTACCAATATAAAATTCGGGGCAAGCTCGATTTGGTGGGGTCTGCCACTTACATGTGGCGGATTTTAAGGATGCCAATCGAGTTTTTCTCGCAGCGCATGGTCGGCGATTTGCAATCCCGTCAATCCGAAAACGCTTCGATCGCCGAAACGCTGGTGAACGTTTTTGCCCCGTTGCTGTTTAACACCATCATGCTGATCTTCTACTTGGTGGTCATGATTTCGAAGAGCTGGATTCTGACTCTTGTGGGCGTTACGACGGTGGCGCTTAACGCTTTTGTCTCGTTTTATGTTTCCAAACTTAGAGTCAACATCACGCGCGTCCAATCTCGCGATAGAGCTAGGTTGAACGGCCTGACCACCAAAGGCATCGAAATGATTGAAACCATCAAATCCAACGGCGCGGAAGCTTCTTACTTCTCTACGTGGAGCGAGGCCCAAGATAACGTCGTAGCTCAGCGCATGAAAATTGCGAAAACCAATGCAATAATCGGTTTAATTCCCTCATTTATCGCGATGATTGCCAATTATTCGATTTTGATTTTAGGCGTTTATTACACGATTAAAGGAGAGTTCACCGTCGGTTCCATTTTGGCTTTCCAAGGCTTGCTCAGTTCCTTTATGTCGCCGGCGATGACGATCATTTCAAGTGGTCAAACCTTACAGGAAATGCGCACCTCGATGGAAAGGGTGGACGACGTTTTAGATTACCCCCTCGACCCCAACGTAACCCGCGAAATTCCCATGGAAGAGATTTCCAAGATCAAAGGAAACCTCGTCCTGAGTCATGTCACGTTTGGCTATTCCAGATTAGATGCCCCCGTGTTATCTGATTTCAATTTAGAAATCAAACAAGGCCAAAAAGTGGCCATCGTCGGTTCTACTGGCAGCGGCAAATCAACCTTATCGAAATTAATCTCCGGCCTATACTCTCCTTGGTCTGGGGAGATTATCTTCAACGGCAAAAAAATCGAAGAGATCGATCATGAAATCTTTACTTCCTCCATCGCGGTTGTGGACCAAGACATCACGTTATACGAGGACACCATTTCCAACAACATTAAGATGTGGGACCAATCCATCGAAAACTATGAAGTCATCATGGCGTGTAACGATGCGCAGATACACAAGGCCATCATGGCGAGGGAAGGGCAATATAACGCCCCTGTTTTGGAAGGCGGCAAGAACTTCTCCGGCGGTGAAAAGCAACGGCTTGAAATCGCCCGTTCTTTAGCAGCGGACCCAAGTATCATCATCCTCGACGAAGCGACGAGCGCCCTTGACGCCAAAACAGAATTCGAAGTGGTCAAAGCCATCAAGGCTAGGGGCATTACCACCATCGTAATCGCCCATAGGTTATCCACGATTAGGGACGCCGATTTGATCGTGGTCTTAGAAAGAGGCCATATCGTCGAACAAGGCACCCATGATGAGCTAATGGCTCTAAAAGGGCCTTATTACAATTTGGTCACCAACGACTAGAAAGGAGGAAGAGATGGGCTGGTTTCAAGAGCAAATCGAAAAGAGAAAGAAACTCGATGCGAAAACATTCGAAGACTCTTTTAGTTCCCTCGCGGGCATCAAAATCGATAATCCCCATAACTTAAGCGTCGAACAACTTAGGGAAAACTTTGCCATCAGCCAAATCCTTTCCACTTTCCATCACCAGATGGTGGACATTCCCGTCGGCATCAAGAAATTCAACGAAAAGCTGAGTTATGCCTTGGGCCAATGTGGCGTCGAATACCATAAGGTTGAACTAAACGATTCGTACACCAACGACGGCCGTTCTGTTTTGCTCATCTTCACGTTAAGAAACAACATCCCGGTCGTTTTGTTTCCGCTCGGCAGCAAAGAATACTATTACATCAACTATAAAACGGGCAAAAGAGTCCGAATCAAGGCGGAGCTGGTCAATAAACTGGAACTAGAAGCCTATAGTTTCTATCGCCCGTTGCCAAATAAGAAAATCGATATCAAAGAGTATGCCAAATACATCTCCAAATCGGTCCATCCGCTCGATGTCGCTTTAGTGGTTTTGTTCTCCTTGCTGGTCTCTGGCGTCGGCATCTTGCTTCCATACCTAACCAGGATATTGACCGGCAAAGTAGTGCAGGACCAACTAATAAGTCAATTCATCACGATCTCTTTATACCTTGTTGGGGCTGCGACGGGTTTGGTGCTTGCTAAGGCCATACAAAGTTTTGTCAATGTGCGCATCACGATGCGAATCGAAAAGTCGGTTCAAGAAGCAACCATGATGAAGCTATTGCATTTGCCACCGTCTTTTTTCAAGAAATACAACACCGGCGAATTGGCGACTAGGTTTGCGAGTGTTTCCAATCTCGCCCAGGTCCTCCTTAACGGAGCGTTTACCACCGTTATCGCCTTGGTTACATCCATCGCTTACCTATTCCAAATGGGTAGTTTTGCCCCGGCCTTGATTCTTCCGGTCATCCTCATTTTGTTGGCCAATGCCGCCTTTACGGTTTTCATGGCCTTTTATCAAAAGAAGATCACTTCGATGCAACTCCAACTCGCCTCCAAAGAATCGGGCGTCGCTTATGAAATGATCAACGGCATTCAAAAGATTCGGCTATCTGGTTCGGAGAAGAGGGCGTTTGCCAAATGGGCGGCAGCTTATTCGAAAGCCGCCAAATTGAAATACAATCCGCCTCTGCTGATTAAGATAAGCCCTGCTATTAGTTTGCTAATCACGTTACTAGGCAATATCGCGATTTACTTCATTGCCGCGAAGAACAACGTCGATGCCGCTAGTTACATGGCCTTTGTGACGAGCTACGGCGTCCTTTCCGGCGCCTTTACCTCCCTGACTTCCGTGGTTGCCCTTCTTGCTACGGTTTCGCCGATCTACGAAATGGCTAGACCCATCCTGCGCGAGGCGGTGGAAAACGTTGAAGGCAAAATCGCTTTAGAAAACATCAAAGGCGACATCAAATTGGAAAATGTTTCCTTTAGATATAACGAGAATTCTCCCTTGGTAGTGAATGACTTGTCGCTAGAAATCCATGAAGGGGAATATGTTGCGATCGTCGGTCCGACGGGGTGTGGCAAATCAACGCTTATGAGATTGCTGCTTGGCTTTGAAAAGCCGGTGGGGGGCGAAATCTATTTCGATGGCCATAACATCAAGGACGTCGATTTGATTTCGTTACGAAGAAACATTGGTACCGTCATGCAAAACGGAACGTTGTTCCACGCCGACATCCTTTCTAACATCATCATTTCCGCGCCTAACCTAACGGAAGAGGATGCGTGGGCCGCGGCAGAGGTTGCCAGCATCGCAGACGACATTCGACAAATGCCAATGAAGATGGGCACGGTGATTTCCGAGGGCCAAGGCGGCATTTCCGGCGGCCAAAAACAAAGGATTATGATCGCGAGGGCCATCGTTCATAGGCCTAAGATTCTCATCTTTGACGAAGCGACAAGCGCGCTGGATAACAAAACGCAAAAGAACATCACCGAATCCATCAACAAACTCAACTGCACGAGAATCGTCATTGCCCATCGATTGAGCACAATCAAAAATGCAAATCGCATTTTGATGCTCGAGGGTGGCAAAATAATAGAACAAGGGAGTTATCAAGAATTGATTGATAAAGGAGGCAGGTTCGCTGAACTTGTCGAACGACAAAGGCTTGATACCACGAATTAGAGGAGATCCTTATGCTTCACAAACTAGAGAATCGAAAACTGACTATTTATTTGGAAGGGGAAATCAACTCTTTTAATTCCGACACCATCGAAAAAGAGATTCAAAGCATCATCGCCTCCAAGGGATTTGACTCCATCGTTTTGGACGTTGAAAAAGTCAAATACATCTCATCCGCCGGATTACGAATCGTTTCGCGTTTGAAGCAACAATATGACGACCTCGCGCTAATCAACATGACCGACGACGTCTACGATGTTTTCGAAATGGTCGGCTTCGTAGACGAGATGGAGATTAAAAAACTGAAAAAATAACGGCGGTTTGCAATGTCTAAAGTAAAATTCGAGTATTCCAAAAAGTACTACGATAACGAAGCTGACGCGAATAAGCACATGAGTTATGTGAATGCCGCGGCAGGCGTTTTGGCCATCGTCATTTGGATCTTGTATCTAACAAGAGTGTTTCTCATCCCGGATCATTTTTACCTGGTGGTGTGCATCTTGTTCCCCGTCGCTGCCATTTTGATGTTCATCCCGTTGTTCTTCGTCAAAACGGAGATGATCAGGAAGCCGGGATTCAAATACTTCATCCTTTTTTCCCTTTTGCTCGTCATCATTGCCCTCAACATATCGATCCCAAAACATACCTTGCTGTTCTGGCCGTTTGCCATTTTGATGGCGAATCATTATTACAACCCCACGATCGGCAGGGTCATCTATATCGTTAGCTTGGTGGCAATGCTTATCTGCATGTATGCCGGAATGTTTTTCGGTGAGTTCGACGAGAATTTATTCGGCGGCGGCGTCATTATGCCTGACGGCAGCATAGGGTCGGTCGAGACATTCCAAGAAAGGGTGGATCTTTTAGCGGATCGCGTTGCCCATGGGGACAACCGCTACATGAAGGTGCTGCTGTATTATTATTTCCCGCGCGCCGCCTGTTTGACGTTGTTCTTTATGGTTTCCAACCTCCTTAATAGGAGAACGTACAAGCTTCTCGACGACGAGGTTCGTATCCACGACGAACAACAAAAAGCGAAAACTGAACTCAACGTTGCCAAAGACATACAGATGCAGACGCTGCCAGATGATTTCGTATCGACTAGAGACGTGGAAATCGTCGGCGAGCTAAAAGCCGCGAAAGAAGTCGGCGGCGATTTATACGACTATGTCAACATCGACGACAATCATGTCGCCTTATTGATCGGCGACGTGTCTGATAAAGGCGTACCTGCCGCGATGTTTATGATGAAGACCATTACGTCTTTCAGGGATTTCGCGACATCTGGCAAAACCCCTTCCCAAATACTAACCGAGATCAATTCCTCCATCATAAAGGGCAACAAAGCCGGCATGTTCGTCACCGCCTTTTTGGCGATTCTAGATAAAAACACCGGCAAGATGGTCTATGCGAATGCGGGCCATAATCCGCCGATCGTGGGCAGCAGGGGCAATTTCAGGTATTTGAAGCCATGGCACGGCTTGCTACTTGGCTCCTTTAAAACCGTTCGCCTTAAAGATGAAGAGATCACGTTGCAGCCCGGCGATTGCCTCACCCTTTATACAGACGGCATCACCGAAGCTAGAAACGCGGAAGGTGAGTTCTTTGGCGAAGAGAGGCTTCTGAATGCGCTCAACAAAAAGGACTACATGTCCATCGTGGAATTGCATCATTCCATTAAAGATGAAGTTGCCGAATTCGTGAAGGACGCCCCTCAAAGCGACGATATCACGTTCATCACCTTGAAATATCGCGGCGGCTCCTACACGTATAACGAAAAAGAGTTTTACGGAGTCATCGAAAACATTGTGGATATGCTGGGCTTCATCAGCGACTTTGCAAACCAAAACAAATTCCCTGAAAGCTTTACCAACAAACTTTTGGTGGTCGGGGACGAAATCTTTTCAAACATCGTCAGGCACGGCTATGAAGGAAAGGGCGGGCCGATTTTCGTCCGTCTTTTGTTTAATGAAGACACGAAGGAATTCTCGATTACGGTCGTCGATAAAGCCAAAGCGTTTAACCAGCTGGAAGTGAATACAGACGACGCGGAAAAACCGCATGTTCGGGTGGGTGGCTTAGGCATCTCCATCGTTAAAAAGATCATGACGGAATATGCCTACGACCATATCAATGGCAAAAACATTCTCGTTTTGAAAAAGACCTTCTAAATGCAAAAGCCGTATTCGGTAAGGCGTCTGGAATTTGTTGCTCAGCCCACCCCGACATACGTTCAAACCTTTTTCGCGCCACACATGAATCGAAAAAGACACATGAAATGCCCCATTGCGGGAAGCGGACTTGGCAGCGGAAAGTGCTGACGGATCGAGATTAACCACGAGACAAAGGAGTCGCAAGGCGAATGAACTTGCGACTTTTTAATGTCATACGCGCCCCCGTGTTATAAAGTATTTCCATGTCATTAAACCTTGATGAGCGAATTCAAAAGCAAATAAAAAACACCATTTTGATCGTTGACGCGAACGTCGCCGACCAAGACTTCTTAGTTGGTTCTTTAGACAAAGAAAACTATTCCTTTATCCGTTCTAACAACATGGACGAAGGGTTTAAGAAGCTTTTGGAAGACAAGGGCATCATCTCCTTGGTCCTCTTGGATTTGTCCCTGCGTTCGGAAGAAGGGCTTAAGTTCCTGCAGGAGAAGAGCCAAAATCCCGACATTAAAAACATCCCGATCATCATCGTGACGGAACACCGCCATCTCGAGGTCGAATGCTTGTCTTTGGGGGCGTCGCACTTCATCGTCAAACCCTTTGAATCCGAGGCGTTGATCCGGGCCCGTATCGAAAACGTCTTGGCCCTGCATCGGAAGAACATGATCATCAGCAAGACCCGGGAGGACGAAGTGACGGGCCTATTGAATCCCGACTTCTTCATCCTCTATGCGTCCGAGGTCCTCAACAATCCTCAGGATTACGATATGATCGCGATCCGCCTTTCAAACTACTCGATTTTGAGCGAACTCTATCCGAGAGAACGTTGTTATGCTCTTCTTCGCGGCATGGCCAAGGTCTTGCAACGAATCGCTGCCATAAACGGCGGCTTCGCGGCTAGGAGCCACGCGGACTCGTTCTACCTCATCATTCCCGCTCAGGAAGAATATGACTGGATCATCAAAGAGATTCGCGCGGTCATCATTACCGACGAGCTAAAAGAGCTCAAGACCAAGGTCAAGCTCGGCATTTATCAAAAGGTAAACAAGAAACTGACCGTCAACACGCTTTTGCAGATCGCGATGAATACCTGCCTTTCGATTCTTGGCCTCGAGACGGAGTCGATTGCCTTCTATGACGAAATTCAGCATAAGCAGGAGCTCTATAACCAAGAACTCATCAATGACTTCGAGGACGCGATCAAAAACAAGGAATTCGAAGTCTATTTCCAGCCTAAATATAACGTTCAAGGGGATAAGCTCGTCTTGGACAAGGCGGAAGCCCTCGTCCGTTGGAATAGCCCGCGCTTCGGCTTTGTGAGCCCGGGTGATTTTATCCCGCTTTTTGAAAACAACGGTCTTATCGAAGAACTGGACCGTTATGTGTTTGCCCGAACCGCCGAATGCATTAAAGAGCTTCAAAAAGAACTAGGCAAGAAGACACCGAAGATTTCCATCAACTTGTCTCGTATCGATTTCTACGATCCTTTGCTAATCGACAAGATGGATAAAATCCTGAAGGAAAACGGAGTCTCCCATAAGATGATAAGTGTGGAGATTACCGAAAGCGCCTATACGAAAGACGGCGATCAATTAATCGGCCGAATTCAGGAACTTCGAGACGCTGGCTTCTCTATTGAAATCGACGATTTCGGCAGTGGCTATTCCACCCTAAACATGCTGACCCAGATTCCCTTTGATGTCTTGAAGATCGACAAAGTATTCATGAAGACCTTCCACTTGGGGCATGGGTCAAGGTTCATCGTCAAGGCGATTGTCGACATCGCGAAGTCCTTGCATGTTCTCGTCGTCTGCGAAGGCGTGGAAACGAAGTCACAATACGATTTCCTAAAGAAACTTGGCGTCGATTACATCCAAGGCTTCTACCTGTCCAAGCCCTTGCCTTATCTCGGCTTCAAGAAGCTGCTTCACAAAGAAACCGGCATCGCAGAGTAACGGCTTTCTACTTTAAATAAAGAAAAGTTATCCCTTTTTTGCGCGAAAGACTTTTATTTAGCGTTGTTTTTCCCACAAAAACTATTCGTCTTTGGGTTCTTCTTTTTGGATTTTCGCTTTTGCTTCCTTTAGGCGGCGGAGAAGTTCTTCCCTGCTTTTTGCCAAAAGCTTTTGCAATTGCTTTTTGTGGCCGCAAAGCTTTTCTTTGCAGTTGATGCAACGCAAGGACATGTTCGTCGTATCCGAGAAGCGCTCGGGGTGCGTGCGGTAAACGATTTCCCATCGCAAGAGAAGGACAAGCGAAGAGGCCACAAGAGCCGCGGCGAACGGATTGACTTGGTAGCCCACATCCGTTTTGGTGACGACGATGAATACCAACGGGGTGCATATCATGGCGAAGTCCCAGTTGTAGATGCGGCAGGTCCCACAGCAACGGTTATGCATGACCCAGGTCTGGAAGGGACAGAAGAAGAGGATGCAGACCATGTCGCAGATGGCGTAAGCAAGAGAGATGAGGACGAGAATCCCTTGATCAAAAACATTTAGGAAATAAAGCAGCCCGAACACGCCGTTCAAAAGAACCCAACTCAAGACGACAACCAGTGTCCTCCACCATGCCTGAAGTTCGGGTTTGTCGGACCCACTAGGATAGTAGTTCCGCTTAAATTGCTTCTGGCTGCCCATCGAGGATGTTCTAGACGGCAAAAGCCTTTCGACCATTTCACCGACAAAGGAAAGAGTGATAAAGCCTAAGACGATATAGGTCACCGGGCTTGAATAATTGAAAAACGGTTTTCCATAGACGCGGGTCAAAATGTAATAAACGAGCATTCCCAAAAACAACGTTCCACGATAGAAGAGGCGGACATAATTGAGTTTCGAAATCAGGGAAATCTTTTTCATGCGGGCAAGCCATTTTAGTCTCTTGTCACCCCGTTTCAAGGATTTGGAGCACTTTTTAAGCGGCGACGACCTGAAAATATATCGAAAAATTCGATATGAGATGATGACACGCTTTCGAGGGTCACTATAATTAGCCACAGATGTTGGTGGCCCTATTCGTATTCATCGCCTCGATTCTCTGCCCCGTTCTCGTCCGTGGGGCGTTTTGGTTTTTGTTCCGACGTAGAAATCACGATAGGAAGAGCGAATGGATATGTCTTGCCCTCGACGCTTATGTGAACTTGATGGTCGGCGAAGCGACCACGGCTGTGATGCTAGCTTGCTTCCATGCACCAAACGTTTGGGGAAGCGTTGCTTTTGCCTTCTCGATTTGTTTATTCCTTTCGCTCTTCCGCATGGGTGATTGGATTTTGACTTGGTGGAGGGAAAAGCGGGTTCCCAAGAAGCAGGTTAAGGTCGGCGTTTTCGCTATCGCCGCCCTTTTGGCCTATCTTGCGATCGATGGGTTCGTATTGAATTCCGGTAGCCGTAGCAACAAGACCGGGCCCGAAACAAGCATCCGTTTGGATTCGCCTTACATCAAAAGCAAATATGGCTTTGTCGAAACCGAAGACGGCGCATGGAAGGCCACCGCGGACTCGCCGTATTTCATCGTGCAGAATTTGCCTGCGGGTGCCAGATACGCCACGTTTGCCTTCGACGCAAGCAACTCGCAGATGGAACTCGTTATCGAAACGCCTAACGGAAGTAGTGGCTGGACGAGGGCCATGGCCTATGACGTCAACGCCAACTATGAGGCCTATTGCGTCGTCGACCTTGTAAAAGAATCCTCGACGTATCGCTTTACCTTCAATTTCGAAAAAACCCGCAAAACCAACAATAAAGCACTGGTTTTCCGCGGATTAAAGATCAATGCCCCCGTGAATTTGGAATTCGGCTGGCTGCGCTTTTGGGCGGTTGCAGGCTTAGGTTTCCTCCTCGTGCGGATTCCTAAACTCGCGCGAAAACAGCCAACCGACCCAAGAGAAAAAGCCAAGTACGCCAAATTGGTTCTTCTTAGCGTCACTGGCGTTGCTTTAGTCACTCTTCTTATCGTTGCCTTATGTTCGCCGCGAGGGCCGGACCGCCTGCTCGCGGATTATCCGATCGCTGAAAGTGAGCTTGCTTCTTACGACATCTACGTCAAGCTCTTTGACGCCTTCCGAAAAGGGCAGTTGCACCTAGATATAACGCCTGACCCGAAACTCGTTGCATTAGGAGAGAATGCCTATATCCCGTCGGCTCGTAGCAGCGCAGGCGCGAAGGTCTTATGGGACCACGCTTTCTTTGAAGGCAAGTATTATTGCTATTTCGGGCCTGTGGCTGTCCTGTTGGTAAGTTTCCCGGTTCACTTGGTTACTGGGGCCGCTCCGACGGGTTTGTTCCTGCAGTTTGTCGCCTTCGTTCTTATCTTGGCCGCGATGGCGTATCTAGCCATTATATTGACCCAGGTATTCTCTTTCTCGCCGAACCCCTTTGCCTATGGGGCTTTTGTTCTGCTCCTATGCTTTGGCGGACTGTTCTTCAACATCGTTGTCTTCCGCCAGACGGATTATATGTACCGCGTCGCGGTGGATTACGCTTTGCTTGGCATGCTGTTATTCCTTTGCTTTACGCTAGAGGCGTATCGCGGTTATTGCCGCAAGGCGATGCTAGGGTGCGCTGCGTTTGCTTTCGTCAGCGCCCTAGGAAGCCGGCCCGATTTCTGCTTCTGGCTCATCTTCATCTTGCCGCTATTGCTATTCATGCTCTTCGATAAGAGACGTAGCTGGAAGGCGCGCATCTTCGACTTCCTTCCGATGGCGGTTGTCTTGCTTGTCGGGGTTGGCTTATTGATGGGGTATAACCTCGCCCGTTACCATAAGGTCTTTGAATTTGGCCAATCCTATCAGATGACTTCATATGACACGCGCACGCTGAAGTTGTCCATCGATGCGTTGCCGGGTGCCTGGTTCCATTATTGGCTAGAGGCGCCAAAGCAACGTCAGATCTTCGGCTTCATCACGACGCAGTTCACCGCGACGATTCACGATTACCATGTCTATAAATCGAGCACCATCGGTTTGCTTTATAACCCGATCATTTGGCTATGGATGTTCTTGCCCGTTGCCTGCGTGGTGGAGAAGCGGTGGCATTGGCGTATCAGCTTCATCTTGATGCCTTTGACGGTCTTCTTCCTAAGCTGGGATGTCTATAGTTTGGGCGGGACGTGCTTCCGTTATATGTTGGTCCTTTACCCCGTTACGGTGATTATCGGACTCATCGCTTTTGCCCGTTTCGTCAGTGCCCCCGTTCACCCACACGCCAAGATGATTGGCTATGGAGTGGCCGCGGTGGCCGTTCTAGGTGGGTTCTATTTCGGGGCCAACCTTGTTTCTGTACCTTTTGATGGTATGCGCGGCGAAGATCTTTGGGGAATCTTCTATTACGGACTTCGCGACATATTGGCGGCGAGGAACGTATGAACGCTCCTTTCGATATCACGGGTATTCGAATCGAAACCGATCGCCTTCTTTTGCGCGAATGGCTTCCAAGCGATTTGGATGACCTTTACGAATACGCTTCCGTGCCGGGTGTCGGCGAGATGGCAGGATGGCCACATCACCCCGATAAAGAAGAAAGCCGTTATCGGTTAAATCGTTTTATCGAAGGAAAGAAAACCTTTGCCTTGGTCTATAAAGAAAACGGCAAGGTTATCGGTTCATTAGGCATAGAGGAATACGACTTGGAAGATACGTTATCGGAATTCTTTCAATACCGAGGCCGCTCGATTGGCTATGTTCTCTCCAAAGACTATTGGGGGAGAGGCTTGATGCCGGAAGCGGTGAAGGCTGTTCTCGGTTATCTTTTTGATATCCTCAATTACGATTTCCTCCTCTGCGGGCATTTCGACCGTAACGAGCAATCCAAACGAGTGCAGGAAAAATGTGGCTTCCAGCCCTATCGGAAGATGGTGTTCGATACGTCATTAGGATGGAAGGAGCCAGGCGAACTACGCCTACTCGTAAACCCTAAGAAGGATATCCACTTCGAGTTCTCGCATCCTGAGACGTTGCTGGTTTCCTAAGATAAAATATGGACATGGGAAGGATAACGAAAACGTTACGGCTCGCTACGCTTGCGCTTTCGCTTCCTCTTTCTAGTTGCATTTTCGACTTCTCGGATGATGGGTGGAAAAAGTATTACACGCCCGAATTATTTCTTGAGCACGCGAAGGTACACCAATACGTTACGGTTCATTCCACGGAAGTCGATGCGCCAGGTGTTCTAGACTACGACTTCGAGGTAAAAAACGCGATTTTAGATGCGGCCCCCTTCGAAAGTATTTCGACCGCAGGGGAGAAGTCGGCGCGCTTCCTTTCATATGAGATTCTTAGATCACACGCGACTTCAGGTCCGAACTATTCAAACATGTATGTCTACGATAATGGGCTCCTTCAAATCGATTTCAAGGCGAGCCTAGGTAGCCTCCATTCGTTTTATTACAAGTTTGACGAAGCCAAGGCCAAAGCCCTGAATGCGTTTGGCGAGAACCGTATTCGTCAAAGCATCGCTGAAGAGGAAGCAGATTTGGCAAAAGCGAAAGAAGACGGGTCCATCTGGAACCTCTTAGTCGCAATAGAAGGCGCATCGGTCATTCCCGTCTGGTGTTGGAAAGATCGTGTGCTACATGAGTGTTATGACGATGGACGCCTGCTAAACGTGCTCAAGAATACGACGTTTGAACCTCTCTCCTCCGCGACTTCTTTTAACGCGGCTTTGATCTACAACACGGGCAACGGAGGCAACTCTCCTACCGTGCGGGATTGGTATTTCAACTTATCCGCGGATCTTGCCCATATCAACGTAATCTACTTCTATCGGAACCGACACGGATTAAGCCAAGAAACAGCCATTCCCTATTCGTTAGATTCACGACAAGGCCAAGCCATAATAAACACCGCTTTCTCTATTCCTTCGAATAAATAAAGAACCATTTAGTCGGATTTTGCGATGTTTGGATCGGAATTGCGCGTTTTTCAGTTGGGTGCAGCCTTTATTTGTTTGTGTATACACCTATGATCGCGGGAGAGTGCATATTCCTTTTCCGCGCATTTCTTATAGAATAGAGCTACCTAAATAGGGGGGTAAATATGAAAACAAACAAAGCATTATTGCTCGCTTTGGCAACCTTTGGTTTAGCTCTAGCGGCATGCGGCGGTGGAGGAGAGGCGTCTTCTTCGGCGACCTCGTCTAGTTCTGCTGCCACGTCCTCGGCTTCTTCTAGCAGCAGGGGTACCAGCGCGACTTCTAGCGAGGTTTCTTCTGAACCTGCGGTAACAAGCGAAGAGCCTTCTTCCGAACCGGCAGGAACGAGTTCTGAGATTCCGTCTGAAGAACCTTCTAGCGAAGCGACTACCGAAGCCAAGACCAGCGCTGAGCCTTCCGAAGAAAAATCCTCGGCAGAGCCCGTTACCAGTAGCGATGAAGAACCCAGCGAAGAGTCCTCGGAAGAACCTTCTGAAGAATCCAGCATCGTATCCAGTCCGGAAGGAGAGGATATCGATTATGACGCCGTCTTCTTTTTCGGCGATTTGAAATTCCGTTTCGTTAAAGAAGGGGATGACCCGGTTATCGAAATCCTCGGCCTTGCGGAAGAATCGGAGGCCTCCATCATCGAGGTTCCTGCTTCAATCGAAGTGGAGGGAACCGAATTCCCCGTTCGCAAGATCGGCAACAACGCTTTTGATGCCAGGTACCAGATTACGAAAATTACGATTGCCGAAGGCATTACCTCCATCGGCGATTATGCCTTCTGCGATCTCTATCAGCTCGCGGAAATCAGCCTTCCCGATTCGATTGAACACATCGGCTACGGCGCCTTCTATTATTGCGAAGGGCTCACGTTCAATATCGAAGACGGCGGCAAATATCTTGGCGGACCCGAAAACCCGTATCTCGTTTGGATGGGCTTCGATGGTGTTACCCCCGAATCGTTTGAAATTCGCGAAGGGGCACGTTTCATCGGGGATGGAGTTGCAGAAGGCGACCTTAATATCAAATCGATTGTTGTTCCTGCTTCGGTCAGGGAAATCGGAGCCTATTCTTTCAGCAACTGCACCTACCTCACCTCTATTGATTTGAGTCATGTCACCCGCATTGGAGAAGCGGCTTTCTCTTGGTGCGAAGGCCTTACCAGCGTCACCCTTTCCAGCGACCTTGAATATGTTGGTGACGAAGCCTTCAGCAACACGACCAATCTCGCGGGTTATGAAGAGAATGATTTGGTGTATCTCGGCAATTCGACGAGCACCCACATCCTCCTCCTTAAAACAACCAACAGGAAAGCCTCAAGCGTCAACATCAATCCGATGACCCGCTTCATCGCGGATAAGGCGCTTACGAGATTGACGACTGCCACGCAAATCAGGATTCCCGATGGCGTCATTAGCATCGGAAGAGAAGCTCTTGCGGATTCCTATTGCATCACCCAAATCACGGTTCCTGACAGCGTGCGTCATCTTGGAAGCAAGGCCTTCGCGGGCGGTTATGCTTTGGAAAGAGTTACTTTTGGCCTTGGGCTAGAAGAGATTCCCGACAACGTTTGCCTAGAGTGCGGCAATCTCACGACTGTTGTCCTCCCAGAGGGTGGTCTCCGCAAGATCGGCTATCGCGCGTTCGAAAAATGCTACTCCCTTAACGACGTTGTGGTTCCGGAAGGGGTCGTAACAATTGAAAACGATGCCTTTATAAACTGCAGCGCTTTGACTAACATCACGCTTCCGACGACCCTTAAAACAATTGGAAGCGATGCCTTCAGCGGAAGCGCTATAGCGGACTTCCATTGGAACATCGCCTCGATTGACAAGTGGCTTCAAATCGAAGGCAAAAGGTTTGCCGATAGGAACGTTCACCTCTATCTTGACGGCGAATTATTGACTGAGGTTACCATGCCTATCGATTACGTCAGTGTTCCGGACTACGCGTTCCATTATTGCGCCGACCTCACCAGCGTCATCTTGACCGACAATATCCGTGCCATCGGCGCGAATGCCTTCAAAGGCTGTGATGGTTTGACCAATGATTCGATTAAATATGGCGAGGGTCTCGAGACGATTGGTGTCGCCGCCTTGGCGTCCTGCAATGGCTTGACCCAGGCGATTATCCCCGATGGCGTTACCGAAGTCGAAAACTCGGCCTTCGAATATTGCACGAACCTTACCTCCGTTGTGTTCCCGGCCTCTCTCACCAAAATTGATGTCTACTGCTTCTATTTCTGCCAGAATATCGAGAAGGTTTATTACAAAGGCACCGCGCCTTATAGCGCCACCCTCACGATTCGCCCGGACGGCAACTACCTCGTTCGCAACGAAAGCATCTGGTATTACTTCACCGAAAACGGCGAGGGCGAAACCGCCTCTGGTCAGTGGTGGTACTATGACGCCTCTGGCACGATCGTCGAAAAGGTTAACGCCTAATTGAAATCAAAAGAGAACCGGCCTCAAAACCGGTTCTTTTTTCATGAATCTATGCAAAACCTGATTAAGCTTCCGCGTTTTGCGCGTCTTTAAGATGCTCTTTGCGGCTATACATCATCTTGTCCGCGCGGTAGAAAACGGTGCTGAACGTGTTGTCGACTCCAGGTTTGAACTGGGCCATGCCGGAGGAAATGACAAGCCCGCCGTTTTGCACGTTATTGTCCATTAGGTGAGTGAATCGGTTGTTGTAGGTGTGGCGCTTTTTGTAATCCTCACCAACGAGGATGACGATGAATTCGTCGCCACCGAAACGGAAAATGAATTCCGTCGGATAGAGGGAGGAGATGATCTTTGCCGCATCGACGATGAGCTTGTCACCGGCCTCGTGGCCTAGACGGTCGTTGGTCTGTTTGAGTCCGTTGATATCGAAAACGACGGCGGCGAATTCGTTGACTTCATGATTGGAGATCATCCTGTCGATGCGCTCTTCCTCCTCGACGAAGGCGTGGCGGCTCTTTACGCCTGTAAGAGCGTCGTGATAGGCGATGGTGATGACCTTATCGAGGGTCTTTTCTTTCTCCTCTTTGAGGCGAGAGGTTTCCTGATAAGCGGCCTTAAGCCCCTCTTTGATATCCTCTAGGGCGTAAGTGTCCAGGATGCAGACGCCGATGAGACATCCGATGGAATAGAAGGGGATGTAGGGGTCGCCGATTTGAATGCCGATGCAAACGATCATGACCAATCCGAAGAGGCAGATCGCGATATAACGTCGGAAGTCTTTGCCTCTGGTTTTGATAGCGTAAATCGTCGAATACAAGGCGACGAGGGAATACATGCCGATTTGGGCATAAAGCATGATGTCTCTGGCGGCGTAGCCTGTGTAAACGGCGTTCTTGTCGACGGAGAAAAGGATCGGCGTGAAGATATTGACGATCAGCAAGACGACTTCGGCGACGAAGAAGGCGATGCCGACCCAACGAACGATTTGGGTAAAGACGCGGTTCCCCTCCAAAAAGTGAATGACAAACGAAGTCCAAAACAGAATCGTCGATTCCATTAGGACGAAATAAATGAAGGTATCCACGTAAAGGGCGTTTGCCCATTTGTTCGCCTCGAAAACGCCCCAAAGGATGTCCACCACATAGAAAAGGCCGATTGAAATCAAAAACAAACGATAGTACTTAATGGCCACCATGTTGTCGTTTTTCACGAAAAGCAAGACGTTGATAAGGACGTGAATCGCGAGGGCAACCGCGACGAATACCGAATAAGGCATGGACTCATTATAGGAGCCTTCGATAGAAGTGGGCATTTTTTCACCAACAAGTAGGGCCTGCTTACCCGGTCCATTCAACTAGCCGTTGATTGGAGGAGCCAAGCGCGTTATTGCAGATAGCGGCCAAGCAAATAAGATGTAGGGGAACGGAGAACAAAGATGGAATTAGGAACCAAAATCAAGCAGTTTAGGGAAAAAGCAAAACTGACCCAGAAGCAGCTCGCGGACCACCTTGAAGTCACGCCGCAGTCGGTGTCGAAGTGGGAAAACCTTACCTCGATGCCTGACGTTTCGTCGCTCCCTCGGATTGCCGAGGTATTCGGCGTAACCATCGACGAACTATTTGACCTTTCGGTTGAAGAAAAGCTGAACCGCATCGAAAACCGGATGGAGATCGAGATGGAACTTGAGGAAGGTACGTTCAAGGAATATGAGCAGTTCCTCAAAGAACAAATCGGCAAGCCAGAAAACAAAAAGCGGGCGACGAGTCTATTAGCCCATCTCTATGGCTATCGCATGATGGCGTATGCCCAGAAGACGGATAAATATGCTAAAGAAGCCATTCTCTTGGAGCCCGGAAAGAAGGATTGCCAGTGGCTACTTAGCAAGTCGAGTGGCTACTACGCATGGGATTGGAACATCCATAACCATACGCACGCCATCGCCTTCTTCCGCGAACTCGTGGACGAGAATCCGAATAAACGCCTCCCGTATTTCTATCTCCTCGACAATCTCATCGTCGATCATCGAACCGAGGAGGCAGAGCGTTATCTAGAGAAGTTCAAGACGCTTGAAGGCGTTAGCCCTATAACCGTAGAGGTCTACCGTGCGAACATCGCCCTCGCCCGCTTTGACGAAGCAAAGGCGGACCGCATCATCGAAGAGCTCGTCGCAGCCAACCCAGACGATTCCATTGCCTTATTTGAAGCGGCCCAATATCATGCGGCGAAATGCGATTACGATAAGGCGATCGCCTATTATGAAAAATCCTTTGCAAGAGGGACGCGTCGGCCTCGATATATCGACGAATTGCAAGCTATTTCTGATATTTATGAAATTAGAGGCGATTACAAAAAGGCCGCAGAAACCTATGACCGGATCATCAAATGCCAGAAAGAAGAATGGGGTTTGACTGAGGAAAGCGAACTCAAAGAATCTGAAAAGAAACGTAATGCGTTATTGGCTAAAGTCCGTTAAAAGCCTGTCGCTAAACCTAGGATAAACAACGTTGCGGTCATGATCGGAAGCGAGATGACCGCGCCGTATTTGACGAAATCGATAAACGAATATTTGGTGTCGTGCTCTTTTACCAAGCCCGTGAACATGATGCCCGCAAGAGCGCCGGTAGGCGTGAGGAAGGCCCCGATGTTACTGCCGACGATCGAGGCGTAGACGGCCGCATTGTTGGAACACAAATCGGAGAAAAGAATACTCATGGGTATGTTGTTTATGAGATTGCTTACGAAGAAGGAAGAGAACCCGTATGTCCAGATGGTGCTCGTGTGTCCTAAGGCTTCCGCAATCTTTGCGGAGATGCCCTGATAGTTTAAGGCCACGACAATAACGAACATGGACAAGAAGAACGGAATGAGTTGGTAGGGCAGTTTCTTAAACGATTCCCCGAGGTAATGCCAATCCTTATGGGTGAATAGGCACATTAACGTAGCGCTTAGTAGCAACGAGCAAGCACATACGAGGGCGATAAGCCACATTTCGATGTGGATGTAGCTCGATACGATAAGGAAGCCAAGGCAGGCACCCAAATGAACTAACCCGATGATAAGGGCAGCTTTGTTTTGGATGGGCGATTCTTCTTCGCTAGGCTGGAGCGGTAGTTTTAGTTTGTTGTGGAAAAGAAGGAGGAGGATAGAGAACTCGACGAGGCCAGCGCAGACGGTGGGCAAAGCCATGGTCTGGAAATACTCAAAGAACCCGATACCGGCCGAGGTGGCGAGGTAGATGTTCGTGGGGTTACCGATAATAAGCATTAACGACCACGTGTTCGCGGCGGTGAATTCGGCGACAAGATAAGGAATCGGATTGATTTTGGAGTTCTTACAAAAGAAGCAGATAAACGGCGTAAAGGTCAAAATGACGATATCGTTCGAGGTGAAGATGGTTAGCAAAGCGGTTAATCCATACAAAATGCAGAAGAGCAGGTATTGGTTTTTGCCTGCTTTTTTGGCCGCGACAGCTGCGAGGTGTTTAAATAAACCGACTTCGTCCAGGAAGATGGAAAGCATCGTCATGGAGAAGAAGAGAACGATGATCTTAAGCGGGTTCACGCTGGTATTCGCGGTGAGCTCGCGGAAGACTTCCTGAATGGGGGCTAGGCCAAAGGCGAGCAAGATGAGCGCGCCGACTAACGCGATGATCCAATAGGTTCCTAGGCGCACCTTCCCAATCTTGATTTGTGGGTAAAAGAGGATGGAGAGGGTGACCAGCAGGAAGGTGATGATGGAAATGACGATCGTGGCTACCATAAACGCACGAGCCGTATTTTGCGCCTTTCTTATAGAAAGTGTTACTGCTTTTTGTAGCAAAAAGCCTAGACCAAGCGGGGCCTAGGCTTTGCTATGAAAATGCCTTTAGCGCTTTTTGGTGTGTTTGATGTCGTCGCCGGTGGGGCTAACGATGGAGTAACCGATGTTCGTAAGGTGGTCCGCGACGCGCTCCATTTCGCTTAAGAAGGTGCTATGGAAGGGCGAGAGCTCGTTCTTGCATTGATTATTTTTGATGCGTTCGAAATGGGCGTTGCTGAGCTCGTCTTTAAGGGTATCCGTCTGCCCTTCGAGGTCATGGAGCTTGGCCAGGTCTTTTGTCGAAGAATTCATGAAGATCTTATCCGACAAGGCGAACATCTCTTCCAATATCTTGCGGAAGCGGAGGAACTCTTCTTTCGCGAGGTCGGAGAAGGCGAGTTCTTCGTCTTTTAGGGAACGGGCCATTTCGAGGAAGTTATACGCGTGGTCGCCGATACGCTCGATGTCATTAATGACGTGGTAATAGGCACCGATGTGGGCTTCGTCGCGCATGTTCGCACGGCTGGAGAGCTTGATGAGGTAATCGCTGATCTGCTCGTTGATGTAGTCGATGTTTTCCTCGCGGTCTTCGATTTCCTTTGCCTTGGAAAGATCTAACGTGAACACGGCATCCATGCCGAGGAAGAAATTGATGCGGGAGAGTTCGAGCATCGACTCGATTTCCTTTTTGACTTGGAGGATGGCGGTGGAAGGGGTGTTCAACATGTTGTCGTTGATGAAGCGAAGAGCCTGTTTCTTCCTTTCGGCGTCGCGGTCCTTGAACAAACGCATCGCCAAGGCTTCCATGGGTTTGGAAAGAGGGAGGAAGACGAGGATGAAGACGAGACTATAGATGACGTTGAACAACGCCAGAATCATACCGACGTCCTCGGTCGGGAAGGTCTCTAGCCAATTGAACAAAGGCACGGAAATGGCCCAGATGAGAACGGTAAATAGCAAGGCGCCGAGAATCCTGGCGATGAGGATGCTGCAGGTGACGCGTTTGGCGAGGATGCCGCTTTTTAGCGTGGCCAAAATCGTCGGCATGAGGGCGCCGACGGTGGCGCCGATGACGAGATAGAAGCCGGAGGAGAGGAGGCTCGGGTTGGCGGCGACCATGATGATGACGATACCATCGGTGGCGCTGCTAGACTGGGTAATCGCGGTCAAGACGGCGCCGATGAGCATCAGCAAGAGGGGAAAGTTGATGGTCGAAAGCATCTCGATGAGGGCTTTCTGGATGGTCGCGTCGTTGAAGGAGGTTTTCATCGCTTCCAAACCGAAGAAGAGGATACCGAAACCGACGAGGACTTCGCCGATGCTTTTCACGGTCGGGGATTTGAAGAAACCTAGGACAAATCCCACAAAGGCCAACGCCATGAGGAACATGGAGAAAGAGAAGGAGGATAACGAGACCAGGACGCCGGTGATCGTGGTACCGACGAAGGCGCCTAACATCAATGAAAAGCCTTGGGCGAATGTCAAAGCTCCCGCGCTTAAGAAACCGACGACCATGACGGTGGTCGCGCCGCTAGATTGGATAATGGCGGTGGTACCGGCGCCGATGGAGGCGGCGGCGATTTTGTTATCCCCGATTTTCTTGAAGAGACGACGAATGGATTTGCCCGCGGCGTTTTTCAAACCGCGCGACATCATATTCATACCGGTGACGAATACGACAAGGCCTACCAAAAGGTAGATGATTGTTTTTGCTAGTTCCATCAAGAGATTATTTTAGTGGCTCTTCAAAAGGATTAAACCCTTTTGTCTTTCTGACCATTTTAGAGTCAAATTCAATTTTCACGGCAAAAATGAACAAAAATGCGCAAAACTCACATTTCCAAACGGTTATTTGACGGATTATCGCGGTTTTGAAAGCAATTTCAATTGCCTGTCCTATTCTTCCGCAGGGCATTGTCCTTTGCCTTTATGCTCCTGCCCGTATAATTAAGGCCGTGGTAAATGTAACGGCGATAAACGGATATCGAAAGGCTGCCCTTGAAGACATCGACCAAGTGATGGTTGCCATCGAGGATGCGCGCGATCTTTTGCGTTTGCAAGGTAATGGCCAGTGGCAAGACGGGTATCCTAATCGCGATGACTTGTTGAATGACATTAGCAAGGGGCGCCTATTTGTTATCCCTGACCCTGATCAGCCTGCCGTTATCGTAGGTCTATGCGCCTTAACCTATCACGAAGCCGATTAGGAACACCTATATGAAGGGGCATGGCTTACTAATTTGCCCTACATGGTCATGCACCGCGTGGCCATCAGGAAAGAATATCGAGGGCATGGGTATGGAAAACGTCTTTTCGAAGTGTTCGAAGCCCAGGCTAAGGTAGAGGGATATCCGTCGCTACGTATTGATACGCACGAAGGAAACGCGATCATGCGTCACCTTCTTGTCGAGGCTGGTTTTGTATTCTGTGGGCGTGCTATATTGACACCGAATAAAGACCGCATGGTCTTCGAAAAGGTGCTGGAAGAATAAAACAGGGACGTGCCCGGTTTTAGTTATCGGTAGGGTTAAGGGTCCTACGGCGTTCGATCTTGGAGTTCTTATAGAATTCTGATTTGTCTTCGTACATCCGCTTTTCCGCTTCTTTGACGAGAGCGCCGAAGGTTGTTTCGTTATCGCGGCGATACGAAGAGCCGATGGAACAACGGTATTTGGACTTGGCCAGGCCATCTTTGATACGGTGGATGGTTTCGATAAGGGCTTCTTCACTTTCTTTGACGGCGAGGATCGTAAACTCATCGCCACCAAGGCGATAGGCATACATGCGACGCGTGCACGAACGGCGGAGGATGTCGGAGATGGTCTTCAAGGCGAGGTCGCCTTCAAGATGGCCGAAGGTGTCGTTCCAGTACTTGAGGCCGTTCATATCAACCTGGATGACCCCGGTGACTTCCTTGCCCATTTTGCGGATATCGGCAAAATAGGCGGTCCGGTTCAATAACCCAGTAAGAACGCTGTATTGCATGTGTTCTGCGTAGAGGAATAGATAATAGAAAACAACGCAAATCGCGATTGTCGTAGTTAAAAGGTTAATGTTTCCTTTCTCGTTGAAGAAGGTCTCGATAACGACGGCTACAACGATAATCGCGGCGCAGAAGAGGATGGAAAGGGAGTGACTGAAATGTTTGGCCTGAAGGGTAGCAATAGAGCGATAGACCAAATAACCAAGATAAATGGCTGCGACAATATGAGAGGTGAAACGAAGAGGGTTGTCCGCGCCCTTCCAGGAGATGCCGCCTAACTCGTTATAGTGATACGAGAAGACAAGATCTTCGCATCCCGGGATCAGCGGCAAGATATAAATGATGACGCAGATTGCCATCGGGACGAGCAAGACATAGAACCATTTAGATTTCCGACGGTTCTCGCTCAATAAGATAAAGAGTAATAAGCACGCGGGGCGCACGACGTAGGAAAGACATGCGAAGAAGGTGATCCAGAAGATTCCAGTCTTTAACGTTTCTTGGAAATAGATCTTCAACGAGTCGGACAAAGAGAGCAAAACCGTGCAACCCATGATGGTGAAAACGGAAATGCTGAGCCTCTTGTGCTCGTGCAATTTCTGGATGCAGATGATCGTTAGAACGATAACGATGCAGAGCAAGTAGAAGTAGTTAATGAAATAGCTGTAGAAGAATTCCATCGGTTTACTTAGCCTTGCGGCGTATAACAAAATACAACAACCCAAATAGGATTGAGCGTGGTAGCGCTTTCGGGACGACAAATCTTTAGGAAGAAATGGGGATGGTAATCTTTTGATTGGCGGCGCTAACTGTTGTGCCATTGATCGTAAATGTTATGGACAGCGTATTGTAGGTGCTCACGACAGAAAGCACGGTGACCCTAGCCGAAGTGCCGTCTGGCCCGGTATAGGTCATGTTGATTGTGTAATCCGAAACAACGAAGAATTGACCGTTTCCGGTTTGTTGCATCGCGCCGTTGAGATTATAGGAAATTGTCAGAGTTCCCGAAGCATAGGACAGTGCCTTGAAGCCGAGGACGACAGTGCCATTGTTTTCCATGGTCGTAAAGCAGGCCGCCATGGTGGCTTCGGTGTATAGGCGCACCGCGTCGGCCGCAGATTCGACAGTTACGCCTTGGCTATCATAAAGGATGGCCTTTTCTGGATCGGTTTCGATGACCCATGTAGAGCTTTGCGAGTCGTAAAGGAAGCGCTCGATGGTCGGAGTTTCGCTATTCTTTCTGGTGACAATGATCTTGGTAAGGCCGCCATCGCCCGTGTTGTAATCGAAATAAGTAATGCGACGAATATTGTCGGTTTGGGTAGCTATCGGGGCAATTTCCTCGAGGGTATTAGGGCTGCCAGTGACCGCAATGTCATCGTTATAGTACCCCATTTTAATTTTATTGGTCGTATCGCTATAGGTGGCCGTGCCGGCTGTGTCACTTTCGCGCGAAAGCGTTACGGTGCCTCCGTAACTTGAATCAATGACGACGCAATAGGAGTTATAGGCGTTGACACTAGCGGGGGAGGTTCCCGTAGCAACCAAAGCCAAACCTTTCGGGAAGTTCCAAGTTGTGGTGATTTCTTTGATATACTCTGCAATGACCGTGCGGTTCATTTTGGCTGCGTTGGCGCCGATATCGAGGTACATCATGTACGCACCCTTGGTGTCTGCAACGGAAGAAAGACAATACTCGCCTGCATTAATTGGAATTTCAAAATAATAAGCGTAGTTTTGCTGCAAAGTGTTTTTCTTAATCCATGCCGTTTTAAAAAGCGGTGTGGAATTGTAATTTGCGGAATCCAATGCAGGGAGGAATTGGTTCGCAACATAATCACTGCCATCGAGTTTCTTTTTGACGCCGGTAACGTATTTGAAAGGAACCGAATACGTGTTATCGGAATACTTATATTGATATGAATAAGTTTGATTACTCTTTGGGCGGTAGATTTCGATGATTTCTTTGATGTAATTCAACGACTGGTTTGCGTTGCGGCCAATATCGTGCAGTGAGAAGAAGCAGTTATCAGATCCGGAGAAATACGTACCAGCGATGAAATTAACGTAGCCCTTTTCTTTTAAGTTGAAGTCGATGCAGTCTTTTGGGAGCTCGTAATTGGTATAGGTTTCTTTGTTAATAATGGCCTTTTCGGCGTAAACCGAGCTACCGGCATATGATCCGGTTCCGCCGGAATAGGAAACCGTTGCGCCGACAAAGTGCAAACCATAAATATTTGCGGAGTCCGCTTTGAAAATCTTCTCGAGGCTATCACGGGTCGTGCTGAATTTCTCATAGTTCGCGGAAAGGTCGATGCTATTTTCGGTGTCATAGATTTTAAAATCGCCACCATCATTACGCGAATAAACAAGCGGGATGCCTTTAGAACCGTAACGGCCAATAAATGTCGAACCGCCGCTGTTGGCGTTATAGTCTGAAATACGAATATCGCCAGTGGTATCGTTAGCACCACTGATTACATAACCAGTGTTGGATTGCTGCGGAATACCGTTTGGCACGTCGCCGGTCTTTTCCTGGCGCAGCGGGAAATAGGTGGGTTTTGTGGTATAGGAAGAATTGCCGGTAGATGTTGACTTCTCGTTATAAGATGTCCCCGTGGTGGTAGAAACGGTATTCTTATCGCAAATAATGTCGTAGTCTCGTTCGATCGTGATGGTGGGGAAGGGGTTATTGATTTCTTCAAATGTCAGTTTGGTTCCGCCGTTCTTGGCCGTGGTGTTATTGTCGTCGATTGAAATAGACCAAGAATTATTTGCATACTTCAAATAAAGGTAATACGTGGTTTCCCAGAACCACATGCCTTCTGTATATGTGCTGTAAAAATAGGATTCGTTGGTTTTTGAATATTTTGTTCCAGACGTGCTTAAAGAATAATAATTTCCGCTAGTGGCGTTCACGATGAAATAATTGTTGCCGTTATATTTGTAGTAATAGGTGCTGTTATCATCGGTATACCATTCTGTCGCGGAAGCGGCATCGGTAACAGCGAGTGAACTCGTGCCGTCTGCAGATAAATAATGATTGTCTGCGTCCCGAATCTTATATTTTAAGGCCTTGTAAAATGTCTTCCAGCCGCTGTCGTAGGTGAGACAATACCGACCGTTGTAAATGACGCTTCCGTCTGAAGAAACGTTCCAAGTCGTAGCGTTGCCGTTACTGGTTGTAATAACGATATTGTTTCCGTTCAGGCGCAAGTAATAATATGTGCCATTTTGTGTAGTGTAAATTTTTCCGCTGCTTCCATTGGCGGGAATCTCCCAACTTGGAGCGCTATCTAATGTGGTGTCTGCAAGGCTAGCATTGTTGCTCCAGCTGGAAGCGGTCAAATAATGGCTGCCAGAATGAATAAGAGTGGCTGTGCGGTCGTTTACGAATACCCACGATCTAGATGATGTGTTAAACGACAAGTAGTAATTTGTCGCGGACTCGGTGACGTAATAAGACTGGTTAATCGAATCGTAGACAAACGTACTGCCAGATGCGTTTGTTCCAAGATTTGTTCCGTTTTTGTACAAATAGGTCTTGCTTGTTGTGTTCCCTGAATTGTCTGGGTAGAAGATTTTCCCGTTTTTAAACACCCATTCCGTGGCGGAAGCGGCGGAAGTGGTGTAGGTGATCCCGTTGTCATAACATAGATAATAAGTCGTGCCACTAACCTCTCTACTGATGGTAATGACGGTTCCTTCTGTTTGCCGTAACGTTGTCGTTGTGAGGGCGTTGGAAACGCTGTGAGTCTTATCTCCGTAGAGGTACATGTAATAGTTTGAGGCAGTTCTTCTTGCGAAGGTGTAGGAAGAGGTGACCTTGCCACCATCCTTTTGTTCAGCTTGAAAATATTGGTAGGACCAGCGGTTGGAGCCACTGCCGACGGTTACCGCGGGGACGTCGACGTTATCGGAATAGGTATCACTGACGAGGCTTCCGTTTACGTCATAGACAATGGTTCTTTTTGTTGGATATTCCGCAATGCCATCGGCAGTGCTGGAATACGTGTCCCAAACAGCGCGGATGCCGTTATACATGGTCTTCATGTCAATGGAGCCACCAAAACCAGATTGTTCGCCTTGGCTTTGGGCGCTGAAGTTATCATCCGTGTCTTTCGCATAACCATAAACAGAGGAGGTTTTGCGTTTGGCCTGGTCGATATATGTGTTCTCTGCGTAGCCCACTGTTCCGAATTCGGAAATCCTAGAAAAGGAGTTTCCTGCGGCGTTTTTCCCTGCAGAATAGGCGGAAGTTGCGCTGCTGCCGTTAGCGGCGTGCAGATCAAGCGTAGATTTTTGTGTTCCGCTTGAGGTCGTTGCGTCCGTGATGGCGACCGAAGAAATCGGGCCGTTTACATAACCGGCGACGAGGCCGGCGAGAGTACCATTATCGACGGAAGACTTGACCGTGATGCCGGAGACGTTTAGATCGGTGATTGCGTCGGCCGAACTCGAATAGGCAAGTCCGCTTCCGTAATAGGGACCGACGACGCCAAATAAGCCGACGATGTGCGGAACGTCACTAGAATAGCTGCTGGCCCTTTCTGGTTTTTTTGAACTCCCAGAAGAGAAATCAGATTCAAGATTACTGACGGTCAGACCCGTGATGGTGTAGCCGTTTCCGTTGAAATGGCCCATGAAGGGGTTGCTGGTCGTACCGATTGGGGGCAAGTTCCAGCCGGTCATGTCGATATCGTTGGCGAGTTCAAAATAGGCTTCGGAAGTCGCGGGATTTTGGTTGAAGACGTCATCGATGAGACCGAGGTATTGCAACCATGCAAGGTTGTAGAGGTGGCGGGGCGAGGAAATGCCATAAGGTTCATCGTTGCCGCTGCCACGGGGTTTGCCATTTCCATAGGCGAAATAAGCGCCTTCCGAGACCCCTTCAAAACTGGTTTGGGGAGTCAGATTTGTGCGCGTGTCAAACCAAGCGATCGAACCACCAAGTCCGATGCCAAACGAAACGACTAACAAAGCCGGTAATGCGATTTTTTGCCACAATTTTAACTTCATACGGTCAAGGTCCAATCGCACTGAAAGCTCATATTCTCTTCGAGGAAGGGTTGTCCAAGGAAATGATTATAAATCGACTGCAACGCATCGGAGTTGTAATCGAAGATGATGTACATGAATTTCACTTTTTCACCACCGGTTTTGTTTAAAAGGCTCAGCGTGGTAGTGGGGGTGGAGGGCGTGTCATCGGTAAACGTTACGAATTTAGAGTAGGCGCTTTCGCTTGGCGCGGTGAAGACGTACTGGTTTGCCGAAGTGGTTACGCCGTCGATGGCATAAGTCATAGTTCCGGAGTGCGAGATATCGGATAAGGTACTGGCGGCATCGCCACTATCGGCGGATGTAAGGTAACCGGCGGTTGCCTTGATGACGTTGCTGAGCGGCCGCGTTGTCATTTCGCTTACTTGTTCTGCGGTGTAGGAAGTCAAAAACGTAGTGGTTTCCGTGGTGAGGGTTAAGGAAACTGGCTCGGATGCGCTGGCGGTGAATGTATCGCTCAGTTCGATTAAGGCCAAGGTCGGGTTCGTCTGACGGAGCAAGGTGTACTTGTCCATGGTGAAACGGATGGAGGCGGTGCCGTCTTTGATTTGATCGACCGTCGCGGAAGAGGCAACAACCTGATCGAAATAATACGTGGTGGTGGAACTGACGGTGGTGGAAGTCACAAAACGGTGAATTGAGATGCTTTTGAATTGGCGGATGGCTTCCTTGACCTTCATGCTGTCCGCGCTGTTATCGACGTTCTGAACCGAGAGGAACCAAGCGGTAGAGCCGGCGAAAACGGAAAAAAGCGAAAAAATACACATGGCAGTGCCAGCGGCGATTTTCAGCAAGTTCACGTTCGTTCTTTTCAAAAAAGCCAGCTCCCAATTTTGATTTGGCAACTGGCTATCTATTTCTAGACCCTTTAGCTTTGCGTCCCTAGGTCGCCCTAGGTTTGCTTTTGACGGGCACATTTTATAACTCTAAAAGTTATATGCAAAGGGAATCTTGCTCAAAAACGTCAACCTACGAGATGACCAATTCCGTTTTTATCCGAAGCGGTCGAAGGAAATTAGCCTTTGGCTATTGAAAAAGACTTTTTCGAAAACTTACTTTTGGTAATTCGGAGACTCGACGTTTTGTATAACGTCGTGGGGGTGCGATTCGATGAGACCAGAGGTGGTAATGCGGATAAAAACCGCCTTCTCATGGAGCTCGGAGAGATCACGGGCACCGCAGTAGCCCATGCCAGAACGAAGACCGCCGAGGACTTGATAAAGAACGGTCCCGAGGCTTCCCTTATATGGGACTTTGGCTTCGATTCCTTCTGGAACGAGCTTTTCTTTACGGTCGGCCGCGTTCTGGAAGTAACGATCCGCCGAACCGCGTTTCATCGCAGCGAGAGAGCCCATGCCGACATAGGTTTTGTATGTCTTGCCGCATTCTTCAAACACTTCACCTGGCGCTTCGTCGGTACCAGAAAGCATCGAGCCGAGCATAACGGCGGATGCGCCTAGGGCCAGAGCCTTGACGATGTCACCCGAGTATTTAAGTCCGCCGTCAGCGATGACGGGGTGCCCTGTACCTTTGAGAGAGTTAACGACATCATCGATTGCCGTAGCTTGGGGCATGCCGACGCCAGAGACCACACGGGTGGTGCAAATGGAGCCTGCGCCGATGCCAACTTTGACACCTGTTGCGCCGGCACGAATCAATTCCAAAGCACCCTCACCGGTGACGACGTTTCCCGCAATAATTGGCAATTTTGGGAAACTTTTGCGCAGATTCGCAACGGTTTGCAGGATATTTTTGCTGTGACCATGAGCCGAATCGACGATGAGTAGATCAATACCTGCTTTCACGAGAAGGGCAGCCCGTTCGAGCGAATCTTGGCCCACGCCAACCGCGGCGGATGCGAGGAGCTTTCCTTCTTTATCGACAGCCGCATTGGGGTATTTGGTTAGATCAAAGACGTAATCTTTTACCGCCCGAACTTGTTTGGCTTCTTCTTCGGCCGGCATGTTTTTGTGAATGACGCCAAGGCCGCCTTCTAATGCCATCGCGATGGCCATCTCCTTTTCAGTGACGGTGTCCATTGCGGCCGAGAGGACAGGGGAGGGGAGATAGACACCCTCACATAACTGCGTTCCGATTTTTACCTCGGAAGGGACGACTTCCGATTTTTGGGGAACTAGAAGCAAATCGTCGAAGGTTAAGCAGAGTCTAAGGTTTTGAAGTTTCATGGTCTCCTCCTTTGCTGCCGGAATCTGGATGTGAAATAGAAGCAGAATCAGACTGCACGACTTTTATATTGGGGAACATTGTAACCGATTTTGTTTACAATGAACTCCGCGATATCTATGTAAGCGCTTAGCGCGGCCCTAGCCTGTTTGTTTATCCCATCTAGAGAACCTTGTTTGACGTGCTATACTCTCGCCGAACATGGGAAAGCGAACTTTCACTCACGGACAGGAACTAGAACGCCTACTTACCACGGAGTACCGCGTTCCTTTGTGGTGCAAGTTCACCAAAGCCGCCAAAACATATGAACTCATTCAGCCGGGGGATCACATCTGCTGCTGTATTTCCGGCGGCAAGGATTCGATGGTCATGGCATTGCTCCTCAAACATTTGCAGCGTTATAGCGATTTTCCATTTCAAGTTACTTATCTCGTGATGAATCCAGGCTATGAAGAGGAGCACCTGAATCTAATTAAGTCCAACTTGGAGAAAATGGAGATCCCCGCCCGAATCGTCTCAACCGATATCTTCCAGATCGCATATATGCAGACGCGGTCTCCTTGCTATTTGTGCGCCAAGATGCGCCGCGGGGCCTTATATCGGATCGCGAAGATGTGGGGGTGCAACAAGATTGCATTGGGCCACCATTACGATGACGTTATCGAAACGACCTTGATGAATATGCTCAATGCAGGATCTTTCCAGACCATGCTCCCGAAACTGCCCTCCACCCATTACAAAGGGATGGAAGTCATCCGCCCGATGTATCTTATCCGTGAGGCGGATATTATTGCGTTCGGCAAGACGGCCGATATCCAATTCATTCGTTGCGCATGCCGTTTCACCAAAGGTCACGAAGACGGAACGCTCACCAGCCAACGTCAGGCTACGAAAGAACTCATTGCTAAGCTAAAGGACACTTATAACCCCAGAGTCGAAAAGAATATCTTTGCCGCGGCTGGAAACGTCGAGCTCGGAAAGATTCTCGGCTATGTTTCCGAAGGTTCGGAACATACGTTTTTAGAGGATTACGAAATCAAGAAAAACCTGCAAAACGAGATGATTGAAACGACTTCTGCGGAAGAAATGGCGATTGAAAAGGCCATAAAAGAGCATCGTGATTTCGTTATCGACGACACGTTCTTCGAACGGTTCGGCGGTTAGTATCCGTACGTACGCGTTTGCCCGCGCTTTTCCTAAAGTGGTATGATGATTGGGCGAAAACAAATACCATGCACCATTTCTGGGGAAAAGTCGGTTTTTATTTGACGAGCCGCGAACGGCGGCAAGCCGTATGCCTCGTCAGCATCTTTACATTGCTTTTCGGCTGCTCCCTTTATTGTGCGATCGTCGATGTCATTCATGACTACAATCCTATCTACACGGGTATCACTTTCCTTTGTGCGTCCGCGTGCTTCCTCGGGATCTTAGCCACGATCATTTGCTGGAAACGGTTCAACAAGACAATCTATGATGTATTGTCCTGGGTTGGGGTTGTTATCGGCGCGTTGAGCACCTTCTGCCTTCTCATTGTCTCGAACGAGATGGTATATCTGCTCTTCTATCTCCCTGGCGCGATCATGGCGGCCATCCTTTTGTTCGAAATCGTTCCAGGCCTCGTCGTTTCGGGGCTGGTGATTATCCAATCCATTTTTTATTTGGCCATCCCCGCCTTCAATGGAAACAACCCCGCGATCGATACCGGCTTCCGCTGTACGTTTATCATCGTCTTGGTCTTCGCGGCCATTATTTCCTTCATTACGGCCGCGACGAGGCAAATGATTGAGAACTCCGTGCGTCAATACGCGGTCAAATATCGCGAACTCGCTTTCAAGGATTCGTTAACGGATTTGTTAAACCATTCGTATTACGTTCATTACGGGGCGACCCTGGAACAGCATGTCCATTATGGTGAAAACCTAGGCGTACTCTTTATCGACTTGGATGGCCTAAAACAAATCAATGATAAATACGGTCATCCCGTCGGGAATGATGCGTTGATCGCCGTTGCCAATGCGATGCGTTCTTGTAATCCGACAACCCTGATCCGTTATGCAGGGGATGAATTCCTCGTCCTCGAGCCCAAGGCAGAGAAAGAGCCCTTATTGGAAGAAGCCAACCGCCTGATTAAAGCGGTGGAAGACATCAGGCTAAAATCCGTGCCCGAATTAAGACTATCGATTTCGATTGGTCTTTACGTCGGCAGGGTTACCGTGCCAGCCGATTTGGACGAATTCGTCAAAGCGGCGGACAAGCAACTCTACATCAGCAAGCACAGTGGCAAAGACATGGTCTCCGCCGAGTAGGGGAGGGCGGTTTGTAACGTCGATTGACCCGGCGTTTTCTTTTTGCTTGCTGAATTTATCAGATGCCATCGAAGAAAAACTAGTATGAAGAAAAAGGGTTGACGATAGGAAAAAGGCAGGGTAAATTGTTCTCGCAAAGCAAAAGCGGCGGGGAAGTCCCAAGCTCCGACGGTATGTGCGATGCATGTTCTAACACCTATCATCCGTTCTTAGAGAAATCTTTGGACGATTTTGTCGTTAATAACGACATTTCATTCTAAGGAGTTAAAACAATATGAAACTTAAAAAGTCATTGTTGATAGTTCCTGCAATGGCCACCCTGCTCCTTGCAGCGGCTGGCTCTGTTGGAGGAACCGTCGCATGGTTCTCCGCAACTACCACGTTCAGTACGAACATTTCGACCTTCAAAGTTGTTCGTTTGGACGGTGACCTTAGCTGCGCGATGGTTGCAGGAACGGGTACGACGCTGACCGGTGAGACGATTTCCGTTACTGAAGGCGCCGAGCTCACCCATGGCTCTTTTAACCATACGAATGGCAAGGTTTACGTTCAGACGAGTGCTGGCAACTTCGCCGAAAAGGCTTCGGTTGCCGCCAATGGCGGCGCCGTCTCTGGCACGATCGAAGCTGGTCGTTATACTGATACCGCGGGATCCCATACCGTTTATTACGCCATCACCTGGCAAATGAACTTTACGTATACTCTTCCCGTTTCGGCCTCCGCTGGTACTGCGATGAACCTCTACCTCGATATGGCGGGTAGCTCGATGACCCCGACTGTTCCGACCGGAACCTATACCTTAAACACGAACAAAGGCTTCCGCATCGCGTTCTATCCGAACACTGACACGAACGTTACCACTTCCACTAATGTGGAAAACACCCGTGTTTGGGCGGATAAGCAGGAGTCCACCGGCTGCACCTATGTTAGCGGCGCTGGCGCAACGACCCCGGCTTCCTACGCCGCCCCCACCCTCATCGACATGAACAACACCACGGTAATCACAGACGGCAACACCGGTTCTGCGACCGCTGACATCTGCCTTGGTGGTTTCAGGAACTACACTTCCGGTTCGAGCAAACTTGGCTTCACCTGTGTCGCTTGGTTCGAAGGCACTGACGCCAACGTTGTCAACGCTGCCTCTTTGGATACCGTTGCGACCTCGCTGGCCTTCTACACTCGTACCAACGGGTAATCCGTTGTTTTGTGGGCAAAAATGGTTGTGGAATTTCGTTAGAGCCACGATTATGATAATGAATAGCCCAATTTCCTGAGCAAAATGAAAAACAAGAAACCTCTATATATTACGCTGCTCGCCTTGGACGCGATCCTAACCCTCGGTCTGTCCGTCTTTAACATCATCATGTTAGCGAACGTCGTTGGCAAAGACATCCAAGACATCGTAGCGCAAGGTGGTCTCTTCGCTTATCTTGCTCAGAATGCGACGAACGTCTATCTTCCGGCCTTTGTCGTTCCTCTGTTCTTGCTTCTTGCGGGCAATATTATTCTTCTTGTTTGGTATGTTCGTAAGTCCACGCGCAAGGAACCGGTTAAGGTTGAAGATCTGTCCGATGAACAAAAAGAAGCCCTCCGCAAGGAACTTCTTGAGGAACTCGGTCAGACCGACGAAAAGTAAGACACAATCGCCAAAGGCGCCCCCGAATGAGGTGGGGCGCCTTTCTTTATGGATCAATCCATCTCTATCTTTGATAGGGGAAATTTAACTATTGTCAATCGAAAATCAGGTGTGTATATTAAACGCGAGCTAAAAGCAAACCCAGGGCGACCTGGCGACGCAAAGCTAAAGGGTCTAGAGATAGATAGCCAGCTGCCTTAAGGGAGTAAATCCCGCCAGTAACACTGGATGATAGGCACTGGCGTTTATTTATTCTCAATGGGACAAATGTGCTCCAAAAAGGAGCGCGCAAATCGTTTATGTACGAACTCGACTACGTGAAAAAACGGAAAAGGAAGCGTGTCGTGGCTATCGGCACATCCATAGGAGCTATGGGTGTTTCGGTATTCGCGATCGTTGCTTTCCTTGGCCGATTCGTTGGGACATTCACGGTTACCGTCAACAATGGCGACGTGAACCTGGCACTATGCGAATCCTCCACGTTTGATAATCCGCAGTCCTTGCTTCGTCTTGAAAGTTTGCCTGCTTACGAAGAGTGGACGTACGGACGTCTTCCCGATGCGACCATCCTCGATAACGAGGACACCCCGTATACCTATGGGGCGAATCGCAACCCGACGACGAATGAAGTCACGTCCTTCAACTACTTCAAATACACGTTCTTCGTTAAGAATGTTGGAACGAACATTGCTCAATACAAGATCAGTTACAACATCGTCGAGAACAAGCCGGCGTCTGATGGACGATCGCTTGAAGACACCATCAGAGTCATGATTTATGACAACAAGAGTGACCCTGACGATCATTCGAACGTAAGTGTCTTTGCAAAGGAGGCCGCCGAGGTGAATTACAAAGCCGACGGCACGCCGACGATGCAGGAGTTCGTTGCTGAATATCCGTTTAACGACACTGAAGACGAGGATCACCCGCTCTCCGAGAAATTTAAATCCTCGGAAGTGGTGACAGACTATATCGTCCCCATGTTCGCGCCTAACGATGTGCGTCGCGTTACGGTAGTCATGTGGTTGGAAGGTTACGACCCCCAATCCGTTGGCGACCCCCCAAAAGGAGCAAGTCTTAAATTAGGAGTTAATATTAACGCTTATGAAAACTAATCTTTTCAGTAAAGTTGCGGTCACGATGATGACCGTGGCCCTTGGTGCCGGCGTTGTCGGCTCCATCTCGGGCACTGTGGCTTGGTTCCAATACAGCACTCGTAGCACCGTTGCTTTCACCGGTGCCTCCACCCACTGCACGGAAAACCTTCAGATCCGTCTCTATAAGAGCGGACAAGGTGCCGAAGTCGGTTGGGCTTCTGACCTCAATTCCGATACCATCAAAACTGCTTTGCAGGCCGTCAAGGGCGAGTATTTTGCCCCTGGCGCATCCAGCGGAACCGATGTGACCATTACCCAAGCCACTTTCCTCACCCAGCTTGCCCATGGTGGCGAGTACAAATTCAGCTATGACGGAGCCAAGTGGCTCTTCAACGGCGCTGAAGTGAACCTCGCGACCTATGGCATCACTCCCCCCACCAGCCCCGCTGCCAATGGATATATCCTCGTCATCTCTGACGCCTGGGACACCGTTAGGCCGGTCACTTCCGGCGAACTCGCGGAAGGCGCCATTGCTGGTGACCTCTATCGCAATCCCGTCTACCAGTATCCGAGCATGTCTTCTTGGAAGAAGGCCAAGACCTCGGACTTCGTTACTATTCCTCTTGAACTTCGTGTCAAAGATGTCGACGGCGAAGCCTCTGTTTCCACTTTGGCGAAAAACATCTATGTCTCCAAAATCGACATGGCTCTTAAGGCCGTCGATGGCAAAGAAGATATCACTTCTGCTCTTCGTGTCGCCATCCGTGCCAGCGCCGATGATGGTGCCCACTGGTCCGACTACGGAACCTTCTCCAAAGATGGTCTTGCCGTTCAGACTTATGGCACTCTCGATTTGAACAAAGACGATGTGATTGATACCTTTGGCGATTTTGCTTGGGATAAGGGCGGCCAGATTCTTTATGGCCACCAGCACGACGCCGCCACGATTGCCGTTGGTTCTGGTGCCGGCCTTTCCGCTCCGACCGTTGATACGGACTGGTTCCTCGCCAAAAACGGCACGACGGCCGGAGATTACACCTTCACTTATGTTCAGGCTGAAAAGCATTGGCAACTTGAATCGACAAATGTCGAACTCTCTCAATATGGTATCGCCGTGACCGGCACGCCCGATAACGGCAACACCCTTGTCGTTACCGTTCCCGCCAACACGCACACCAATTCCGCGGTTTCCTATGGCTTGAGCCCTGTTGCGACCGCTGTCAAAGGCATTGCGGATGATTCTGATCCCTATGCCATCGTTGGCCAGCCCATCGGTGCGACTTCCGCCACCAACAACCTCCGTGTTGAACTCAAGATTTATCTCGAAGGTTGGAAAGAGCTTGGCGGAACCCCGTCCGCTCTCTGGGATGCTGCCAAGTACATTGGTTCCCAGTTCAACGTCGGTGTTCGTTTCAGCGCTGACGCCCACGCTGATCACTAATCAGCTTTTGAATCATTCTTTGATTTCATAAAACGAATTTGTGCCGGGCAAGGCCGCATACGCGACTTTGCCCGCGCACGGGTTTTGTTACACGTATACTTTAGGAAAGGAGGTACTAGCATGAAGAAGACCACACGTCGTGCGCTTGTCGCTTTGATGTCCATGGGACTTGTCGCCGCTTTTGCCGGTACCATTTCCGGTAGTATCGCTTGGTATGCATACTCCACCCGAGTTGCAATCACCTACAGTGGCACCTCGGTCGCCGAATCCATCCAATTGCAGATCGGACTAGTCAGCGATCAAGATTTCACCGTAGATGATCATGGTGACGACCGTGGCTTTAACCTGACCGTAGAAGACGTGGCAGGGGAGAGCTACAAGTATTATTGGGCTAAGGCCGGCTCTGGTTTTAGTTCTGAAATCATCCAGGCCTACCTGATAAAAGAGAATAGGTATGCGATAAACGAGCTCAAACCAGTCACTACCCGCGAATACGACGGCACCTCTTTTGCTTTGTATCGTTCGCCGGTGCGTGGCACGCCTTTGATGACACAGCTCGCCTCCCCGGCAAACTATTCGCACGTCCCCTTTGTTTTCCGCATCATCGATGCGAACGGCAACTATGCTAAGCAGGCCGATATTTGGCTTACAGGCGTCAACATCGCCGCTTCTGGCTCAACGGAACACATCCGTGAAGCCGTCCGCCTTTATTTTTCGGAAGGCAGCAACGACTTTGTCTTGAATCCTTCTTCGGAATCGACGGTTCTCGGCTATACGAAAGTTGCCGGCCCTCTGGATCTTGACGTGAATGGCGCCTATGACGATGACGACGGTACCGAAATCATTTATGGGGATTACACGAATACTCCGGTCGTTACCGGTATCGCCAGCGCGGAAAATGATTTTGATAACCCTAGCGTCTTCGATGACGTAAATCAGACCGGTCAGACGGCGAAATCGACTTTCGTGGCCGAGCATAAGAAGGGCGTGAATTATTACAACACGTCCGCCGTAACCGCCTGTGCGCCGAAACTAGCCCAATATCAGACACTTGAGACGATCAAACCGACTGACGATGGCGATGGCAACCTCAGCGGCGGCACGCCTCTTACGCGCACCAGCAACACAGCTGATGCGGTTGCGCGCCTTGACGTAACTATTTACCTAGAAGGATGGGACCATGCCGTCATTGATAACGAAATCGGTCACTCTTTTAACCTTGGCTTACGCTTCCAGATCAACAGGGTATAACCATGGAACGGAAGGGTTGGGTTTTGGCAATGCTGATTGGTCTAACCGCCTTGACGGCCGCCTCTTTTTCGACCTCGTTAGCATGGTATGTTTCCTCGTCTTCGGTAGCCGTTGAGAACCTCGAAGTCAAACTAAAAACCGAACACAACCTCCTTATTTCCACCGAAATTGACGGGGAATATGTCAGTGAACTCGGCACATCTGACCTAAATCCGATGCATGGAAAGTTCTATCCCGTGTCGACGATGTTCGAATCCAGGTGGCGTGATGGGACCAAGCTTCCCGAGTTTTACGAGTACCGCGGCTACTACACTCCATCCACCGGCAAACCCTACCCACCCGATAAAATCACCACGGGCTTTTTCACCCAGACGCTCTATCTAAAATCCGACGACGACGTGTATGTTACGCTCGACCGCGATTTTTCTTATGTGCGCGCGTACGAACTCGCGAATAGGCGCACGGCCGCCGAGCTCGCGAGAACGACCCTCTACAAAAACTGGACGGAAGAGGAAATCTATAACCGCCTCAACCAAATCAATAATGCATCCCGTATGTCGTTTTATTTCATGGACGACGATCAATATTTCATCCTCGATCCCACCAAGGAAGGAATGACTTATTACGGCGGCGTTCTCGATACGTTCAAAGACGAGTACTTCGATTCCTACGTCGATCAAAATGGAATATCCCGTGAAGTGATTTACGGCGAATATAACGATGCGAGTTTCATCCGTTATACCGAGCCGACCGAGAAAGCTATCCCTGTGGTGGGAGAGCCGACGAGCTTCAACGCGGGTCATCATGCGTTTACGTGCATGTTCGATGCGCAGGCCTCCGCGGATGCGGGCCTGAAATTTAAGGCCGAGCCTTCGCTTGCCTTAAGCGATTTATCCGACGATCCTCACGTCGAGAATAATCCTTTTGCGGTGTATCTAAAACGCGACACCCCGAAGGCATTTCAATTCACCATTTACCTCGAAGGATGGGACCATGACTGCGTTAACGCGGTCATGGGCGCGTCCTTCTTGGCTGGACTACAATTCAAAATTTTAAGGGAGGCTTACGAATGACAGCTTACTTTGAATATTTGCGGGAGATGATCATCCGCTTCTTCACCGACGTGGGAAGGTTTTTCACGAAAACCTTTGTACCACCCTGGTCTGACGTTCCCTCCAATTTTGGGGACTACCACTCCATGCTCACGGTTGCCTCGCAGGCACCCGATTGGGGTTTCTGGGGCTGGTTCTTCTGGGTCTTGTTCCTGATTTTGTTCATCGCCCTTATCGGCGGTATTTGTTTCTTCCTGTTCATCTTGCTCCGTAAGTACATCCGTTTCGTCCGCCGCGAGCTCGACAAAGAAGAACTCCGCCGCCAGGTCGAACGCCTCAACTACGAGCTCTACATGGCCACCCAGGAACGCGATAAGATCCTGAACCTCAAAGTCGGTTACATGGGCCTTAAGACCGGCGAAGAAGCGGGGGAAGGCCAAGAAGGCGAAGTCGTTACCGAAGCCGCCGCGAGCCGCTTCCCGAAACTCGCCACTGTCGATGCCAAGTACCGCGGCGTCGACATGGATATTCCCTATCGCCCTGGCTTATCACTTGAAGAACTCTGCAATGCCTTCCGTAACTTCGCGGCATCGCAGTTAGGCCTCTACTACCGTATGGACGTCGTACGCGAACTCTTCGCTGGTATGGCGGCCTCGAAACTTATCATCCTCGAAGGTATCTCCGGTACTGGTAAAACTTCGTTGGCATTCGCCCTCGGCCGTTTCTTCGGCTCGGAAGCCGCGCTTATCCCGGTCCAGCCTTCTTGGAAAGACCGCTCCGAATTGCTTGGTTATTACAACGAATTCACAAAGAAGTTCAACGAATCCGAATTCTTGAAAGCTCTCTATGGCGTCGGATACCGCAAAGACCTCGTCGTCATCACCCTCGACGAAATGAACCTCGCCCGTATCGAGTACTACTTCGCCGAGTTCCTCTCCATCATGGAACTTCGCGATACCTCGGCGTGGGAAATCGACCTCATCCCGACCAATATCGAAGGCGACCCCGTCTTACTTAAAGGCGGCAAACTTTCCATCCCGCAGAACGTCGTCTTCTTCGGCACCGCGAATAACGACGACTCGACCTTCACGATCGCCGATAAGGTCTATGACCGTGCCATCACTCTCTTCTTCGATGACAAGGGCCGTCCCTTCCAAGCCGCTAGCCAAGACCCGATGGTCATCCCGTACACGCAGATCCGCGGGCTCTATGACGACTCTATTCGTCAGCACCCGATTTCCGAGAGCATGCTCCAGAAATTTGAAGAACTCGACAACTACGTCATCAAGAAATTCAAGCTCGCCTTCGGTAACCGTATCATGAAGCAACTCGAATCCTTCATCCCGGTCTATGTCGGCTGCGGTGGCCGCGAAGTCGATGGCTTTGACTTCATCTTCACCAACAAGATCTTGAAGAAGTTCGAAGCCCTGAACCTCGCCTTCCTCAAAGAAGAACTCAAGAGCCTCATCACCTTCCTCGACAAACTCTATGGCAAGGATGCCTTCCCGCGTGCCAAAGCCACCATCGACGGATTCATCAAGAACAACTAATTAGGCGTTTATGGCGGAGATCGACGAAAAGAAAATCTATTCGAAATTCGTCGAACGGATGCAAAACCTCACCGCTAATGGCGAAGAGGGAATCGTCCTCGACGCTCTTTCGCATGGCAAAAACACGTATCTCCGCATGGACCGTCTGGAGTCTTCGGACTTCGATTTGTCGTGGATCGACAAGATCGAAGAAGTCCTTTATGACCTAGGCGAAATCATCAAAGCCCCGCGCCTTACTACGAAGCAGGTCGCCGATTTGGCGCCTGTCGAACTCGCCAGGAAGACCACCAGCGTATCCATCCAGCACCTTGCCTCGCATACGCAGTACGTGAAGGAAATCGACGACTATGGCAACGTCATCCCCTCCAAGGTTTTGAACATCGCCAACGAAGACGAAATCTTCACCTACGAGAACCGCTTCATCGCCACCTTCATCCGTAAGCTGGTCCTCTTCATCGAGAAGCGTTACGAATTCGCGAAAGCATTTGCTTCTCTCCACGACGAAGAAGTTCTCTACATGAAGAACAAATCCCGCATGGGGAAGACGGATATCGAAATCGAGACCAAGGTACGCGTTTCGACCGAGACGGAATCGTTAATGGCCCAAAAGCATAACGAAGCCTTTGCCCGCATCGAGGAAATCAGGCGATACGTGACCTACTATTACGGCTCGCCGTTTATGAAGGCTTTCAAGACCGACCATAACGTCCGTAACCCGATCGTCAAAACGAATATCCTCCGCAAAAACGTCAAATACAAACACTGCTATGACGTCTATCGCTACATCGAATCCTATACGCGTTTAGGCGTTAAGTTCCGCGTTGAAGAACGTTATAGCGATCTCACCGAAGCGGAGATGGCGAAGTTGAACTATGCCTTCTTCTCGTCTTATCTCGCCGTGCAGGGCCAGACGAAATCCGTCCACGGCAAGACCTTTGCCCGCGAATACAAACCCCGCATCCTCAGTTCGCTAGATGACGAATCGTTTGTCTATGGCAATTATCTAAAGGGCCCCGTTTCCTTTGTCCGTATCGACGAGGGATACCGTCAGTACTTGGAAACCCTCCGTTACAAAGATTTGCCAGAACGCCCTTCCGCGGCCGAGCGCGAATATTATGCGCAGGAACTCGGACAAGGGCGCGATCTCAAACAGTTCGACCGCGAGGTAGCCGCCCTTCTTCGCCGCAAGGAAAAAGAAGCGGAGCGCTTCGAAAAGCACGCCCAGAAGATCATCGAGGAGCGTGAACTCGCCCGCATCAAGCTGCAGGAAGCCCAAGAAGAAATCGCCGCGCAGCAAGAAGAGGACATGCTCAACAAGATCCGCGCCGAAATCGTCCGCTCTGCCAGGGCCTCCTTCGGCTATGGTTATGAAGGCTTTGACCAAACGGGCGAGAAACTTGAAATCCCACCCCAGGACGAGCGGCCCAACGAAGTCCGTCCGACCTTCATTCCGAACCAAAGCCGTTTCGATGTGGATTCGGTGGAGCTCGACGAGAAGGAGAAACCCTCTGCATTTGTAAACGAATTCCCGCAAATCCTAGGCGAACAGCAAGAAAAACCCATCGAGCCCGTGCCTTTTATCGCGCCCGCTCCCGCGGAAAGCGAAGGCGACAAAGGCGGCTTATCCCTCGACGATTACGAACGCCTTACCTTCGTGCAGAAATACGACAGGGCCGATCCCGAACTCAAGGAAGCCTATATGGCCCTCCGCCGCCACGCCCTTTCCTATGGCATGCATTCCCGCCTTTCGAATTCCTGTGATACGTACAAGCTCACCGGCGAGAATCGCGGCGTCTATCTCAAACTCACCATCGTCGGCAAGACCATCAAGGCCTATTACAACCTCGATCCCAAAGCCTACGAGGGCTCTACGATTCCCTTCGAAGATGCTTCCAAGAAGAAATCCTATGCCGAGGTACCGTTCCTCTTCCGCGTCCGTTCGGGCCTTTCGTTAAGGCGTGCCCTCAAACTCATCGACGACATGATGGAGCCTTTGGCCATCGTTCCGCACGAAGTCAGCGAAGAAGAACTCGCCTTGCCTCGCGAAGACAAAGCCAACCGCATCGCGCCTCCGCCTCTACCAATTCCCGGACAAGCGGCGATTCCTGTTTCCGAGCCCGAACAGAACGAGCCTTTTGAAGAACCTCTTCCCGAATCGCTTATCCAGGCCGCGCAGGAAGCGAAGACTGAACCCGTTCCCGAATTCGAACCCTATATCGAGCCGGAACCTTTGCCCATCGTTGCTCCGATCGAAGAAGAACCCGTTCAGGCCGTCCCCGTCCTTCCGGCAGGCTCGGCTTTGGATGCCTACGAAAGACAGCCCTTCCTCACCAAATTCGCGAATGCAGACGAGGATTTAAAAGCAGCCTACATGGAAATCCGTAAAGAGGCCCTCTCTTATGGCCTTCGTTCCCGTTTCTCCAATTTCGGTGACACGTATAAGCTAAACGGCGCGAACAAAGGCGTGTATTTGAAACTCAACATCGTCGGCAAGACCTTACGTGCTTACTACAAACTTGATCCAAAAGCTTATGAAGGGTCCACGATTCCCTTTGAGGACGCTTCGGACAAGAAGATGTACGCCGAGGTTCCGTTCCTCTTCCGCGTGCGTTCTGGCTTGTCTATTAGACGCGCCATCAAGCTTCTCGAAGACATGCTTGATCCCTTAGCGCTTACGAAGCGTGCAGTCAGCGAAGACGAACTCGCCGTTCCAGCCGAAGAAGGTACGCCTATCGAAGAAAAGAAGGAACCTGCAATTGTTCCTGAAGTTCAGCCTGAACCGATTCCTGAACCCGTACCTCTCCCCGTCGAACCGATGGGTGAGGAGTCCGTAGAAGAAGCGGAAGCGCCTAGCCAGGGTGGATTTGCCGCACTTGCGAATATCGAACGTCAGTCTTTCGAAGAGAAGTTTGAAAAGGCAGATGACGATATCAAAGACGCCTATAACCAGATCAAAGAAGCCGCTTTGGGATTTGGCCTCCGTTCCCGTATTTCGAATTTTGGCGATACCTTTAAGCTCAACGGCGAACACAAAGGCATTTATCTAAAACTTAACATCGTTGGTAAGACCTTGCGTGCCTATTTCCGTTTGAATCCCAAGGACTTTGAAGGCACAACCCTTCCGTTTGAAGACGTTTCCGACAAGAAAATGTATGCCGAAACGCCGCTTCTCTTACGCGTGCGTTCGGGTTTGTCATTACGCCGCGCATTGAAACTGCTCGAAGACATGATGAACGATGTCCTCGGAAAGGATGAACAATGAGGAAGCGCCGCGAGAAGAGCAAAACGCGTAAGATCCTTGAATGGGTCGGTTTTGGCATCCTCGCTGTCGTTTTCTGCTTTGCTATGGTCGCCCAAATCGATGCGATGGTTCACAAAGACCAAAACTGGGGCCAGCAACTCCGCTTTGGCATCGGCAACTTTGTCGTCCAAACCGATTCTATGGAACCCGATTACAAAGTCGAATCGGCCATCGTGACTCAAAAGCAGGATCCCAAGGAAATCTTTGCCCGCTGGAACGCGGATAAGACCGCTCCGATCGATATCACGTTTTCCTACCAGCAATACGCCGCTTTCTTGCCTGATGACACGACTTTGAACAACCAGACAAACGTTGTCTCTCGCAGCAAGTACTATGGTGTTCCGATGACCCACCGTATCCGCGAAATTCACGAAGACACCACAAAAGAAGTAGGGCAGGGACGTTATATCTTCGTCGTTGCTGGTATCAACACCCAATCCGAGGAATGGAAGGCGAACCAATATCAGGTGCTCGACGAGCGTTATATCCTCGGCACCGTCATCCTCAATAGTGATGCCCTTGGTAAAGTTCTTTTATTCATCGCCTCTCCTTGGGGCCTATTCGGTCTATTGCTGATTCCCGCTTTCTATTTAGTCATCTCCAGCACGATTGATATCTTCCGCACCTTGAAAGAACCTGAAGAAGCGACCGCGAATGGGGGTAGTGGTACCGTCGGCGAAATCTCCGACGCGGACCGCGAACGTCTCAAGCAGGAAATGCTTTTGCAGATGTTAGAGGAAAAGAAGAAAGCTAAAGCGGAAAAGCAGCAGGAAGAAAATGCCGAAAAACCCGTTGAATCGGAAAACAAGCCTGCAGAAACGGAACAAAAAGAAGAGAAAAAGGAAGCCTTAAGCGGTTATAGCGACGAGGAAAAACAACGCCTCCGTCAGCAAATGCTGGCGCAGATTATGGCCGAGCGCGCCCAGGAAAAAGGCGAAAAGCCCGCGAAGGAAAAGAAAGAAAAACCAGCCAAGGCCGAAGCGCCCAAAGAAGACAAAAGCGCCCTAGCCGGCTATAGCGACGAAGAGAAGCAACGCCTCCGTCAGCAGATGCTCGCCCAGATTATGGCTGAGAAGAAAGCGGCGAAGGAAGCCAAAGAAGTGAAGCAGGAGGACAAAGACGATGGGAAGGCATAAACGGTTATTCGCTTTTGCGGTCGCTGCCACGATCGTCTATAGTCTCGCGATCATCGCTTCGGTCGTCCTTATCGTGACGGGCGTCATGGATCTCTCGCACTGGCTTCAGGTCGCCATGGTGGTCTACAACGCTTTCTTCGCAGCCATTTTTACCCACACCGTTATCGCGTATCTTCGTTCCCGTACGATTTTCGAATCGCTTGAAACGGAAAACAAATACTCGCTTGGCTCGGAATCCTATTTCTTCAACCTTTACGCTTTCCAGCAGAGGGTCACCGCCAAGCGCAATTCGTTCCGCTTTGCGAAAAAGGAAAACTACATCATGGCCTTCACGGCTTCTCCTTCCTCGTTTACGGACAAGAGCACGGCTTCGGGCGATGAAATCAACGACTTGAATCTAACGGTCGCCGGGGCGTTAAAGAACCTGCTTATCGCCCGTGCGCCTAGAAGCGAAAAGCACCGCCACGTCTTCTGCTTTGACCATGGCATCTTCCTGGTCTTTGTGTTCAATCACAACTCAGAGTACGTGAACGACCTCGCCGTTTCCATCCGCGACGAGATTTATTCCATTCTCGAAAGAAAGCATTACCACATCTACGTCCAACCCTTCTTCGGCATCGCCAAAGCCCCACAGGACGCGGCGCTTAACGAATGTATCGACAAAGTCCTCGCGGCTAGAAAACAGGCAGAGCGCACCTTCGAATCCATTGCCTTCTACGATGAAAGAATCAGTGGCCATAAGGACAATAGCGAAGTCAAAGAAGTCGTTCAGGCGTATGAACGTGGCGAGTTTGTCGTCTACTACCAGCCGAAGTTCTCACTCACCAAGCGTCAGTTCGTCTCTTCGGAAGCTCTCATCCGTTGGGAGTCCCCGATTTACGGCGTTCTCGGGCCGGGTCGTTTTATGGACCGTATCGAGGCCGCGGGCCTTCTTCACGAGCTCGATTTCTATGTCTTCCAGCACGTCTGCGAAGATCTCGCGGACTCCATCCGCAAAGGACGTCGCGTCATCCCGGTCTCCATCAACTTCTCCCTTTACGAATTCTATTCCATGGACTTCCTTTCCAAGATTATGGACACTATCCATCAGTACAAAATCGATCCGCGCCTCATCGAAGTCGAAATCGTCGAAACCACTTCGCAGGCGAACCAATTCCTCTCCATCTCGATTATCAAAAAGCTCCGCGAAAACGGCATCCGCGTTTTGATGGACGACTTCGGAATCGGCTATTCGAACATCGGTAATTTACGCAAAATCCCATTCGATGCCGTCAAAATCGATAAATCGTTCATCGATGGCATCGTCGAGGACGAAGCGGCGAGGAACATCGTCGCGACCATAATCGAGCTCTGCCGCGCGACTGGCCATGAAGCCATCGCGGAAGGCGTCGACAACAGGGCCGAAGTCGAAATCCTTCGCAAGATCCACTGCGACACCATCCAAGGCTTCTATTATTCGCAAGCCATCCCCAAGGAGGCTTACGACAAGTTCTTGCTCGATAACCCGTTCGAAGGAAGGAGGCATTCATGATTCTCATCATCGGTTCCACCCATGACGACGTACTCTATTTCGAGTCGGTCATGACCAGGCGCAGGGAAGAAAAGATTCTCGATCACTTTCCCGCCGTCTTCGGCAACATCTTCAATCAGGAAGTCTGCCTCGTCGAAGGGGTTTATTCCAACTATGTTTCGAGCATGCTGACGCTCGAACTCATCCATAAGTATTACGTCATCCTCGTCTTCGCGGTCGGACGCTGCACCGCGCTTACTAGAAACTGGAAGCTCGGAGATATTGCCATTTCGCGTTACACGGTTACGGGCGACGTGGATTTGATGCTTGAATGCGAATCGCGTCTAGGCCAGATTCCGGGCTGCCCGGCCTATTTCGTCTCGCAGGAAGACATCGTCCGTTATTTCTCGATGCAGGCCGAAAGACGTATCAATGCCTCGTTCCATCATTCGACCTACGTTTCTATGAACTCTTCCTATGCCTCGCGTTCGCAGCTCGACGTGATGCTAAGTGGCGACCGCGCCTTCGGAACGAACGATAACCTCGTCATGGATAATGCCTTGGGCGGCATTGCCGTGGCCTGCCATTTCGGTCACGTTCCCTTCCTTGGAGTTAAGGTCGTCTCGCGCTTCCTCGACGAGCCTTATACCGTCGAAGAATATGCGACCACGCTTCGGAAATATATCGATCTTGGTAAAGCTGTTGTCTCGACGATCGGCGATATCGGAAGAAGCGATCTTTTGGGAGGGCAGGAATGATGAAACGGAATCAACGTTCCCTAAGGCATACCATCGTCGCCGCGACGGTTACCCTCGTCATCGCCATCCTTGGCCTATTGGCGTTTATCATCGTCATGGGCACGTGGTATGGCCGTGACAACAACCGCGCCGTCCTCATCGTCATGATCGTCGTCACGCTTCTTTACGTGGCCTTCCTTTTGGGTGGCTCGCTTTATCTTATCCGTCGTATCACCCGTAATTACCGCGATGGTCTCTACGGCACGACCCTGAAGAATTACCGTATCATCAACACCGGCGATGCTGGGCTAGAAAACTATCCAGAATCCTCCATCAGCGAATTCAAGCAATTGAACGAAGAAGTCGATACTTTGCGCGAAACTCTCCGCAATGTCACCGTTATTTACGAAAAGCGCGACTATTCTTCCTTGCCTCTAGAATGGGTTCCTGACTACCCCAATACCGTCACGTTGAATTCCGTGAAAGCGGTGGTACACGAACTCGTCGGCATCTCACTTAACTTTAGAAATGCTTTCATCGAAATCTTCTACGAGAACACGGAAGAAGCGTTGCCCGAGCAGGAATTACGCCGCCTTATTCAAGCTCTCGCGGAACGGTTTAAAGAATACGAAAACCCGCTTCTCATCCTTCCAGATGACCGCCGTTCGATCTACCTCTATCTCCCGCGCATCGATTCGCTTTCGTCCATCTGCGATCACCTGAATTTGATGCTCCCGAACCTTTCCATCGCTAGACAGACCATCGAAGGGCACGTTTCGATTCCGGCCTGTTATTCGCTGGTCATGTATCCGTACTCCTCGGTCCACGAGATCTTCCAAGACCTCCGTTATGCCAAGCGCCAGGGCAAGATGGTCAACATCTACATGCCTTCCCGCCGCCACATCAAAACCGATTCCACGGCCAAGAGCACGATGTATTTCAACCAGATGTCGAAACTCTTACGCCGCATCGAAGCAGTCGAAGCGACCCGCACCAACAAAGAGAACATCCGCCAGATGGTGGCCTCGTTTTTGGAAGATATCGACCAAGAATTTGGTTTCGAAGCTGCTGGTATCGTCGCCTTTGACCCCGAGGTGAATGGCTTTGTCTGCAAGGATTCGGTCGGCAAGAGTGTGCTTTTTAGCGTCGGCCAAACCGTCGATGACATGATGGTCAAGACACTTAGCCGCGCCCAAGATCCCGACCATTCTTATTTCTTTTCCAAGCGCACCTTATGCGGTCCGACGATGGGCCGTTACGCGGATAAATATGGAATTCAAAGCGGTTTCTTCTACGTGCTTACGAAGGAAGGAAAGCCCCATGGTTTCATCTACCTGGTCCGCTATTCTGAGGGATTGCGGCTCGATAGCTACCTTCAGGAAGCCTTATGCGCCTGCGCCTATCACCTCACCTCAAGCTTTGTGATAGGGGAGATTATCGAAGACGTCGTGGAATCCGATCGTCGTTTAGATGCCCTTTTGACCTATACCGATTCCGGTACGTATCAAACCGAGAAGGGCTCCTATATGTTGCGTAGCATGTCGCAGTCACTTCGCCGCGTCTTCCCCAAATCGGAACTCAATACGCCTTGTTACAAGACATTCTATGGTTTATCCGCTCCCTGCCCGGATTGCCCCCTTATTACGGGTGAGAAGAAGACGAGTCTTATCAAAAACAAGAACTACGTGTCTTCGTTAACGCTGAATTCGAAGTTAGGAAGCCTCGCCACCATCCTCTTGCAACGCCAAAAGACGGGCGAAGTGGCCATCGACCGTTTCAATCACGACGTCCTGGTCAACTCCTTCCCGACCTTGGTGGAAGATCTCCGTGGCAAGTACTTAATCGGCGACACGGGGTATATCCTTTTGCTCCGCGTGGATAATCACTCCGCCTTGGTTAATGACTACCATAGCGAGGGTACGTTGCTCATCTACCGCAACTTCGTCGATGCGATGAAACGGGTTTGGGGCCATGCTGAAAACATTTACCTTTATGACCCACAGACTTTCGCCGTCCTCTTCTCCTCTTATGGTCAAACCGACGTGCTAAACCGTTGCGAGGACATCTTCAAATTGACCAAGAACCTCGTCTATGACCGCGAGAAGAGATACGACCTCGACTTGACCTACCTCCCGATGCATTATCCGCAAGGCTTTGCCTCGGCGGAAGACTTCCTCCGTCATGTCGGCGTGGAGTTTACCCGCGGCAAGCGCGAGGCCAAGAAGGACTACATCTTCTTCGACGATTCCTCTTACACGCGTCCTGCGTCTCGTAGGGAATTCATGCTCCAAGTCATCGACCAACAGTTTGGCGAAGAGACCTTCCACGTTTTGTTACAACCGATCGTCCACGGCAAAAACAAGCGTATCTTTGGTGCTGAAATCCTTCTTCGTATCCAAGACGAACAACGCCACATCGTCTTCTTCGCGGATGAGCTCGTTCGCGTCGCGAGTGAGAACGGAAAGATCCCGACCATCACCAAAGCGTTGCTCCGTTACGTCTCGTCTTTCTATTCCTCTATCGGTGCGGCCACGCTCAAACAGATGGGCTTTACGCGCCTTGGTCTTAATACCGACGTCTCCTTGTTCGCCGATCCGACGTTTGAGGGGTTCTTTGAATCCTTTATCAAAGAAGCAAATCTTCCTCATGGTTTCCTCTCCTTTGAAATCGGGGAACGCGATGTCGCGAACCATCTCGAAGAGTTTAGGAAAGCCACGGATATGCTCAAGCGTTTCCAGATTCCGCTGGTCATCGACCAATACACCGGCTCGAACTTCTCAATGGATGACCTCTCTCGCCTTGGCTTTACTCAAATTAAGGTCAGCCGCAATCTCGTCCACAATATCGACGTCGATCGTAACCGTTTCTCCGCCCTACAGGCCTTGTTACAGGAAGCGATGGAGAAGGGCATCGATACCTCCGTCGTCGGTGTTGAAAACATCGACCAGTACAACCTGCTTCTCCAAATCAATCCGAAGATTGATATGCAGGGCTTCTATTTCTACCAGCCGCTTGAAAAAGCCGTCTTGGTCGATACGGTCCGTACCCATAACGCCCAAATCGGAAAAGACGATTAAGTCTGTTTAGAAGACCATGTACTCGTCTTTTGAGCGCCCAAGGGAGACCTCGGGCGCTTTTGTAATGCCGTGGGGTGGTTGCGCAAAATGAAATGCGCAGATATCATTTAGGCATGAATGAACTAAGGCGTAAAAGAAAAGAATTGGGCATCACGCAGATTCAGGCCGCGAATGCATGCGGGGTTTCACGTCGCACTTATCAAACCTATGAAGAGAGCAATGTTCCAAACTCCACTTACGATGCGTTGCTACAAAAACTTGATGAGATGGGGATTCTCGATGGAAGCAACTACATTTCTAACCCCAAATACATAAAGAAAGTGTGCGGACAATTGTTCCAAGAAAAATACCCCGAAATCAAATGCGCCTATTTGTTTGGCAGCTATGCACGAGGGGAAGCAACCGGGAAAAGCGACATTGACATCTTGGTGCTATGCCCTCCAATGGGAATGAGGTTTTATGCCATTGCTGCCGAACTCGAAGAACGGCTGCACAAGCAAGTCGATTTGCACACGCATAGGCAACTATTAGAAAACGAACGGCTTTTGGAAGAAATATTAAAGGAGGGTGTGAAGATTTATGGATGACAAAACGTTATTGAGGATTGATTCCCTCTTAAAACATATCGACCGAGTCCTAGAAGACACGGATGCGTTAACGCTTGAACAATTAAAGAAATCTGACCTGTTGCTTCGCGCCACTTCTTTTCCATCGCGCAAATTGGTGAGATTATGAATCAACTAGAAAAAAGTTTGCAGGCAGCTTATCCAAGCCTTCCCTGGGTTGGTGCCAGAAGGATGAGAAACGTCATTGTTCACGATTACGGGCATGCAGATGTCAGCAGATCTATTCAACCATCCACGGGGATTTGTCTCTCCTAAAAACGGAATTTTTGGCCATACGAAACAAGTTGGTGAGTATTAAGAAGAATTGAGGACGCGGTCGGATTATCCCGCAACGGAAAGCGACGGAGTATTAAATGCCTTAAAAAGCGCAATTTGTTTGTTTTTCGCGCAAAAACGTCCTTTCTATTTGTTTATCGCGATGAAATAGGATGCGGTTTTTTCTGGAGTTTCCGCTAGATTTGTGGCGAACCAATATTCAATAAGAGAGAGGAAAGACTCGACGATTGAACGGACTTGATAGTCTTCTGGAACGTCTTTTCGTGTGAAGAGGCCATCGTGAATACAATGGTGGACAAGACTTGTCATCTTCTCCCGAAGATCTTTGAAAAAACGCTGCTTGCAGCTGCTAAGCAAGATGGCGTGAATGAGTTTCTCCTCGTCCTTAAGATGATAGAGGATGTGGACGAAGAAGGTCTCGTATTCGAAGATCGATGCCGCCGAAAAGTCGTGGCTATGCTCTTTGGATAATCCGTGCGAAAAGACGTGATCAAAGATGTTACGGGAGATAGAGTCCAACACGTCGCCCTTCGTTTTGAAATGGGCGTAGAAGGTCGAACGGGAAACGCCCGAACGTTCGAGGATGTCTTCTACGCTTAGGTCATCAAAATCCTTTTCTAGGAGGAGGTCTGCCAGCGAGGAGTAAATCGCGGCTTTCGTTTTGAGTATTCGTTTGTCCATAGGAGTAGAATACCACAATACAAAATGTTCGATTACTTCTAAGTAAAAGAAACATATTGTTTGATAAGTAGTAGAAAAACGAACGAAAAAAGCGAATTCGTTTGTTTATTCGTGTTGATTTGCTAATATGGCCGCATGGAAGACGAACTCCATCGCGGTCCGTTGGAACAACGGGCGTTGCTAAATCGGAAGAAAGGCTTTTTTCTTCTCGGCCTTGGCATCGTCCTCGTCCTTCTTGCTTTTGCATCTATATTTATCGGTTCGGCCCATCTGGGGTTTGCGGAAACATTTAATGCCTTATTTGGGAATGGATCCTCCGCCTCGGTTACGATTGTTCAACAAGTTCGTTTGCCCAGAATGATTGCTGCGCTTGTCGTGGGTGGCGCGCTTTCTCTTTCGGGTCTCATCATGCAATCGACTCTCCATAATCCGATGGCGAGCCCCTCGACTCTAGGTGTTTCTAATGCGGCTGCCTTTGGGGCCAATGTCGCGATTATCGTTTTCGCGGGTGGCTTCTTAAGCGTTGGGGGAAATGCGAACAACTATGGGGTGGGCTCGAACCCTTTCACGACGTCTTCGTTCGCTTTATTGTTTGCCGTATTGTCAACGCTATTGGTTTTGGCTTTATGCCGCATCCGTTCCTTCTCTAGCGAAGCGGTGGTCCTTGCGGGCATCGCCCTAGGAATGATGTGGACAGCTGGCACGACGGTTCTGCAGTTCTATGCGACCGATGTCGGATTGGCTGCGTCTGTTTTATGGAGCTTTGGTGACCTTGGGCGTGCGAATTGGACGAACTTAGGAATCATGGGTGGCGGTCTTTTGGTCGCGATTATTGTGTTCTGTTTGCTCTCGTGGCGGCTAAACGCCTTAGCGAGCGGAGATGATGTGGCGACGAGTTTTGGTATCAGGGTACGCCCTCTACGGTTCATCGCTTTGTTCTTATCTTCTCTTCTTACTGCTGTCGCGGTTTCGTTCGTCGGAATCATCGGCTTCCTTGGCGTCGTTTGCCCCCATGCGATGCGCCGCATCATTGGCAATAACCATAAATATCTGATCCCGGCTTCGATTCTTTCTGGGTCTACTCTTCTTTTGCTTAGCGACATTCTCGTTCGACTTATCGGCAATGGAACGGTCTTGCCCGTTGGGGCGGTTACCGCGTTATTCGGCGGTCCGTTCTTTGTCTATCTCATCTTCGCGAAGAAAGGAGACAAAGCATGATCGATGTGCGTCACCTTTGTTTCCGTTACGCGAAGAAAGGATCCGATATCCTTCAGGATGTTTCCTTTTCCCTTCCAAGTGGAAAAATCGGAATCTTGCTCGGTCCAAATGGGGCAGGTAAATCCACGTTGATTCGCTGCATCTTAGGATTTGTCAAAGCGCAAGAAGGAGAGATTCTTCTTAATGGAAAGAGCCTGGCAGAACTCAAAGCGAGGGAACGGGCGTTACAGATTGCCTATGTTCCCCAAAAGGTTTCCTTTGCCCCGTTGACGGTCTATGACGCGGTGATGTTAGGGCGGATTCCCTATTTTGGAATTTCACCTAAAGCCAAAGATCACGAAGCGGTAGTGGACGCCTTAGAAGAATTTGGCTTAACCCCGCTCGCCCCGCGAAACGTATTGGAACTCTCTGGCGGCGAGCAACAGATCGTGGCTATCGCAAGGGCCTATGTCCAAGGGGCATCGATTCTTGTTTTCGATGAGCCGACATCGAATTTGGATATCGCCAACCAACGTCTCGTCCTCGACCAAATTAAGAAACTAGCGGAAAAAGGCCTAACGATTCTTCTCTCGATGCACGACATCAACGAGGCTTTAGAACTCGGTGATTGCTTCTTCTTTATTAAAGAAAACCATATTTATGCCGAAGGGGATCTTTTGGCATGTACGAAAGAAACCATCGAAGCAACCTTTGGGGTGCGCGGTGAGATTCATTACATAAACGGAAAACCATTATTCATCATAGGAGGCAATAAGAATGAATAAGATATGGAAATTAGCCTTCTTGCTCCCGTTGCTTTTTGGCTGCGGCGGCGGAAACTCGTCAGAGAGCACAAGCGAGGAGATTCCTTATATCGAAACGCTCGATTGGAACGCTCTTGCTCCGAGCGAAACCCTTGAAGGCGGGAAACTTCGCCTTACCGATATGGTCGGCCGCAAGGTGGAGGTTACTCCTGGCAGCTATGAACGCGTCCTTTGCATCGGCGCGGGGGCCCTTCGTCTTTATTCCTATGTCGGCGATATCGACAAAATCTGCGCGGTCGAAGACATCGATAACCTTGCATTGACCGAACGCCCGAAGATGTTCGATGGCGTCGCTCGTCCCTATATGGTCGCGTATGGTGAAGACTTAAAGGGCCTTCCAAGCTGCGGTATCGGCGGACCTCAGAATCAAAGAATCGAAAAGGAAAAGATCCTTGCCTGCAATCCGGACCTCATCATCTCGGAATACGAGGATGCCGAAAAATCCGATGACCTGCAGGCGACTGCCGGCGTCCCCGTTTTGACGCTGGATTATGGCTCTGGCTCTTCCCTTAACGCTTCGGTTTATGGTTCGTTGGTGATGTTAGGCAAAGCGCTTGGAACAGAAGCGAAAGCAAAGTCCCTCGTCACCTATTGCAACGATTCCGTGAAGGCCATTTTTGAAACCACGAAAGGCGTGACGAAAAAGAAAGCCTATGTCGCCGGGCTTGGCAACTGGGGCACCGCGAACGCTTATAGCACCTCGCCGAATTATGAAGCGTTTATTTACGCGCACGTCGATAATGTCGTGAAGAACCGTCCGACGGGCGGAGTTCAGACCATCGATCCGGAACTCTTCCTAAGCCTTGCCTCCGAAATGGACATCATGGTCTTCGATGCGGCCTCGGTAAAGAATATCAAAGGGCAGGGGCTCGACTTCTCTTCCTGCGCCGCATTCAAGAACGGACAGGTCTATTTGCAGATGGCCTATAACGCCTACTATACGAACGTTGAAACGAGCCTTATCAATTGCTGGTTTGTCGCGAAAGCGGTTTATCCAGAACGCTTTCAAAATCTCGAAATCTCTGCAAAAGCCGACGAAGTTTATCAGAAATTCCTCGGCAAAACCCTCTATTCCAGCGTCTTGGAGTACCCGTTCTCCTATGGCGGATACAAGCAGATTACCAATCCTGCGGAGTTCTTCGCCTAATGCCGAATGACGTCCGCGACTTCTTCGATTCACTCGCCCCGAATTGGGACGAGCACTCGGAGGAAAAATTGCCCCATATCATCTCTTTACTTGACCGCGTGCATATCAGCTCGGGTAGCCGTGTGCTCGACCTCGCCTGCGGTACCGGGATTATTTCTGGCGTTCTTCATGATCGTTACGGGGCGGAGGTCTTGGGACTAGACGTCTCGCCGAAGATGATCGAAATCGCTAGAGCTAAATACGCTGGGAAAGATGGCGTCTGTTTCGAATGTGACGACTTCTATGAAACCTTGTTCCATCAGGAGTTTGATTACATTGTTTGTCATAACGCCTTTCCGCATTTTGTCGATGTGGAACGCTTCGTGGACCATATCGCGGACGCGCTTGTCCCAGGCGGGGAGTTCGTGGTCTTCCATTCCTTAGGAAGGGTTAAACTCCAAAGCCATCACGACGGTCTAGGACCAACGATTTCTCGTAACCTCGGGCCAGTCGAAGAAGAGGCCAGAGCTTTTTCCAAACGTTTGACCGTCCTCGAATGCGATGAATCCGATACCCATTTTTGGATCCGTGGGAGGAAATAGAAAGAGCCCTTCTTCGCGCAGGCGTGTATGATATGGAATAGAGGTATCTGCATGCTCGACGAATCATTCAAGTCCATTGTCATCAAAGACAATTTTTACCAATCTTCCTGCTTCTTTCCGATGCCGTTGACCCTTATCGGCACCTTGGATGAAAAAGGTGAACTCACTTCCTATGGGGCCTATTCCCTCATCTTTCCTTATTACATCGCGGGGAAGGCATCTTACGCGATGGTTCTGGAATGCCGGAATACGTCCAATACGGCCAAGGGTTTGTTGCGACACGGCAAATGCACGATCAACTTTTTACCCTATACCAAAAAGAACTTCGCCCAGCATGTCGATAACGGGTTCCCTGGCGACACGCCCGAAGAGAAGATGAAGAACTTCCGCTTCACCCCGATCGATGGACTAAGCCAGGAAGAGCATCCGAACGAGAAATACCCGAAGATCCTAAAGGAAGCCTTACAGGTTTTCGAGTGCACGTGGATTAAAGAACTCGACCATGCCGAGAACGATCCGGTCCTTGATGAATACGAAGGCCCTTATCACGATTTCAACGGCATCACCTCGAAATTCGGTGCCCATTTTATTCTTCGAATCGACCATATTCTCGTAAAAGAAAAATACGAACAAGCCATTATTTACGGTGCAAATCGCGGGAATTTTTGCCCGCTTCCAACAAATTGGGGGTATCGCGATTCCAAAAACTTCTGGTGCAGCCCTTTCCATAAGCCGGATGCGATCGGCATCCCTAACCGCGAGGTCGATATCTCCTCTCTTCGCTACGCAGCCGACCGTTTGAATACCGATGTCGTCTTTACCGACGATGCTCTCAAGACGATTGTCAAAGTGCCTAGACCATTCGTGAAGCTCGTCCTTCAAGGGTGTGTGGACTGGGCCAATAAAAACGGTGTGAAGACGTTGACTGAAGTCGAGATGAAGATCATCGCGGACAAGCGAGCCAACGAAAAGAAAAAGAAGAAATAATGATTCAGCCCGAATTCGAACGCAGCGCGATGCTACTCGGGGAAGAAAAACTCGAGAAGCTTTCGCATTGTCATGTCGCCATATTCGGTTTAGGCGGGGTAGGGGGCGCGGCCTTAGAAGCGCTTGCTCGTTCTGGTATCGGCGAGTTCCATCTTATCGACGCGGATTCGTTTGCCCTTTCCAATATCAACCGCCAACTGCTTGCAAGCCACGTAACCATTGGTCAAAAGAAAGTCGATATTGGGAAGCAACGGATTTTGCAAATCAACGAAAACGCGAAGGTGTTTACCTATCCCACGTTTTATCTTCCCGGGGATACCTCAATTCCCTTCGACCAGTTCGATATCGTCATTGATGCGATTGATACGGTGTCCGCTAAAGTGGCGATCGCCGAAGAATGTCATCTCCGCGGCATCCCCGAAGTCATGTGTCTAGGCATGGGTAACCGCATGGATCCAAGCAAGGTCCGCATTGGGGATTTATATGAAACCTCGGGCGATCCTCTAGCCAAAATCATGCGGAAGAAGTGCCGTGAGCTTGGGATTAAATTCCTACCAGTTGTCTACTCCGTCGAAGAGCCGATGGAACCCTTGTTCAAGGTGGAATCCGATTCGCCATCCCGTCGCGACGTGCCGGGTTCGTTGCCTTTTGTTCCGCCTGTTGCCGGATATTCTCTTGCTTACGAAGCGGTGCGAATTCTATTGGAAAAGCTCGAGGCGTAACTACTTAAATGAAGGGAAGGGGTTGAACGCCTCTTTTTTATTTGCCATTATGTAGTGTATGCGTTTTGTTCCGTTCAAACTGAAAGACTACCCGTATATCGAGACGAATCTTGCTCCCATCCACGTGGATTCCAATATCGCCCGATTGGGTAAAAATGCGATCCGAAAAAGCGATCGGATTATCTTTTTCGCCAATTACGCGGACGGAATGAGACAGGTAGAGGTTCCTCTGGACGAAGAAGGATATCGGAACGCCAATCTAACTGAACCCGAGAAAATGTGCCTCTCCCGCATTCTCGATTTATTAGAAAAGGCGGATGCGGTTGATGCGGAAGCTTTAGACAAGTCTTATGGCTCTCAGTTCGAAATCACGAAGACTTTCCGCGGCTTTGATCAGAATTTCGGCGGGGAGCGTTTCGTTAGTCTCGCCCGCGACTTAATCGATAAGCATATGGGGAAGTGCCTTTTCCCATACATGCTTCACGATTTGATCTTGGGGGTTTATCTCGCCTATAACAAAAACGTGAACCGCGATATCGATGGATTGATGTCCTCTATCGTGAGTTTTATCGAAGAATCAAAACTTATCCCAACCGATTCCGATTCCCTCTTCGAAGACATTGAAGAGAAATCGACCCCGCGGCTTTTCATCGATTTTTTAGAACATGCCATGCCCTCTTCGATTTGGCCTAGCGTCACCGATTTTGCCGTGACCCTTTTTACTGACCCGTATCATTTCCGGACCAATCACGCCAAAGAGATCCCGGCCTCGTTATTGGCCGCTTTCCCTAAAACTTCCCTTCTCCAATTCTTCCAATGGGTGAGTCCTCTTTACTCTGAAAAAGTCGGAGAAGTCTTCGCCCTTCTAGGAGAAACCTGCGACCCCGACTATCTCGAAGCCTATCAAAAGAACCGCGACTGCGATGCTGGTGTCGTACTCAACACGCCTGCCTTTTCCACGCTTGATCCCCATAAGCTTGAAGAACTCCAGTGGAAGGAGTGGTTACTTTCCCAACGGAGGGGATACGACGTCGTTTCCCGATTCGACCAATTAAAGGACACCGACGAACAGCTTCGCTTCATTAAGACCTGCAAAGAGGCGGGCTGGGATGACATCGGAAAGATTCTCGCGGGCGAAGAATTCTTTTTGCGGCGCGTGGATACGGAGACATTCTTTGCTTTGTTACCCCACATGAATCTAGAAATCGATGATAACCGCCGCCAAGCCGTTTCCTACGTGCGAGAGATGCTCCGTTATCGTTTGGCTGGGACGGAGGATTATCTCCTTCGTTTGGAACATCCCGCTTTTGCCGACCTCGTGCGAAACGCGCTAGAAAACGAGCGAGTCGAGAGCATGAGGGTTCGCCTGATTCTCGCGGACCGTTTCCATTGTCCCGAGGCGATCGGGCTGAAGGAGTGGCATTAAGATGTTTGCCCGTTTGTTGACAAGAGAGTTCGTCGACCGGCAAATCTTAAAGGTCGACCCTGAACGTTACGCAAGCCTCAAAGAGGCGTTTGAGCAGGGACGTGCGCATGTTTATTTCACATTCTCCGACACGGAAATTCGTTATTACGCCGTCTTGGATAACGAAGTCGCCTCGCTTATCATTCCTCTTGATAAAGACGTTAAGGCCTTGCGAAACGAAATCTCCATCGCCTTGCTGGAATATGTTTACGAGAAAGATATCAATGCGGACGAAGAAGCGTTAAGGCTTAGATACGGAAACGATTACGCCACCATGAAAAGCATGATGGAGTTAGGCCCAAAAGGGGCGGAAGCCTATTTGGAAGCCGTAAAGAAAGTTAACACGTTGGCCCAATTCCTCGCGACGATGGAACAAAGCGTCAGTTCGCGGAAGCCGCACATCCTCTTCTGCGCGGATATCAACCGTTCCTGGTGCCAGGTATTCATCAAAATCGGGTTTGAGAAGTATTACGTCAACCGGAAGCCCATGCAGTTCTTCCAAGCATATCAAACCAGCCAACTAGTCCAGATTCAAAAAGAATACCTTCGCCTTGCCCCTCATTCTTTCGACGGGCAGGAGGAAGCCGCCTTCCAATATGCCTATAACGTCGGGACGACCCACGGTTATTGGGGCATGGGTTCTCCGATTGAGATGAGCGAAGAGGAATTGGCCGAATTGCTTTTCCTGCTCGAAAACCATGACTTTGAAATCAACAAAGTCCCTTATCACATCCAACCGCATAAAGAAGTCGAGCTCTTCCTTAACGAAAAAGGCGAACTTGTTCCTTCGGTGGAAATCAGCAAGAAGGGATTTCATCTCTGTGGTAGCAAGGCCTATCGCCTTCATGACGGAAACATCGAACTTTATTCGTTTGCTTCCGAAAAAGCGGGTGCCATTTTTGATTTCTATCAATCGCTTAATAACGTGAATTCTGCTTTCCTTTCGCAGGAAATCGCTGCAAAAGTCCTCCCAAGCATTCGCGAAAACGAAATCCGCATCGATCCTGCATTCGAGGAAAAATATCCGATTTATCGCCCGTGCATTGAATACTATGTCGGTTTAGAAAACCCTGATGTCCTTTCGGCCAAGACTAAGTACCGTTTTGGCCCGGAAGAGGTGAGTGGGGATGGCTTTGCTGCCAAAAGCGACCTCTGCCGCATCAAGCGTCAGGGTTTCCTCGATGTTTTGAAAGCGTATGGTTTTCCCGAGAATGGGGCCATTGAGGGTGCGGATGAGATTCTTTCCTTCTTGCGCGCGGATTTAAGCAAGGTCAATGCATTTGCCTCCGTCTATGTCAGTGAGGAACTCCAGTCGATGCGCGTAAAGGATGTTCCCCAAATCGGCATTCGTACGTCCTCGGGACAGGATTGGTTTTCCATCGAACTCTATTCTTCCGGTTATAGCGAGGAACAACTCATTGCCATGGTCGCGGCCTACCACAAGAAAAAGAAATACGTCCGCTTCAATAATGAGTTCATCCTTCTTGACCAAGGGGACGAATCACTCTCCGCGATTGCCGATTCCTTCCAAGACGAAGACCTCGGGGCCGAATTGCCCTTATACCAGGCTCTTAAATTACCTTATCTAGGTGCGGATACCGATGATCGGGTTAAGGACCTTATCGCTTCCATCCAATCTTACGAAGACATCCCGATTGCCCTCACGCCGGAAATCGAAGAAGCGTCTCGCCCTTATCAAAAGCAAGGCATTCGCTTCATGACGAATCTCTATCGGAACAAACTTTCCGGCATTTTATCCGACGATATGGGTTTAGGAAAAACGTTGCAGTCTTTTGGTCTTTTCCACAATATCGACGCAGAATTGCCGATTTTGGTCGTCTGCCCGAAATCATTGATTTATAACTGGCTCGACGAACGAAATAAGTGGGCGCCTAAACTTCCCGCCTATGTTTTAATTGGTTCCCCCAAGGAGCGGAAGGCTCTTTACAAGCAGATGAAGGAAGCGAAGAAAACGGTCTATTTCGTTTCCTATGACACGCTTCGTAACGACATCGAATCCATCAAGGACACGGAGTTCTCGTTGGTCCTTCTCGACGAAGGGCAATATATCGCGAACGCGAACGCGCTGAAGACGCGCGCCGTAAAAGAGTTACACGCGACCTCCCGTATCGTGCTTACGGGTACGCCAGTCCAAAACTCTTTGATCGATCTTTGGTCCGTCTTCGATTTCCTCTTGCCTGGCTATTTCCCGCCTTTACGGAAATACCGCGAACAATTCGGGGAGCTCGAATTCTCTTCCGAAGAAGCAAGGGCGCGGCTATTGGCCAAAATCAAGCCGTTCCTTTTGGGTCGAAAGAAGAGCGACGTCCTTAAAGAATTGCCCGATAAAGAGAATATCGACGTCATCCTGCCAATGGACGACGAACAACGCGTCGTTTATGAGTCTCATCTAGCAATGGCTAGACAATATCTCGAAGAAAAAGGCGGCATGTTCAAAGCCATTTCGATGATGACGAGATTACGCCAAATCTGTATCACGCCCTCTTTGTTCTTGGAAGGAACCTATCCGTCCACCAAAATCGAATCCCTCGTAAAAGCGTTATGCGAACTCAAGCAGTCGGGGAGGCGTGCCATCGTGTTCTCGAGCTTTGTCACCGCACTTGATTTAATCAAAGAAGAATTGAAAAAGGTTGGCCTAGCAAGCGAATCCATCACGGGTAAGACATCCGCCAAGGTGCGTATTATCCTCGCGGACCGTTTTAACGAAGAAGATTCTCTAATCGACGTTATGCTCGTCTCGCTTAAGGCCGGCGGGACAGGATTGAACCTAACTGGCGCGGATACGGTTTTCCATCTCGACCCCTGGTGGAACATCGCGGCCGAACGTCAGGCCGAAGACCGCGCGCACCGCATCGGGCAGAAAAACAAGGTTACGGTGTTTAAATACATCATCAAGGATTCGATCGAAGAGAAGGTCATCGCGCTTCAAAAGATGAAGGGCATGCTTATCGATTTGACGGACGAAGCGTCTTTGGAAAGCGCCTTGACCGAAGAAGATTACAAGTTCCTGTTGTCCTAAGAAAAGACGAGGTCAAGCGGCCTCGTCTTTGCTTTCGACTTTAATGTCGTGGATGGTGAGTTCGTTTCCCGTTAGTAGATACGTGTCTTCGCTTTTGCAGTGCGGACATATCTTTCCGTGTTCGACGGTAGGGTAGGTCTTTTTGCAATTTCGGCAATAAGTGATGCCTTGGATGACGACGGCGTCGAGCTTGCATTCGCGCATGTACTCGGTTTTCTTTTTCGCCCAGTCGAAGCATTCTTCGAATAGGCTTGGGACGACGCCGGAGACCTCACCGATCTCCAGTGTCACTGACGTGACGGATTTGACGTCATGTTCCTTCGCGATTTGTTCGACGGAGGATATTGTCTCGAGGACGAGGCCTAGTTCATGCATCGGGGTCTTCGATGGCGTTGCCCGTGTAGGGCTTGCCATAGAGGTCGCCGCCCTTCTTGGTACGCTTGTTGAACTCTTTGCGCTTCCGGCGCATCTCCCTGGCTTCTTTGGAAAGTGAGTGGAAGATGATCTTGAATTCGCGCTTAAGGGCGTAGCCGAGAAGGCCGGTCACTTTGTCTTCGGCCCGGCGCATATCGGAACACTTCGGATGGTCGCGGACGAGATGGATGGCATCGAATTCGCAGCGCGTGGTGCACAAACCGCAGCCGATGCACTTATTGGGATCGACGACGGACGCGCCGCAAGAGAGGCAGCGGCCGGTCTCTATCTTGACCTGTTCCTCGGTAAACGTCTTATGGGCGTCCACGAAGGAATGCTTGTAGTCGATGGTTTCATCCATTCCTTCTTCCTGACGACCAGCGGTGTCATAAGAGGGGAGAGTGATGTCTTCTTTATCGAGCGGGATGAATTTGCGGTGGGGAAGCGCGATGGTCGGGTGGGCATCGGGACGGACGTGGCGGTGGAGCGATTCCGCGACGAAGTGGCCAGCCGCGATCGCATCGATGACAAAGCGCGGACCAGTGAGGACGTCGCCGCCGACATAAACATCGGGATCGGCGGTCTGATAGGTCCATTTGTCGGCGATGGGCGCACCGTTTTGACGGAGAGTGACCTTCGTGCCTTCGAGGAGTTTTCCCCATTCGATGGCTTGGCCGATGGCGAAGATAATCTTCTTCGCGGGGATGGTGATGGTTTCTTCTTCGTTATAAAGCGGGGAGAAACGGCCGGTTTCGGGATCGATGGTGCGCGTGCAACGCTTGAATACGATTCCTGTCACGTTGCCCTTTTCGTCGACGAGGACTTCCTTGGGTCCCCAGGCGTTGGAGATTTCGATTCCTTCTTCAAGGGTTTCGGTGATTTCGTCTTTGGAGGCCGGCATGGTCTCGCGGGTTTCGAGGCAGACCATCGTGACCTTCTTCGCGCCGAGGCGAGAAGCGGTGCGGGCGCAGTCGACGGCCACGTTACCGCCACCGACGACGACAACGTCTTCTTTGAACGGAACTTTCTTGGCGAGGGCGTTTTCGAGATATTCGACGGCGATATGCGTGCCTTTTGCGTTATCGTTAGGCACACCAGGACGGCGGCCGCCTTGGCAACCGATCGCGACGTAGAAGGCCTTGTAGCCTTGCTTCTTGAGTTCTTCGATGGTGACGTCTTTGCCGACTTCGACGCCGCATTTGATTTCGACGCCTAACTCGCGCATGACTTCGATTTCGGCTTCGATGACATCTTTCTCGAGTTTGTACTCGGGAATACCGTACATCAGCATGCCGCCCGGCTTCTCATGCTTTTCGAAGACGGTGGGCTTATATCCCATTTCGGCGAGGTAGTAGGCCGCGCTTAAACCAGCGGGGCCCGCGCCGATGATGGCGATCTTCTCGTCCCAGCCTTTTTCATAATCCATGGCGATGGAAATGGTCTTTTCGGGGACATAACGGGTTTCGGCCTTTAAGTCGAAATCGGCCACGAACTTCTTGACCGCGTCGATGGCGACGGGGTTATCGACGTTGCCACGGGTGCAGGCTTCTTCGCAGCGCTTATTGCAGACGCGTCCGCAGACGGCGGGGAAGGGGTTTTCCTTTTTGATGAGGGCGAGGGCTTCTCGGTATTTGCCTTCATGGGCCTTCTTCAAATAGGCTTGGACGGGAACGTGGGCAGGGCAAGCGACCTTGCAGGGCGCAGTGCCGGAATTATAGGTGTTCTGACGCCTTGCGGTGTCGCGATAATTCTCATCCCACGCATAACGGCCCCATTTGAGTTTGTCGGGTAGGGGTGCCTGAGGATATTTGACTTCGCTTCCGTCCTTATGGCAGAGTTTCTGGCCGAGTTTGACGGCACCGCCAGGGCAAACCTCGACGCAATAACCGCAGGCGACGCACTTCTTGGGGTCGACTTTGGCGGTATAGGCCGAACGGGAGAGGTTCGGGGTATTGAAGAGCATCGAGGTACGGAGGGCGTTGCAGATTTCGACGTTGCAGTTGCAGATGTCGAAGATCTTTTCCTTGCCGTCGATGTTGGTAATCTGATGCACGTAGCCGTTCTTTTCGGCCTGGCGGCAGATTTCGAGGGCTTGTTCTTTGGTGATGTAATGGGCACGGCCGGTTTCGACGGTATAGTCGGCCATGTCGCCGACCTGGATGCACCAGTCGTTGACATCATCCGCGCAGCCATCGCCTAGCACAGCGCGGGAAGCGCGGCAAGAGCAGATTCCAGCGGAGATGTGGCCATCATACTTATCGAGCCAATAGGAAATCTTTTCGATGTCGATGGCTTGGTTTTCGTGGGCGATCGCTTTTTCGACTGGAATGACATGCATGCCGATGCCATTTCCACCGGGGCGGATCATCTCGGTGACGCCCGCAAGGGGAATAAACGTCATGCGTTCAAAGAAGTTGGTGACGGCGGGGTTTTTCTGAATGCGGTCGACCGAGGAGTTGAAGAGCTCGGCCGAACCGGGAACGAAATAGCAAAGTCTCCAGCGTTTTACTCTGGGATTGTTCTTGGTCTCGGGGGTGTAGTTATCGCCATAGTCGTACTCGAGGATACCGATGACGGCCATCTGGTCGAGGAGCTCTTGCAGATGGGCCGGTTCGAATTCCGGGTTCATCTTAATGAGATCTTCGGGCGAATAGAATTTGCGCTGCTTCATCTTGAGAAGGATGTCGACCATCTCCTCGGTAAGCATTTCCCGGAGTCCCCAATATTCGGGATCCTCGGCCTTGACGCCTTTTAGTTTGTGAACGACGACGTCGGTAATCTTACGGCCGAGCTTGGCGTATTTTTCCTTGAAGTCTTTTTCGCCTTGGTATTTGGACCTGGCTTTTTCGTTTTGCTCCATATGGGGGCCTCCTAAGGGTAGAAAAACCGCTTTACGCGCAGTGAAGGCTTTGGTTTCTCTAGGGGGAGTATACCACGCAGGCGCCTTGTTCGCATAGGCAGGAACTTGTGGGCTGACGCGTGATAGAGGCATTTACTAGACCATGTGCAAGAAATCGAAGAAGGCTTAGGATAGTAGCCGATGAATCGGGATGATACGAATTTCGCCACTGCCTTGCTTGAATGGTATCGGAACCACGGCCGTGATTTGCCTTGGCGGAAGAATCCTACGCCCTATGCCGTTCTCGTCAGCGAGTTCATGCTGCAACAGACACGGGTCGATACGGTCATCCCATATTTCAACCGTTTCATGGAACGCTTTCCGAGTCTTACTGATTTGGCTAAGGCCGAGGAAGGAGAAGTGCTCCGTCATTGGCAGGGCCTAGGTTATTATTCCCGGGCTAGGAATTTAAAGAAAACCGCACACAAATGCCTCGAATCCGAACAGGGTTGCCTTCCTTTCGATTCCAAAAAGCTATCCGAAATGCCCGGAATCGGGCCGTATATGGAAAAGGCCATCCGCGCGTTTGCCTTTGATTTGCCTGCGGTGCCGATCGACGGAAACCTGATGCGCGTCTATTCCCGTTTGGAAGCTCTTGCGATTTATCCTGACGACCCCAAAGAAAAGAAAAAGGCCGAAACCTATTTCATGAAGCGCCTCGATTCGCCACGCGAATTCGGCCAGGCGTTAATGGATTTAGGCGAACTGATTTGTTTACCGAATGGGACACCGAAATGCGAGACATGCCCCTTACGTTTTCAATGCCACGCCCATGCCAAAGGGGAAGAAACGCTTTATCCGCTTAAGAAGACAAAGCAAGTACGGCCCGTTGAACATCGAGCTGTCCTCCTCTTGCTCGATGGGAAAGGCAATATCGCGGTGCGGAAAAGACCCTCAAAGGGTTTGCTCGCTTCGATGGACGAATTCCCAAATGTCCTAGGTGACCAAGAAGAATTGCAAAAAGCCTACCCGGGTCTCTCGTTACGACATTTAAGTAAGGTTACCCACATCTTTTCGCACATCGAATGGAAAATGGACGTGTATTTAGCAGTAGGGGAATTGCCCGATTTTACATACATGCCCATGACGGAACTAAAAGAAAAGGCCGCCTTACCGACGGCCTTTGCCAAATTGCTTAGTCTATATTCGCCGGTTTGATGATGACGTGATTCCATAGAATCGCGGCGATGGTGCAGGGGATGCCGATGAGGAAGATCGGCCATAGTCCCCATCCGCGCCCTTCTTCCATAAAGAGGCCAAACGAGATATATAGGGCCGCCAATAACGTCCATACGAGTAGGATGATTAGGATTGCTCTCCATAGGGATCTGCCCCAGATGCTATTGAAGATGAGCAGGACGATCGAGGAGGCAGGGACGGCATAGAGGAAGCAGACCCACCCTTTGGAATCCCAGGTCTCCTTACCGACGACGACTTGTCCTAGGACGAAGGCGAATATGGCAAATAGCCATACGGCCATGACCGATAGAGCGGCGATGACCCATTTGTTCGCGATGCGTTCGCGGTGTTTGACCATTTTCTTGCGGGCCCGTTCGTCTTCGGTGACCAGATAGTCGAGCGTGACACCATAAAAGTCACACAGGTCTTTAAGAACCTCGATATCCGGCATGGTCTCCCCGTGTTCCCATTTGGAAATCGATTTGTCCGAGTAGTTGAATTTCTCGGCCAGTTCCCCTTGGGTGAGGCCCGCCTGTTTGCGTAACGCGGCGAGGTTATGGGCGACGGTCAGCTTGATTGACATGCCGGTATTGTACCAATTTTCATGCGTTCGCGTATAATTCAGCCAGAAAGGAGGTACGCTACCCAATGTATAGCGACGAGAACAAGTCGTCCGCCGTGGCCGCGATACTCAATCGTTTCGACTACGTGCTCATCGACACTTGCTCTCTGATGGATCCCGCCTGTCCCATTTGGATGGACGCGCTCCATAATGCGAAGGATTACCGAAAAAAGAAGCAACCGATCATCGTTCCTAGACGCTGCTATGACGAACTGAAGAAACATGCCCGTGACAAAAGTGTCGATTCCAAACGAATCGCCGCAAAGCGGGGGCTCAAAATTCTCCGAAAGGCCAAATGGGATCGCCTATTGGCCGTCGCCAAAAAAGACAAAAACGAGAATTTCGCCGATAACGCCATTTACGTCCAAGTCTGCGCCGATCGCCTTTTTTCCAGAATCTTGATCATCACGCAAGATAAATCCTTAGCTTCGGACTTGCTGGCTTTAAACAAATTACGCTCGCAGCAAGGACGCCCGGTCGAAGTCTACAAACTCGTCAATGACGGCAAAATGGTGCCGAATTTAGGCGAGGCCAACGATGACCGCAGAGAGCCTAGGGTCCAAGGACACCCTAAACCGACAACGTCCCAACAAAAACCCAAACCCGCCCAACCGGCCAAAGGAGGATTGACTCCCACGGAAATCCAAGCCGCGGATCTGCGCCTATGCGCCGTTTTGAGCAACCCCAACTACCCTGAGGCGAAGAAACGCGCTGACGCGGAGGCTCAACTCAAGGCCATCGAAAGCCTTCCTTCCTTCGCGAAGACCAAACTGAACCTCAAACTCGGCTCCGAGCGCCTGAAAGAATATCTCTCTTCTGGTAGCCTCGACGCCAAACCTCAACCCAATGAAGAGCCTAAACCCGCTCCTAAAAAGTCGGAAAAACCGGCTCCTTCCCCCAAAAAGGAAACCGCGCAAAAACCTGCAAAACCGGAAGAAGGGGCCGCAGAACGCCTTTATTATGGCGCAGGTAAAAACTTGAAAGCCGCCATCGAGGACTGCGCGGCCCATTATGGGATCATTTTCCGCGAACCCGCGGTGAAGTACTTCCCCCAGGCTCATGGTCCTTTCGATTTCACGACCAAGGATTTCGATGCCGTTCTCGATGCGGCAACGAAGTCTATTTCGGGTGGAAACAAGATTGCCTTCACCTACAAGGACATCCCCATGTGGGTGCAGAAGGCTTCCGAGGAGCGTTTCAAATATTGGATCGACGTCCATTTCAAGGCCGCCGCCCCGGTGGAAGAAAAACCCGCTCCGAAACCCGCCAAGAAGACTGTCGCCAAGAAAGAAGTGGCCAAACCCGAGGCGGAAAAGCCGGCCCCTAAGGCGAAAAAAGAGCCTAAGGCCGAAGCGAAACCTGTTAAGGCAGAGCCCAAAGCTAAAAAGGCCGAAGCCAAACCCGCCGCGACCGAAAAGCCTGTCACGCCTAAGGCAAAAGCTACGCCTAAAGGAAAAACTGCTTCTAAGGAAGCTCCCAAATCGGAACCCAAACCTAAAAAAACTGCCAAGGCCAAAAAGGCCGAACCGTCCGCCGAAGATATCAAAAAGGCCAAGGACGCCGATCGCCGTCTTAGCGCAGTCGTCCCGAACCCGAACTATGCCCTCAAGGACAAAGTCGTCGATATGAAGGCCCAGCGCAAACTCCTTGCCTCGCTTGAAGGCACGGACCTAGGAAAACTCAAGTACGGGGTCCAAGAAATCGACGCGTGGCTAAAGGCTAACGAGAACAGCCAGCAGGAGCAGGGGGATAAACAATAATGCAGCGCATCCTCCTCTTTCTCCAAAAACACTGGATCAAGTTCGTTGTCTGCATCCTCGTCGGATTTGGCTTGATGGCGATCTATAACTCCGCCGCCGGGAACTGGCATACGCTTGCTTCTTATTCCAATGGAGCTTTTATCGGCGGGGCTGTCTTGTTCCTAGTCGGCCTATTGTCCCTCGTGGGGAGCTTTGGTGCTTTTGACCTCGCTTCGTTTTATTTCCTGCGTAAGCGAGTCGATGAGACGCGCAAGGAAAACTATGGCGAGTATGTGACAAGGCGTGCGGACGATCACGCGAAAACGCGCATGGGATTTTTGCCCTATGTCATCGTCGGCATTTTGTACATTATCGCTGGCATTGTTACCTTTTATTGCATTCCGACCGCCTGAGTGGAACCGCTTTCATGCCATTTTGACCAAAGGGGAGGCTCGACCTCTCCTTTTCTTCTTTATCGATGTATCGCGCGCATTATGTGCGCGTGACGATGATCCTTCTTTAAAATGTCATTCAGGGAATTAGAAAAACCTCGATAAATACTGACTTTTTTCGCATAAAAAGTTTGCTTGACAATTTTCCTTTTTACCCTAATATAGGCGCACCTCTAAAATCGTATGATTTAGGGGACATGCAAAAACTACGGCCAATACCCATTGGCTAAAGGAGGAACAATATGAAAAAGCATGGTCTACTTCTATTGCTCACCGGTTCTTTGCTGGCTTTGACCGCTTGCGGCGGCGGAAGTTCTTCTTCTGCCGAAGGAAGCAAGTCCTCTTCTGCTGGTACTAGCTCTAAGGCTACCTCCGAAGGGACTTCCTCCAAAGCCCAGACCACCGAGGAGCAGCCCTCTTCTGAGCCTGCAAAGACTTCTGAAGAACCCTCTTCCGAACCCGAACCTTCTTCGGAGCCTTCTTCGGAACCCGCTTCCGAACCCTCTTCCGAACCCGAACCTTCTTCGGAACCCGCTCCCGAGCCCTCCAGTTCTGAGCAACTTCCCGAGAACATCGCGGACGGCGTCTTCAACTACAAGTATGAAGATGGCGAAGAGCGCACCAAGATCCTTGGCTTGCTCGAAGGCTATGCCGTTGATAACAAGCTCACCGGTCTTACCCTTTATGGCGATGGCGGCTATGTCATGTACAACCCGATCGTCACCAAAGGCTCCAACGCCTACATCCCGGGTTACGGCTTCGGTATCTTAGGCGAAGGTGAACTCACCGCTGATCTTGCTGGTGAGACCAACGAAGCGTGGAAGCGTTATTACCACACCTATGAGCCTGAGGATCCCCTCAACATCAACTACCAGAACGATAAGGGTTCCGTCGTCGGTGACCTCATCGGCTACGTCAGTGCCTCTTACTTCGACATCCACATGAACGAAACCAAAGACGGCTATGACTGGGTCGGTGACCTCTCGCCCCGTGCCCGTCCGATCCCCGTTAACGCGGATGACAGTGGCTTCACCACCACCTATCGTGTCCAGGTCAAAGTCGGTGCTGATCTCAAGTATTCGACCACTTCCGAGAAATACGCGGCCTACAACAACCGCGAAGTCGCTCTCGAAGACTACATCACTCCCTATAAGATCTACTACACCAAGGCCTTCGGTATGGAACGTGGTGGCGAAAATCTGACTGGCGCCTCTTCCATCGCCGGCTCCGAAGCTTACTACAATGCTTCCGCTGACGGATTCAACGAAAAAGCCTGGGAGAACATTGGCATCAAAGCCGTCGAAGAAGGTGGCGAATCCTTCCTCGAATTCACCTTCAACAATGCCTGCACTCGCTTCTATGCGATGTACTACCTCGCTTCTGCGATGTTCGCTCCCGTCCCGGCTGAGTTCATCGAAGAAATCGGTGGTGGCGACTTCGCTCAGGGCGTCAAGAACTGGGGCACCTTCACCGATGACGAAACCATCGCCGACCACTGGCTCTGCACCGGACCTTATATGTTCGAGCGCTGGGACAAGAATCAGCAGATCGTCTTCCAGAAGAACCCCAACTATGATGACCAGGGCCGCTACAAGATCCAAGGCGTCCACGTCAACATCCTTACCGCCGCTCAGGACGATCCTGAAGCTGGCTTCAAGGAATTCCTCGCTGACAAGCTCCATGCCGCCCGCATCCCCTCCACTCAGCTTGAAGCCTACCGTGACGATCCTCGTACCACGATGACCTCCGATAGCTCCACCTACAAGCTCAACCTCAACACCTGCGACGAAGAAGCCTGGGAAGATCTCTTCGGCGTCAACGGCAGCGTTACTCAGACCCAGAAGGCCAACTACTGGAAGGTCAAGCCCGCCATGGCCAACAAGAACTTCGTCTCCGGTCTCTCCTTCGCCCTTGACCGTAAGGGCCTCGCCGACTACCTCGGCCGTACCCCCTCTGGCAACTACTTCGGCTCTGCTTACATGTCTGACCCCGAAGGTGGTATCGCCTACAACAACACCCAGGCCCACAAAGACGCCGTTGCTCCCTTGATGGCAGGCACCGACGGCTATGGCTTCTCCCTCGAAAAGGCTCAGGAATCCTTCCTCAAGGCTTCCGAAGAGCTCATCGAACAGGGCTTCTATGAAGAAGGCGACGAAATCGAAGTCGAAATCGCCTGGCAGACCAACGCCCAGATCACCCGTGAAGGTGCTGTCATCGCTGGCTACCTCGAAAAGGCCTTCAACACCGACGAGAACCCCTTGACCCTCAAGATCAAGAACTGGGTTGGTACCAGCTGGTCCGACGTCTACTACTACAAGATGATGCTCGGTCAGTTCGACATCGGCTTCGGCTCGATCTCCGGCAACACGCTTGACCCCCTCAACTTCCTTGAGGTCCTCAAGTCCGACAACTCCTCTGGCTTCACCCTCAACTGGGGCCTTGACACCAACGCCACCGACCTCGATCACCTCATCGAATATGATGAAAAGCTCTGGTCCTTCGACGCTCTCTGGACTGCCGCTGACCACGGCGCCTACGTTGTCAAGGGTGCCAACAGCCCGCTCTTCAGCTTCTCCGACGAAGTCGAGATGGGCCGTGGCGAAAACAACGACCTCATCGTCGCCGGCCGTTGCAACGAAGTTGCTGTTCTCAAGGACGGCGTTGAAACTCCTGAAGGTTTGGATGACTATGCCGCCATCTCGATGCTCTACGGCTTCGTCATCTTCGGTCAGACCGGTGATACCTATCACGAAAGCGACCCGATCTTCCTCGGCGAAGGCCTTGAAACCTTCCCGATCAATGACGTCAACTTCAACACTGGCTTCATCTGCACCATCCCGGCCGCTGTTGTCGCTGAGTACGAAGCGGACACCGATCGCCTTGGATTCGACCTCTACATCGCTTCCTCGATGCTCGGCAGCGCTCTCGCTCTCTCCTACAACGGCTCCATTTACATCACTCCTGGCAGCATTCCCCCTGCCGTCAACGACTAATTCGCTGGCCGATTGGCAAATGCGCTAGCCTCGGCTAGTGCACAAACAACACACTTTTGTGGAAGGATTAGCGCAATCTCGCGCTAATCCTTCCACGCTTAGGGGTCTAAGCCCCGGAAAGGAAAAACATGGGCAAATACATCTTAAAAAGGCTTGCGTTGGCCGTGGTGACCCTCGTGATCATCCTGTCCCTGACCTTTATCCTGATCAAATTGCTGCCTTTTGAACAGCCTGTGGGTATGACAGATGCCAAGCTCGCATACTATTCGCAGCAGATCCATCTGGGCTACGTCGTCTCCTTTGACCACGAGGTCTCGGGATATGGCGATTGCTTGTTCCATTACGTGTCTTCTGGCTCGGGCCCGAAGATTCAGGCTTATTACTATCAGACCCCGATTTGGCAACAGTATTTCAGTTGGCTGAAGAATATCTTCACCGAATGGAACTGGGGCACCTCCGTTAAAGTTGAGATGAACCGCAGCGCGATCGCGATTATCACCGAGCGTCTGCCGGTCTCGATGTCGTTGAATATCATCTCCGTCATCTTCTCCGTCCCGCTTGGTATCATCCTCGGTATCGTCGCGGCCTTGAACAAGAACAAACCGGTCGACCACATCATTTCGACCCTCGTCATGGTCTTCATCTCCATCCCCAGCTTCGTTCTCATCGTCTTCTCGGTGTGGCTATTCGCCTACCAACTCAACTGGCTCCCGGCCGCGTGGGCCAAACCAACGGATCCTACTTCCGTCAAAATCGCGTCTTACGTCATCCCTGTCTTCGCCCTCTCGTTCGGCTCTGTCTGCGGTTATTGCCGTTTCGTCCGTGCCGAGCTATGCGAAGTCATGGAATCCGAATATCTCCTTCTCGCGCGTACCAAAGGCCTTACCAAGCGTCAGGCCATCATCCGTCACGCGCTCCGCAACGCCATGGTCCCGATCGTTCCAGCAATCTTGGCGGAATTCATCGGCATCCTCGGCGGCTCCACGATCCTCGAACGTCTCTATGGCATTCCTGGTATCGGCGGCTTGTTCTACGACGCCTTGAACGCAAAAGACTACAACGTCTTGTTCGTCGACATGGCTTTGTTCACGACCATCTCGTTGGTCTCCGGCGTCTTCCTCGATCTCTCCTATGGTTTGATCGATCCGCGTATTCGTATGGGGGCTAAGAAATAATGAAAAACGACAACAAACAGCGTCCAATCGATACGATCGTCGACGAGGAATTCCTCGATTCGGATTTTGAGTTCGTACATACGGACAAGGACGCCAAAATCCACGACGAAAAATTCCAGTCCAAACCCACGACCTTTGCCAAAGACGCCTTCCGTCGCTTTGTCAAAAACAAGGCTTCCGTCGTCGGCGCCATTATCATCGGCGTGCTTTTGCTCTCTTCTTTCCTTTCGGCCCTTTCCCCATACAAGATTTCCGAAGCGGACCCCGGTTATGGCTTGATGCTTCCGAAGATTCGCGATGGCGGGGATGGCTTCTGGGATGGCACCGAGACCTACAAAAAGGCCTATGATGCCGAGACCGGCATGCCCATTGCCAGCGATGAGAAATTCAATCAGCGCGCGGTCATCAAGGAATCCTTGCAAGTTCTTCCCGAATACGAGTATTACACCGAGCCCAATGCGAACGGCCATTTCGGTTTCTATCACCTTACTGCCGCTCAGACCAAGCGTGGCTTTGCCTTCTTCCAGAACTACTCGGTGGAAAAAGGTCCGTACCTGAACCTCAAGGACACCGACGGTGCCAAACTCAAGATCACCATCGGCGGTACCGACGGTATCAATGGCAACCACGTCAGGCCCTTCGACATCAACCTCCGTTACCGCAAATACAACGACTTCTATGACACGGAAAAGCTTCTCCCCCTCGCCACGGACATCATCACCGACAAAGAGGAAGAAAGCTTTGACATCGATATCGGCGCCGCGATGACCGAAGCTTCCGTAACCAGTGCCTATTATGCACAAATCTCCATCGAATTCCCGATTGAGACCGAGAAGACTCTCGATGAAAACGGCAAGGAAGTCGAAACCGTCATCCCGGACTACATCCTCATCGAAAAGATGGAGTTCACTTGCGAGGAAACGGCCACCGATCACGCCAAGCAGCGCCTTGCGGAAATCTCCTTCACCGATGCCGGCGGCAATGCGTTCGAGATGGGTCCTAACAACCAGCATTCGAAAAAACACACCGGTTATTGGCAATCCAACGTGAAGAGCAATCTTTACAAAGCCCGCTGCCAGATGTGCACGTTCCGTTACGACCAATACGTCGCGATCTTCGGCCTACGCGAAAATCTCAACGCCTACTATGGTAAAAAGATCATCATGCGTTTCGTCGAGCGCGGCCTTGCGACCCTCTCTGATCCCGACGATCTTTCCACCTTTGCTCTTGTGAACCCCGATTCCGACGAATGCCCGGTTCGCTCGATCGTCAAGATGGACTTCGACCCGGTAGAAGAGCCCGACATGGCTGCCAAATATCCCGATGGCTATTGCTATACCGTCCTCGGGTATCGCCATTTCGGATTCACGTCTATCCCGAAATTCGTCTTCGGTACCGATAATGGCGGCCGCGACCTTCTCACGCTGGCCCTCTCCTGCTTGAAGAACTCGTTGCTTCTAGCCATCATCACCTCGGCCATCTGTTTGTCCATCGGTCTTGTCTGGGGCTCCATCTCCGGCTACTTCGGTGGCAACGTCGACCTTATCATGGAACGTATCACCGATATTCTCTCGGGCGTTCCTTGGATCGTCGTCATGACGCTGGTCATGATCCTTCTCGGCCGTACCTACATTACCTTTGGTATTGCGGTCTGCTTGACGGGATGGATTGGCACATCGTCACGTACACGTACGCAGTTCTATCGTTTCAAAGGACGAGAATACGTATTGGCATCCCGTACCTTGGGCGCCTCTGACGCTAGACTTATCTTCCGCCACATTCTCCCCAACGGCTTAGGTACCATCGTCACGGGTTCGGTTCTCATGATTCCGACCACCATCTTCTCGGAAGCGACCCTCTCGTACTTGGGTCTAGGCTTGCAGGGCACCGATTCCTTCGGCGTCGTCTTGTCCGAGAACCAGAAGTTCCTGCAGACCCGCCCCGCCCTCGTCATCTTCCCCGCCATCATCATTTCGTTGCTGATGATTTCCTTCAACCTCTTCGGCAACGGCTTGCGTGATGCCCTCAACCCGACGCTTAAAGGAGGTGAGCAATAATGGCTGACTCCAAAGAAAAAATCATCGAAGTCCGCGACTTGACCATTTCGTTCAAGACGGACCACGGTATGGTCCATGCCGTCCGCGATGTTTCCTTCGACCTTTATAAGGGTGAAACGCTTTGTATCGTCGGCGAATCCGGCTCTGGCAAATCCGTCACCTCGAAGGCCATCATGGGCATTCTCGCCGCTAACGCAGTTGTCGAGAGGGGCTCCATCATCTACCGCGGCGAGGACATGCTCCAAGTCGCCGAGGAACAGTTCCACAAGATCCGCGGCCACAAGATCGGCATGATCTTCCAGGATCCGCTTTCCTCCCTCAACCCCATCGTTCGTATCGGCAAACAGATCACCGAGGCGACCCTCATCAACAACAACAAACTGAAGTTGATGTACGAGGACATCATCTCGGATGACCTGATTGCCTATAAGAACTCCATCGCCCGCAAGAACATTGCGATCAACCGCTTGGAGAACGAGCGCGAAGCCTTCATCGCCGAACAGAAGGCGAAGGCCAAAAGCGGCAGTGCCGAGACCAAGGCCGCCTGCAAGACCGCGATTGCGGAAAAGAAGCAGGAGACCAAGGCCGCTATTGCCGAAATCGAAGCTGACTTCAAAGCCAAGGTCGGTCCGCTAAAGGCCAACCTCGACGCGAAAAAGAAGGAAGCCAAGGAAAAAGTCGCCGCCCACAAGGTCGAAGTCCTCGCGGAATATAAGCGCAAAGTTTCCGAAGAAAAAACGGCTTTTGCGCAGAAAACGGACTTTGTTTCTAGCGACAAGAAGACCGAACTCAAGAATGAGCACAAGGCCAATCTCGCCCGCATCAAGAAGGAAAAAATCGACCAGCTCAAGATTACGAAGGCCGAGGCCAAGCGCCGCGCCCTCGCGATCATGACCGAAGTCGGTATTCCCCAGCCCGAGAAGCGCTTCAAGCAGTATCCGTTCGAGTTCTCTGGCGGTATGCGTCAGCGTATCGTTATCGCGATCGCGCTTACCGAGACCCCGGAAATCCTTATCTGCGACGAGCCCACGACCGCCCTTGACGTCACCATCCAGGGCCAGATCCTTGAGCTCATCAAGAAGATCCAGAAGGAGCGCAACCTCTCCTGTATCTTCATCACCCACGACCTCGGCGTCGTCGCCAACATGGCCGACCGCGTCGCCGTCATGTACGCCGGCAAGATCGTCGAATATGGCACCGCGGAAGAAGTCTTCTTCGACCCGCGCCATCCCTATACCTGGGCTCTTCTTTCCTCGATTCCCGACGTCGATTCCAAAGAACGTCTCGACGCGATTCCCGGCACGCCCCCGAACATGATCTATCCGCCTAAGGGCGATGCCTTCGCGGCTCGTTCCAGGTACGCGATGAACATCGATTTCGAGCGTCAGCCGCCTCTATTCAAGGTCTCGGATACGCACTATGCCGCGACTTGGTTAGAGCATCCCAAGGCCCCCAAAGCCGAGATGCCCAAGATCGTTTCGGAACGTATCAACAACAGCCTTGACGCCTCGCCTCGCGGACCCGAAATCCGCGCCCAACTCTTCGGCGAAGAAAAAGGCGAGGAAAAGCTCGTCAAGACACCCAAACCCCATTCCCCCAAGTCGCCCAACCCGACGACCGATAAGAAGAAAGGAGGTAAGTGATCATGCCTATCAAACCCGATACATCTGCCGACGAAATCAACGTCGCGATTAACGAGGGCTCCGAAATCACCGATGACGCGCACGAAGACTTCGTCGATCGCGGTGCCGCGGAATCCCTCGCGAGCATGTCGGCGCGCCAACTCGACGCCCAATACTCCGCGCAGTATCACATTCCCAAGAAACTGAAGAGGCGTTACGAACTCATCGATTCCGATACGCTTCTTTCCGTCCGTTACCTCAAGCAGTTCTTCTTCTTCGGTTCGAAGATCAACAACCAGAAGCTGAAGGCTGTCTCGAACGTCTCCTTCGACGTCCATAAGGGCGAATGCTTCGGTATCGTCGGCGAGTCCGGCTGCGGTAAGACCACGACCGGCCGTACCATCATCAAACTCTATGAGGCTACCTCTGGTTCCATCTACTATCGCGGTTACCGCATCTCCGCCGGCCCGCGCTGGAACAAGAAAGAAATCAAGTGGAGCCGCATCAAGAGCCGTAAGAAGATTGCGGGAATTAAGGAGAATTTGGAGAAATCCATTGCAGAACTCCCGCCGATTACTCCCGAAAACGCGAATATCGCTGCGGATCTTCTCGACAAGAAGAACAAGGAAGTAGCCGCGATTAAGGAAGAATGCGAGAAACTTCTCGCCTCCACCCCGGCTCCTTCTGAGGAAACTCTTGCCGCCAAAAAAGAAGAGCACGAAAAGCTCCTCGCGACTATCGACGAGGAGACCGAGGCGAAACTTCAGGACATCCAGAACCAGCTTCAGGAGGCCAAAGCCGAAAAGACGCGCCGTCTGGACGAATGGAAGAAGCAGCGCTCCGAAGAACTCTTCGCCCTCTCTGGCAAAGATCCCGAGACCGTTGCCGCCCGTGATGAGACCATCCAACGCTTCGCCGCGGACAAAGGCACCATCGACTCTGAGTTCAAGGCCAAGGCCGAGACCTGCCATTACCTTGTCATCGCCACCCGCGCGGACCGCGCCGAGCGCATTGACTTGGAAAATGAGCGTTACGCCGCCGAAATCGATGGCCTCGATGCCCGTAAGCCGATCCTTGCTAAGTGCGAGGAAGATATCAAGAAGGTTGAAGAGAAGTATATTGCCGACGTCGCCGAATACGATCCGTCGATTAAGCTTCGTTACGATGCCGAAAAGGAAATCGAGACGATTCGCGAAAGCCTCTCCAAGACCATCTCCGAGCAGCATCGCAAGATCCGTCAGATCCGTTACGATAATGCCCACACCCCGAAGAAACTCCTCAACGAAATCCAGATGATCTTCCAGGATCCCGTCGACTCGCTCGATCCTCGTATGACCGTCGAAGACATCATTCAGGAAGGCCTTCGTATCCAAGGCCATCATAACCGGGCCGAAAACCACAAGAAGGTCGTCGAGATGCTCGAGAAGGTCGGCCTCGTCGCCGAACACGCCTCGCGTTACCCGCACGAATTCTCCGGTGGTCAAAGGCAACGTATCGGCATCGCCCGTGCGTTGGTCATGAACCCGAAGTTGCTCATCTGCGACGAACCGATTTCCGCCCTTGACGTCTCGATTCGCGCGCAAATCATCAACCTTCTTAACGATTTGAAGGACGAGATGGGTCTGACGATCATCTTCATCGCCCACGACCTCTCTGTCGTCAAATACTTCTGCAACCGCATTGCGGTTATGTACTTCGGCAAGCTGGTTGAGCTCACGACTTCCGACGAGCTCTTCCGCCATCCGTTGCATCCCTATACGATTTCGCTCCTCTCCGCCATTCCTAAGCCCAACCCGCTTACGGAGAAAGAGCGTGTCCGCATCCTCTATAATCCTGCGACCGCCCATGATTACAGCGTCGACAAGCCGGAACTCCGCGAGGTTTGTCCCGGCCACGTCGTCTACTGCAACGAGGCCGAGTTCGTGAAATACCAAGAACGTATCAAAGAACTCGATGCCCAGGCTGCCAAAGCTAAAAAATAAAAAAAGGAGCAACCCATGCTACGCAAAAAATCGTCTCTCATTTTGTTGCTGACGACCGCGATGCTCGCTTCGTGCGGTGGGGGAAGCAGTGCCGTTTCCTCCGCTACGTCGAGCCAAGGTACGTCTTCCCAAACCACCGGGACTTCCTCTCGGGGTGGCACGTCCGAAGATGAATCCTCCGAGGGCACCTCTGAAGAAAGTTCTCAAGAACCGTCTTCCGAACTCACTTCTTCTGAAGAATCCTCCGAGGAGTCTTCCGTACCCTCGACTTCCTTCGAACCCGTCACCGATGTCTTCAACGTCTGTAACTTCACGCATTCTTTAATCGACGTCCTCGACAAGTATCGCCCTGGCGTCTTGTCCTTTGACGAGATCCGTAAAGCTGTCGAAGCTAGCGGTGAAGTGGTGGACTTCGATCCCGCTTCCTCGACCAAACTCAACGAAGCCGTCGCCATGCTCGTCTATGCCGAAGCCTTCAAAAAGGTTTTGCCCGAGCGCATCGGCGCCCGCAGCTTCCAGGGCTTCTACTTCGATGCTGACAAGATCGAAATCCGTAAAGCCGAAGATCCTAGCACCGGCGGTGCGATCTATAAGGCTATCGAGTATCTAGGCCAGACCGGTATCGTAAACCTTCCCGCGACCTCTTCTCTCTCCACCGGCAAAGCCTACGCGGTCAAGAACTTCAACAAGATCGTCGACCGTATTCATGCTTACTTCGGCGAATCGAAGGTTGATGACTTCTTCTCTGCCGTTAACCACGACTATCTCTATGACGACAACCCGAACGTCGACGTTCCTTCCGATGGCCGCAAGAGCTGGGACGAACCCTATGACGAAGAAAATCTAAGCAGCATCTACGATTCCCGCCTCATCCCCGAGGAAGAGATTGTCGAATGGGCTCTTGAGTTTGCCTATGACATTCCTTCCGTTTCGAACTTCATCTCGACCTATACCGACTGGGATGCCCGTTCTAGCGGTAATGCCGCGGGTCTAGTCGCTGGTATCAACAAGTATCTCGGCGCCACGACTGCGGACGAATTCATTGAGGTTTGCAAAGAAATGGTTGAGGAAACCGGCTACTGCATCCTTTGGAGTGAGGCCGATAGCTCGTCTTATTCTCTTGGTGGAAAACCCCTTCTCTGGCTGACCTCCTATAGCTATTCGGATTCTTCTTCTGCCGCGACCAGCAACCGCGCCACTTCCATCTCGCGCTTCAGCCCGATCTTCACCGAAGCTCTTGATTGCGACGAGGAAGTCGGCAAGCAGTACGCGACCGATTATTCCGACTTCAAGATTCAGATGGCCAAAGGTCGCGAAGGCAGCAAAGTCGACGACACCTTGATGGTTCTTACCGATGACTCCGCTCTTGTTGAGCAGAGCCCGAAACTCTATTTCACCGCCAGCTTTGGCAACGGCGCTTCGGTCGGCAAATTCTTCAACGACCTCGGTTTCGAAGACGGCGCCATCCTTGCCAATTCGGCCAAGGACCTCACCGTCATCGCCAACCTGATTAAGGACGATACTCTCGCCCTCGTCAAGGGCCTCGCCATCTGGCAGATGCTCCAGCATTACACCATCTGTCTCCCCAATACCCCGGCCGTCAACGCCTGGGCCTGGAAGCCTGGCTATTCCACCGATGCCGCGACTCTTTGGGACAATAAGGCTGCCTTCTATGTCTATGGCATGCCCTATATCTCCCGCAATATCTCCAACTTCTGGCTTGGCACGGATACCTTCACCGCGGATTCCAATGCCGTCATCGGTATTGTCACTATCCTCAAGGAAGCTCTTCTCGCCCGCATCGAGCGCGCCGACTGGGTTTCTGACGATGCCAAGGCAAAAGCCGCTCTCAAGGTCAACGAACTCTCCTATTCCATCGGCGGCAAGAACAGCAATGGCACCACGTTCAACTTCGAGGCCCCCGAATATCTCGATAAGGATACCGGCACGCTCTATGGCAACATCGGTCTCTCCGAAGCTGTCACGTTGAACGAAGCCAAAGAAAAGTGCGGCAAGACTGGCGGCACCATGACCTTTGACCAGGCCTTCGCTCTCTCCGATCCGCTGACCGCCAACGCCTTCTACATGCCTTCTTATAACGCCATCAACATCACCCTTGGCTATATGGCTTGCTATGACGGCGCCGGCGAAGCGTCCTTCCAGAAGTTGCTCGAAGACTATGGATGGGTCGTCGGACACGAAATCAGCCACGGCTTCGACTCCAATGGCATCTATTACGATGAAAAGGGCACCAAGCACGCCGAAGGCTGGTTCCTCCCCGAAGACGCGGATGCCTATAGCCTCCGCTGCAGGGATGTCGCGGATTACTATGACGGCTACGAAGTCATGCCCGAGCAGAAGACCGATGGCACGACCGTCATGACTGAAGCGATCGCCGATATCAACGGCCTCCACACCGCGCTTGAAGCGGCCAAGGGTGTCTCTGACTTCGATTACGCTCACTTCTTCGAAGCCAACGCCAAGCACTTCGCTAGCTACTCTTCCCAATACACCTACGTCGGTAACGGTCTGGCCGCGGACGAACATCCGTTCGGCCGTGCTCGCGTCAACCTCGCGATGAAGGCCATGGACGAATGGCACGAAGCGTTCGGTACGAAGGAAGGCGATGCCATGTGGGTCGCTCCGGAAGACCGTATCGCCATCTGGTAATCGTTCTAATCTACCCTCCAAGGCGTCCTGAAACGGGCGCCTTTTTGTATGAAAAAAGAGTCCCCATATCGAGGGCTCATGATTCTGAAAAAGCGCAATTTTAGATAAATAAAGCGAGATTTGCAGCGACTTTCTCGAAATCTTCCATCTCTTTTGCGTTGAATTTGTGCAGTTCAGGCAGGTCGATATCGAGGATGGCGAGAACCTTGCTTCCTTTGCGTATGGGCACGCAGATTTCGCTTTTCGCGCTCTCGTCGCAGCAGATGTAACCCGGGAAGGCGGACACGTCTTCGACTGCGATCGTTTCATTTCGCTCAAAGCAAGTGCCGACGACCCCTTTTCCAAACGCGATGATTTCGCAGGCATGCGTGCCTTGGAAGGAACCGAGGAGAAGACGGGTAGGGGTGGCCATGTAGAGACCGACCCAACTCTTTTCCCCGAGGGCGGATTTCAAAAGGGCTAAGGCATTCCCTAGGCGGGCTTGCTTTAGTTCAGGCTCGGGTTGGCTCGTTTCCAGAAACAAGAAGACTTCAGATAGGTCGAATGTCATGCCGTTATTTTAGGATAGGAACACTTTTTATGCGAATCATACGATTCTTTTTCCGGTTGGAAAGAAATCGACTATAAGAGTAGTGAGAGGAGGTTTTGAGGTTCCTCGAGAAAACGTTTGCCATCACCGAGACCCCCTTATATAATAAGGCGCCCTTAAGAAGGCTTGGGGGCAGCACAAACTCTTATGGCCGCATGGTTACCCGACCAAGGCGGTCCAAAGACCGAAACTAGGAGGTGCGTAACATGGGAAAATACGAAATCATGTACATTCTTGTCCCGACGCTCGAAGACGAAGCGCGCAAGAATGAGATCGCCAAACTCCACGGAATCCTCGCCGAGCAGAAATGCCAGGTCAAGGATGTCAAGGAGTGGGGCCTTCGCGACTTCGCTTATCCGATGAAGAAGCTCAACAAAGGCTACTACGTCGTCATCAAGGTGACGGCTGAACCCGCTGGCCTTAACGAGTTCTCTCGTCTCGCGAAGCTCGATAACAACGTTGTCCGATTCCTCATCACCGTCGATCAAGACTAAGCAGGAGGATAACAGATGCTTAATGTCATCACTCTAGTCGGCCGCCTTACCCGCGAGCCCGAACTCCGCAGAACCAATTCCGGCGTCGGCGTCGGTGCCTTCACCATCGCCTGTGACGACGGACGTAAAGGTCCTAACGGAGAAAAACAAACCCTTTTCATGGACTGCACGATCTTCGGTGCGCAGTCGGACACCCTGATGAAGTTCTTCCACAAAGGAAACCTCATCGGCGTCTACGGCCGTCTCACTTCGAGGAAATACGTGAATAGCCAAGGCGTTAACGTTACCGCCTACTCCATCAACTGCGACCGTATCGAATTCGTCGAACCGGCCGCGAAGAGCGGAGCCAACGCGACAGTCCCCGGCGTGGAGGAAGCTGGCTTCCAGCCTCAGGCCAACCCGGTCAGTGAAAAGCAGAACACGGAATCGTTTGACATCAACGACGACGATTATCCGTGGTAATCACGAAAGGAACTCCAAGCAATGGCTTTTAAGAAAATGCACACCCGTCGCAAGGTTTGCTTCTTCACGAAGAACCACATCAAGCACATTGACTACAAAGATGTGGAAACCCTTCAGAGATTCATCTCTCCCGACGGCAAGATCACCCCGCGTTCCGTCACCGGCACCTGCGCCAAACATCAGCGTCAGCTCGCCGTGGCGATCAAGAACGCCCGCTTCATGGGTCTTCTCCCCGAAGTTAAGTAAGGGAATTCGATGTTGTCGCAAGACGGACCCGATTCCCCGATTCAGGACAAACCGGATTCACCTCGGCTACGAAGCAAAAACGAATTAAGGGGCTGTAACAAAAACGCCGAGATAACTCTCGACTGAATTACGCCCATTCAAAACAAAGAAAACGCCCAAGGAATCGAACCTCGGGCGCTTTTCCGTTAAAATGCTCTTGTTCAGGGAGGCATTTTTCTATGCCTGAT
>JAFSUM010000015.1 GCA_017445245.1 Bacilli bacterium | reverse complement strand
TCATTTGTTCTTTGTCCTTTCTTTGCGTTGGGGCGGCGGGGAAGGACATGATAGCCAAAAACCGGGAAAAGAAGAAAAAAGAGGGCCAGGGCGGCCGGGCTGTTGCAATCACTCAGTCAAGTAACAGGCTTCAAAAAGTACTTCTCCCCATATTGTTTTTGGGGCCATAGGACTATAATGATGATGGGCTGAGGAGCAATCCTCTCGGGTCCACCGAAGTGCGGGAGTATTCCCGCTTTAGTAAAAGAAGGAAGCGTTTGGCAAATACAAGCCAAAATATATAATTCAAAAAGAAAAAGCGTTTTAAGGTGCGCCACCACCTCTAGGAACGCGTTTTAGGTCTCTGGCCCGACCGTCATATGGTAAACCCTTTGGACACCCTAATTATCACTAAGAAAAAGTGAAAAACAGCGGGATGGCTATCTTGTGGCTGTCCATTTGGTATACCAAGGAACAGGGCCAAACCCTCCAAACTCCGGCCGCGCCCCATCTTGCGGAGGGCCGAAGAAGTCGGTAGACTAAAGGTGCTAAGGGTGGGCCGTTATTCGGCCCTTTCCTTCAGCCTAGCCGAGCAGTAAGTAGATGAGCAGCAATATCACTATCACTGCTTTGAGCAGCTTTAGGACGATGCGCACAGCTTCTCCGCATGCCCAACAAGGCTAGATGGGACACCTTGGAAGGGGTCGAGAACATCGGATTTTCTCCTTTCGTTCTCTCACCCCTTCTATAGGCGATTTCAGAGCAACTAGAAGAAAAAAGTTTATTCGCATGACAAAAACGTCCCTTGGTTGGGACGATTTTTAAATGAGTCCGATGGCAAATTGATGGGAATTTAGCGGAGTTTTCTAGCTAAAATCAGTCCTTTTCGTCTGGCTTTTTGCCATGGCGTTTCGGGAAATGGGCGGCGTAGACTTCCGCCATGCGTTTCTCGGAAACGTGGGTATAGACTTGGGTCGTATCGATCGTCGAATGGCCGAGCATCTCCTGGATCATCTTGAGGTCCGCCCCGTTATCGAGGAGGTGCGTAGCAAAGGAATGACGGAGCTCGTGGGGATGGAGACCGAGATAGATTCCGGTCTTCTCCTCTACCTGTTTGAGAATGTACTCTAGCCCCCCGACCGTCAGTTTCTTACCCTGGGCAGAAAGGAAGAGTTCCATCGGCCTTCGCCCCGTGTGGTTACGCGGCAATAGCTTCGGACGGAGTTCTTTCTGATAGACGCGAATCGCCTCCGAGGCAGAAGAGTTAAACGGAACCAGGCGTTGTTTGTTCCCTTTGCCGACGACCCGGATCGCCCGGCCTCGGAAATCGATGTCGATGGGGCAAATGGAAATCAGTTCGGAAGCACGGACCCCCGAAGCATAAAGCAACTCAAGAATCGCCTGGTCACGGATGGCTAGCTCATCCTCCCTTTTAGCGTTCGCGTCTAAAAGGCGAATGACTTCATCCACGTAAAGGACCTCGGGCAATTTCTTGTCTTGCTTAGGCGAACTCATCAAGCGGAAAACATTGGTTTGGACTACGCGTTGACGCAGGAGGTAATCGTAATACCCGCGTAGGGCGGACATACGTCTAGCCAAAGACCTTTTGGGGTTGCCGCCTTTGGCACGCATGAGCTCCTCGGTCATGAAGTTACGAACCACCGCTGGATCAATCGCGTCAAAGGCGATTCCCTCGCGAGCTAAAAAGGCTTGAAAGCGTTCGATGTCTCTCGCGTAGTTTTTGACGGTGTGGGTCGAATAGCCTTTTTGGACAGTGAGATATTCTAGATATTCGGCCTCTAGCTTTGTCATATGGATTCCTTTATGAAATCATCTACCCGTTTGAGGCTTTCTTCCACCGCTTTCATGCGTTCGAGTTTGTTCACATTCGGCAAAAGAGCCCAGTTCGCGTTCATCGGTTCGAAACGCGAACCATGATAATGAAGGATATAGTCGACCAAGGCCCCTAGCATCGTGTCTTTGGATAAGGCCACGAACGGGAGACCTCGTAACTTTCGCTCGAGATAAGCCGCGGCCAAAATGCCAGTCGCAGCCGATTCGACGTAACCTTCCACCCCGCTTAACTGTCCCGCAAGGTAGACGTTTGGCTTCTCTTTGAAGCTAAGGTCTTCGTTTAATAGGTTCGGCGAATCCAAATAGGCATTTCGATGCATGAGCCCATAACGGATGAAGTCGGCATGTTCTAAGCCGGGGATCATCGAGAAGACCCTCTTCTGCTCCCCATAGGTCAAATTGGTCTGAAACCCGACGAGGTTATAGTAATCCCCGAGTTTGGTGTCTTGCCGAAGTTGAAGGACAGCATAAGGTTTAGGATAGCCATCGCGGGCTAGGCCAAACGGTTTCAAGGGTCCGTGACGAAGCGTTTCGACACCACGGGAGGCAATGATTTCCACGGGCAAGCAACCCTCGAAATAACGGGTGTCGAATTCGTGAGTAAGGGCGCGCTGCGCATGCGTTAGTTCGTGGACGAATGCGAAATACTCATCACGGTTAAAGGGGCAGTTAATATAGGACTCATCCCCCTGCTCGTAACGCGATTTGTAATAGGCTTTTTCGAAATCGATGCTCGCCTTCGAAACGATGGGCGCGGACGCATCGAAAAAAGAAAGATGTCCCTTTCCTACCATGGCCCCAAGGCGTTGCAAAAGAGCAGGCGAAGTCAAAGGGCCCGTACAAAGAATCGTGGGTTCGTCGGGTAGGTCTACACATTCTTCGTGAACAACCTCAAAATTAGGAAATGACGCTAGTTTTGCGGTGTTAAACTGCGCAAAAAGGTCGCGGTCTACGCTTAAAGCATTCCCGCTAGGAACCTCACTTTGAGCCGCCGCCAACATGGTCAAAGAGCCGAAATGGCGCATCTCTTCTTTGAGCAAACCACACGCATTATCAAGAGCTTTCGACTTCAAGGAATTGGAACAAACCAGTTCCCCTAATAAATCTGTATGGTGGGCATTATCTACATAAGAAGGGCGGGCTTCGTGAAGGATGACGCGGTACCCTTTTCGCAACAGAAAATAAGAGGCCTCGCACCCAGCGAGGCCACCTCCGATGACATGGACGATTACTTCTTTGCCTTCAGCCATTCGTGGTATTTGCACTTGGGGAAATTCGTGCATCCGAGGAGGTCGGTTTTCTTGCCGTGCTTCACGACGAGGAAACCGCTTTTGCACAAGGGGCAAGGCTTAACGTAATCCGCTTCCGTATACTCGACTTTCTTCGCGGGTTCCTTTTTGATCGGTCCGTTGAGATTACGGGTATAACGGCAGGTCGGGAACTTGGAGCAGCCGATGAACTTTTCGCCCTTCTTGTTCTTTTTGTAAACAAGAGGCGAACCGCAGTCGGGGCAAAGTTCCCCCACTTCTTCGGCGGGTGCCTTTTCTTCTTTTTTGATATAACGGCACGTCGGCCAGCCGCTGCAGCCGACGAAGGATTGGCCTTTCTTGTTCTGTTTGATGACAAGAGGCTTGCCGCATTCAGGACAGACTTCGCCCGTCTGCTGGAGGGGTTCGCGCTGCATGAGTTCGCGCGCCTTCCCGAAATTCTCGATGAAGGGTTCATAGAACTCGTTCATGGCTTCGAGGAAGGTGGTGCTGCCGGCTTCGACTTTGTCGAGCTGGCGTTCCATGGTCGCGGTATAGTCGGTCGAAACGACGTCAGGGAAATACTTTTCCAAGACGCGGACGGCCTTTTCGCCGTCTTCGGTCGGAGAAATCACGCCTTTGACGGTCGAAATGTACTTACGTTTGGTAAGAGTATCGATGGTCGAGGCATACGTCGAAGGACGGCCGATGCCCTTTTCTTCCATCGCTTTGACTATCGAAGCTTGGTTATAGGCGGGTTCGGGCTTGGTGAACTTCTGCTCGGGCTTAAGGTCCTTTAGTTCGAGGATCTCTCCTTGGGTGAGTTCGGGCAGCGTCGCCTCATCCGCGTCTTCGAAATCGCCGAAGATGCTGCTATAGCCCGGGAAGAGCAAACGCGAACCGCTTAAGGAGAAGTCCAACCCATTGCCAGAAAGGATCACCGAAGTGGATTCGATGAGTTTAGGCGCCATCATGGAGGCCATCGCACGGCAATAGATCAAACGATAAAGCTTGGCTTCGTCGGGCGTAACGTATTGGGCGACGACTTCCGGCGTGCGGTGGGTGCCGGTAGGACGGATGGCTTCGTGGGCGTCCTGGATGTTCTTTCCAGCTTTGCCCGCGCGGAGCCCGCCGAGATATTCCTTCCCATAGACCTCAAGGATATAAGGCACCGCGTGGCGCTTATAGAATTCCTCGGAGATACGGGTGGAGTCGGTACGCATGTAGGTGATAAGACCGACATGCTCGCCGTTGACCGTCAAGCCCTCGTAGAGCTTTTGGGCCACGGATTGGGTATGGGAGTTCGAGAAGCGGTATTTGGCAAACGCTTCCTGTTGCAGAGTCGAAGTCGTAAAGGGCAATTTCGGGAAGATCTTCTTCTCGACCTTGGCGACCGAGGTGACGACCAATTCCTTCGGCATGCGGGCCAAGATGGCCTCGCATTCTTCTTTGTTGGAGCATTTGAAGGGCTTGCCATCCACTTTGGTAAGGCGGATCTGGTATTTCTTGCCCCCGATGACGACCGAGGCTTCAATCGTCCAATACTCTTCGGGAACAAAGGAAGCGATCGCCTTGGCGCGGTCAACAATCATGCGAAGGGTCGAGGACTGGACGCGCCCGGCGGATTGGACGTTGATGTTGCGTTGGAGCAACGAAGAGACTTTAAAACCGATGATGCGGTCTTCCATGCGCCTGGTTTCCTGGGCGGAGACCAAGTTCATATCGATAACGCTAGGATGGTCCATGGCGGCCAAAATAGCTGGTTTGGTGATTTCGTGGAACTGGAGGCGCTTCGTCGATTCGACAGGCAAGTTCAAAACCTGGGCGAGGTGCCACGAAATGGCCTCGCCTTCGCGGTCAGGGTCGGTCGCAAGATAAACTTCCTCAGCCTTGGCGGCTTCGGCGCGTAACTTGGCGACGACGGCTTTCTTGCGGGGGGAGATTTCCCAGTCGGCCTGGAATCCGTTTTCCACGTCGATTCCTAGACCCCCCTTCCCACGGGTAGATAGGTCGCGAATATGGCCTTCGGAGGCCAAAACCTTATAGTCCGGCCCCAAGTAACGAGTAATGGTTTCAGACTTTTTGGGCGACTCAACGATGACTAACTTCATACGAACGTTCACTGAATATAAGGCAGGCAAATGGGCCTGTCAAAGCCCTTGTTCCCTTATCCTATATATATAAATAAAGAGATTTATTTATAAAAAATTTCCGCGAAAACGGGTCCTCCCCTGCATCAATAAATCGAGGTCGTCCGCACTTTCAATGATGGCCGCGCCAGACTTAAGGAAGAGATTATTCGCGACCTCTTCGCCAGCAGGAAAGGGAAGCATCCCGACGTCCCGGTCCATCTGAAGAGCGAAACTCACCGTGATGGAAGTACCGCTATGGAAGTGGACTTCGCTGGCGAAAACGGCTTTGGAAAGACCAGCCAGGATCCGGTTACGTAACGGGAAGTGTTTGGAGTCCGGATTGACGTCATTTGGATATTCGGAAAGCAATAATCCCGTCGAGGCGATCTTGTCGCGCAAGGGCGTATTTTCAAGTGGATACATGCGGTCGATCCCACACCCTAATACCGCGATCGAATGGCCTGGCTTAGCGCTTCCTTCCTCGGCTGCAATCGCGTCAATCCCATAGGCTAGCCCCGAGCAAAGAATATAGTCTTTTGCTACCATTTCTCTGCAAATTTCCCTCGTTTTCTCGATTGCGTACGTACTAGGCGCTCGCGCGCCGACCACCGTAAGGATGCGGTTAACGTTTTGTATAAGAGACAAATCCCCATAGTAAAAAAGGACGAGCGGCGGGCGGATACAGCCATCGCGAAGGAAGCGAGGATAATCGTCATCAAGGATGGTAACCGCCTTGCTACGAACGGTCGAAAGAAGATCGATGACCTCCTCGTCCGTCACTTCCTCATGACGATGCATCGCGTTATAAGTTTGGACCCAATCGCCCTGGTAACGGACAGCGAGGGCGACCATGGTATCGCTAGGAGTTGGGAACATAAGAAAAAGCTCCTTTCACTTCTTCTATAGTTCTTTTTTATGCAACTTGAAGAATTAAAAGAGCGTTAATTGTTCTTGGTAGAATTTCGCGACCGGTTTAAACGTCTTGCGGTGGACCTTTTCGATGGGTCCGTATTTTTCTAATTCCTCCAAGTGTTTCGCCGTCCCATAACCCTTATGGACGGAGAAGGAGAAATTCGGATACTTGGTTTGAAGTTCGTTCATATAACGGTCACGCGTCACCTTGGCCAGAATCGAAGCCCCTGCGATATTAAGAGCTTTCGCATCGCCCTTGATGACGGGGATTAGGGGAACATCAAATCCATCCATCTTCATCGCATCGGTAAGAATGAGGTCATAAGGGCACTGGATTTGAGCGATCGCCGCGCGCATCGCTTTCTGGGTGGCCGCATAGATGTTTAAGGCATCGATCTCTTCCGCCGAGACAAAGGCGATACCATACCCAAGCGCGTGGTCGATGACCTCCTGATAAAGGGCCTCGCGTTTCTTTTCGGTGAGCTGTTTGGAATCGTTAATGAGCTCGCTGGTGTAATCGGGCGGAAAGACAACTGCCGCGGCCACGACCGGACCTGCGAGAGGACCTCTACCGGCTTCGTCCACCCCGACGATGGCTTTCACCGTATCGGAATAGAATTGCCGCTCGAACTTAAGCATTAGGAACCTCGAGGGAGAAGCGCCCCAAAATCCCGTCTTTGAATTCTTTAATCAGGAGGTAGCAAGCCTTCGTATGGGAGGGTTCGCTGCCCTCGTAAAGAAGACGGATCTTGGCGATTTGGTAGAACGTCTCGTCCGCATCCGCCTCGGTGATATCGTCGATGCCGAAACGCGCGGCAAGGGCGTGCGGGTAGTTCTCGCGGAAATAGCCAAAAAGCGCGTAGGCGAGCTCGACCGTAGGAAGCACTTCCTCTTTCATCGAACCAAGTAAGGCTAGGCGAACCGCCATCGCCCCATCGGGGTAATTCATAGGCAATACACCCGGGGTGTCCAACAAAGTGAAATCCTCCCCTAGGCGGATCCATTGTTCCGCCCTGGTGACGCCAGCTTTGTTGCCGACATGAACCTTCTTTTTACCCGCAAGAGAATTGATAAACGTCGATTTCCCAACGTTAGGAATACCGATAACCATCACGCGAATTGGCTGTTTTTTCATGGCAAAACGCGCTTCTTTTTCTCTCTTCTTGGCTACGAGAGGCTTCGTTGCCTCCGTCAAAGCCTTCTGGAATTTGCCCTCGGTCAGATTGGAAGAAATCGCAGGAATTCCTTGTTGCTTGAAATAGTCCAACCATGCTTTGGTCACCACAGGATCCGCGCGGTCTTCTTTGCTTAACAAAACCAGTCTAGCCTTATTTCCGGCAAGCTGATCGAGCAAGGGATTACGGCTAGAAAACGGAGCGCGCGCATCGACGATCTCGACGATGAGGTCGACGACCTTAACGTACCCTTCAAGGGCCCGTAAAGCTTTCTGCATGTGGCCGGGGAAATAATGGACACCCTGCTGGTTCACTAGCCGATCCTCCGATATTTCCAAGGCGTGAAGATATAGGTCCAATCGTTAATGGGAGTGAGGTTTTCGGCGAGCTTACGCTGACCGATGACCAAGTACGCTTTGCCAATAATCATATCGGCGGTCAAAGAGAAGCTATTCGCCCCGTCGAAGCAATCGGTCGAATAAGCCCTGTTATCGCCTAGGACCACGAATTCGTCTTGCCCTAGGGTCCAGGTGTATTCGCCTTTGTCGCGGAGGCGTTGATAGTTATAGGTATAGGTTCCAATCGGCGGATAATCCGCTTCGGTATAAAGGGGCTTCAAGACCTCTTCTTGCGGAGTCCCGGGGTTTACGGTCGTCTTACCCCAGACGCGGTTTTCAACGTCAATATAGGTGAGATGGACCGTCTCGCCCGGCAAACCGATGACGCGTTTGATCTTCGCATCGGCAGTCGGTAGGAGCTTTTTATCCCCGTTCGCGTCTAGAACATAATCGCCGTTACTATCGTGTTCGTAGTCGTTTGGATAATAGGCGACAACGATATCGTAACGGTGGAGATCTTCGCGCCAATTGCCCTTGTCACCCGATTTGGCAAAGCCATAATCGACGACGTCTCCGGCGACGTTGCCGCCGCGATTCCATTGCAAGGGATCGCCGCGCGAATTCGTTCCATCGGCGTTTAAGGCCGGATACATCGACATGCCGTTGACGAAGAATGGCATGTTATAGGCGGTTGAAATATAAATGGCATTGGCCGAAACGGCGATAACGGAAAGGATAATCAAGATGGCGAGGCATTCGAAAACCACCGAGTACCAGCGGATTTTCTTCTTCGCGGGTTCCGGGGCGGTTTTAAGTTCCCCTTCGGCTACGTAGTCACGCTTGCTTTTCACAAGGCAAATTATGCTTTTCTTTGAAGAAAAAGGCAACGCGCTCGCGCGAAGAGAGCAAAGAAAAGAGCCCCTTTTGGAGCTCTTTCGTCACAGTCGGATAGATTTTTGGCTTAGTCGGCCGATTTGATACGGGCGGCCTTACCGGAGAGTTTGCGGATATAGGTGATCTTGTTGCGGCGGACTTTGCCATGGCGGACAACTTCGATCTTCGCGATGGAAGGCGAATGGATCGGGAAGGTCCTTTCGACGCCGATGCCGGCAGAGATCTTGCGGACGGTGAACGTTTCGGAAACGCCTCCGCCACGGCGCTGGATGACAACGCCTTCAAAGACCTGGTTACGCTCCTTCTTGTTCTCGATGATGCGGACGAAGACCTTGATGGTATCGCCGGAAGAGAACTCGGGGATGTCGCTACGCAGCTGGGTGGCCGCGATTTCGTTGACGAGGTTCGTATTCATGATTTGCCTCCTCCTTGGGATAGTGTTTTCTCTTCAGGTTCACGCCCGGTGACGAATGGGCGGCGGAGCCTGCGTATCTCCCCTAAGGGAGCCCGCATAGTATAGGCGCGGGCACCCCACTCGTGCAAGAAAAAAATAACTGAAAAGCAAAAATACTTGACACCCCTATCCAACACGGGCATGATTACCCCGTTCAATTAGGAGGAAAACACATGTCCGTTAAAATCAGATTGACCCGCATCGGCCGCCACAAAGATCCGTTCTACCGTATCGTCGCCGCCGATGGCCGCTATGCCCGCGATGGCCGTTACGTCGAACAGATCGGCACCTATGATCCCGTCAAGGGTATCGAAGCCGCCGAAATCGACTCCGAGCTCGCCCTCAAGTGGCTCCGCCTCGGTGCCCAGCCTAGCGACTCCGTCCGCGCCATGTTCTCCGCCAAAGGCCTCATGGCCAAGTTCGCGGAAGAAAAAGCGAAAGGCAAGAAGTAATGGAACGCGATTACGCCGCTATTCTCCACCCGATCATCGATCCGCTGATCGAGAAACCGGAATCGGTCATCATCCGCGTCTTGCCGTCCACTTCCCGTCGTGACATCACGATCCTCATCGTGTCCGAACCGGAAGATACCGCCCGCCTCATCGGAAGGCGCGGCACCGTTGCTAACGCTCTCCGCGAAGTCGTGGGAGTCGCCAGCAAAGTTGACGGAACCAACGAGCACATCCACCTGAAGTTCGAAAGCTTCGGCGAGGAAAGCTCCACCAATGGCGAGGGAAAATAACCCCTCGCCTTTTGCTATCTATGGAAAAGCTAGAGATCGCTAAAATCGGCAAACCCTTCGGCCTTAAGGGAGAGGTCCACGCCTTTTCTCTTACCTCCTTCCCCAAACTTCGCTTCAAGAAAGGCTATAAATACCTTCTCGAAAACCAGAAGACGGGCGAAGAACGCTTTGCCACGCTTCGTCGCTTCTCCTTAAGCGGGAACGCCCTCATCCTCGGCTTTGAAGAAATCACTAGTCCCGAAGAAGCCGCGACATTAAAAGAGTCCGTCCTCGTCATGGATAAAGCCGATGCCCCGATGCCAGAAGGCTATGTCCGTTATGGCGACCTCGTCGGCATGACCTGCGTCGATGACGAAGGAAAAGAACTCGGCATATTACTCGAAGTCTGCGAGTATGCGACCACGGCTTCCCTCCGCATCAAGAAAAGCGATGGCGGTGTCTTCTACGCTCCTTTCATTGACGCTTTTGTCGGCAAGATTGACTACGAGAAAAAGAGTATCGTTATCCACGTGGTGGAGGGTATGTTATGAACATCACCGTCCTCACGCTTTTCCCCGACATGTTCGAGGGCTTCAAAACCAACTCGATCATCAAGCGCGCCCTCGGCAAAGGGGTCGCGACCTTCGATGCGGTGAATATCCGCGACTACACCTTGGACAAGTACGGACGTACCGATACGCCCCCGATCGGAGGTGGCGCGGGACTGGTCCAGAAAGCCCAGCCGATCGTCGATGCGATCCGTGCGAACAAGAAGGAAGGCGCCCACGTCATCTTGATGTCGCCACGCGGCAAAACCTTTGACCAAAACATGGCCAAAAAGTTTGCAAAACTAGATAATTTATTGATTGTCTGCGGCCATTATGAAGGCGTGGACGAGCGCGTGAACCCCTACGTGGACGAGCTCGTCTCCATCGGGGACTATATCCTCACTGGCGGCGAGATTCCCGCCATGGCGATCTCCGATGCGGTCATCCGTCTGCTCGATGGCGCTATCACCTCGGATTCGCTTGAAGAAGAGTCCTTCGATAACAACCTTCTCGAATATCCGCAGTTCACCGAACCCTTCGATTACGAGGGTCAGGAAGTGCCCGCCATCCTCTATAGCGGCAACCATCAAGCCATTGCCAAATGGCGGAGAAAACAATCTCTGTTATTGACCCGTAAACACCGCCCAGACCTCTTCAATAAATTGACGCTTTCTAAGCAAGATAGAAAGTTGCTTGAAGAAGCCGATTCTGGCCTTACTCCAAAATGGGAAAACGAGGCCATCGAAAAGGGCAAACGCTTCATGCATAACTAAGCCTAACGGAGCCCCTTGCGATGGGTTCCGTTTTTATTTGCGCTAGGATAACGGGAGGAAAACTTTCCGGATTTTTATTGGGGCGATGAGGTTGTCAAACCCCTCTCGGTAAAGTGATTTCTTCAGAGGGCTATTCCCACAATGGATTATTTATTCCCACATTTATAGGTTTGTTTTGTGGGTTTACTCTTTGGGAACGTAATACGTCGATTACCGCCTCCATGACCTTCGACGAACCCGTCACGACGCAATGCGGTAGCGCGTTCGAATCATTTAAAGCCATCATCACGGCCCTCATTTCACTTTCATATTCCGGCATAATCTTTAATGGCCCTCCTAAGCCTTTTCTCTTCTCGGCGCAATTCGGAAAGCGACTTCTTCGCCAATAGATAGGCATCTCGCTCTTCTTCCGCTTTGTGCGCTTCCGCGCTGCCAGGAACCCCGATATAGACGGAGACAATCTTTTTTCCTTCCCTATGCTTACGGTAGATATAATCCACTCCGCCAATACGGCAGATGGAAAGATATCCTTTGGGGTGCGCAGAAAGCTCGGCCTTAAAAGCCTCCTGTTTACGAAGATTGCGTTCCAGCTCTTCTTCCATGACTCCTTTGAAAATAGGCATCCACAGTTCCTCCAAAACCATTTTACTAAACTACATAATTGTTTCCAAATCTTATTTGTAGTTTATTTTTCCCCACTCCAAATCACCGAATGGATCTTTTCCAAAAGAAAACTGCCCAGGCTTTGCTAACCCGAGCAGTCCCCCACGAAATTAACTAAAGAAATGGGGCAAGGTAATTAGAAGAATACGCCGTTAGCCTGCGCCTTGATCTGATCGGAGACAGAGAAGGGAATGCGGGTGGCATAGCCGTTCTTCGCGGCGACGAACTTCTTCGCCCAGCGCTGGAAGATTTCGCTGTTCCAGCGGAAGACGCAGTCGTTATAGATTTCTCTCGCCGCGGTGATCTCGTGCTGGAGGTAGCTATTCTGCTGCATCGCGTCGGCAATTTCCTGATGGGCTTTAAGCTGCGGATAGTTCTCGAAGGCCACGTTGATGGACTTCTCGGCCGCATTGAGCTTTTCGGCGAGTTCGACACGGGCTTCGTCGGAAGCGACACTGCCAGAACGGAGGCGGGCGATTTCGGTGAAGGTAGACTTGTCGAGGTCGACGGCCTTCTCGACGAGCTTGGCGGTATTCTGGAGAATGTTGACGCGCTGGAGAAGGTAGTTGTCGATGGTCGAGGCGGCGTGCTGGATCTTCTGCTGGAGCTGCTGGAAGTAGCTATAGGCTTTGGCTTTCTTGCCCATGTAGACAAGGCCGCCGATGATGAAGAGGAACCAGACGGCCACGTTCACGAACTTATCCGCGCCGTCGAGAGAGACGGTCACTTTCTTTTCGATAACGTGGACATCGCGTCCTTCGTGGTTGATTAGGGAAACATCCGTTTCGTCGAGTTCGTTTGGCATGGTTTTTACTCCTTTGTTTATAACAAATTTATTTTACTCTAGTTGGCATCGGACTTGAATATGGAAGCGATGTCCTCGTCTTGCTTGGCATTAAGATGCTCCTTCTCGCCAAGGAAGAAGGACACGAGGCCTCTTTCGAAGTAGAAGTTATTGTCCTTCAAGTAGTCCGCGAAGGGCTTAAGGGAATCGTGCATGAAGGTCGGACGGCTCTGTTTCGAATCGTAGATGCCGATGTTATTCTGGGCATGGACTTCCTCATAACGCGTCCAATGGACGGGGACCGAGTGCATATGGCCGTCTTTCCCCATCTTCGGCACGAAGTCGACCTCGGGGAAGGTCTGATAGGAAAGAGCGTCGATACGGACCTCGTCACACCTTTCCGAGGCCTTCGCGGTCATTTGCTTAAGTAGTAACGGCAACGAAGGATCCGCGCCATCGGGACGGAAGTCTTCCTGCTTCATGCGGTTGGCCATGATCTCGTGCTCATACGAGGTCGTATGGCAAGGATATTGGTTCTCGTAGATGTATTCCCGCGGCTTATGGAGCTGGTAAAGAGGAATCGATAGGATCGGAGCCAAATCGAAGAAGAGGCCTTTGATAAAGGCGTCGCAATAAGCGACGAACTTCGCCCTGCCCGCCTTGAAGTCATAGTCGTAGAAGAAATTGACCGAAGGATGGTAATCGAAGTTCTGCGAATGGCCCGAAGCCACCGAGGTGAGCATCTTGTCTTTGACCATGTAGAAGTCATCGCCATAAGGCTCCGGGTTCTTTAGCAAATCGAGCATGTTACGCTGGGCAAGGGCGGTGAACATCAAGCGGTACTCCACTTCGTTATTGCGGTCATCCGCCCCGAAGTAGGCCTCGAATTCGTCGTTGCCTAGCTTCGTGAATTGCCTGCCGGACTTTACGGCCTTCTCTTCGAGTTTATCGAGTTGCTTCACGCGCTCCTTGACGAACTTGGCCGCCTCTTTTTCCGAGGCGCCGGATTTGCCGCTCGGGGCGCGGGAGAAGGTAAGGTCAGGCGCGACTTCCGAACCGAAGATGAGGCGCGTCTCATGGCCATAGAAAGGCGCGGGGTGCTCGACCTCCGCGTAGAGGGTATCGGTATAGGTATGGGTGACGATGTTGCCTTTAGAGTCGCGCGTCGTACGCGTATAGGTATAGGTAAGGGAACCTTCGTAAACCTTATCGTGGAAATCGTGGGTAAAGACCTTTTCGAGGATGAAGGGGTTGCCTTGGATTTGGCCGGAGATCACCCCTTCGACCGAAGTGTTCTCGTCTTCCCCTTCCTGCATCCCAAAGCGCTCCATCAAATAGCAGAGCCGATCCGGCCTAAACTGACCATCCAAATCGATGATCGGAGTGGTCTTCTCCAAAACCTCCTGCGGCATCGTGTCGTCAAGCAAACCATTAAGAGAAGCCATGTCCTCTTTGCATAAGCCAAGGATCTTATCGGATGCGGCTTTCTTCTCGTCGAGTTCGGCTTGGGCGGCACGAACTTTCTTATTCACTGCCGTCTTAAGCGCGATGACACCCCAGATGCCTAACCCAAGCAACGCGGCCGCGACAAGGAAGAGCCACCATAAGGCCGCGGCGTTCATGATGCCGACGACCAAACAGATGGTCGCGGCGATAAAGGCGATCACAAAGCCAGCGATCAAAAAGCCCCTGCTCGTTTTGGCCTTGCCAAGTTTCCTCTCGGCGGCCTTGACCTCTTCCATCGCCTTATCGTAGGCGCGGACGTGTTCGGCGTTTAAGCCGATATCCGTTCCAGCCTTACGCGCAAGCGCGTCATAATAAAGCCCTGCGTTATCGTGGAACTGTTGCTTGAATTGCTGATTGTAGAGCTTACGCGGCTCGTAGAGCATCTGTTCGGCCATCTTAGAACCCTCCTAATCCGCCGAAGCCACCCCGTGGGGGCATCTTGCCGGATTTCTGGTATTGCTTCATCTGCTTCATCATCTCTTTCGATTGTTCGAAGCGGCGTAATACGCGGTTAACGTCGGCATTGGTAAGACCGCTGCCTTTTGCGATGCGGTTTTTATGGGAGAAGCGAAGGGTCTCCGGATGACGCCTTTCGTAAGGGGTCATCGACTGGATGATCGATTCGAAGACCTTCATCTCTTTTTTGGCCTGGGCTTGTTGCTCTTCGGTGATCTTGGGCATGCCGGGGATCAGTTTTGCGATCATGCCGATGGAGCCGATCTTTTGGACCTGCTTCATCTGGCGGAGCATGTCTTCGAGGGTGAACTCGCCCTCCATCATCTTCTTCGCGTCTTTCTCGGCCTGTTTCTCGTCGATGGCTTCCTTGGCCTTTTCGACGAGGGTGACGATGTCGCCCATGCCAAGGATTCGATCCGCCATACGGTCGGGATAGAAGGGCTCTAGTTCGGCGATCTTTTCGCCAACGCCGGCGAACTTGATCGGCAAACCAGTTAGATACTTAATCGAGAGAGCCGCACCACCACGGGCATCGCCGTCAAGCCTAGAGAGAATAACACCCGACAGACGGAGGTCCTTATTAAAGGCGTTGGCCACGTTGACCGCGTCTTGGCCAGCCGCGGCATCGACAAGGAGCAATACTTCCTTCGGATGGAGCTCGTGGTTGATTTCCTTAAGCTCATCCATGAGGGCTTCGTCAATTTGGAGTCGACCTGCCGTATCGAGAATCAATACGTCATAGCCTTCCTTCAATGCCTTTTCTTTTGCATGAAGCGCGATTTTAACGGGTTTGACTTTGTCGCCTTCTTGATAGAAACCTACCCCTGCCTTTTCGCATACCGCGCCTAGTTGGTCGATCGCGCCAGGACGGTAGATGTCGCAGGCGGCCACGAGAGTCTTCTTGCCTTCCTTTTGGAAGCGATAGCCTAACTTGCCCGCGGTCGTGGTCTTACCAGTACCCTGGAGACCGACCATCATGATGACGGTGAGGGGCTTTTCGTATTGGATGCCTTCTTGTTCGCTGCCGAGCAATTCCTGGATTTCGTCATGGACGATCTTGACGATCATCTGGGACGGGTTGACTTTCGAATAGACGTCTTGGCCTAAGGCCTTTTCTTTAACGTCATTAACGAAAGACTTCACGACCTTGAAGTTGACGTCGGACTGAAGCAATGCAACGCGGATTTCGCGTAGCATCTCGTCCATGTTGGCTTCGGTCAACTTGGCCTGGCCGCGCATTTTTTTGAAGACATTGGACAGCTTGTCGGTTAGGGATTCAAATGCCATGGGTAGAATCCTCCTTGTATTCGTGGATGAGTTTAGGTAATTCGTCTTTGTCGCAAGACTTAGCTTCTTCAAAGAAGCGGTCGCGTCGACGCTTGATTTCTAATAGGTGCAACGAGGCTTCGAAGGACTCGAGTTTGGCGATGCCTTTTTTGACCGCGTCGAAGCTCGCGGCTCTCGATATCCCCTTCTCTTCGGCGATTTCGCCTAACGAGAGGTCATAACGAAGGTACATCGTTAAGGCCTCGGCTTGGCTTTTGGCTAGAAGAGGTTCGTATTCGTCTAATAAGGCTAACGATTCAACGCGCTTTGCGAAGACTTCTTCCTCATTCATCTGTTGCCCCTCCTAGGAGAAGGCCATAAAGATATTGGTCGAGGTCGAATTCGCGTAGGTCTTCCATCTTTTCCCCCAAACCGATAAAGCGGACGGGGAAACCGAGTTCGTCGCGGATGGAGAGGATGATGCCGCCTTTGGAGGTGCCATCCATCTTCGTGATGACGATGCCCGTAAGGGGGGCGACGTCTTTGAAGGCCTTGGCCTGCAGTACGCCGTTTTGCCCCGTCGTGGCATCGATGATCAAAAACGCTTCATGGGGAGCGCCGGGAATCTCTTTGGAGAGGACGCGGGTCATCTTCCCTAGTTCCTGCATTAAGTTGGCCTTGGTCTGTAGCCTTCCCGCCGTATCGACGATGAGGAGGTCGATGTTATTGGCTTTGGCAAACTTGGCCCCATCATAGGCTACGGAACTCGGATCGGCGTCTTGGGGGCCCGTAATAATAGGAACCCCTAAACGGTTGGCCCAGACGGTGAGCTGTTCCACCGCACCCGCGCGGAAAGTATCGCCCGCAACGAGAGCAACTTTCTTGCCCTTATGCTGGTAACGGTAAGCCAACTTAGCGATGGAGGTGGTTTTACCGACACCGTTGACGCCACAGACAAGCAATACAGTCGGCCCTTCGGGGGCGAACTGGATTTCGTTTTGGATGGAATCGCCCTTGGTCGCGTAATCGACGAACATCGCGTCGACGAGGGCTTCGTTAATCGTTTTGGGGTCGGAGATCTTTTCGCGCTTGGCCTGGTCTAAAAGTTTCTCGATGAGGTTTAGGGTGAGCTCTACGCCGACATCGGCTTCGATAAGGATCTGTTCGAGCTCTTCGAAATATTCCTCGTTGACCGAGGCATAACGCTTGGAGAGTTCTTCTAGCCTAGAGGCAAAAGCCTTACGGGATTTGGCTAGACCCTTCTCATACGCCTCGCGGGAAGTCTCTTCTTCCTTGGGGGCGGGTTTCTCCTTGGAGAACTTGTTCTTTAAAAACGAAAATAGACCCATGGCTTATTTCTCCGGCAATGACATTTTCTCTAATGCGTCCCTCGCGGCTTCGGTCTCCGCGGCTTTTTTGTTCTTGCCACTTCCCCTGCCGATTTCCTGCCCTTCGAAGTAGACGGCCGCGACAAAGGTCTTCGCATTCCCCGCGCCGTATTCTTCCACGATGCGGTAGGTAACCGACTCCTTCTTATCCGCCTGCATGCATTCCTGCAGATAGGACTTCGGGTTGGTGGTCATATCGACCGAGGCGTTTTTGATGTCTTCCTCGAAGATATTGCGCACCAAGTGGTAACAAACTCCTAGGCCTTGGTCGAGATAGACCGCCCCGACGAAGGCCTCGAATACGTCTTCAAGTAACGATTCATTGGTCGAAGCGTCTTTAGCAAAGCTAGCCCCTACCCGAATATATTCGTTAAGGCCTAGCTTCTTGCAGTACGCCGCTTCCGAAGAGGTACGGATGAACTGGCTCTTTAATACAGAGAGCTTCCCCTGTTCCATGTCGGGATGGTAGATATAGCAGAGTTCCGAGACAACCATGCCGATAACCGCATCCCCGAGGAATTCGAGGCGTTCGTAATCCTGATGACGCGTACCGGCCATCCCGTTATAGGAGGAATGGGTAAAGGAGAGGGCATATAGCTCCTCATTCTTCGGCAATATGCCGAACCGGCGATATAAGGGCATGTATTCGCTGGACATGGCAAAATACTACCATAGGCAAACCCTTATAGAAATATAAGGGCGATGAAAATAGAATAAACCCGCGTCCCAAAAGCGATTCGCCTCCAAGTCCCTAGATAAGATGAGCAAGATCCTGATTTCGATAAATCCCGTACACGTCTCAAAGATTCTTTCGGGCGAAAAGAAATTCGAATACCGAACAAAAGCACCGCAACGTAGCGTGGATACGATGGTCATTTATGAAACCAGCCCTATCAAAAAGGTGGTTGCCGAAGCAAAGATCCTCGAAGTAATTGAGCTGCCTCCCGAAGAACTCTGGAACGAGACCCAAAGCCGCTCTGGCATCAGCAAAGAATTCTTTGACGCCTATTTCAAAAACAGGCAAGTTGCATATGCATACAAACTCGGGGAAGTAAAAGCTTACGAGACTCAGCGGGAACTTGGCTTTTATGGAATCAAGGCCGCTCCGCAATCGTTTGTATATCTGAACGCTGAATGATAGTCATCGCGAAAAACCTTTCCCTTTTGCAGGGATTGATGAAATGCAACGACTTTTCGTCTAACCAATACTTTCGAAATCGATTCGAGATGTTTTCGGATTGATTTTTGTCCTATAGACATTGAACTTATGTTTCCTAGCTAAACCAAGAATCAGATCCACGTTTTCCTGACTGGCTTTATGGCCTATGTATATGGCTTTGATTTTTGGAGCCGGAATCTTTGTGCTCGCGGCATCAAGCACGCGCCATTCGTCTTGAAAGGCCCATTCCTCGTTTTTTGTTAGAAGCAACCTAAAATACTGAGTCTGATCCGTTTCCAGCTTTCCGTTCGACAACTGTTCTGCTAAGCCGCTAAGGAACAATTGCATAAGAACTGTCGTGACATTGTTTGAACGAGCGTCCTCATAAATAACGGGAAAGGTATTGATAGCGGCTTCGACATCATTTCCAAAATCATACTCAATGCAATAGCCTTCATACGTGCCGCCATACATGGCCCACATTACCTGGCTTCTTGGGTTCTCCGTCAGCGAGCAAACACCGATTTTCTTCTGTGCGTCCTTGGCAAAGAAAAGAAGTTTTGAAAAGGCGTCATTGAGCTGAGGGGAACGGGAGAAGTCAGAGTACCTATTAATATCGTTAATGAGCTTTGGCGCATCAACCCCGCGCAATTCTTCCGGGTGTTCTTGGAAAAGCTCAATTGCTCTTCTTGAATTAAAGGTATAGTCAGGGTTGGCACAGTCATAAGCAAACGCACGTGCCTTTTCTTTTTGGCCATCAGGCACAAAACTAATGACGGTGTCCACGATCATTTGATAACAGAACGAAGTCATTGCCTGTTTATCATCGAAAAGTTCAGACAAATCAAAGTCGAACAAGCATTCGCAAGGATCATCGAGAGATTCCACGGAGGCCAAATACAAATAATGTTCTTCGATCATTTCGCTCGTGAACTTGTCAAAACGCCTGTATTTGAAAAGAGACTTTGGAAGCATTGAAAAGAAGTTAGTGACCGTTTGGTCGGCGTTAGTCCCGGTTTTGGCGGCAATGAGAGTCGATCGCTTAAATCTAATTGCCTCTCTCAAATAAAGTTCTTTATTTTCTCGATTCACAAAAAGAATTCTAGCACACGCATCGCCCATTTCTTATGGTTCATAAAAGTAGGTTGCGTTTATAGTCGCGGAATGAACTTGTCGACAATCAAGTTACGTAGATGGCGAGCTGTGTCTCTAACTGAGCAGGTTAAATCGCTATTTAACGAGATGTTTGGCGATCCTGTAGAGAACAATAAAAGATGGCCTCAGAAACCTTTGAAGGCCTTGGGAACACTCGAGAGAGGCAAGTCGAAGCATCGCCCTAGAAATGATCCCAAACTGTTGGGCGGCCCTTATCCGCTAATTCAAACCGGAGACGTTTCAAACGCAGGAACGTTTATCACTAAATATCAAAGTACCTATTCGGAATTAGGCTTATCACAAAGTCGAATGTGGGAAAAAGGGACTTTATGCATAACGATTGCTGCAAATATCGCTCAAACCGCAATTATGACTTTTGATGCATGCTTTCCGGACAGCGTCGTTGGTTTCTTACCTTTTTCAGAGGTACGTACGAGATACATGCATGAATGGTTTGGCTTTTTACAACCAATATTGGACGGCATGGCAACATCTGTAGCTCAGAAAAATCTGAATCTAGAGATATTGGGCAAGGTGCCGGTAATTGTTCCACCAGTCGAACTTCAAGAGGCCTATATTCGTAAAGTAGAAAAAATAGATAAATTGCGGTTTATGTGTCTAATGCTTCCTCTAGATGTCCCAAAAATGCATGATTATGCCCTCGAAAGGCAGCAATTATGACAAAAACCGAACTAATAGAAATCGAAACGCGGTGTTTGGCGTTTCTCACAAATGAGCAAATCGGGAAGCTTGACTCGGTGCTTAAAAGCCATTTGATCGATTCAGAAAGCGATCTTTCGAAAGAAGCCGATCAACGCGACAACGAATCGCTTCTTTCCTCTTTCTTGAGCGCAAAGAAGGTTGAGGGATGCTCAGAAAGAAGCCTCAGCTATTACAAGTTCCTGCTTGACAAAGCACTAGAATGCATCGGGAAGGCAATAATCAAAATAGAAACGGACGACATCCGCTCCTATCTTAATTCTTATGCCGAAACTCATTCCGTCAGCAAAACAAGCGTCGATAATATTCGCCGCGTTATGTCGAGCTTTTTCTCTTGGTTGGAGGAAGAAGACCACATCATGAAAAGTCCGATGAGGCGCATCCATAAAATCAAGGCAGAAAAGACAATCAAAGCCGCGTTCTCCGATGACGAAGTTGAGAAAATAAAAGAGGCGTGTCGAAGCAGGAGAGACGATGCAATAATCGCCCTTTTGCTCTCGACGGGGATGCGCGTCGGCGAGATGGCAAGACTGAAATTGTCCGACATTTCGCTCGATAAGATGGAATGCGTCGTGTTCGGCAAGGGTGCAAAGGAGCGAATCGTGTATTTTGATTCGGCCACGAAGCTCAGAATCGAGCGTTATATCGAAGAAAGGAGATCGGATTCCGAATTCCTTTTTGTCTCAAAAGACAAGCGTCATTCGAGATTACAGGTTTCGGGAATAGAATCAATCGTAAGGAAAATAGGATTGAGGTCAGAAGTAACCAAATGCCACCCTCACCGTTTCCGCCGCACTTTGGCAACAAAAGCCATACAGAAAGGGATACCAGTTGAACAGGTCCAGGTTATTCTGGGCCATACGAAAATAGAAACGACGCTTAGGTACGCTATCGTTGAACAAAGTAATGTCAGGAACTCCTACCGCAGGCTCTTCTAATTAGAAGATCTTATCGAATTCATCAACAAGTTTGGTTATCTCGGCGCTGTTGAAGATGTCGTTAAAATGTAGTTCTTCTCTTAGGAGATCACGTCGGTCGAACCTTCCGTTCTGACTGACGAAGATAAGCAGTTCCTTCGCGTAATTACGTTGGGAATCGTTGAAGCCCAACGACGCAAGATAGCTGAGGAAACTTTCGACCATCACGGGATTGAACTCAAGGTTTTTCCTGACGAAAGCGGGCAAATCGTCGTCGGTCGGGAACAAGTCGTTGTATTCATCGGCGGTCTTTGCGATATCGATCATCCTAGCCTTGAAAGCCGCGATCGAATCTAATGTTGGCTTAACTAGGCCCTGAACCTCCTTAACAAGAGGGTCGTCCGGATTATTTTGAATGTAGAACAAGGCTTTCTCAGAAAGCGTTTTGAAGTCGTCGATTGTTACCCTGAAGTCCACGGGTTCCTCGGGGGCATCGCCAAAAGATGCGATTTCGTCGCGGAAATCCGTGACGATCGGCTCGAAGTCCTTCGGATCGATGAAGCGCATGAGATCCCTGATCTCTTGCCTGACCGAATCAACTTTCGTGACGTTGGAGTCGTTTATGAACTCGTCGGATGCGACGTAGGTAAGAGTCGGGCTATGCTCCACGACCTCGCCGATGTGTATCTTGACCGTGAGAAGGTAGGAAGCCAATTGATATATGGTCTTGGCCGCCTTTTGGAAATCCTTTCCGGGATAGAACCTAGTGGTCGCGAATTTATAGCATAGGTAATCGAAGGCCCTGGCGGACTCCAAATCGATTTCGCCTGTGACGTTTGGGGCAACATACGACTTGACTTCCGCTAAGTCGGTCTGGTTGAAGTTCACCCAACCGGACAACTCGGAGTACTTGTGGACGTATTTAAGGTTAGCTTGGACGCCGATGTAATTGGTGTTCATGGACTTAACCTCGTCAATGAGTTCTAGTCTCAAGGCATCGCAGAACTTCTTGTCCTCGATGTCCAAGGACGCGTAATGCGCGAGCATCGCCCGGTAAAGTGAGGCTTTTTGCAGGAATATCTTCTGGTAAAGGGAGAGGGCATTGGTTGCCTTATCGGCTTTTCCGTCTGGGTTCAGTTTGAAGAATGGGAAGACGTTGCAGATGTCGAAGATCAGGAACCCCTGCTTGCTGGAATAGACTTGACGCTTTGAGTCACTCGTCATGCGCTCGAAGTAGGCTTTTGACGGCGAAAGGACCTTTAAGCCTTCGCAAAGTCTGGTTCCCCTGCCGATCATCTGCCAGAACTTGATTTTGGAAAGCACCTTCTTGAAGAAGACGAGGTTGACGACCTCGGGGATGTCGACGCCTGTATCCATCATGTCCACGGAAACGACGATGCGGATGGACTGCTTCTCCTTGAATTCCCTCTGAAGCACCTCGTTGTATTTGATCTGGTTGTCGATCACCACGCAGAAATCCACACCATTCGGGTTCTTCGAGAGGCATTTGTCGGGGAACATGGCCCTGAATTCTTCTTGGATCATGACGGCGTGGTTGTGGTCTTTGGCGAAGATAATTGTCTTTCCGAGGAGGTCGCCGTTTTCAACGTACACGCCTTCGTCCATCAACGTCTGTAGGACCTTACGGATGGTGTCTCGGTTCGTGATGACGTTGTAGAACTCCTTCCCCTCTATCTTCTCGGGAATGTTGCCCTCGTCGTCGGTGAACTTGTCCTCGTACTCCTCCTGCTCATCGGGGGGCAGCTCGTCATAGACGACGCCGTTTTTGAGTATTTCGGGGGTGCGGTCCAAGGCACGGTAATAGGTAAGGTATCCGTCTTTCACGCCGCGGATAACGTCGTATTCGTAGTTGGGCACTTCGGTGTCGAGGTTAAAGACCTTGTAAGTGGATTTGTGAATGTCGTTCCTCGGCGTAGCGGTCAATCCGATCATCAACGCGTCGAAATAGGTGAAGATCTCGGCGTATTTGTTGAAGAGTGACCTATGGGCCTCATCGACGATGATGAGGTCGAAATGCCCGATGCCGTAGGGGCAGGTCGACGTATCCTTGATTATCGAAAGCATCGATTGGTACGTGGAAAAGACGATCCTGGCTTGAGATTCGTCGCCCTCCTTCTGCCCCTCGACGATCACCATCATCGGGACGGTTGGGAGGAATTTTTCGTATGTCTCCTCTTTTGCCTGCTTGACGAGGTTCTTTCTGTCCGCGAGGAAAAGGATCCTTTTTACGTAGTTGTTCCTGATGAAGATATCGCTCAAAGCGCATGATACCCTGGTCTTTCCAGTACCGGTGGCCAAGACGATCAAGGAGCGAGAGTGCTTGCTTTTGAAGTGCTTGATGATCTCGTTGATCGCGTCAACCTGGTAATATCGGCCACAAATATCCACGTCTGGGGCCGTGTCTTTCAGAGAAAAGCCGCGCTTTTGGATTAAGTACTCAAGTTCGTCTTTCTTATGGAAGCCGAATACCTGCCTGGCGGGATAGACGCCGTCGATTATTTTGATTGTGTAGCCGTTCGTGTAATAGATAATCGGCCTCAAGCCGTATTTCTTTTCCAAGGCATCAGCGTACAAGCAAGCTTGGACCCTGCCTTGTTCCTCGTGAACGATGGTGCGTTTAGCTTCAATAAGCGCGAGCGGTTTTCCATCGTCGCCGAACAAAACGTAATCAACAAAACCGTTTCCAGTCGGGTTTTCGGAAGTTTTGGGCATCCCGTTAACGGGGGTCTCGATGCAGGCTTTGTTCTTCTCGATCAGGTATTTATCCTTAAGGATAGACCATCCAGCTCTTCGCAAGGCTGGATCGATAAGCTGGAGTCTTGTCTGTTTTTCATCAATTGGCATCGAAAGCACCTCCAAAATACTCTTCCATCTTGGCTTCGAGCAACTCATTCAACAAATCTATTTGGTGTTGGTAGTTAAACCGCAATTTATCGATTTGTTCTAACCGATTCGCAAACTCTTTTTGGTCCAAAATTGAAATTTTAGGAATCATTAATGAAGCGACTATTTTGGAATTGAGATTTGCCATAGTAACCCCGATGGCCTGCTCTTCAAGAGTTGCTTTTATTTCGTCCGAAGACAAAATGGATTGAATGATAAAAGGAAGAACTCCGTCTTTGGGTCTTGCCACCATTGATCCAGTGCCACATAAACAGCCTTCTCTCGTAACAACGGCACATCTGCCCATTTCACCTCTTCTTCCCAGCACAACGTCGCCAGGTTTTAGGTGATAATGAGACAATTCCCGAAACTTGTCATCGCCGACAAATTTGCACTCTTGATATTCAATCTTCGGAGGAACTATGTTCTTTGGATTGACCAAAGGGTGCCCCTGTTTAACGTAGTCGCTCTCGTGAAGGGCGCTACCGAACGGCCCAATAAAAATATCGCAGAAATCAGATAGGGGCACTCTATCCGTATGGGCCAATATGAGTTCATTAAATAGCGATTTAACCTGCTCATCTAAAAGCGAAATCTGCGCTTTCACTCCATTAATTTGCTCTTCAATGAAATCAAAAAAGGAAGCGATCGTTTTTTGATGATCCAACGGGGGCAAAGGCATAGTTATCTCGTTGAAACGATTCAAGTCAAATTTAGGGTATGTCGTGCCCTCGACATAAGCTTTTGGGGAGTTTTGTTTCAAAAAATGGAAAAGATATCTGCAATCAAGAGCCGATTTGTCACGCGGCTTGATCAACATATTGTTCGAAGAGACATACTCTCCCTCGCAGTATTTGATGTTCGCATAACGCGCTTTTCCCATTGTAATGATCGGTCCATGGCAAACCAATGACCCGGCTCTTTCTCGGGTTGTCTTCCAATCGAAATCCTTTGAGCTAGGCAAAAGTCGAATGTCGCCAGTGGGTTCAACTAATTCTTGGATGGAAGCTGCATCTAGTTGTTTGCTTCGATCAAAGACGCAGCAGTTTCCTAATGACATCAACTTCATGCTTGTGCCCTCCGTTCGTTAAATAGCGATTTAATCAGCGAATCGCACTCCGATAGGCGGGCATCAAGTCTCGAAATCGACCCGATAATAGTTTCAGTTTTCCTGACAAAGTTCGATTGTTCATTCAAAGTAGGCAAACTTACTTTTTCTTTGAAAAGACCTTTTGTATCGACTGATTTCCCTTGCCTAGCGCTTGCAATCATGTATTTCTTCGTAAGGTGAGAATTCGATGCTTTTAGGGCTAATTCAAGATAACGCGGGTTCGCTAGTTTGGTGTCTATCGAATATGTATGGTAGGCCGGCGAAACACAATAAGACTCGTCTTCACAAAGAACGCCGAAGTCAATCTGCTTTGACCCCATCCCGATAATTAGCGATCCGTACCTTATTACTTTGTTTTTGGAAAAATCAGAGGCCAGATCTTTTGTGTAGATTTCTGATCTCTTCCTTATTCCATATCTGCCAACAGCGACGGGCTCATAGGAATTACCGATGTTTCTTTCATTTGTTGGCTTAAGAAGCTCGCTCAATGAGTATGTGGGCATTATTTATCGCCTCCCAACATCTTTTTGAGTTCGGCGAGCATTGCTGTAGCCTCTTCGTTCGCCTGCTCCAAGTCAGCAAGGATATCGGAAGTTGGTCTATAGGTCTTTGCCTCACGTTTCGTGATGGCGTATTTCGTCATGGTGAGGTCATAGCCGTTATCGCGGATTTCTTGGACAGGGACCATGAAGGAAACTTCGTCCCTTCCCCTACTCTTTTCCGTTTCAAGGTCTTGGAACCTTACAATGACGTCAGGAATGTTCGACCCTTCGATCGGGGCACGTTTCACGTCTAAGGTATATCCGTCGTTAGTCATATTGTAGAACCAGACGAAATCCGTTCCTCCTTTATTGGTTTTTTCGAAAATCAGGAAGGATGTCTTAACGCCGGCTCCCTTGCTTGCGGAGCCTTTCTTGGAAGACGACATGAAGATGCCGTTTGGCATGGACACGACACCAATGAGCTTCTGCTTGTCGATGAGCTCAACCCTAAGTTGTTTGTGAGCGTTGTCACCGCCAAAAAGCACTCCATCGGGGACGATCGTCATGCAGCGTCCGCCAGGTTTGAGCAGCATGTCCATTAAAGCGACAAAAAGAAGCTCCGTTTTCTTGGTCTTGGTTATTGAGAGGATCTTTCCGTTTGTTGCAGACTCGACAAGACTGCCAGAGAAAGGCGGATTCGCTAGTACCAGGTCAAATTTTCCTGCGTATTTCGCTACGTTTTCGCTCTCCAAAAGCGAATCCATCGTGATATCAGGGTCCTTTATGCCGTGGAGAATGCAGTTCATGTAGCCGATTCGAGCCATGTTGGGGTCGTTGTCGCATCCAACGAACATCGATTCCGAGAACGTCCTCGCGTTCTGCACGTTCATGAGCTCGTTCTTATAATGGGTTTTAACGTACTTCGCTGCTTCGATAAGGAAGCCGGCCGTGCCCATCGCGGGGTCGATGATCCGCTCACCGAGGCGAGGCTTCATCATCTCGACGGCCATGTCGATGATATGTCGCGGCGTCCTGTATTGACCGGAGATGCCGCTGCCGCACATATATTCGTAGACATCTCCCATGATGTCCGTGTTAGTGAAATCGAAATCAGGCGCAGAAAGCTTGTCAACGACAGAAGTCAATAGTCTTTCCTTATCGTCGAAACCAAAGGTGTATTTCTTGGCATATGCCGCAAAACGCCCGACGGTCTTGTTCTCGGGATCACGGATAAACGGGATGACGTAGTCCTTGATCCTTTTTGCCAAAGCGATCGCATTCAGATTCTTGAAATTCTTCCAGCGAAGTTCTTCATAAGGAATCTCGAATTTAAGGCGGCGCTCGCCATCAATGATTTCGTAGTTCTTGTAGCTACCCTTTTTAAAGACGAGATCCTCCTGAGGCGGTTCGATGCCAAGCAAGGCAGCCTGAGCCTCGGTAGCATTCTGCTTGTCATCCAGCATCTTGATGAACATCAGCGTGGTCAACTGATTAACGATGTCCGAAACCTGGGCCATGTTCTCGTTATAGAAGTCCTGCCAGATTGCATCAACTTTGTTCTTTAATGCGCCAGTGATCATTTGTTCTCTCCTTCGACACGGATCTTATGTTTCTTACAGAAGTCCCTTATGTTTCTTTTTTGTTTTATCGTAGGTTCATGGTGTCCCTTCTCCCAACGGTTCACCGTGGCAAAAGAAACACCAAGCTGCGCCGCCAATTCCACTTGTGTCATTCTTCCTCAAAATAGTACTTGTCCAATTCATAGGTGGTTATGGGCGTCACATGAAGTCTGTATTTTTCAATCAATTTCACCAATTCTTGGCCGTCGATTAACGTAACTGTGAAATTGCCTTGAACAGCTGCCCTTTTGGCTTGTTCCGTGAAGTAGCTCGTCGTGACAAATATTCCATAGTCAGCTGAATGCTTCATCATAACCCCTTTGAAGTTATCGATTTCAGGCTCGCCAACTGAACCCGTCGTATATCTTTTGCACTGGACAACGACTTTGCTGGTCCTAAATTCGTCTGAAACAAAGATGCCATAACCATCGATGCCGTGATCGCCAGACATTTGAACCCCTTTTTCTTTGTCGAATTTGATGCCCATCTTTGAGAGCAAAAGGCGCGAAAAACTCTCGAACTTCTTCGGAGAAAACTTCTTGATTTGAGCGAGGACGTCTATTTTCCACTGTTCAATGGCGTCCTTTTCCTCTTCCTGATCTTCCCCAGCGGACTTGCTCGCCGGATCTTCCGAGGAGTTGGCCTCTTTCCTTTTCTTGGCGTATGCATCCCAATAGGCGTTGATCTGATCCCATTCCGAGGGACTCGGATAAGTATCCCAACGGCCGGTCCGGCCTTTTTCGGTTAAGTCTATATCGGTATTCCGGTTGTATTCCTCAATGTAGCCGAGCAGCAAGAGCTCTTTCAACGCCAAAATAAAGACGAAATTAAATGGGATGTACTCTTTCCCGGATTTCTTGGACTTTTGAGGAACGAACACGTCGTCATAGGAAAGACTAATTTCCTCATCTTCGACGATCCCCTCTTTTATCGACTGCTTAGGGGCACTGCCTCCCAAACTTTGAAGGACCTTGAGAACAAAGCCGCCGACATTTT
>JAFSUM010000014.1 GCA_017445245.1 Bacilli bacterium | reverse complement strand
TGCTTCCAATGTGGTAACATAGTTATGTCCTTTCTGTTTCTTTTGGTCGGGAAACAGGGGACATTTTACGTTATCCGGGCCTATTATCGGGGTTATCGCAGTTCCGCGGCTTCAAACGGACTTAACTATTGGAATCGTCGAATCAAATTTCGTACTTGAAGCGTTTCGGGTCGAGGGGTATATTATGTGAGCGCTTCGGCGTACATGGGCCTTTAGCTCAGTTGGGAGAGCGCCTCCATGGCATGGAGGAGGTCATCGGTTCGAACCCGACAAGGTCCACCATGTTGATTCAATAGCCGCCTTCAGGGCGGCTTTTGTTATGCCCGTGATTGTGATGCGCTTTGTGGTAAACGTAGTCGATTAGCACCCCAGCGTTATAAAAGGCCCGTTTTGGGCCTGGCGGTTGAATACCGTTATGGCGGAAATTAGCGGATTTCGAGGTCCTTCGAGTACGGGAGGATCGCCTCGATCGACTTCCTCCCGACGTTATCGAGGGCGTACTCGAGGTAGCGGTACAGGTCGAGCCCGTTGATTCGTATGCGCATTTAATGGTCTAGTTTATACGCAACCAAAAGTCATAACGATTAACCCGTTGTTACTATCCATCGTCGCCATCTATTTCGTGATTGGTGTTTTCATCGTCCTCATCAACGTTCTGTCGACGACCGCGATGATGCGCATTATCGATAAAGACAAATTCGGCAAGGTCTCTAGCGTCACGAATATCGGTTCCCAAGGCCTCACCCCAATCGCGGTTTTACTCGGTGGGGCGGCCCTCGAATACATGGGGTCTTTGGGCTTGCTTATCATCTGCGGGGCTGGCTTTCTCGTCGCGACATTGGTCCTCTTCTTCGCCCCATCCATTCGCGAGCTATAACAATCTAAAAGAAAAGCTTTTTGTAAGTGTTTCAAGGAAAAAATACCGCAAAAAGAGTCAAAAAAGAGATCCGTCAGCAGCAATACGCCCTGACGAACCTCTTTAGTTTTTCTTCTCGTTTCCTTTAGCCAGGTTCAAATCGACGTGGCAATAACCACCCGGGTTTTTTTCGAGGTAGCGTTGATGGTATTCCTCGGCTGGGAAGAAGTTGCGCATCATTTCGACCGAGATCTTATAGCCGGGTTCCAAGTGGGCGTGGAGGTATTCGTTGACTTCGACGCCATCGAGCAGGTCGGTGTAATAAACTCCCGTCCGATATTGGTGGCCAACGTCGTGTCCTTGCTTATCGACGGAGTAGGGGTCGACGAAGCGGAGGTAGTGGTCCATGAGGTCCGCGATCGAAATAATATCGGGGTCATAGGTAATCTGGACCGCTTCGGCGTGGTCGGCCTTGCCGGATTTTAGGTCTTCGTATTTAGGGAAGGCGGTGGTGCCGTTAATATAACCGACGCGGGTATTGATGACGCCTTTTAGCTGTCGGTAGTAGGCTTCGACGCCCCAGAAACAGCCGCCGGCGATGTAAAGAGTTTTTTCCATGCCGACATTTTGGGCGTTTTCTCCTCATTATGGAAGCGAATTGCTTTGCGTTAGTGTTTCCTTTTGCTTTGCAAAGCCATAGAATCTTCCCGTGGCGAAAAACAAATCGATCATCAAAAGGCTCACCTCCGGCGAAAAGGCCGTCATGCTCTATGGCAAAGGCGCGTGGACGATTCGCGGGAACTATCGACTGAAAATCAAGCCGATCCGCGTGGCGGATGGGCCGATGGGTTTACGCAAAGTCGATGATGACGTTTTGGCCGGGACCGGTTTGCCCGCGACTGCCTATCCTTGCCCCGCTTTGCTCGCGTGCAGTTTCGATAACGCATTAATGAGCGAAGTCGGCGTGATGATCGGCCGCGAATGCAAGGCCAACGAGGTCGATGCGATCCTCGGTCCGGGTATCAACATCAAACGTAATTCGCTCTGCGGACGCAATTTCGAATATTACTCTGAAGATCCTTATCTTTCTGGCATGATTGGCGCCTCGTTTGTCAAAGGCGTTCAAAGCGTTGGCGTCGCCGCTTGCTTAAAACACTTTGCCTGTAACTCGCAGGAATCGTTCCGCATGGTCAACGACTCAATCGTCGATGAGCGTGCGCTTCATGAAATCTACCTTAAGCCATTCCAAATCGCCATCGAGGAATCGTCTCCTTGGATGGTGATGGCTTCCTATAACAAGGTGAACGGAACTTATGCCTGCGAAAACAAAGAACTCCTTTTGGATACCTTGAAAGATTCGTGGCATTTCGATGGCGTGGTCGTCTCGGATTGGGGCGGCGTAAATGACACGCTTCTTTGTCACCGTAATGGTCTCGATGTCGAGATGCCTTGCTTCCGTTCGCGCCGTAACGAATTGCTTACCGCGATCCGCCTCGACCGTTCTTATGCGACGAGAGTCAACGATAGCGTCAAGCGCATCGCCGAACTTTCTGCCCGTGTGTATAGTCCTCGTTCCCGCGTGTTGCCTTTCGATGGTGAACAGGCTCATGCCCTTGCCATCAAGGCGGCGGAACGCTCTGTCGTCTTGGCCAAAAACGACGGCGTGCTTCCCTTAAAGAACATGAGGGACGTCGCGATCATCGGCGAACTGGCCGCCATGCCTTCGATTGGCGGCGGTGGCTCTAGCGAGGTCAATCCCGCTCGCCCGGTTTCCTTCTTAGAAGCTTGTGAACTCGCCAATTCAGACCGCAAGATTTCTTATTGCCGCGGCTATTCGATGGCGGGTGACGAAGACGAATCTTCTCTTATTCTCGATGCGGTAGATTTAGCCGCTAGAAGCAAGAAAGCCATTCTTTTCCTCGGAACGACGAAAAACGAAGAATGCGAAGGTTTTGACCGCAAATCGCTCATGCTTTCCCGTTCGCAGCTCTCGCTTGTCGAGCGTGTTGCGGAAGTATGCGACGACATTATTGTCATCCTCGCGACCGGGGCTCCGGTCGAAGTTCCCTTCATCGATAAGGTGAAGGCTTTGTTTATTTCCTATTTCCCTGGCGAAGGCGGAGGCGAAGCGCTTTACCGTCTTGTTACGGGTGCCGCCATTCCGTCTGGCCACCTCGCCGAAACCTGGGTTACCCGCGCTTACGAGTTGCCTAGCTTTGGTATCTTCCCTGGCAACGAAACGCAATCTCTTTACCGCGAATCCATCTATGTCGGATATCGTTATTTCTGCACGACGGGCGAATCGACTGCGATCCGTTTCCCCTTTGGTCATGGCTTAAGCTATGCGAAGTTCCGTTACTCGGGCTTGAAGGTTTCTTCCCCTTCGAAGGATTCGGATGTTCTTAATGTCAGTCTATCCGTCAGCAATGCTTCCACTTTTGCCGCGGAGGCTCTCGTCCAGCTTTACGTCCAGCCTAATGGCGGGAACGTTTTCAAGGCGAAACGCACCCTCCAAGGGTATTGCCGAGTGCCGTTAGAAGACGGGGAGAAGAAAGACATTACCCTAACCCTTCGCCGCAGTGCTTTCGAACATTATGATGTCGAAGATCACGCCTTCCGGGTCGAGGGCGGCGAATATATCGTCGAAATCGGCGAATCGTGCGAAGACATCCGCCTTCGCGCTTCGGTGAAGGTCATCGGCGACCGCGAATTTGCTTCTCAAATCGATAAACTTCACATTTACTATCAGCCTCCTCGAGATGGCTTTTGGCAATATGATGATGCTTTCGAAGCCCTATTGGGTCGCGTCGTTCCTCTTTGCAAGGATCCTAGGTCGCGTCCGTATCACCTCAATTCGACATTAAGAGATATCTCGTCGACCTGGATTGGCAAACGCCTTATCTCACAGGCGACGAAAATGCTCAAAAACGACGAAGCGAGCATGCGTGCCGTGATGGAAATGCCGCTTCGTAATTTGCGTCTAGCTAAACTTTCTGATAAGACGATTCAGGCGATTCTTGATTTGGCAAATGCCTCACCCTTCGCCGCTTTGTTCCATTTAATCGTCCGCAAGAGGCGTTAACATGCTTTCCTTGTTGCTATTAGCCGCTTTGAAAAAGGCGATGGATTTCCGTGGCGATGGCGCGCCGCAACTACGTTATTTTTCTGGTGAAGACTTTGGGGTTTCTACATCCCCTTTTTCCTTTATTTATAAGAAGCATCTATTGAGGGGTGAACGTTTCTTTCTGCCGAATCGCCCTTATAAAGGGGTAGTGGTTTTCTTCCATGGCATCGGGGCTGGCCATACGGCTTATTCCCTCGAAATGGCTTATTTTGCTTTGCATGGATATCTGGTCTACGGATATGACTGCCTCGGATGCATGACGTCGGAAGGGCATGGCATCGGTTCGTTATGCGAGTCTTTGGGTGCCCAAAAGGCGTTTTTCGAATTCCTCGATCATGACGAAGAAGCCAAAGGCTTGGACCGTTATGTTGTGGGTCATAGCTGGGGTGGATTTACCGCGCTTGGGGCATGCCGAAAGGAGTTTGGCGTAAAGGCCATCGCCTCGATCGCCGGGTTTACGTCCTGCGCCGATATCATGGTCGCCAAGGAAAAGCGCCTTGAGAAATTCCGCCCTCTCGTTCGTCTAGCATTGCGGTGGGGGTATGGGTCCTTTGCCGCCTCGGATATGACGAAGGCGGTGGCGTCTTCAAGCGCGCGTGTCCTTTATATCCAGGGTGAGGCCGATACGATGGTCGAGCCCAAATACGGAATCGAAAAAATCAAAGCCGCATTCCCTAACGATAAACGCGTCCAATGCGTACTTATTCCCGATGCAGGGCATAATCCATATTGGACGAAAGAAGCTCAACTTTACATTCTTGAATTGGTCCGCGATCACCACATTACAAGCCGCGATTTTGATAACCAAATCGAAATCGATTACGGCAAATTAAACCAAGACGACCCCCAGTTCATGAAGTCCATCCTCGACTTCTTTGAGAATGTCGACAAACCCTCTTCGGGAGAGTAATATTCTTCCCGTGCCCAAGTGGCGGAACGGTAGACGCGCTCGTTTCAGGGGCGAGTGGGTAATTCCATAGGGGTTCGAATCCCCTCTTGGGCACCATACATTGGATTCGCTGCGCCCGTAGCTCAGTCTGGATAGAGTGCAACCCTCCGAAGGTTGAGGTCAGGCGTTCGAGTCGCCTCGGGCGCGCCACAAGACAACTAGCCCTAGCTAACGTTAGGGCTTTTCTTTTTCGGGGTTGTAATTCATCGATCGTTTTGGCAAGATACCCCACGAGGAAAATCCTTATCCAGAAACGTCCCATGCGACAACGGGGCGTTAGCAACTCCACTATAGTGGTAAGTGCTCGTCGCAGCCTCCGCCCACGGGAGGAACGATAAGGAAGGTAAGCGTATCGCTTCCCGCGTTGTGGGAGGCGTTTTCTTCCCATAAGGAGGCATTATTATGCAGCGCAAACTTTTTACCAGCGAATCGGTGTCCGAAGGGCACCCCGACAAAGTCGCCGACCAGATCGCCGACGCCATCTTGGACGAGTGCTTAAGACTCGATCCTCACGCCCATGTCGCGTGCGAGGTTTTCACCACCCGCGAATATGTTCTCATCGGCGGTGAGATTACCTGCCAAGGCGACATCGATTACGAAGGCATCGCCCGCGACGTCCTTCGTTCCATCGGTTACACGAGCCCCGAAAAGGGTATCGGAGCCGATACTTGCCAGATCGATGTCCGCGTTCAAAAGCAATCTCCCGATATTGCCCAAGGTGTCGATAAAGGCGATCCTCTCGAGCAAGGCGCAGGGGACCAAGGTATTATGTTTGGTTATGCGACAAAGGAATCCGAAGGTTATATGCCCTTACCGATTTCCATCGCACATAAATTAGTTAGAACAGCCTCCAATCTTCGCAAATCGGGCGTATTTTTGCATGCTAGACCCGACATGAAATCGCAGGTTACGATCGATTATACCAACCTGAACCAGCCCCGAATCGTCACGGTTTTGATGTCGGTTCAGCATGATGACGACGCCGATTTGGACGAGCTTCGTTCTTTTATCAAAGACCGCATCATGATCCCGGTCGCCGCTTCGTTTGGCCTCAATACCGATTTCGAAATCCTCATCAACCCCACGGGGAGATTCGCGATCGGCGGACCTGCCGGCGACACCGGCCTAACGGGAAGGAAACTCATCGTCGATACTTATGGCGGATCGTCTCGCCATGGCGGCGGCGCCTTCTCGGGCAAAGACCCTTCCAAGGTCGACCGTTCCGCTTCTTATTACGCGCGTTATATCGCCAAGAACGTCGTCGCGGCAGGACTAGCCGACAAGGCCGAAATTCAACTTTCTTATGCGATCGGTGTTGCCCGTCCTCTTTCGATTCTTATCGATACCTTTGGCACGGCGAAAGTGCCCGAGAGCCAGATTCTTGATGCCGTTCTTAAAGTGTTCGATGCCCGTCCTGGTGCGATCATCCAACAGTTCGACCTCACCCATCCTTGCTTCCGTTACCGCGACACAGCGATCTATGGCTGCTTCGGCCGTCCGGACCTCGACCTTCCCTGGGAACGTCTTGATAAAGTTGAGGCTCTCCAAAAGGAACTTGGCATCACTCGATAAGGGATTTTTCCCTAAATGGATTTATCTTTGCCCCAAACCTTGTAAAATAATGGTGTAAGCCCTAGGAGGGGCAAAAGTATGAAATACCAAATTATTGGGAAGAACATCGAGGTTACCGATGCTATTCGCGTAGTCCTTGAGGAAAAGCTTTCCCGCCTCAACAAGTATTTCGTCATCGATGACGAGGTACTCGCCCGAGCCGTCGTGCGTTCCTATGCCGTCGGCGCCAAGGTGGAGATTACCATCTTCACCAAACACATGGACCTCCGTGCCGAGGTCAAAAACGACGACCTCTATGCGGCCGTCGATCTCGCCATCGACAAACTCGAAGGCCAGATGCGCAAACTGAAAACCCGTATGGACCGCTCTAAAGAAGCGGCTAGCCTAGGCGAATCCTTCGTCCTCGAATCCCTTGAAGAAGAGGAAGCGGAAGACGAAATCGTCCGTACCAAATCCATCTATCTCGAACCGATGACCATCGATGCCGCCATTACCCGCATGGATGCCCTCGGCCACAGTTTCTTCCTCTATCTCGATGCTGACGACGATCAGATTTGTGTCGCCTACAAGCGTCTTGATGGTGGATACGGTGTCATCCAAGCCGAAAACAAATTGAAATAAGAATTCTCCTTCTTCTTTCCCCGCCGGGGCCTCCTCGGCGGTTTTTCTTATCTCTTGTCTATAGAAAGAAAAAAGCCGGCGATTGCCGGACTATTTTCATTGTTGGTCCCCCGCGCGAGACTCGAACTCGCGACCCCTGGATTAAAAGTCTAGTGCTCTACCACTGAGCTAGCGGAGGATCCGTGGCTGGGGTGGCTGGGATCGAACCAGCGCATCAGGGAGTCAAAGTCCCTTGCCTTACCGCTTGGCTACACCCCAATAAAAGAGTGGTGGGTGAAGATGGATTTGAACCACCGAACCCGAAGGAGCTGATTTACAGTCAGCCGCGTTTGGCCACTTCGCTATTCACCCACGTCAGGACTCTTGCGCGCTCCCCATTACCCAGGAAGATGGTGGATGCTGTAGGTTTCGAACCTACGACCCCCGCCTTGTAAGGGCGATGCTCTCCCGCTGAGCTAAGCATCCGCGGGACGCTTGAAACGCGCCCATAAAATATACCATTGAGCATTAAGGGGGTCAATCGCTTTTTATTCCAAATAAAAAAGGGCCCTTTTGAGGCCCTAAAGTTCGATGAAATCGAGATTATTTGTCGTATCCCGGCTTGCCGAGAAGGCGGAACATGTTCTTTTTGTAGACTTCGACGCCCGGCTGGTTGAAGGGATTGACTTCGTTGAGGTAGCAACTCATCGCGCAGGCCCTCATGAAGAAGTACATCAGCTCGCCTAATCCCTCCGCGTCGAGACGTTCGAGGGTGATGAGGACGTTAGGAACGTTGCCGACTTCCTCGTGGGCGGCGAGGGTGCCGTCATGGGCTTTCTTGTTGACGAAATCGAGGGTTTTGCCTTCGAGGTAGTTGAGGCCATCGAGGTCATCGGCGTCGTGGGGGATGACAACGTCCTGGGCGGGCTTTTCGATATCGAGGACGGTTTCAAAGAGGACGGGGCTTCCTTCCTGGATGAACTGGCCGAGGGAGTGGAGATCGGTGGTGAAGGTCGCGGCGTCGGGGAGGAGGCCGGTGTGGTCTTTGCCTTCGGATTCGCCGAAGAGCTGTTTCCACCATTCGCCGAGTTGGACGAGGCCAGGTTCATAGGTGACGAGCATTTCGACGGGATAGCCGGTTTTGTAGAGTTCGTGACGGATGATGCCGTAGACATAAGCGGGGTTTAGACCAGCCTTGCCGTATTTCTCCATGCCTTTTTTGGCACCGGCGAGGAAGGCGTCGATATCGATGCCAGCGGCGGCCATGGGGAGGAGACCGACGGCGGTGAAGACGCTATAACGTCCACCGATGTCGGAGGGAAGGACGAAGCGTTCGTAGCCGTATTTCTTGCAGAGCTGGAGAAGGGCGCCTTTTTCCTTGTCGGTCGTGGCGTAGATTGCCTTGGCGGCTTTCTCTTTGCCGATCTTGCGCTCGAGAAGGTCACGGGCAAGGCGGAAGGCGACCGCGGTTTCGGTCGTCGTGCCGGACTTCGAGATGACGTTGATCGCGAAGGTCTTGTGCTCGAGATAGTCGAGGACTTGCTTGACGTAAGTCGGGGAGAGGGTCTGGCCGAAATAGATGATTTCGGGGCCTTTGTGGTTATGGAGGCCGTTGAGGGCTTCGATGGCCGCGCGGGCACCTAAATAGGAACCGCCGATGCCACAGACGAGCAGGACTTCGTAGTTTTCGGCAATCTCTTTGCCGGCCGCTTTGATGCGCTTGAGCTCTTCTTTGTCATAGGTTTCGGGGTAGTGGGCCCAACCGAGAAAATCCGCGCCTGCGCCGGTACGCTCTTCGATGGAGCGATGGATTTCGTCGACGCGCTTTTCATAAGCGCCGAAATCGATCTGGCGACGGATGTGTTTGTCATTGACTTGAATCATTGGAACGATTCCTCCTTAAGCTGTTGGTCAATCCAAATGGGTAGTTGGTTTTTTAAGGCGTCGAAGGAGACCTCTTCCACAGGCACGGGCTCGTGGGGGAAGAAGCGGCGGCGCTCGGCGGAAGTGAGTTGCTTCAGCGAGACGTGGATCTTCCCGGTTTCGGGGTCCGAATCGATGACTTTGACGTTGTAGATGGTACCGATGGTCACGAACGAGGTGAAGCTGCGGATATAGGAATGGGAGAGCTCCGAGATGTGGAGTAGCCCGGTCCAGCCGTTATCGAAAAGTAGTATCGCGTAAGTCGCGAACACTTTGACGACGGTTCCACTATAGAGGTCGCCGACCTTCGGTATGTTTAGTTTGTCTTGTTCTTCCATGATAAATAAGCGGCTAAATCATCGGGCACGGTAATCTTGATATTATCCTTGCTCCCCATGACCAGCGCGATCTCCTTGCCGAGCATCTTGACTAGCGACGCATCATCGGTCACTTTGACGTTCTGATATTTCTTATGAGCTTTGTAGATCAAGGAAAAGAGGAAGGTTTGCGGGGTTTGAACGGCAAAAACCTGTTCTCTTTTCAAATAATCCGACACGGTTTTCCCATCGCGGCTCACCAAGACGGAATCGACCATCGGGATGGCGGTGACGGAGGCGCCGACTTGTTCGGCGGCCAAAAAGCAGCGGTGGACGATCTCGGGATCGACGCAGGGACGATCCCCATCGGCGATCATGACGATGGCATCGGCCGGGGTGCCCGATTTCTTGAGGAATTCGAGGGCGAGGCGCGCGGACTCTTGGCGCGTGGCGCCTCCGCGCATGATGGCTTTGACCTTCTTGATCTGGTTGGCCAAGATGAGGTTATAGACATCGTTACGGCTAGAGGGTTCGGCCACGACGTAGATCTCGTCGATGTCGACGCATTTGGAAAGCCCGCGGAGGGTGACGATAAGCATCGGGTCGTCGCCGAGTTTGACGAACTGCTTGGGGTAAGGCGCGCCAAAACGTTCGCCGGTACCGCCGAAGAGTGCAATGCAAATATGCTTTCCGATACCCATGTTTAGCCTTCCTTAGTCGCCGGGGTTCTGCCCTTCGAAGTAGTCGATCTGTTCGCCGACCGCGACCGAATCGATGATGAGCTTCATGATCTTTTCCAGACGCTTCCCGGCGGAATAATCCGCGACCGCGGCAAAATTGACGCGTCCGTCGGAATGGAGAGCGGCGCCTTTTTCTTCGCTGCCCTTAGGATAGACGGCAATCGAACGGCCACCGTTATTTTTGACGATGAGCATCGAGGGAACGTCGGTCATCCCATCGCCGATGTAGACGATATTGCGATAGGGAATGCGGCGCTCGGTCTGCTTCTGGTTGACCGAATCGTCGTCGGTAGTGTCATAGACGCCCTTGGAGATACGGTAGAAATACTGCGTCTTTTGGGTGTAGTTGATGGCAAGCTTCGGCCAAAGGGCTTCGCCCGTTTTGGGATCGAAGATGTATTCGCAGCCATAAAGCTGTTTGAATTCGCCGGCGATCGCGCAGCCTTCGACGATTTCCTTGTTTCCCGAGGAGACGAGGTAATGCTCGACTTGGATGCCTTTGCTCGCGCCGTATTCGTTGATGCGGCGGAACCAAGTGGTCACGCCGGGGTAAAACTGGATGTTCTTCCCGCATTCGTAGAGGAATTCGCGGGTGAAGGGGATGCCCTTCTCGCGCGAGACTTCCCGCATGGTGTAGAGATAGGAAAGGATCTTTTCGCATCCCGTCCGTTTGGAGAACTCGCCGGTGCGGCCCCAAAACTCGGCCGGGGTCATGCCCATCGCGGGAATGAAACCATAGGCCTGCATGTCGGTCGGGGAGAGGGTGGAGTCGAAATCGTAAAGGATGGCGACGATAGGTTTCTTGCTCATGCCAACTATTATACTAACTTCGCGCCTACGCGCCACAGGTATGCGAAAACTGCACATCGAAATCGTTTCGTGATTCATTTCCGGTTCGCTTTGCTAGAATATCAGGCGTGGAAGCTTACCAGATCATCCTGCTCATCCTGGTCTTCGTCGCCTTCGCATATCTAGCGATCGTCGTTTATGTCTTGGGCCAGATGCGTGAATTCAAGAACAAGATCAAAAAGAGGCTCAAGGGCCTTAACGTCCTTTTGCTCGAACGTGCGAGTGCTCTTAACGACATGCAGGCTCTCTATGAGAAGGGCGGCATCGTCCTAACCGATAGCGAAATCGAGGCGTGCCGAGGTTTGCTTGGCGTCGATTTCATTCCAAAGGAAGAAGAAGTCCGCAAGGCGATTCTTGCGGTCAAAGGGGCTTCGACGTGCCTGCGTTTTATCGCCCAAAGCGGCCGTTATACCGGCGCGGGACAAGAACGGTTAAAGACCGACTTGGCCCTTCTAGACGACTTGGAACGGAACTTCCGCACCGCCTGTTTGCTTTATAACGGAGACGTCTCCGCCTATAACTACTGGATCAAAATCCCCACCGTCGCCTGGATCGGTTGGCTTTTCGGGCACCGCAAAAAAGAATTGATTAGCTAAAGAGGATTTCAAAGTCGACGAGATCGTCGCTGAAGTCTTTTTCGTGGCAGATGAGCAAGACGGTTCCCGGATAATCCTCGATGGCTTCGAAGAGGGCATCCTTGGCTTTTTGGTCGAGGTGGTTGGTCGGTTCGTCGAGGATCAGGAAGTTGGATTTCTCTTGCGTTAACGGAGCGAGTTTCGTCTTGGCGATTTCGCCTCCGGACAATTCGCTTAAGGGACGCATCGCGATCGTGCCACGCACGCCGACCGAACCGAGGACAGAACGGATTTTGACGTTATCGTAATCGGGATAGAAGGACTTTAGGTAATCGAAAGGCGTCATCGATAAATCGAGGTTTGCCTGCTGTTCGAAATAGAGGGTATCCGCATTGACGTGGAAGCGGAAGTTTCCAGAAAGAGATGGTATTTGCGACAAAATCGTGCGGATAAACGTGGTTTTTCCTACGCCGTTATGACCGAGTAAGGCGACTTTGGAACCGCTTGGAATCTCGAGGCTTATCGGGGAGAGAAGTGGCGCTTCATAACCGATTTCGAGGTTTTCGACTTCGAGGACATTACGCCCTGTCCCACGGGAATAGGGGAAGCGGAAATGGACTTCGCCTCCTTCTTTACTGGGAGCTTCTAAACGTTCGAGATGGGCAAGTCTTGCCCTGCGGGATTTGGCTGCCTTTGCGCTGGTGGCACGCACGATATGAGCCGCGATGAATTGCTCTTCCTTTTTGATGTAACGCTGCTGGGCGATGTAGTTCTTCTCGGCTTGGGCGAGGTCGAGTTCTTTTTGTTCCAGAAAGTGATCGAAGCTGCCCTTATAACGGGTGATTTTTCCTGCGCGAAGATAAAAGACGACGTCGGCTACTTGCTTTAGGAAAGATTCGTCATGGGAGACGAGAAGGAAGGCGTGGGGGTAGGCTTTGAGGAATTGGACGAGATAGGCGACTTGCCCGACGTCGAGGAAGTTGGTCGGCTCGTCCATGATGAGCACGTCTTTTTCTTCTAGAAGCATCTTGGCTAGATAAGCCTTTTCTCTCATGCCGGGGGAGAGTTTGCTTAAGGGATAATCCAACGTGTTTTTGGGAAAGCCAAGGCCATCGATGACCGCGCCGACTTTGGATTGGAGAGCGTAGAAATCGGCTTCGACGAGCTGATCGCCGATCTTCGCGGCTCTCTCGAGGAGTTTTTCGAAGCCGTATTCGCCTTCCGCGGCTTTCGCGTAGAGGGATTCCATTTCTGCTTCCTTGGCAAAGAGATCCGCGTAGACGCCATAGAGGTATTGGTCGAGGCGAAGGTTTCCGTCGATCTCGCGATTTTGATCGAGATAGGCGTAGGTGACGTGAGGTTGCCAGGTGACGGTTCCTTTGTCGGGGCGGAGCTCGCCGGTAACGAGTTTCAAAAACGTCGACTTGCCGCACCCGTTGATACCAACGAGGGCTGCATGTTCGCCAGGGTTCAGTTTTAGTTCGGCGCCGAGGTAGAGGTCCTTGTCGCCGTAACTGAATTCGAGATTGTTGACGTCGAGAATAGCCACGGGCGTATTATGCGATATACGTGCGAATAGGAAAAGAGAATAAAGGCTTAGATCGTGCCCGTTAACGGCATGGAGGCTTTTACTGTCTTTTCCTTACACGTGACCGGTTCGACCTCGTAAAGGGAAAGATAACTGATGGACGCGGCCTCATATTCGTATTGGCCGTTTTTGGGTAAGTAAAGCGACAGGATGCCGTTACGGATTTCGGCCGATAAGGAGGAAGAGACGATTTCTCGCCCGGAGGCTTCAAAGAGTTTCTCCCCGCCTTTTAGGGAAAGGGTGAAGGCGGTGAGACCTCTGACTTCAAGACGGTAATAAGAGCCGTCATTGATACCTTCTTCGTCGAGTTCGTAGCCATGGTTTCCGTCGAAGGCAAATAGCCACCCGGTGACGGAACTGCGGTGGAAGACCATCATCGGGCTCATCAAGGTCATAAGGCTAAGGGGATTAAAGTCTTCGCCTTGGGCGATTAAAAGGTCTGAGCCTAGCTCGAGCAAAGGGGCGCAGTGAACGAAGATGTCGAGTAAAATGGCGTGGGTTTTGCCGTCATCTTCAATGATTTCGTCGCAGACGGATAGAACGATATTCTGCAAGGAATCGTAGTCTTTTTCGCGTAATGCATCGATGGCAGAAGTCAATTCCCTCCTCTTGCCCAAAAAGGAAATCATGTGTGATTTAAACGTATCCCCAAGGTAGATGGAACGCTCATCGTCGAAGATAAAGGTAGCCAGCCACATCATCGCGTCCTGGTATTTCTCGACGTATTCTTGCCGTGAGGCAATCCAAGGTGGATCATCCGCATTGATGAGGAGGTTTCCCTGCCGGCCATAGGAAGGATAGGCGTCCGTTTTCGAATCAGAAGGATTGACGAGGACGGCATCGGGATAGGAGAAAGTTTCCCCGCCTGTCTTCTTCATCACTTCGATAAGACGATTCCGCCGTTCGGAATAACGGATGTCGGTAAGGCGGTCGGAATAATAATGGTTTTGGCCAAGTGTATGGAACCCCCAGCTACGCCAAGGCAAATAGGCGAGCAAGTCATTGGTGTTGAAGTAGTTATGAATGTTTTGGTAACGGGCGTGACCGTAATCGGTTTTAAGCGAAGGAGCAGGGGTCTCGATGCCGTAGACATAAGTGTTTTCGAAAGAGATGGAGGCTTGCCCATAGGTAACTCCGTTTGCGATATCGTCGTCGATCATGCCGCCGACGAGGGTGGCGACCGATGCTCCGCGGGAAAGCCCACAGAGATAGATGACTGTCTCGCCCGCGATTGCATTATCGATGACGTATTGCTTGATTTGCCCATAAACCTTTTCGGCGGGGACGCGGAAACCATAAACGTCTCCTTCTAGGCCGATATTGAAGTTATCGGCCCATTCGCCATAGTAGAAATCGCTGCGGATCGCGCCCCAAATTAGATTCTTGCCGCTTGTGAGCTTTTTGCTGGCTAAGCTATATGCTACCTCGCCAGGCGTGGCCCGGTGATCATAGTTCGCGAAGAATTCCTTCTCCATGCCTGCCTTTTCATAAAACTGATGGATGTAATAGGTTGGCCCGACTTCTTGGTCCTCCCAAGCGCCAGCGAGAAAAGCCATCGACATGGCTGTGCTAGCAAGGCGGACGTCGGCGGTGGTGGACGGCTTGTCGAAAAGGGCATCGGAATAATGAATGTCCAAGGTCCTCTTTTCGTAGGTCTTGAAGGAATACTCTACGATAGAACTCCCACCGCATGAGGATAGCGATAGGGGCAACAACAAGAGGACGAAGAGCCTGCTTTTCATAAGAAAAGGTTAACCCATAAACGGGTTTTTGCCTATTGGCAGCGATGAAAAAGGGCGCTTTTCGTTTGTTGTTGAACCCCATGGGACCAATCCTTATAATATGAGCCGCACGAACGGTGCTGCCCGAGTGGTGGAATTGGTAGACGCGGCGGACTCAAAATCCGCTGGATGATGAGTCCGTGCGGGTTCGAGTCCCGCCTTGGGCACCAAATGATTCAAGCAGTGCTCTCGATACTCTGTCTCGAGAGTTTTTTGATAGGTAGTGAAAACTAGATGTTTTTCGTTCCTTTGGAGAAAAGAAACGTTGTGTCTAATTAGTGCTGATTGCTGTGCCCGAGTGAGTGGGGGCTTGAATCCGACTTTTGCCTAAGTATTTTTAGCGGGCGAAGGGGAAACCGTGGGGTCCATCGAAGTGCGGGGAAAAGTCCCGCTTTGCCAAATCCGCAAATCCGCCACTTCTCGAAGAAAGAAAAGCGCCACCGCGAGGTGACGCCTTTCATTGGCTATGAAGATTAGGAGTGGGTGATGGGGAGATCGCCATCGCTGCAGTGGACGACGGTGACTTTGGTGCTGTTGGCCCAGCGGTCGCCCTGGAGCAACTCGAACTGTTCTATCGTGCCGTCATAATAGACGGTTTCTAGACTCGTGCAGTAGAGGGCGAAGTAGCCTAGCCTGTAGGTGGATTCGAAGGTACAGCCGATGGTGAGCTCTTCGAGATTGGGGCATTCCGCGAACATGCGGTCGCCGAAGCTTCCCGATGTCTCCCACGGTTTTTCCGCCTTGTAGCAGGTGGGGCGGAAGATGGCTTTTTTAAGCTGCTTGCATCCGGAGAAGATGGAGGAGCCGAGCAAGGTGAACTTGGAGGTGATTTCGACTTCTTCTAGGCCTGTGTTATAGAAGACGGAGTCGGAGAGCCAATAGAGTTTCGGCGCGTCGAGGTTCACGGTCTTGAGATTTTCGCAGCCATAGAAGGCGAGCTGCCAAACGCGGATGAGCTCGGCGCCGAAGTGAACCGAGACCAGCTCTTTGCAGTTTTGGCAGATGCGCTCACCGGTATCCCTGACGGAGTCGGCGAAGGTGAGAGAGTGGATGGGAAGGCCGAAGAAGGCGCTGTCGCCGATCTTGGTGACGCCTTCGGGGACGACGATGTCGAGGTTCCTTCCGGCGTAGCCGGCCAAGGTGGCCTTTGTGCCGTCGGTGTAGATGAAGTCGTTTTCGTCGGAGACGGTGGTGACGTCATCGATGGAGGCGTAGACCGTCCAGGAACTGGAGCTCGGTTTCGTGATGGGACAGTTGCCAGGGTTGATGATTTCGCGGAGGTAGTTGCACTGGTAGAAGCTATCCGCGGTCAGATCGGTGATGTTGGCGTTGAGTTGGATGGAGTAGATGTAGGGGCGCATGCGGAAGACATCGTTATTGGCTAGCGTCGTGACCGATTCAGGCAAGACGAAGCGTCCGGTATAACCCATCGGAACGAGGATGAGGGTCGTCAGTTCCTTGTTATAGAGGGCGCCATCGTAGGCGGTGTAGTGCGGGTTGGCGTCGCTGACGATGATGCTCGAAAGGGCGGACTGGTAAGAGGGGAAGGCGGTGTTCGCGATCGTTTCGATGCCCGCACCGAGGACGAGTTCCCTTAGGCTATAGCAACCGCTGAAGGCACTGGCTCCGAGGGCGGTGACGCTGTCGGGGACGACGATGCGGGTCACTTTGGAAAGCGACTGGAACTTGGTGCCGATGTCGGTGATGGTGTCGGGAATGATGACTTCGCCCGCATATTGGGACGGGGCGCAGATGATTTGGGTGAAGCCGCTATCGTAGAGCAGACCACCATAGACGGTGTAGTTCGGGTTGCCTTCCTTCATGCTGATTTCCGCGAGTTTCGACATGCTGGAGAAGGCGTAGGTATCGATGGTCGTGAGGGTCGCGGGGAGGGAGAGACTTTCCAAGTTGGATCCCGAGAAGGCGTAACCGTAGAGGGTGGTGGTACCTTCGGGGATGACGAGGCTCGTCAGCTTCTTCATGTTGCCAAAGGCGTAGGCACCGATGACTTCCAGCGTATCGGGCAAGCGGATTTCGCTGGCCGCGTTATTCTGGAACGCGCCATAGCCTAGGGTCGTGACGGCGGAGGAGGAGAGGTCGATTTTGGTGACCTTCTGCAGGCTGGATAGTTTGTTTCCGATGTCGGTGACGGTCGCGGGAAGCGTGATTTCGCCTTCGATCATTTTGGGGACGAAGAGAATCGTGGTCTGGCCTTTGTCGAACAAGATGTTGCCGACGGTCGAAAGCGAGGAGTTCCCTTCGGCGACCGAAATCTCGGCGAGGTTCGGGAAGTTGCTGCCGCCCAAGATGGAGGTGTTGAACGTTTCTAATGTCGAGGGAACCACGAGGGACGTGACACCGGTTTGGCTGGAGAAACTATCCACGGTCACCAGGCCTTCGGGCAACGCGAGTTCGCCCGTTGCCTTCTGGCAGACGAATTTGAGCGTATCCAGGTTTTTGGTGTAGACGGCTGGCCCTTCGGAAACGAAGGAGGCGTTATTGGGATCGATGACGATCGCTTCGAGGCTCGTGCAACCACGGAATCCGTAGCTGAAATCGAGGGACTTATAAGTATCGGGGACGTAGACGTGCTCGATGTTCGTCATGTTCTTGAAAACGTCGTTGGAGAGCATCGAATCGACGGGGTGGCCGTCATATTCGCGCGGCAGGTAGACGTCTTTCGCGTCACCGGTATAGCTGCTGATGGCGTAGGTTTCGTAATAGGAGTTGTACTCGAAGGTGAAGTCGCCGACTTGGCTATCGTAGAGGGCTTCGGTGTAACTATTGGGGTCGACGTAAGAATAACCGCAGGTCTGGCAGGTATAGGTGGTGTAGCCCTTTTCGGTCGTGGTGGGAGGAGTGATGGTACCACTGTCGAAATCGTGTTCGGCATAGTCGCCTTTTTCGGTGCCGGCGTGGATACAGGTCGCAGCGTGCCAGTGGTGCGTTTCGTCGGCGCTCCAGGTGTCTTCGTAACTATGGACGTGGGGAAGGGCGGGGATGACTTCTTCTTCGACGTAGCCGCAGGTTTCGCAGGTGTGTTTCTTTAGACCGGGGACGTCCATCGCCGCCGCTTCGACGATGTCCCATTCGCCATAGTCGTGGGCGGCGCGGTCGATGTATTCGCCTTCGTAACCTGAGTCGATGCAAGCGCGCCAATGCTCGCTTTCGTCGTAACTATAGGTTTCGGAATAACTATGTTCGAGCGGGTCGACAAAGTCGGAAGTGTATTGATACCCGCAGACGTCGCAGGTATGGACGGTAAAGCCTTTCGTCTCGAAGGTCGGGTCGATGACCTCGGAGGAGAAGCTATGCGGCGCTTCGTCGTCGCGGAAGTCACCCCATGGGACGATGGCGTTCCGCCAGTGGCTGTTTGTGTCGTGTTCGTAATTGGGATAGAACGAGAGGTCTTCTTTGAGGGTGATCGAACCGACGCCGGTCATGCTACTGACCATGGCGTTAAATTCGTCGGCCGTGCGGAGGAAATAGACCATGCCCGTGCTCATGTATAAGGAAGAGGAGGTCTGGGACTGGTACATGCGTAGCGTGGCGACACCGAACCAGTTGGCCGTGTAGATAGTCTGGCGGCCCGAGGCCAAGAAGCCGATGACAAAGTAGCGGAAGCTCTTTTCGCCGGGGGCGCGGAAGCCCTGGATGGTGATGGACTGGCTGCCGGCGAGGGAGCGGATATGGGCCGCGTCGAGGGTGTATTCGGCGACCTTGGCTTCGATGACGCGGTGGGCGGAACCTTCCGCGGTGGCCACTTCGGTGTTATTGGTGGTGGACTGGCCCGAGGAGGAATAGCTCATGGTGCCCACGTTTTCCAAATAGTAGTTGTAGGTGGGAATGGAAGTGCGGTGGATGATTTCGTCGTATTCGTCGAGGGGGATGGTGACGGCTTCGCTATTATGCCAATTGAGCTCTTCGACGACTTCTTCTTGGCAGAGGGAGCAAACGCCATGGCGCGCCGCCGTAAAGGTGGCATCGCCGGTGCTGCTGCTGCCCGGGACGAAGATCTCGCTATATTCCCAATCGACGTCATGGACGTGGGGAAGGGCGGGGATGATATCTTCTTGGACATAGTCGCAGACGGCGCAGACGCGGTGGGCTTTGCCAGGGACGTCCATCATGGCTTCTTCGTCGGTGATCCATTCGCCATAGATGTGGTCTGCTTCATCGACGCGTTCGTCTTCGTATCCGGCGTCGGTGCAGGCATGCCAGTGCTTTTCTTCGTCATGACTCCATTCGGAGGAATAGTTATGCTCTAGGGGATCGGTGAAGTCACCTTCGTAAGAGTAGCCGCAGACCTTGCACTTGAATTCAGTATAACCACCCTCTTCAAAGGTGGGATTATGGACGATCGAGGCGAAATCGTGCGAAGCGTAATCGGCGATTTCCTCGCATCCGCAGGTCGCGTTATGCCAGTGGCCGTTTTCATCGTGATCCCAATCCGTGCTCCACGTGTGTTCGTGGACGGACGATTCTTCGGGTTCGGAGGATTCGTCGGGGACGCTTGGATCTTCGCTGCTATAAATCGAAGGATCTTCGCTGCTAGGCACGGAAGGCTGATGCTCGGTTACGGCATGGCTATCCGATTGTTCCGAATGCTCCGAGGGGTGGGAATGTTCATGGCTCTCCGAATGTTCATGGCTCTCCGAATGCTCGTGGCTATGTTCGGAAGAAGAGCTTCCCTCGTGCGAATGCGAGCTGGCAACTGACGTGTCCTGGTTCGACGATTCGCTAGAAGGCGCCTCCGAAGATGGATTTGCGGAAGAGCGTGAAGAGGAACTACTCGTCCCTTCCGAGGAACTGGCGAGAGTGGATCCGCCTCCGCCGCAAGCGGAAAGAAGTAGTGCGATCGCGGCGCACAAAATACGGTGTGTATTAATAGGTTTCATGTTCAACCCCCTACATGTTGTCATTATAACATGCCCGCACGGCGTTTGCCAATGAGCGCGCCTTTAGGATTCAAAAGCGATGCATGGTACGTTCGAAATAGGGATTCTTTCTTTCGGGCTTGAAAGCGAAAAAACGAACACAAACGGCGAAAAACGCGGTTTATGTGCGGAAAACAAGATATCGAGAAGCCCTTTTACGAATTCTTAGCGGATGACGAAAAAGGCAATGTTGCGTTTTTGATGATACCTTTTGGGAAAGCGTGCTATCATCGTTACTTGTAACGATAAGAAAGAAGGAGGGTAATCACCATGAAACAAGTCAAAACGGTACCCATCACAATAATTACTGGTTATCTAGGAAGCGGCAAGACGACGCTGCTAAACCATATTCTCCGCAATGCCAAGGGGCATCATTTCGCGGTAGTCGTCAATGACATCGGCGAGGTGAACATCGATGCCGACCTCATCGAAAAGAGTGGGGTCGTGTCTTCGAAGAACGATGACCTCGTCCCGCTTTCCAATGGCTGCATCTGCTGCACCTTGAAAGCCGATTTGGTCAAGCAGCTAAACGAATTGACCTCCTGTGGCAAATACGACCACATCATGATCGAGGCCAGCGGCATCTGCGAGCCCGTCCCCATCGCCCAGACCATCGCCTACATGGAAAACGAATACGAAAGCCGTGGCATGGTAAAGCCGTATCGCCTCGACGCGATTCTCTCCGTCACCGATGCGCTTCGTCTTCGCGACGAGTTTGGCTGTGGGGAAACGCTAGAGAAAGCGACCCGCGGCGAAGAAGATCTCGCCAACCTCGTCATCCAGCAGATCGAATTCTGTGACATGGTCCTTTTGAACAAAGCATCGCTTATTTCCAAAGAGGAACTTGAACGCGTCAAGATGACCATCCGCGCCATCCAACCCGTTGCGACGATTCTCGAATGCGATTATTGCGACATCGACGTGGACAAACTCATCGACACGAACCTCTTCGATTTCCAAAAGGCCGCGAATAGTGCTGCCTGGATACGCGAATTCGATTCGTGGGATAACGATATCGAAGTCCACGGAGATGACGATGATGACGAACATGAAGAGCATCATCACGAACACGAAGAACACCATCATGAGCACGAAGGGCATCACCACCATCACCACGAAGGGGTCGAAAACGAAGAGGAGGGGACCGCGCTTGAATATGGCGTAGGTACCTTTGTCTATTATCGTCGCCGCCCCTTCGACTTCGATGGGTTCGAGTCCTGGGCCATGCATAGCGACCATCACCGCATCATCCGCGCGAAAGGCCTCGTCTATTTCGCGGATAACCCCACCATGTCCTATGTTTACGAAAGTGCGGGCAAGCAGCGTAACCTCTCCGAACAAGGTCCTTGGTATAGTGCTTCCCTCACCGACGAACAAATCAAGGAATTGATTAAAAACGACCGTAACTTCGCCCATGACTGGGATGAACAATACGAAGACCGCCTCATCAAGCTTGTCTTTATCGGGCAGAACCTCGATGAAGCGCAGATCCGTCGCGAACTCGACGAAATCTGATAGCCTCTCAACGAAAAACCGATCCGTTTGTAGCGGGGGTCGGTTTTCTTCGTGGGTCAGTTGGTTTTGTCTTCTTTGATCGGACGACCAGACTCATCGTAGTTCCCGCTCGTCTTCGTCTTATTCGGATCGATGAGGATGAGGTTGTTAAGCCACAATTTGAATTTCGAGGGCTTTTTGTTCTGCTTTCCTTCTTCGCGTTTCTCGATTTGCTTTTTGAGCGCTTCGGGCAAGGCTTCATAGAAACGGGCAGCACTGACGGCGGAAATTTGTTTCTGCTTGGCTTTTAGCTGTTCGTAACGCTCGGCGACACCGCTATCTCTGGCCAGACGCTTAACGGAATTGAAGATGTTAAGCGACTTCACGAGGTCAAGGATGAAGAAACCATAGATGATGCCGATGAGGAAGAGGAGGCCGAAGTGGGCGACTTGCTGGGTGCTCGAATCGCCAAAGAGATAAATCGCCACGCTTTTCGCGACCTGATAGATGAAGGGGGAGAGGCCATAGTAGTAGAGGACGGCAATCGCGAACCAGATGAGGTTGAAGACGGGGCAGATGACGCCGAGGACGTTGCCTTTCATGTTCGTGTAGTCCCAAAGGCGGACTTTGAAACCTTTGACGAAGATGATACCCGCGAGGAATTCGAGAAGGATCAACGAACAACCCATCGAGCAGATGGGGATGAGGTCGTAGACGGTCGGGCCAGAGGCGACGCGGCCTTCGTAATTGGCGATGGGATTGTAGATGGGCCAGTCGACGGGAAGGACGACGAGGAAAAGGACGCAGAAGCTGAACATGACCACGACCCCAAACCCATAAAGAGGGAGCCATGGGCCGATCAAAAAGCCGGGGTTGACCCATTTCTTCGCCGAGAAGAAGCGACGGAAGAGAACCTCGATGCCATAGCCGATAACCGCACCGAAGAGGAACAGTACCAGGTAAAGAATGATAAATGTCGATGCGGTTAGATCCATAAGAGCACCTCGTTTGGCGTAATTATACCTATCGGTTCCTCTTCTTCCACAACGCAAAAACCCCTTTTTCTTGCTTTTCGTACCTGCGTGTGCTTGTATTACGTATCTTTCCTAAGGAAACCCCATGATTCTAAAGCATCTATCCATCGTCACCCCAACACGTCTTATCCAAGACGGATATCTTCGCCTCGAAGGCGAGAAGATCGTCGAAATTGGCGAGGGGGAATACCGCGGGGCAGAAGAAGCGTTTGACCGCGAAGGTCTCATCGCCTTCCCCGGCTTCATCGATATTCATATCCACGGGTCGGTCGGAATCGATTTTATGGACGCCGAGGTTTCCGATTATCCTAAGATTGCCGATAGTCTTTACGAAGAAGGCGTCACGACCTTCCTTGCGACGACGTTAACGAGCGATTTCGATTCGCTTGCTAGAGTTTGCCGCACCGTCAAAGAAGTCAAAGAGCAGGGGAACGTTCCCTCTTTGGCTGGTATCCATTTCGAAGGGCCTTATATTTCGCTCAAATACAAAGGCGCCCAGAACCCCGAATTCATCCGCGATCCCGATATCGAGGAATTTGATAAGCTTCAGGAACTTTCCGGCGGGAACGTCAAATATATCGCCATGGCCCCCGAAAAAGACGGGGCGATGGAATTCATCTCCCATGTGACGAAAAACGGCGTTGTGGTAGCCGCGGGCCATACCGATGCGACTTTCGATGACGTCGAAGAAGCGATCAAGCACGGCTTGACCAATACAACGCACACGCATAACGCGATGAGCCCCCATCATCACCGCAATCCCGGCGTCGTAACGGCGGCCATGTATTTCGATTCCTTGTTTACCGAAGTCATCTGCGATACCGTCCACGTCTGCCCCAATACCTTAAAAACGTTCTACCATGTCGTGGGTCCAGACCGCTTCGTGGCCATTACGGATGCCCTGAAGGTCAAGCATACCGACCTACAGGAATTCCAACTCTTCGGTCTTGATTGCGTCCGTAAGCCCGATGCCGCTTATTTGGTTTCCGGCCCTCTCGCGGGTTCGACTCTTTCGATGGACCAGGCTCTTCGTAATCTCGCTTCCATCACCGGAGCGGATCCGATTGCCTTGGCCAAGATGACGTCCTCTAACGCGGCCAGGTCGCTTCATCTAGACGATATCGGCAGCATCGAAAACAACAAGAAAGCCGACCTCGTCCTCCTCGATCCCGATTACCACGTGGTCGAAGTCTACAAAAACGGAAAGAAGGTCAAGTAATCATGCGTCCGACCCTAGATCCCCAATTCAAACCCGCTATCCTTGAGCTACGTGCTTTCGATAAACGCGTCGCCGCCTCGAAGGAGAAGCAACACCTCATCGTCGCCGTCGAAAGGGCGGGTGGCTATATCTACCGCCGCGAATTCGACATTCTCCCTGACGGGGTCGATGATGAGGCGAATACCCTGATTACCGAACGCCTCATTAAATCGATCCTCTGGGTCATCGGCGGTTTCAAGATCTATATCGCCGGGAGCCATATCGTTTATTCCAACATCAAATCCTATTACCAAAAAGACGGTCTACGTGCCTTCGATTATGATTTCTGGTCCACGACTTTCGAGACCGAGGTCCAGGTCATCGAATGCGACGAAAAGACGATTCCCGAAGCCGTCGTTTCTTCGGAAGCGGCAGGCGGCCACCTCGAAGGGAAACGCATCGGCTTTGACGTCGGTGGCAGCGACCTCAAGGTTTCCGCCGTTATCAATGGCGAAGTTGTCTCCAGCGAAGAAGTGGTCTGGCACCCGAAGACTCACGAGGACGTCCAATATCATTACGACGAACTCTACAAAGCCATGCGCCTTGGCGTGGAACGGCTTGGCGGAGACGTCGATGCGATCGGTATCTCGGCTGCGGGCGTCATCGTTACGGACCGCCCCATGGTCTCTAGCATCTTCATCAAGGTCCCGAAGAAAGACTTCGAATTGGTCAAATACGCCTATATCAACGTCGTGAGGCGCCTAGAAAAAGAACTCGGCCATGCGATTCCTTTCGTCGTGGCTAATGATGGCGACGTCACGGCTCTTGCCGGCGCGGTCGATTTGAAGGCGGGGGATGTCCTCGGCATCGCGATGGGCACCTCGGAAGCTGGCGGTTATGTCGATGCGAATGGGAATTTGACGGGCTGGTTTAGCGAACTGGCCTTCGTCCCCATCGATTTCAACAAGGATGCCGCCGTGGACGAATGGTCCAAAGACTATGGCGTTGGCTGCAAATACCTCTCTCAAGACGCGGTTATTAAGCTTCTAGAACCTGCTGGCATCGAAGTCGATCCTTCCCTTACGCCGGCCGAGAAGCTTTCCTTCGTCCAGAGCCTTATGGAAAAAGACGATCCCCGTGCGATCGAAATCTTCCAAAATATCGGCGTCTATTTCGCCTATGCCTTGGCCTACTACGCCGAATTCTACGAGATCGAGCACGTCATCATGCTCGGCCGCGTAACCTCCGGCAAAGGCGGAGACATCATTCTCGAATATGCGCGGAAGACGTTAGAGGAAGACTTCCCCGAATACGCGCATTTCCACCTCACCATGCCTAGCGAATCGATGCGCCGCGTCGGCCAATCGATCGCCGCCGCATCCTTACCGAACCTCGACTGATATGAAACAACTACTCGAACGCTTCTGCCTTCAGGGGCAAATCTTAAATATCGAAAGCCACGGCAACGGGCATATCAACAAGACCTTCCTGGTCGAAACGGACCAACAACGCTACGTTTTCCAATACGTGAACCATAACGTCTTCCCCGATATCGAAGGACTCATGAACAACATCCGCTTGGTCACCGAGCACCTTTTGGCTAAGGGGCAGAAGACCCTTGAAATCGTACCGGCCAAGGATGGGCGTTTGTTTATCCAAGACGGGGAGGATTATTTCCGCGGTTATAAGTTCATTCCCAATTGCGTTTGCCCGGAGAAGCTCGAATCCCTGGACATGGTGCGCGAAGCCGCGAGGGGATTCGGGGCCTTCCACCAAGGCCTCTCGGATATCGAGGTGAAGGATATCGTCGACGTCATTCCTCATTTCCATGACACGAAGAAACGCTTCCTCGATTTCAAGGCAGCGGTGGATGCCGATGCGAAGGGCCGCCTAGAAAACGCGAAGGCAGAAGTGGATTTCCTTCTCTCCCGCGAAAAGGATTACTCCTTGTTGGTCGATGCTTTAGCAAAAGGGGAAATCGCCCTCTCGATTACGCATAACGACCCCAAAATTAATAACGTCGCATTCGATAAGGATAGCGGCAAGTTCATCTGCGTCCTCGATTTGGACACGGTCATGAAGGGCACGTTCCTTTATGACGTAGGCGATGGGCTCCGTTCCCTTTTCACCGGCGATAACGAAGATAGCCTCGATCTAAACAAGCTCGTCGTCGACCTCCCACTTTATGAAGCTTATATCGACGGGTATCTCTCGATGATGGCCCCCGTGGTCAATAAAAAAGAGATTGAGTTACTTCCTTATTCGGTCCTCGTCATCGCCGAAGAACTGGCGATGCGCTTCCTTGGCGACTACCTTAACGGGGACGTCTACTTCGGCGTCGCTTATCCCCGTCATAACCTCGTGCGGGCGAAAACGCAGATCGCCTTGGCCCAAAATATCCTTACACATCTTGACGATTTAGCCAAAATCACGGCGGATGTGTCGAAAAAATACATCAGGTAACCCCTAACTCATGGCCATCGGGAATCAGGACATTTCGGAGCGCCTTAGCTTGCCTAGGCTTTTCCATGCCTGCATCCCGATGATTCTCATGATGGTCTCCATCTCCGTCTATTCGGTGGTGGATGGTTTCTTCGTTTCCAATTTCGCGGGCTCGACCCAGTTCGCCGCGGTCAATTTGATTTTCCCCTTCGTCATGGTCGTGGGCTCCCTTGGCTTTATGATGGGCACGGGTGGAACGGCGCTTGTTGCAAAGCGGATGGGGGAAGGACGGATGGAAGAAGCGCGCCGCCTCTTCTTTACCTGTTTTGTCGCGACGGTAACCCTAGGGCTAGCTTTTTCCTTATCGACCGTCTTCTTCTTGCCTAATATTGCCAAAGCGCTTGGGGCGGATGAAACGATGCTCCCGTATTGCGTCAGCTACGGACGCATCTTGGTCCTAGGGGTCGTCTTCTTTAATTTGCAGAACATGTTCCAGCCCTTTTTCGCCGCGTCAGGGAAGCCTGCTTTAGGGTTTCTCGTCACGATTGGGGCAGGCGTAGCCAATATTCTATTGGACGCTTTGTTCGTCGGCGGCTTAGGTTGGGGGTGCGTCGGTGCGGCTTATGGAACGGTCATCGGACAAGCGGTAGGGGGTTTGATCCCCGTTATCTATTTCTTTATGAAGAACAATTCCTCCTTACGCATGACACCCTCGAAGATCGAATGGAAAGCGCTTGGCCGCATGGTGACGAATGGCTTTAGCGAATTCGTGAGCCAGATCGTCGTCTCGGCCGTGTCGATGATCATGAATGTCTTGCTGATGAAATACTATGGCGAGAACGGGGTCTCGGCCTATGGCATCATCTGCTACGTGTGGATGATCTTCGGGGCGATGTTCATCGGTCTAAACATGGGTATCTCCCCGCGTATTTCCTATGCCTATGGGGAGGGAGATAAAGAACACCTTCGCCACTTGACGCGTAACGCGGTCATCCTCGTTTTGGCCGCGGGGCTTTTCGAATGCGTTTTGGCCGAAGCCCTCACGATTCCGCTTTCCTATATTTATGCAAGTTATGACGAGGAACTACGGCAATTAACGTGCCATGCCTCGTTTATTTATTCGATTCTTTATTTGGTTCTAGGCCTTAACATGTTCGGCAGCGCCTTCTTCACCGCGTTAAATAACGGCCTCGTGTCCGCCATATTGTCGTTTGCCCGTTTCATCATCTTCGAGGCGGTTTCGATTTATGTATGCTCCCTCCTTTTCCAAGGAGAGGGTATTTGGTGGGGCGTTGTCATCGGCGAGTTCCTGGGCTTTATCATGAACGCGGTGACGATTTATGCCTTCGGACGAAAATACGGTTACCGTGTGCCCAAAAAGCAAGAGTCCTGACGGCTTAGTCTTCCGTATCGATTTCGCTATATTCTTCCGTTTCGTCGACTCGGGATTCCTCAACGGGGATCGTTTCTTCCATGCCAGAGGAAGGCTCGCTGGATGGACTGACCCTAGAAGGGACCGCGGAACTGGTGCCGGCAGAAGACGAACTAGCGGAAGAGACGGCTGACGAAGATGAACTCACCTGTTTGCCGCAGGAAAATAGCAGAAGCGACAAAGCGACGGCCAGAATGGTTTGCGAGACATATTTTATCTCTCTAATTACGCGCTAAGGATACGGGCGCGAGTGCAAATTAGAAAGCCCAGGTAATAACGCCCGTGCCTTCGAGGCAGATGATGATGCCTAAGGTGATGAGGACGGCGCCGCCGATGATATTGGCGATTTCGTATTTGCCGCGGAGCAACTTGTTGATGCCTTTGCCGGCGACAAGGCCCACGAGGGAAAGGCCAAAGGAGCATAGGGCGATGATGCCTAGGCAGACATAGATCTGCCAGTTGGCGCTCGCCTGGATATTCGTACGGATGGTCACGCCGATCGCAAAAGCGTCGATCGAATCCGCGACGCCTTGGAGCAAGATGGTTTTTATGGAGAACTTGCGCGGGGAACTCTCTTCGGGTTTGACGAGGGCATGTATCCCGTCAAAGAGCATCTTTCCGCCGATAACGACTAACAAGCCGAGGGCGATCCAATGGTCGTATTTGTCGATGACGCTGGAAAGGGCTTCGCCTAAAAGGAAACCAACGAGGGGGAATAGGCCCTGAAAACCACCGAATACGGCGGCGATAAAGAAAGGCCGCCATTTCTTTTCGTTAAGGTCGGAAATGGTCAAACCGTCGGTGACGGAGAGGACGAAGCAATCCATCGCCACCGCGAGGGCGAACAAGAACGAGAACAATAACCATTCCATGGCGAAAGCATTATAGGCCTGTGCATTAAGGTTAGGAAAATATAACAATTCGCGCTTTTCGCTCTTCTTTTCCTTAACCTTTCCCGTATACTTGTCGCCATGGAGAACGAACAGACGAACGAACTTAGGAAAGTCAAATTGCTGCTATTGGTGGAGTATCTGATCTTCGCCGGCGTCTTTTTGCTGCTAGGTATTCTCTTCCTGACCGACGTCATCAAGGTCGCGGATTGGAAACGTTACGCTTTTACCTACGTCACTTTGGTGGGTGGACTTTGGATCATCGTCGACTTCTTTTGGTGCCTATTTTCCCCAAAGCGCCGCGCGAAGAATTCGATGCTCGACAAATCGATTGTTTTACCTGTCGGCTTTGCTTTACTAGTTTTCGATATCTATGCGATTACCCAAGGCTGCTCCGAAACGCTTCCCTATCGCTGGTTCATCGGCGGCGACCTCTGCTATTTGGGGGCCGTGTTCATCTTCGAATCGATTTATCATTGGTTCCGTCCGATTCCAGGTGTCATCGAGGCCGCCTTGGCGGACGAAGAAAAGAAAAAGTCCGACGAAATCGGACCTCAATAGAGAAAGGCGTCCTTAACGAGGACGCTTTTTGTTTCTTTCTTTTAGGATGATGCGCTTCTTGTCGGGGCTAAGTTCGACTTGGTCGCCGATCGAATTGTAGAGCAGACCATCGATTTCGTAGACAAAGGGCTGGCCGCAACGAGGGCAATAATCCTGACGTCCGCGGAAACGTTTGCCACAGCGATGGCATACGAAGAGGTTTTGTTTCAAGCCTTCCATTTCAATCATTATATGCGCGGCGCATGCAAAATGCACTCCGTGACTTTCGCGTGTAGAAAAAGCGAGGCGGAGTATTATTGGATTATGCAAATCGAAGAGACCGTCCGTTATTGCCTCGCTTGTCTCAATCCTCGCTGCGTGGCGAGTTGCCCCTGCGGGAACGCGATTAACGCCATCATGTCCTCACTAAAACAAGGCAAAGAGGAAGAAGCAGCCAAAACCCTATACACGACCAATCCCTTTCCGGAACTCACCTCGCTTTTGTGCGACCATGACCGTCAATGCAAAGGGCACTGCGTCCGCGGCATCAAAGGTAAGCCGGTCGATTTCCCTTCGATTGAAGCTTATTTAGGACAAAAATACCCGTTCCCGTATCGGAAAAAGGAAGCAAACGGCCTTCACGTTGCCATTGTCGGCGCGGGCCCTTCTGCTTTATCCGCGGCCGTGTTCCTTTCTAGTGAAGGAGCGGACGTAACGATTTACGAAAAAGAAGAATCTCTGGGTGGCGCGATGCTTACGGGGATTCCGTCTTTCCGTTTGGGCAAAGCGGTTCTCGCCCAGATTAAAGAAAGGCTTGATGCCCTTGGGGTGAACTTTCGCTTTGGCGTTACGATCAACAAAGAGATTTTGAAAACGCTTCGTAAGGATTATGACGAAGTCCTCTTGGCTGTTGGGGCATCAAAAGAAAACGATTTGGGCCTCGTTCCATCGAAATACATCCTACATGCTCTTCCCTTTTTACGTTCCTTCAATCTCCAAAACGGGTTTGACCCGCTTCCGGGAGCGCACCATATCGTGGTAATGGGTGGAGGCAACGTGGCGATGGACGCCTCGCGTAGCCTTATCCGCCTTGGCAAAAAGGTGACCCTGATCTATCGCCGCGACGAAGCGTCTATGCCAGCCCAGCGGAAAGAAATCTTCGAAGCGAAAGAAGACGGAGTCGCGTTTATGCCCCTCACCAATTTGGCCGAGCCTTTATTTGAAGGGGAAAAACTCGTTGGATTAAAACTCGTGAAAATGGAACTAGGGGAGAAGGACGAATCCGGTCGCCCGAGTTTCCACGTGATCGAGGGCAGCGAATTCGATTTCCCCTGCGATGCCTTTATGATGGCCATCGGCGAAAAGAGTGGGGTCTCCGCCCTATGCGAAGCCGAGGATGAGCACCTTCATTTCATCGGGGACTGCCGTTATGGGGCGCGCAATATCGCCGCCGCCATCAAAGATGGTAGGGAAGCCGCGAAAACCCTATTAGCCAAAAACGCAAAATAGTTCCTCTTTGAGGAATAATAGATTTTTAGCACTCTACTATTGAGACTGCTAATTTTTGTGTTATTCTAATGTCGGTCCCCCGGGACAAATAGTTTCAAGGAGGCAATTATCATGCAATTCGAACAAGTGCCATCTTACGATAAGGACCCCGAAATCCTGAAGAAATTCGGGCGCGATATCAATGATGCCGTCTCTAGCGGCAAGATCGATCCAGTCATCGGCCGCGACGAGGAAATTCGCAAAGTCATCCAGGTTTTAGCGAGAAAAACAAAGAATAACGTCGTCCTTTTGGGCGAGCCTGGCGTTGGCAAAACCGCCATCGTCGAAGGGCTTGCCGAGCGTATCGTCAAAAACGACGTCCCCGCGTCTTTGCAGGGGAAGCACGTCTACGAGCTCGACATGGGCGCCCTTTTGGCTGGCGCGAAATACCGTGGTGAGTTTGAGGAACGCCTCAAGGCCGTCTTAAACAAAATCAAAGAATCCGAAGGGAAGATCATCCTCTTCATCGACGAACTCCATCTCATCGTCGGCGCCGGTAGAGCGGATGGGGCGATGGATGCGTCCAATATGCTTAAGCCGATGCTTGCTAGAGGCGACATCGACTGCATCGGCGCGACGACCCTTAACGAATACCGACAATATATCGAAAAGGACCGCGCCCTCGAACGCCGTTTCCAGCCCGTCATGGTTGGCGAGCCTACTGTCGCCGATACCATCTCCATTCTCCGTGGTCTGAAGCAGCGCTTCGAATCCTATCATGGCGTCGCCATCACCGATGGTGCCTTGGTTTCCGCGGCTGTCTTATCCAATCGTTACATCACCAACCGCTTCCTGCCCGATAAGGCCATCGACCTTCTCGACGAGGCCTGCGCCCACATCAAGGTCGAAATCGAATCGATGCCGACCGAACTCGACGAGAGCAACCGCAAGATCCGCCAGCTCGAAATCGAAAAGGTCGCCCTTTCCAAAGAGCAGGACGAATCCTCGAGAAAGCGCCTCGAAGCCCTTGAACGCGATCTCGAAGACGAGAAGATCAAATTCGACGAGCTCACCAAGCGCTGGGGCGAAGAAAAACACGTCATTGCCGAAGCCAAAGATTTAAAGAAGAAACTCGAAAAAGCACAGTTTGACCTTTCGGTCCTTTATTCCGAAGGTGACTACGCCAAAGCGAGTGAACTCCAATACAAGACCATCCCCGACCTCGAACGCCGCTTGAAGCAACTTCAAGGCGAGGGAGGAAAAGACCGTCTGGTCAACGAAACCGTAGACGAGGAAGAAGTGGCCGTCATCGTTTCCAAGATGACTGGCATTCCGGTCTCCCGCATCGAAAAAGGCGATAAAGAAAAGGTGCTCGATTTACGCAACACCCTCGCTAGGCGCGTCATCGGACAAGACGAGGCCATCAATTTGGTCTCCAACGCCATTCTCCGTCAACGGGCTGGTATCAAAAACCCGCTTCGTCCGATCGGAAGTTTCCTCTTCCTCGGTCCGACGGGCGTAGGCAAAACGGAAGTTTCCAAAGCCCTCGCTGAAGCCCTCTTCGATAACGAATCCAACATCATCCGCATCGACATGTCGGAATATATGGAGAAATATAGTGTCTCCCGCCTAATCGGCGCGGCCCCTGGCTACGTCGGTTACGAAGAAGGAGGCCAACTCACCGAGAAGGTACGCCGCAATCCCTATTCCATCGTTCTCTTTGACGAGATCGAAAAGGCGGACCCCGAAGTCTTCAACTTACTCTTGCAGGTGCTCGACGAAGGCCGTCTCACCGATTCGCAGGGGCGTCTAGTCGATTTCCGTAACACCGTCATCATCATGACGTCGAATCTAGGATCGGAGGCGCTTTTACGGGGAAATCGTGGGGAAGTTGACGCATTACTTCATCGCACTTTCAAACCGGAATTCCTCAACCGTATCGACGAAATCATCTACTTCAATCCGCTTGATAAGACCGCCCAGCGCCTCATCGTGGAGAAGTTGCTCCGCGAACTCTCTGGACGTCTAGAAGAGCATTATTACAGCGTCGCCTTTACCGAGAAGCTTAAGGACTACATCCTGGAATCGAGCTTCTCCGAGGAGTTTGGCGCCCGTCCGCTGAAGCGCTTCATCCAAGATAAAATCGAAACCTTCCTCGCCGAACGAATCGTCAAGGAAGAACTATCGACCGAATCCAAATACGTCTTGGATGTCGATAAGGATGACCATCTCGTCTTAACGAAGCCCTTAGCCAACTAAGGCGAAGAAAAAGGAAGCAGCCGTCGTGGTTGCTTCCTTTTCGTTTACTTCAACTTTACGAATTCCATGTAGCCTTTGTAGGCTTCGAAGAGGTCGACTTTGGAGACGATTTCCATCGGGGCGTGCATGTTGAGGACGGGGATGCCCGCGTCGATGACGTTCATGTTGTAGTTGCCTAGGATATAGGCGATCGTGCCGCCGCCGCCGAGGTCGACTTTGCCAAGTTCCGCGAACTGGAAGTGGATGTTGGCATCGTCGAGGAGCTGACGGATTTCGGCGATGTATTCCGGGTTGGCGTCGTTGCAACCGCCTTTGCCGCGGGAACCGGTGAACTTGTTGAAGGTCAAGCCTTTGCCTAGCCAAGCGGCGTTTTTGGGTTCGGTCGCGTAGCTATAGATGGGGTCGACACCAGCAGAGACGTCACTAGAGAGCATCTTGGTCGCGGTGAAGGCCTTGCGGAGCTTGAGGTCGGTATAGTCGCCTTGTTTGGCAATCAGTTCGGCGATGACGTTTTCAAACCATTTGGACTGGGCACCGGTCGCGCCGATGGAGCCGACTTCTTCCTTATCGACGAGGACGGCGCAGGAAGTGAAGGTTTCGGTCTTGGAATCGAGGACGGCCATCAAGGACGTATAGGCGCAGGAGCGGTCATCGTGGCCATAGCCGGCGACCATCGAACGGTCGAGACCATAGTCGCGAGCGGGGCCGGCGGGCACGATTTCGAGTTCGGCGGAGAGGAAGTCTTCCTCTTCAATGCCATATTGATCCTTAAGGAGGGCGAGGATGCCTTTCTTAACGGGTTCTTTGTCTTCGCCTTTGAGGGGAAGAGAACCGATGGTGAGGTCGAGGTCTTCACCTTCGATGGCTTTGGCGGCCGTTTTCTGCATCTGGTCGGCCGAGAGGTGGATGAGCAAATCGGTGATGCCGACGACGGGGTCTTCGGGTTTATCGCCGATCGCGACTTCGACTTTGGTGCCGTCCTTTTTGATGACGACGCCATAGATGGCAAGGGGGATGGTGACCCATTGATACTTCTTGATGCCGCCGTAGTAGTGGGTATCTAGAAGAGCGAAGCCATCCTTTTCATAGAGGGGGTTGCCCTTGACGTCGATACGGGGCGAGTCGATATGGGCACCCAAGACGCGGAGGCCGTTTTCGACGGGCTGTTCGCCGATGATGAAAGCGGCGATGTTCTTGTTCTTGTTGACGGCATAGACTTTGTCGCCGGGTTTTAGGGATTTGAAGGAATCGAGAGGGCGGAAGCCTTTTGCTTCGGCTAGAGCGATGCCAAGTTTGACAACTTCGCGTTCGGTCTTGCCCTTGGTGATGAAATCTTTATACCCTTCGGCAAAGGCAAAGATCTCGTCTTTGGATTCATATTTTTCCCAAGCGTTTTTGTTATACATGGATGTGTTTCCTTTCTTTTCGTGTGCGTATTGTAGCGCGCGAACAAAATTACTAAAGAGATTTGCATTTAAAAAGCTCTCGTTTGAGAGCGTTTTTGTGATTAACCGAGCAAATCGGGGTTCTTTTTGAGGTAATCCTCGATGACGGATGGGGCTGCGCTTAGGTAGGCCGCCGCAACGGCGAAGCCTTCTTTGATGGTCGCACCGCGAGCTTCTTTCGCGATGGTTTCGACCGAGTAGAGGAAGCGCTGGCCACCATGGGTGACGAAGGGGATGACGGTCTTGCCCGTGAAGTTATGGTCGCGGACGAAGGAGAGGATCGGCGCGGGAATGGTACCCCACCAGTTGGGGTAGCCCAGGAAAACGACATCATAGGCCTCGAAGCCATTGGGGCCGTCGTTGATGAGGGGCGCCGCGCCGTCTTGGTATTCCTGGCGGCTCCTGGCGAGGGTCGCGTCATAGGATTTGTCGTAGGGGATGAGGGGTTCGATTTCGAAGAGGTTGGCTTTGCCACCTTTTTCTATGAGAGCTTTCTGAAGGGCTTCGGCGACGACTTTGGTGTTACCGACGCCATGAAGGTCGACGATGCGATCTTCGATGAGATTCTCTCCGCCATGGGAGAAATAAACGATAAGGATGTTTTTGCTCATAAGGACTCCAAGTGACGTGGATTATTGTATGTCGAAGCCGCTATCTTTGCACCCTCAAAGAGCACTCTTTTGATTTTCAATAGAAAATGGTGAAAGGCAAAGCGTCTTAGTCTTATAATATAAAGTATGAAGAAATCGCGCATGGTCTCTATTGAGAGACTGGAGATGTCGCAGCCGACGAGGCCGCGGCATTGGATTCCGGTCTATTGCTTTATCGTTTTGCTCCTTTGCCTCGTCCCGAGTCTTACCTATTTCTTGGTGTCTTTCGATTTCGGCGATATCAGCAGGAACGTGTACGACACGTTGCCCAACCTCCAGCTTACCGTTGGCGGTATGGTCTACGGCAAAGAAGCGGTTTGGCTAATTCTCATTCTACCCGTCGCGATGATTGTGACGAATCTCTTTGCCTTAATCGTCGCCTGCCGCATGGCTGTTTTCCGTCACGCCTATTGGTGGTATGCCATTTGGGTGCTGCTTGGCTTTATCGGAATGGCGGTGGTCGTCACGTTCTACGAACTATTGCTCTTCATCCCCGCTTTTGCAGAGAACATGACCAGGATGCTCCCGGCACAGTTCTTCGAAATCATTGGTTACGTCTTCGTTTACGGTAATCTCGGTCTCTCCGCCGCCTTGATGATTTCGTTGATCTTCGGCCTCTTCTATTGCGTGAACTATCCTTGCAAGTACGAACGCATTTACCAGCTCCGCAAGCGCCACCTCAAAGCCCTTCGAACCCCCGAAGCGCGCAAGGCGTACCGCAAGCGGTTCTATAACGATTACAAGAGGGGCAAATGGATTTCCATGATGCTCGATCTCCATGCCGAATCGCTGAAGGCTGGCTCCCGTGAACGCATGGATCAGGATGCCTATGACTTCCTCGTCTACTATTCCTGCCTCTGCGACGCCAACGTGAAGAAAGCGGTCTTCGACGAATATGCCCGTAATGGTCGTTATCTCGAATGCCGTACCCTCTTCCATGAAATCCAAGCCAAATCGGAAGCCGTCGATGCTGGCGCGAAGGTTCGCCTTCCGACGTATGTCCCTTCTTCCGAACCGACGATCAAGCGTAGGCCTAAGGCTGCACCTGCTCCTGCTCCTGCGCCGGCGCCAAAGCGCAAGCACTATAGCCCGGAAGAAATCTAAAAGAATCGTGATTTGTATGGGAAAACGGAGTAATTGCTCCGTTTTTCTTTATGAAAAAAGCCAAGGCGAGGAACCTTGGCTAGGGAGGCTTTTATTCGGCGAGAAGCTTTTCGAGTTGATCGACGAGTTCGCTCATCCGCTTCACGACGGCCAGGTAGGGCTCAGGGGTCGTTAGGTCGACACCCGCGGCTTTGACCTGGGCGACGGGGAAGTCCGAACCGCCTGATTTTAGAAGCGAGATATAGCGCTCGAAGGCGCCTTCTTCTTGGGCTTTGACCTTGGCGTAGAGCAACATCGAAGAGGTAAAGCTCGTCGCATATTGATAGACGTAGAAAGGCGAGTTGAAGAGGTGGGGGATATAGGCCCAGACAAGAGGTTTGACCTTCTCTTCGGAGATGTCGATTCCATAGTATTGCTTATAGAGATCGATCATGACGTTGGAGCAGACCTGCCAGTTGATGGGTTCGCCCTTTTCGGCTTTCTCGGCGATGAGGTATTCGTAATGGCCGAATAGGGTCTGACGGTAGAAGGTGCTGACGATTTCGTCGATGGCCTTTTGAAGGAGGAAGATCTTGTCATCTTTATCGAGATCGCCGCGTTGGAGCAAGTAGTCGAGGAGGTTATGCTCGTTGAAGGTCGAGGCGATTTCGGCGACGAAGATGGTGTAGTCCTGACGGAGGGTCGGCTGGCCTTCTTCGCTATAAAGGGTATGAATCGAGTGGCCGGATTCGTGGGCGAGGGTGAAGACGTCATCGAGTTCGCCGACGAAATTCAACAGGATAAAGGGGTGGAAGTCATAGCCGCCATTAGAATAGGCGCCGCTACGCTTACCTTCGCCAGGATGTACGTCGACATAGCCGTCTTTGGTAACTTCCCTGGCCTTCTCTTGGAAGTCTTCCGGGAAATTCTTGATGGAGTCGTAGAAGAGTTCGCGGGCCTGGTCGTAGGTATATTTGGTCTTGGGTTTGGCGAGTTGGAGGAAACGGTCATAGGAACGAATCTTTTCTAGACCAAACGCTTTCCGACGGATTTCGAGATACTTCTTTAACGGGGCCGAGCCTTCGGAAGCGGTCTTGATCAAGGTGTGGAAGACATCCAAAGGAATCGCTTGGCCGGCGAGATGAGATTCTAATATAGATTTATATCCGCGCGTGCGCATGTTAGCGACTTGGCTTTGAAGGGTGAGATTATAGATCTCGCCATAGGTGGATTTATGGTCTTCGTAATAGGAATAGAGGGCTTCAAAGATGGCCTTGCGGTCTTCTTGTTTGTCCTGATGGGCGACTAAAGAGGTCCAATTGGCTTGCGTAACGGTGACTTCTTCTCCGTTAGATAGTTTTGCTTTCGAGGGTTTGCCATCCGCGGTGGTGAGTTGGGAATAGAGACTACGGATTCCGCCGGTGACGGGGGAGAAGGCGCTTAATAATCCTTCTTCGCGCGCGGATAGTACGTGGTCGACGGAGAGGAAGAGCGAATCGAATTGGTGCGAGTACTCATCGAACTCGGGGTTACGTTTCAAGAAGTCGGTGAGCTTGTCTTTTCCGATTGCGATGAGTTCGGGCGATAAGAAAGAAACCGCGGATCCATAAGATTGCATCGCGATATGGACTTTCATGAGATCCTGCGCGTTCGCGACGTCCTTCTTATTGCGGTCGCTGCGCATGGATGCGAAGAAATAGCAACGGACGAGCAAGAGGTTCGCTTTCTTGTCGAGGCGGAGGAATTCGGCGAGTTTGGTTTCGTCGGTTAGCTGTCCTTGATAACTCGCTAGGGTGGGGATGAGGGATTTGAATTGTTCTAAGGTTTCTAGGAATTCTTCTTCCGTTTTGAAGAATACCGAGAGGTCCCATTGTTCTTTGGCCATGGCATAGCCTCCTTCTGATGGGTAGTTTATCGGACAAAAGAAGACTTACAAGGGAAACGCACCGCGATTTCAAAAAAAGTTTAAAAAAGTAGATATATAAATATATCTAAAAAAGTTTTTAAAAAAATTTTGCAAAAAAGTGTTGCATTCCTCATAAAACGGCATAAACTTGTCGTCACCACCAAGGAACGGGGATGCAAATCCTCGAAGATGGTGGGAATGAAAAAATGTCGATAACATCGATGTTTTTCAAGGGAATGTAAGATGCCCCAAGGGCCGAAAAGAGCCTCAAAGGTCTGCTCCTTCGAAAGAAGGGATCTGATGCGACTTGAATCTCATCAGAAAGGGAACTCCAGCCAATCGGTAAACCGAAAAAAGAGGAAGCCTTCCAGAAAGCGTCGAGACTCTCAGCGTGAGGACGGAAGATCCAAAGGGCCTCCCCTGAAATGAGGAGATGCCACCGCCCAGGATCCTGGCGGCAAGTAAACTTGAGAAAAGGGACCCTCCGAACAGCCTTGGAAAAGGAATATTCGGAAGCAGGGCCAACCGAACTTCATCGGACACCCTCGCGGGAACGGAAACGCCCACCCAGTACACTGGAAAAACGTTGCGTGCTCCTAGACTCCTCAAGCGTTAGCAAGAGGAACGCAAGAGCGAAGGGCCAATACCCGGCAAGAATCCTCCTTGCCCCGGTACCACCGGAAAAACGAAGGACGAAGGTAGACCTCGCCTAACCGCGAGCAAACCTCCCAAGAGGAAGGAGTAATCCTCCCTAACGGGATAGCCGATACATCAGATACCATCTGAAACCTCGGTCCCGATGGAAACCGCGCTTCCGCGTCAAGCCCACCGGTCAACGTGCTGCGAAGAAATTCGATGCGCGGAACGGAATCCCCACCGTTCGTTGGTAGAACCAACAAAATAAATCGAGGATGCGGAAGTGATTCCGCGAATCGGGAGAAAGACCCACGGCCAAGATCGAGCGGCCGGCGTAAACGCAAGAAGCTCGTCTCCGCCGGGCATGACGGTCAATCACCGAACCAGCCCGATACGGTAACCACCCCCTAAACAAGGGTGGGGCGAGGCCCCTTAGCTGGTGAAACCAAATAAAGGGAATACGAATTCTTCGGATCTTTGGGATCAGGAGAATCCGAAAACAATCAGGAATTCATAACTGATTGGTGCCAAAAGAGGCTCGGCGCGCGGTAAACCGCTGGAAATGCCTCGAATCTGGTTCAGCCAGATCTGCCGAAGACCTTCGGGTCCTCGAGGAAGTCGTTCCACCCTGAATCGCAAAGTCGGAACGTGGTCAAAGCATGAGGGCGAATGAAGACGTACCCCTCAGCCGTAGCCGAGACTTACCAGGAAAGTCCTGATAAGCCTAGGGAGATAAGAACTCTCCTCGCCGGTAAACCGGAAAAACAAAAACTTGCCTCTGAATGGTTCTAGTTCAAGCTAGCAAACCGGTAAGAGACGATGTCGCAAGACAGCGGTTGGTTGGAATCTCCCGCGTGGTAAACCACTAATAGCGCGTTCCCGTCGTGAGTTGGAGCTAACAAAGACGTTAAACAAGCAAGCCAAGCGGACACCTCGCAGTGATGCGAGGCGTTTTCTTTTCTATAAATGTATGTGAAAGCGAAAAGAGTGGCGTTTTGCACTTAAAAGCGCGTAAAAACCAGCTTTGTTCCGCATCTGCTTCTTTTATGCGATAATGTTGCCGTGATCAAAAACATTCTTTCGATCGATTTGGGAAAGGGGAGCGTTGGCCTCGCCCTTTCGCGCAGCGGTTCTCTTGTTACTCCGTTAAAGGAAACGCGCTTTCCCGGTGGCCATTACGAATATGCCATCGCCGCGATCAAAGAACTGATGCTTATCGAGAAAATCGAGCATTTCGTCATAGGGTATCCGCTTTTCCCTTCCGGGGATCCCTGCGAGATGACCCCGATCGTCGAGGACTTTATCGAGAGCCTCAACGAGGCCTTCCCTGGTATTCCCGTTGAGAAACAGGACGAACGGAACTCTACCGTCGAAGCGGCGGCCTTGCTCCATCAGTCGGGCAAGAACGCGAAGAAGCAAAAGAAGAACATCGACTCCGCGGCTGCGGCGGTTATCTTGATGCGTTATCTAAAGCGAATCGGCCAGATGGACGATTAAGGCGTCACGTACCACGACGCGTTTTTGTAATTGCTATTCGCGTTGGTTTTGCCGTAGCTGCTATTCCAAATGGCATTCGCGGTGCCGTTATATTTTGTCTTGTCGTATTTGGTGTAAGCATAGGTGCTTTGGCTATACCAGGCATCGGTATAGGCGCCGTTGCTTGAATTGATGTTTCCGACTTTGAAACTGAGAGTCGCTTTGATGACGATGCCTAGGATGCTCGTTTGCCCACTGAGGGAATAAAGGGCGTTCTTTTGATAGTTCTTGCCATCGCTGCCGATGTACTTGGCTTGGATGCCCGTGATGGTCGCGGGGAGCTCGCCTAAGATGCTAGTGTGGGCCAAGGCACCGAGGTCGATGTTAAGCGTCCAGCTGGGCGCGGTCAAAGAGGCCGAGGCGACCGAGAAGGAACGGATGATGTCTTCGCCGTGCATCGACTCGGTGGCGACGCTTTGGTCTTCGCCGTTAATTCTATCCATGATGGTATCGCCGAAGTTGAGCATGTAGCCGCATACCCAATCGAGGATGTGCGCACCGAAATCGCTGCCCTTGATTTTGCAGTGTTCGGCTTTGTCGCGGGTCTGTAAATTCAAGAAACCATATTTTTCAGCCGTGTGGCGGCATAGATACATCGTTCCGCCTTCGTCCGCCCCGTCTGTTTCGTAGAAGAAGTTACAGGCGGTTTCGGCGTTCGTGGCGATGAGAACTCTTGGGATATGGGTCGTTCCGAAGATGAGGACGCGGGTACCTTTAAGGTAAATGTTCACGTTGATGGTAACCGTAACGGTATAAAGCCCGAGAAGCTTGAGGTCCGCGCTGCCGGTGAGGTTATAGGTCGTCCAGCTATTCGCTGTATCGTCGGTCATACCGAGACTGATCGTATCGATCGCGAATTGGGCCAAGGTCTTTAACGAGGAGAAATCGGTAAACTCGGAAGAAGAGTGCGAGGAGAACTGGTAACCCGGGAAGGAGGTGTTGCCCAAAGTAATCTTTGCATAGACTTCGGTATCGTTTTCATCGCCTTCTAGGGTCATATAGACTTCGATGGTCTTGGGCTTGAGGTTGGTGTCATAGCCAAGGATTAAGGTCATCCCGGTATTCTGCTGGATGATGCCAGGCTTCACGACGAGAGTGGTCTTTCGTTCTTCGATCGTTGCGCTTTGGAGGACGCCAGTCGCAAGCAATTCGAAATACTGGCCTGCCATCACTTTAGTGAGGAGAGTTTCCGCGGAAAGGCGACCGATGAGATTGGTCAAACGCTCGAAGCGGACATCCGTGCTGCCGGAGAGCTCCTGAACGACCTTGAGGATGCCATCGAGCGAATGGATGGAGAAACGGCCTTTTAAGGGCGAATTGTCGGGCTCGGTACGGTTTTCGTTGTTGTAGGCGGTGCTTCCTTTCGTCTCCGTGACGTTTTTGGAGTCGTATTGGAAATACATCGCGTTTTGGTTGCCTGAACCGGTCATGTCATTAAGATCGGTATCGTTTTCGCCTTCTGGCCCGGTGACATCGATTTGGAGGGTGTGGTCATTGACGTAGCCTTCTTTGCGGTCGGTGAAGGTCATCTTACCGGTGCCAAGCCTTTCCTTGAGGTCGAAGGCCAAAGAACCCGAGAAGGTAAACCCTTGCTCGGTGCGGTTATAGTTCGCGGCTTTGTTGGTGATGACGGAAGTGGTGCCGGTCTTTAGGGCATAGCCTTCTAGCGTCACGCTTAATTGATCGGTTTCGGCGATGGCTTGGATTTCCTCGTCCCAGCCCGGAAGGTGCGTCAATTCGACGTATTCGGAGGGATCGAAAACGGGGACTTCGTAAGGCAGGATGTCCAAGGTGCCGTTAATATAAAGCGAGGTTTTGGAGGCGTTATCCGCTTTCGCTCCGACGTTAGAAAGCGTAATGGAAGCGAGTTTGGCCGATTCGCTCGTGCCGTTAAGAAGAACGGTCGCCGTGCCTTGGAGGCCGGCTTTCGTGAGGTCGATGACGATACGGATGGAATTATCTTGGAAGTCGAGTTCGGAAACGGAGGCGAGGACGGATTCGTAATAACCGTTTTCGATGTTCTTTCCAAAGTCGCTGTCCTTGACGACTTCGATGACCTTGAGGATGCCTTCGCCAGAAGTGAGTAGGGCACCAAGCAGCTTCATGATGTCCTCGTTTTGGATGCTTTCGTCGGAGAACGCGTCGACAAGGGAGGAAATGAGGGCGCTGCCGACGTCAACGGGCGTATAGACCTTGAGGATTTCGTCGAGGTTTAAGTAGAAACGGGTATCGTCTTCCGCTTGGGTGGTATAGATACCATAAACAGATTCGTTTCCGCCGTGTTGGCCGAAGGTGATTTCCGCGTTCAGCCCATCGATAAACGACGAGGAGAAATCGAGATTGGAGGAGAGGCGAAGATAGGCGGCTTCGCTTACGGCCTCGCGTTCGAAATGGTCGTCGTCGCCTTCGACGGCATCTTCGCTGTGGAGGAGTTCAAAGGAAGCGCCGATGCCAAACTTTTTGGAGTTGGCATAAGAAGCGATGGTACGGAAGAGGGCTAACGAGTCGATGATATCGACGTAGGCGGACGTGTCATAGGCCGGGGCGAAGGAAGAGGGGGTCGCATCCTCGATGCGAGCATAGAGATCGACGGAAAGGCCATTCGAGAATTCATAAGAAGAGGGAACGCCGCTTTGATGAATCGGGAATTCGATACCAGTGAGCACGTAATCCCCGTCATGGACCAGGCCTAGGGGCAACGTCTCCTCGCCAATGGGGATATCGACGCGGAAACGGGAGGAATCGACTTCTTCCATCGCGTCAAAGGAATCAAGAATCGCTTCGGCGTCGAAGGTGGCTTTCTCCTCGCTATGCCAATTCAGATCGATTGAAGAAACCCCGAGGGTTTGGAGGATGGTATAGACGAAATAATCCAGTTCCCCGTATTCGAAATAGGAGATGCCCTGCGTCATGTCGTCGATTCCGCCTTCGTCATAAGAAGTCAGATTTGCATGGTATTTGACGTTATAGGTTGTTTCTGCTTCGTTTAACGCATCCAGGGAGAAATAAAGGTCATCGGAGAGTAGCGATAGATTCAGATATCGGTCTAGTCCGTTATAGGAAAACGGGGCATCGAGAATAAAATCGATACCATGGACCGAAAGGTTTTGGAGACGAAGGGCGCCACTAGCCCCGCCGAAATCGAGGACGTTAGGATGGTTTTCGTCTTTGGAAGGAATAAAGACTTCACATTCGTCGAAGGAAAGACGCATCCCGTTATGGGAATAGGCGCTTAGCTGATGCTTGATGGCTTCGGCCCCATAGCCGGTTTCATGAGCAGGGTTTGGCGCGATGGCCTGGACTTTGGTCGGGGCGCAGGAAAGCGAGACGGCCGCGATGAGGAACGCGAGCGCCTTTTTGGCTAGGCGTAATGGATGTTTTCCTGCTCCGAATAAACGCATACGCGCATTATATGCGTAAGGGTAAGCGTGCGCGTATCCGGTTTAAAGAAACCCTTTCTCCGATTTGGAGAAAGGGCAGGGCATCGAAGGTTTTAGGCTTTCTTGCGGTGGAAATTGCCTAGCAATATCAGGATGACTTGGACCGGTATACCGACCACGAGGATGTACCAGATGGGCTCGGGGCGGTCGTTATAGTAACCGAATTGAATGCAGAACGAGATGAGTAGCGTCCACGCAAAGCAAGAGAACATGACGACGTTGGTGATGCGGTTGTGGTAGTAATGGGCGCATTCTAAGCCGGTCAATAGCAAGGAGACGGGCACCATCCACACGAAGATAATCCATAGGCCGTTACGTTCTTCAGCGCTTGGAACACTAGGCTTAAAAGGAGTGTAGTATTCGGAAAAGAAGACGCAAATTGCAATGGAAACGACGATTAATGCGGTCATGGCGATGATGATCGCGTGGTTGATTCCGGTCTGTTTATCCTGCACTTCTTCTTGCTTGGCGATCTTCTCTAAATCCTCGGTTTTTTGTTCCGTGAGCAAATAGTCGACGGTCACGCCGTAGAAATCAGCGAAGTCTTTGAGAATATCAACGGAAGGAAGCGAATAGCCGAGTTCCCATTTCGAAATCGATTTGTCCGAATAATGGACCTCGCGGGCGAGATCCTGCTGGGTCATCCCTTTGGCCTTGCGTAAGCAGGCGAGATTCTTTCCGACCGTTTCCGCCAAGTTTTCCATAGCCTTCTTATCATAGCCGTGGCAACGCGAAAATGCATCAATGAAGAAAAGCCCCGCAAAGCGGGGCAAGAGTTCGCCTAGAAGCGATTAGGGGAGGAGGTAGAGGTTACCGATGGCGATGTTCTCGAGGGAGCGGAAGTCGTGGAAGAAGGTCTGGGTTTCTTCGTTAAGCTCGGTGACGAGGATATCGGTGAAGCCTTCGGTGATGGGGTTGTTCTCGCCGTCAAGACCGAGATCGGGACTATAGAAGAAGCCTTTGTTCTCCTCTTCGAGGATGCCGGTATCGGGCACGTCACCCTTGACGAAGAGCTGGTTATAACGGGCGGTCGCGGGTTTGTCCCAGACGTTTTCCATCACGCCCTCGCCGTTGATGTTATTGAGGAAGAGGTCGAAGTCGACGGAAGCAAGCTGGAGGGAGCCGCCGTTGACGGACTTGGAAGAAGCGTCGGCGTGGACGTTAAGGGCGGTGAGGGTCTTGAAAGTAGCGGACTTATCGCTATTGAAGACGCTGCGTCCGGAGAGCGAGACGGTCGCATCGCCAAGGATCCCAAGGCCGAGGAGGCCGCCGAGATCCACGGAGATGGCATAGGTGTCGACGCTATTCTCGTCGGTCGTCTTGGTGATGCCGTGGAAAACCTTTTCGATACGGACGGGTTCGCTGAAGAGAATGGAGGAGCTTTCGCTGGAGGAAGCGGGTTCGCTACTCGTCGGTTCGCTATCGCCGCCATCGAGGAGCTCGTCGTTGATGCCAAGGCTATAACGGGCGAGCCAACCGAGGAGGTTGCCGGTGAAGTCTTTGCCATCGAGGCGGACGGCATCGCGGACGGAGCGGATTTTGCCGTAATCGGAAGTGCGGGTGAGGAGGGCTTCGCCTTCGGGGTTGCGACCGTTAGCGTAGTACATGATCTCAAAGGAACGCGCGCCTTCGAGTTCGTTGGGACGGAAGTAGTGCGAATTGTCGGGGGCGTTCACGCCACGGATGACGGGGAGGTCGTTGATTTGGGTGTAGATCTTGGTCTCCGCGCCTTCGACGGAAGCATAGGCATCGAAGAGACCGATCTTGAGGTCGTGGGTGCCGATCTTGACGGAGAGGTCGCCTTGGAGGCCGTAATGGGAGATGCCGGAGACGTCGTTTTCTTCGCCAGCCATCGTGCCCAGGGTAAGGCTGCCGACGGCGTATTCGGCGATTTCGGGGAGGAAGGAGATGTCGTGGAAGCCATCGAGTTCGGCGAAGTTCTCGAAGGTGCCTTCCGGAGCGTTTTCGACATCGGCGGAGGCAATGGAATCCAAGGAAACGTGGATGTCGTTTTCGCCGAAGGTCAAATCGATGGAGAGGGCGTCGATGCCACCTTCTTCTTCGGCGGTGTTGCCGACGTAGGAGAGGGTGACGGCGATCTTATCGTTTTCGCCTAGGCCGAACGCGGAGGGGTTGATTTCGATGTAGGTGTCATCTCCTTCGCCATGGTGGAGGTCGGCGACGTTGATGATGTCGGTCTTTTCGAGGAGGGCGCTATATTCGCCATCGACGAGGCGGCCGAGGAGGCCTTCCGCGGTGACGTTGCCGGCGATGGAAGCGGAGAGACGGTCGAAGCGGTCATCGATCGATTCGAAGCGGTCCATGAGGTAGTCGAGGGTATCACCGAATCCGCCAAAGGACATCTTGGCTTTCTTGCCTTCGTTAGCCATGTTGGCGTCGAGAGCGGCAGCACTAGAAGCGGAAGCGTAGCCGAAGGCAACAGTATCGAAGGAGCTGGACTCGGACTTCATGTCGAGGGCGAGACGGTGGTCGGAGACGAGGACGTCGGTGAGGCTTTGCTCGATGTCAAAGGTCGCTTTGCCTTGCTTGAGTTCGTCGGTGAAGGCGAAGGCGAGGCCGCCGTTAAGAGAAAGCTTGGTCGCGGTTTCGTCGGTGACGGTGTTGTCGGAGAGAGTCACGCCGAGATTGGCGGAGAAGGCTTTCTTATCGATGATATCGGTGATCTGTTCGCCGATGCCCTTAAGATGGCAAAGGGTATCATAGGTCTCCGCGTCCGCGGGGGCGGTGACGAGGTGGAAGTCACGCGTCTTGAGCTCACCGTTAAGGGTGAAGGAAGCGAAGGAGATGTTTTCGAACTTGATGGAGAGGAGGTCGCTTTGCTTTTCTTCGACGCCTTTGAGGGTGACGGAGATCTTGCCGCTTAGGCCGAGCTTTTCGAGGTTGAGGACGAGAGTGATGAGGTTATCTTCGTTCTTGAAGGTCTCAAGAAGATCGAGAGCGGAGACGTAGACGCCGTTTTCGATGTCTTTGAGGACATCGCTATCGAGGATGGAGTCGATGGACATGCCGAGCTTGTTCAAAATGGTCTGAACCTGTTCGAGCGTGTTGGTGTCGGAAGCCTGTTCCTGCGTATTGGGCGAGGAGAAGGCGTCTTCGAGGACGGCGCTATAGAACTCGTCGAGGTAGGTTTTGGTAGTGTGGGCCTTGAAGAGAGAACCGTTGATGTCGAGATAGCCATCGCCTTGCTGAGCTTCGTGGTTATAGAGGTAGGAAACGTTGATGTCATGGCTGGCGACGATTTGTTCTTCAACTTGGGTTTTGTCGACTTTCTGCAAGGATAATGCGCCTTTTGCGCCATTGAACTTGCGGCCGGAAAGGTCGGCGTCGCCATCGAGGACGAGACGGATGGAATCGGCTTTGCTGGAAGCGTCTTTCTTCACCTTGGTACGGGAGCCTTCAAAGGCTTCGGTTTCGGTCGCATAGCCAAGATCGAGGGTCAAGTTGAGGCCGAACTGCGGGTTAGCGGCGTATTTGGCGATCGAACGGAAGAGAGCCAAGGAGTCATTGAGGTTACGGTAGGAATCGATATCGGCGGGGCCGGGGAGCAAGGAAGCGGGGTTCCAGGTATCGGCGCAGCTGCCGATGTCCGCTTTGGCGCTTAGACGGAGGCCTTCTTGGATTTCCCAAGCCTTTTCTTCGTTGGGGGTCGCGGAGGTCGTGACGCCCGTATTCGCGTCCACGGAATCTTCGTCATAGACATAGGCGGCCGGGAGGTCGACGCCGACGAATTCATAATCCTCGTTGCTGCGAAGGCCTAAAGAAATGGTCTTCTCACCTAGAGGGAGATTCCAGATGAAGTAGGGGTCCGCGCCTTCGCCAGGACGATATTCGACCATGTTCCCAAGGGAATCGAGGATGGCGTCGGTGTCAATTCCAGAAGAAGCGGGCTCGCTAGATTCTTCGGAAGAACCGCCGAGCTTGTCGAGCCAGCCTTCGAGGGAGATATCGATGCCGCCTTCGGTAAGAATGGCGAGGATATCTTCAAGCAACCAGTCGAGGTCGCCATATTCGTATTGGCCGATACCGCCGGTGAGGGGATCGACGGTGCCGTCATCATAAGAGGCGAGGGAGACTTTGTATTTGAAATCCCAGGAGGAGTTGTCGTAGACGATTTCTTCGCCCACCTTCTTGCCACCGAAGAGATCGAGGTAGATGGTCTCGTCGATCATCGAGGCGTGGACGCCACGGTAATGGGTGTTGTTGCCGGCATCGCTATAGGCAATCGGGGCGGTTAAGGCGAAGTTGACGCCATGGAGCGAAAGTGTGGTCAGGGCGAAATCGATCTTGGTGCCCGAGGCATCGATGCGGTTGACGTGCTTGACCGAATTGGAATCGGTTTTGCCGTCATATTCCAAGACGAGCTCTTTCGCGTCGATGGAAAGTCCGGCAGTCGCGGCGTTGGTCATCGAGGAGATGAAAAGTTCACGTCCGGTCTTGTCGGGTTCGGGTTCTTCGACGAACTTCTGGTTATCGCGTTCGTTGATGATGGTCTGGGGGACTAGGAAGAACGCGCAGCCCGCAGACATCGCAAACGTGGCGATGACGAGGGCTCCCGTAGCGAGCTTCTTCTTAAGGGTTCCTTTGGCGAAATTGATTTTCATGGTTATTTCCTCCTTAGATGGATTCGGGATAATCGGGTAGGGTCGAACCCGGCTCGGGGAAACCGAAGGGGGCGGGTTCGTGGTAGTAGGCGGTGGAGAGGCTACCGGCGACACCGGAGCCTAGGCCCATCTTTGTGACGGCCGTGTAGGACTCATAGGTGTCCATGCGGATCAGGTTCAGGTCCTCGTCCGTCGTCACGGTGATGTGACAGTAGTTGAAGCTAGGCTGGCTTGCGAGATCCGAGATGGTCTTCATCTGCTTCTTGTAGCGGATGGTGCCAAGCTTTGGGCTAAGTTCGGCTTCCAAGACGAAGCGGCCGTTCTCTTTGATGATCCCCGTCTTCGGGCGGCCCGAGGCGGGTGATTCGTCGTTGACCAGCGTCTTGTCCGATACGACGAAGACCAGTGCTTCGGAGACGTAACGGCCCATCGCTTCTTTGTACTCGTCGCGGCTCATCTCCTTTTTGGGGTGACTACCGAAGTCGGGATTATCACCCCAATAGGTGGTGATGGTTTCGCCTTCTTCGAACATGCGGTCGTAGATCTTGACGAAACTCGATAGCGATATCGATTCCTCGAAGTAGCGGCCGTGGTCGGCGACGGTGGTGGTCCAGATGTTTTGGTCGACCAGTCCCATCGCCTTGGCAATGCCTACGCCACGGCTCCACGTCTCTTCCTCCATGCCGAATTTCATGAAGGCGACGTTGATCATCTCGTCGACGGTCATCTTCGTCTCTAGGGCCCCGCCCTTGGCTGCCTCGTATTTGGCGTAGGCCGTTTGGAGGTCAGGCTCATAGGCATCGGTATCGGCGATGAATTGGTAGGAGGGTGGCTTGAGTGTCGTGGCTACGGTAAAACCGGTTCCGCCGCCGATGAGGAGGGCGGCGAGGATGATGCTAGGCCACTTGAAGGCTTTCACATTCCAACGTTTGGTTTTTTCCTGGGCTTGGGTAGACATCTTGCTAGCTCCGGCGGTAATTGTTCCTTAACGTATGTGCAAACGCACTCTACACCTGCGTTTCTTTTTTAAAGAAGGGCTTTCTCCGTTTTGGAGAATCGCGTTTTTAGGAGGCCATGTATGGGGTTATCCAAAGAAATCGAGGGTTGTTTGAACGGGAAGTAGAATGACGAAAAGAGAACCATTCATAGATTTTGCGCGTGCGTTCGCGTATGATTTCGGAAAGGAAAGAACGAACTATGGGCGAAATCAAAGTCATCAAAGTCAAACAATCCGTATTGGCCAATAACGACCTCCGTGCGGCGAAACTACGCGCGGAACTCAAAGAGAAAGGCGTTTATTTTATTAACGTCATGTCTTCGCCGGGTTCTGGCAAGACGACCCTGCTCGTGGATTTGATCAACCGCCTCAAGGACAAGATTCGCATCGGCGTCATCGAGGCGGATATGGATGCGGTAGTGGACGCTTCGACCGTCAAGGAAAAAACGGGTGTGAAGACGATTCAACTTAATACGTCCGGCGAATGTCACCTCGACGCGAAGATGACCAACGAAGCGATCGACATGCTCGACGTCTCCGACCTCGACCTCGTCATTTTGGAAAACATTGGTAACCTCGTCTGCCCCGCCGAATTCGATACGGGGGCCAATGCAAACATGGTTCTTTTGTCTGTTCCGGAAGGGGATGATAAACCCCTCAAGTATCCTCTTATGTTCACCCGGGGCGATTTCTTTGTCTTTACCAAAATGGACGCGCGAGTCGTCTTTGATTTCGATGTCGAAAAAGCCAAGCAGCGCATCCGTAACGTGAACCCCGATGCCACCTTCTTCCCCGTCTCCGCCAAAACGGGTGAAGGCATGGAAGAACTTTGTGAATTTTTGCGCAATAAAGTCGCTAGATGACGGATGAAAAGCTGTTTTCAGTGACAATTTTCTTCATCCGTTTTGAAGCAGAAATAACGAGCAATTTGGCCTAAATCATTCGATTTTTTGCTATTTTCGGCTTAGGGGATAGAAATTTTGACGATTTTTGGTTATACTTTTTATATTAAAGGAGGTGGCGAATATGTACGACATTGGCACTTATGTCTTTCATACGTATTGCGGTGTTTGCAAAATCATCGGAATCGAACCTCTTTCGGAGGACGAACCGAACACGCTTTACTACGTCCTTTCGCCACACTATGGCGACGATCGTAACAACATCGTTCGTGTGCCCGTCGATAACGCGAATTCCCTCCGTCGCCCCCTCGATCGCAAGACTGCGTTGGAACTATTGAAAAACTGGCCCGATATCACGACGAATCTCTACATCGTCGATTCGAAGGCCCGTAAGCTTGCTTACGAAGAAGCTCTCCGTTCCGGTTATGTGGAACGTTTGGCTACCTTGCTAGAGGGCGCGCTGCAGCGCAAGGCCCGCGATGGCCACCTCAATTCGATGGATGCCCAGTTCGTAAGTCGCGCCTCGCCTGTCGTCTATGGCGAGCTCGGCTTCGCCCTTGGTATTCCGGTCGAAGAAGTGCCGGCCTTCATACGGGCGAACGCGCGTAGATAAAGATAGCCAAAGGTCGCGAAATGCGGCCTTTCTTTTAAAAAGAAAAAGCCTCGAATTCTCGAGGCAATTTCGTTTTTGGATATCCTTTAGGCTTTGAAGGCGCGATAGGCACCATAGAGGGCCACGAGTCCGCCACCGAGGGAGAAGACCGCGGTGAGGATGGAGCCCGTGCCGAGAACGACGTTTTCGGCTTCGCCAACTTTGTTGATGCTAAGGAAGGCGCCAGGGGACATAAACCAGAAGACACCGCCGATCGCGAAGCAGATGGCCGCGATTCCAAGGACGATAGCGCCGAGCTTGCTACGGAGGATGCCGCCGAAGAAGGCGAACACGCAGCCGACGATCTGGAGGACGAAAGCCGTGATGAGCAAGGGCACGCTGTTATAGGATTGGTAGCCGAACATGACGTTGTAGCAGTTGCCTAACGTCGAGGGGTGATCGGAGAAATCCGAAGCGCCAAAGCAGGTGGCAAGCATCGTCAGGATGGAGACGATGCCAAGGATCGCAGCAGCGATTCCGAGGAAGATGTTTACTTTACGATTGTCCATAGATAAAACCTCGCGAGGATAAATATACGCTTTGAATGAAAGTTGGGCAACAATTAGAGTATTCACTCTATTGTGCTTTCAAAAATATGCGCGTCCGTGGATAATAGTTGTCATGAAGAAAAGAATTGGATTCGTTTTTGTCGCTCCACTCCTCCTGGCGGGCCTTTCTGGCTGCAGCCTGACGGGGGAAAACTACTATACGATTAACATCTATTCCGATTATGTCGGAATGGAAGAAGACCTCGCCGCGCACGGCTATTACACCATCGACGTCAATAACCCTTATGCCGGGTCGGGATTAAAGAAAGTCGGCTATTGCTACGCCGTCAAGGGCAAGGATGCCAAAATCGGCGGCATCCAGCTTGCCGATTCCTCCTTCAACGGTCGCACTTCTTCGCGCACCGCCGAGAAGGGGCATAAGTATTCGTTCAAGGGTTTTGAAGGCTATTACGGCGCCAACCAGAAGATCGATTTGAGCCACATCCAGTCCGACTGTGTGCTCTTTGCCACGTTTGATTACGACCTCGAAGACTATTTGATTACCGCTCGCGATGCCTATGAGACCAACCTGTTCAACGGGCGTGTGCTTTTCAATCAAAACGCAAAGGACCTCACCGAGGAGGATAGACCCGAACTCGAGGAAACCCTTCTTTCCCCGCCCGACCACGATCCTCTCGCCGATCCGAATGACTATTCCACATGGCGTGATCCCCATTACAAGACCTACACCTTCGACAAGTGGCGCTTCTCCATCGCCGGTCAGTCCACCAAACCCGGCTGGACCTATGATTCCTCTTCCGATCGTTCCCGCATCGATTTAACGAAGCAGGAAGCCTTGGAGTATCGCTTCGAAGAACAAACCCGTATCGATGCTCGTTATACCGCCACCGATAAATCTTATCAGGTGAATATTTCCTATCAGGTTCGCACTTATAACGAAGTGAAGGAAGAATACGAATACACGGCCCCCGTCTCCAAGGGTAAGCAGACTGTTCTTTATGGCCAACCCATCGATATCGATGCCTTGGGCCTTACAGGTTATACCTGCATTGGCGAAGGTAAAGACGGCGTCGCTTCCCGTTATGGCGACGACATGAAGATCGCCGTAAAGGATCTCCGCAAGAAACTCCCCTCGACTCTATGCGAGCTTTACGAAGGCGGATATCGCGGTAGTGCGGTCGATCACAAAAAGATCGAATTCGGCTGCACGGTCACTCTCCTTTTCACGCAGGACGTACCCGTTTATAACCTCACGTTCCACCCCGATTTCGCAAATCCGACCGTCACTGAGGTGGTCCAAGCCGCCGAAGGCGATACGTATACGGCTCCCGTGGTGACGAATATCCCCGCTGGCAAGGTCTTTGCCGATTGGGGCGTCAAGGATGAGACGGACAAACTCGTTCCCGTCGACATCACCACCCTCGCCGCCGATACCGAACTCTTCCCGATTCTCATCGACGAAACGATGGTCATCGGCAATTTGGCCTACAAGTATTTCTCCGATCGCAAGGGGTATTGCCTATTCGAAGTGGCTCCGACCCTGACGGAAATCACCGCGGCCGACTTCGATTTGACCGCCTTCCCGGAATTCTATCCGTTAGTCGGCATTTCGAGCTTTGCGGGCCCCACGGGTATGAATAGTGAAAAACTCACCCGCATCGAGCTTCCAGCCGATAACCAAATCGCCTGGATCTCCCATGGCGCGCTTACGCATGCTCGCTTGGAGACGGTTACGGAAATCGACTTCTCCCATTCCGAAATCCTTGCCCTCCATTCTTATGCCTTCCGCAATCTCCCGCGTCTAGCCACGGTTCGCCTTCCCGCTTCTTTATACGAAGTCGGTTCGAAGATCTTCCAGAACTGCACATCGATGAATCTTGTCACCATCCCCTTGACCAAGGATGAGGTCGCCGAGCGTGCGTTCGCGCTCGACTGGTTCGCCGACGTCGACGAAGCAAAAATCCAATACGGAGCCTAACGAATCCGCACATAATCGCCCGATTTCCAGATCGGGCTTTTATTTTTCGTCGGTATGAACGGAGGCGAGTTTGTTCGTCTTTTTATCCGCGATGGCAAGCCAAATGGCGGGAATAAGAGTCAACGCGCAGGCGATCATCGTGACGAGGAACATCCATTTGTTCGGGGTACGGGTCTTCGAGCCCGTCGACGGGTCGATGACGTCGCTGGTACCGAAGAAGAGGAGGGAGAGGTTACTGCCCGCGATCATCGGGATCATGACGACGAATACCATGCGCACCGATTGGAGGGCACCGACGTCTTCTTCCGGTGTCAGGTCGCGTATTTTGGCACCTAGGACGGTCGTGCCGCATAGATATCCGCTCATAAGGGCAATGCCAGCTAGAACAACGCCTAGCGCGGAATCCCCGACGAGGAAGAATGCCAAGGCACCTAGGAACATGACGCCGATGGAGGGGAAGAGGACGCGCATTGCACCGAGTTTCTTCAAATTGGCCCCGATGACTAAAACAGCGGCTGCGGCCACTCCGAAAATGATGGCCATGGCGCCCATAAACCCGAGGGAGGCGTTTAGTTCCTTAAGGCCTTGTACGTAAACGAGGATATAGGGCATAAACGAATCGACGGCGATGTTAAAGAGCATAAAGGTGAGAAGGGCGATATAGAAGAGGGGGTTGGATTTTACTGTTTTCGGGGCGAATCCCTTGACCATGTGTTTGAAGTAGTGGTCTTCGCGGTTAGGCTGGATGTGGTCTTTGGGGAGCAGGAAGAAAGAGAGGATGCCAACGGCGGTGGTGGCGATACCAAAGATTAGGAAAAAGATGAACCATGGTCCCGCGATTTTATTGGCCCACGTTTCGTTTGTCATATCTCCTTGTTCGCCTGGAATACCAAGGATTAAGCCTACGCCTAACATGATTGCCATCGCGAAAAGCGGCATGACAGAGAGGACGGATTCGACCACGGGTCGGTTCTTTTCGTTCGTCTCGTCGGTGACGTAGGCGTTGAAGGCGGCGTCGTTGGCGGTGGAACCAAACAGGGTCATCACGCAGTCGACGACGACGTTCATCACGCCGACGAGGATGATGCCTTTTGCGATATCGCCTCCCGCGAGGCTGGCCATATTCGTCAAGGACATGAGGCCAAACGCGAAGACCGTGAGGCCCCAAATGGTATAGCCTGCCGCGATAAAGACTTTGCGTTTGCCCAGTTTGTCAGACAAAGCGCCGATGAAAAAGGTCGTTAAGGTGGCGACGACCGCGGAAGCCATCGTCATCCATGTGATGTGGGCCGCGTCATGGGACTGGGAGAAGACCCAAAGGTTGATGTAGTTGTTTTCGATGGCCCAGGCGATCTGCCCGAATAGCCCGATGAGGATAATGGCCGCCCAGCGGCGGGAACCGAGTTTTCGTTCTTTGTTCATAGCAAAACTATTATAACGCCTCCCAAATGTGTAAACTTAGTTTAAGAGGTACTTCTATGGATTGGAGTCGCATCCCTATCGTCAGCTTTGTCTTTTTCGGCATCTTCCTTTTGGTCTCTTTGGTCCACTTGGTGTTCTGCTTCTTGGAACTAGAATTGCCACGGAAAATCACCAAGGGCTTCACGACGATGATGCTAGGCATCGGCATCGTCTGCGCGATTCCGACCGAACCCTTGCCTTATATCGGTTTGTTCCTTGGCATGGCAGGGGATTTCTCCTTGTTAAAGAAACACAAAGTCTGGCCTTTCGTATTGGGGCTCGTGCTCTTCCTCGTAGGCCATATCGTCTATATTATCGAGTATGTGCGCCTATGCGCCCCTGTGCATTGGGGCGTCATCGCGGGAATCGTGGTCTATGCGGTCTTGTCTCCGTTTATCTTCGGACAGATTTCTAGAAGGGTCGTGCATCAGAAAAAGCTCGTCGTAGGCGGGGCGTTCTATCTCGATGTATTGTCGCTAGCCCTCATCGTCCCGATTATCGCTTGCTGCCTAGGCAAGGTCGATTATCTTCTCTTATGCGTCTTTGGTGCTTTGTCCTTCCTCTTATCTGATGTCATCTTGACGATTACGATGTTCAAAAAGGACATCCGTAGACGCGATTTCTATATCATGTTCACGTATTTATTAGCGCAGGCCCTAATCGGAATTGGTTTTGTCTTCACCGTCTTGATGGGGTGAGCCCGAAACGATATCGGCAAAAGTGGCCTCGTCTTTGTGCTCTTCGATTTTTTCTTTTTCCTCTTCCTCTTCTTTACGGCGTTGTTCAAGGTTGTCGTTATAGAAGTTGACGATGACCGACGTAATCAAGGCCACGACGACGATACCGTAGATGCCTAGGAGTACCGTGACGATACGCCCCGGGAAAGAGACGATGTAATAATCGCCGAACCCGATCGTCGTAATCGTGGCGAAGCAGTGCCACATGGCATCGCCAAAATTCTTGATTTCCGGTTCGACCATGGCGAGGACGACGGAGGCGAGCAACATGAAGAAAAGCAAGCCGACGATGATGCCAACTGCGTGGGTGCGAACGAGGATACGGATGAAACGCACGGCCGATCCGCCGGAGACGAGGCTCATCATGAAGATAATGAGACCTTCAACCACGAGGAACATACCAAGGTAATAGGTGACGTTATCGAGACGGTCGAGGTTGAGACAGATATAGAGGATACTGCCGATAAGAATCGCGGCGAGGATGATCATGAAAGGAATCCAGTGCTTCGGGCGATTGACGATGACCAGGTAGATAAGTTTGCCAAAGCGTACGGCCATATAAATAGAAGCGATGATAACGACGACGAGACCGAACAATTCCGTCCCGGATCCCCACATGGGCAGATCTGGTATAACCAGGACTACTACGTAGATTGCGATGCAGGGGATGGAGGTCGCCATGGAGCGCTTGTCATGGCGCAAGATCAGGACGTTGACTTCCTGGATGAGGGCGATAAAAGCGCCCGCGCCGATGCCGATATAGGCGAAAAGGAGGCCGTTTTGCATTTCCGATCCCGTTAAGACGAGGACGCCGGCAAGAATGGTAATGACTGAAAAGGCGGCGTTAATGTAGGCGAGGATGCGATTACGCGTTTTTAAGCTAAGGCGGTGTTTTTTCTTTTCTTCCATGCGGGCATTGTACTATCTTCGGTTTTCGGAATGAAGACGAGGATAAAAAAAGAAAGCCCCGTTATTACGGGGGAAGTTACGGATGGAGCAGACGACGGGAATCGGACCCGCGTGACCAGCTTGGAAGGCTGGAGTTCTACCATTGAACTACGTCTGCGTTGGCGGACCATACGAGATTCGAACTCGTGATCTCTTCCGTGACAGGGAAGCATGTTAGGCCGCTACACCAATGGTCCGAGCGGCAACAAATATAGCACATGCGCAGGAGATGTCCAAAAGTTTTTGCATGGCTTTGCCCTATCGTTATTGCCCTGCTGTTCTTTTTCCACGCTTTAAACTGCGATATCGCTAGGCCGCGTAGGCTTCTTGAACAAGCTTTTTTATTTGCATGTAATTGAAAGCAGCGCTGATGCCGTTGTATTGATCTTCACGTTGTTGGGTATTTTCGATCAAGATATTGCGGAACTCCTCCTGGTGAGATCCGAAGATACCTGATCCACCCGAAAGGGCATTGTCATTAAGATAATCGCGATTTCCGCTTGAAATAGGACAACGAACGGCATCCTGTCCTTGAATGGTTTCGATGGTGAAAAGTGGGTAGTCACTGCTCCCCGTCCAGCAATAAATATAGGGGCTGACATCTAATTCAGATGCATCATGCACACTGATGTGGCGGGATGACTTTTCGAAATCGATTTTAGAAGGTTGCTGCTTCGAATAGGCGGGGTACGCAACGGCGACTTCGCCATCGATTCTCATAGGGAAACGATCGAGAAGAGATGCTTTTTTGTTGATAACTAAACCGCTTCCTAATTCATAGACAGCGGTCACCTCCCGTATGCGGGAGGCAAAGACCAGAACATAATCACCGATAATTGCCGGCGCAACGGGCTGTGGGCTTTGATAAACTTGTAACCCTGTTTGGCTTAGAGGCGTGGGTACGTTACCTTTTAGATAAGCAAATCGATATCCAGTTATTAGTTTTCCGTCTACAACATCATTTCCGCCTTCGTAATAGAGCTGTGTTTCCATGGGAAAAACTTTAGCGAAAAAGTCAGCGCCATCGGCAGCTTTTTCGTATTCCGAAGTCGGAAGATACACAAAAAGGTAACTCATTTCGCTTAGTGCACAATCGATTTCGTAAGTTGCCACTTCCCCCTTGCGTACGGCCACATAATCATCTTCGCCTTCGAAACGGCCGTCCCAAATGACTGTTGTCGCATGAAGAAGTGGGTTTGGCTGACCGGGGATGGGATAAGGTTTGTCCAACGGAAATGTTTCGATGGCTTTTTCTATTCCGTACACGGGGACAAAAGAAACGCTAGAATCTGTTGCTGTGTCGACAGAATCCTAGCCACTCGTTGAAGTGAGCGGTCTTTCCTCTTTTCCGCATGAAAATAAAACTAATGCGATGAGACCCAAAAAGGCTTGTTTTTTGAATACCAGGTTAATCTTCATTATATTCGTTATATCTTATAGAAAAGAAATCACAATAATTAAACTGACCTGAAGTTTTAGATTTTAAGAGCCTGCTTTTCCTATTGTTCTATGGAAAACTCATAGAGTAATCTGCGAAAGAACGGCATTGAAATGGGGATCTTCGGTTGCCTCAAATGCGCGTGGAATATTAAGTCTTATGGGCACGGCGTTCATCTATGCGATTGGGCTCATTTTGGCGGGGGCGGAAAACGCAAAAAAGAGTTCGGTTATATTGTTTTGGTCGATTGAAGCCGCTAATTACCGGCCGAGGAAGGCGAGGAGTTTGGGCTTCGGCATGAAACCCAGGGTCTTGTCGATGATCTTGCCATCCTGGAAGCGGATGAGGGTCGGGATGGACGAGATGCCGAATTTGGCGGCGAGATCGCTCGCTTCGTCGACATCGACTTTGACGATCGTCAGTTCGGGGTGTTCCGCACCGACTTCCTCCAAGACGGGGGCGAGCATGCGGCAGGGGCCGCACCAAGTGGCCCAGAAGTCCACGAGGACTTCGCCTTTAGCGATGGCCTCTTCGAATTCGGCGTTGGTTTTGACGTGTTTGATCATGAGTGAAATCTCCTTTCGAGGGTACTATAACCAAAAGATGGCGAGTAGGACAGCCATATGCACCGGATAGTACAAATAGGTAATCCAGCGCATGGGTTTCGAGTCGTATCCGCGCTTCCCCGAATAGAGGAAGAGCAGGGGCAACGCGAGCAAGCAATAGGATTGTAGTCCCATCCAGTAGGGGTCTAGGGGTTTTAAAGAAGCCGCGCCATCAAAGTAGACATAGCTGAGTCCCCAGAAGATAAGCGTCACGGCAAAGAGGGCAAAAGAACCGATGCCGTTGACTAGACGGCGGTAGGCGTTCGTGTCGCGGTACGCTTCCTCGGTCATGGAAATCGCCTCGCGTAAAGGCTTGCAAAGGCGGTCCGCGATGGGATAGGCAAAATAGAAGCCCAAAGCGATCAATAAGCCGAAAAGACTATACCCAGGTCTTAAAAACGAGGGCAGCCAAACGACTACCATGCCCTTGGAAGTTTCATAGATCTGGATGGCAAAAACAAGACAAGTGAAGGCGATGGGTAGGGCAGCCAAGCTCTTTTTCCAGCCGGGCAGTTTGAGCAGAATCAGCGTTAAAGCCACCAAAGCGAGATCTGCGAAGGCGTTTCCTTGGATCACCCCATCGTTCGCCCCCGGATACGAATTCGGGTTGATACCATACAAATAGACGACCATGACAAGCTTTATGGCGACGTCCATGATGAGCAAACGCAGGAAATACTTCCATGGGTGACGACTATAACGCACGCCCTCGGCGCAGAGCATGATGAGCAGGGGAAAGGCGATGCGCCCGATGCAGCGGAAGACAAAGCCGACTTGGTAAAGCGATGTTCCCGAATTGTTTCCTAACATCAGGAAAAAGCCGATGTGGTCGAACGTCATCGTGAGGAGGGCGATGACTTTCAAGACGAAGCCCGAAAGGACTTGCCAGTTGCGTTCTTGCATTATGCGCCACCCCCGACGATGAGATTGCTGATGACAGAGACCATATTATTGGTGACGTGGGCGAGTAAGGAAGCGCAGAAGCCGCAGCGGTCATAAAGCAAAGCGAGCCCAAGCCCGGCGATGATGTAACTCGGGATGTTGATTACTTCGATGAGAATATCGTCGCGCGTTCCGCCGAATAGAGTCGTCCAGCCGAAATGGATGAAGGCGAAAATGAGCGAGGAAATGATGTATGCGAGTACCTTTCCTAAGCGGGAAGTGAAGCCGAATAGGCCGACTCTGTACGTTATTTCCTCACAGAAAGGCCCGATAATGCCAAAGAGGAAGATCGATAGAACGGGGAAACCTTGCACCATGGCGCGGACGGCGCTTTCGTTTTCGTTGACCGAAGGAACGATGTTGGCAAGTTTCATGAGGCTATCGGCTAAAAGGCCATAGGTGAGCGACACGCCAAGAAGGGCGATGCCGCCGCCGATTCCTACGACATACGGAAGCCAATTCGTGAACGTTTTAATTAGCCCATGTATCCGTTTACGCAAGCAAAGGATGAGAATGAAGGCCCCGAATAAAAGCAGATAAGCGATACCCGTGATGGCAAAATTGACGCCGACGGTATTCATGAAGGCCACCAATTCTTCTTTGGTCGCCTCGGGGTGGCTTATGCCAAAACCCGCTTGGATGATGATCTGGATGGTAATGCCGAGGAGTTGGAAACCTAGCCAACCGATGACGAAATAAAGAATCTGCCAAGGGATGGTGTCCCGCAGGTGAAACTTAAAAGGGTCATAGTCCGTAAACTCGGGATTTGGCTCCCCGCAACGGGGGCATTTATCCTCGATCGGGTCGTGCGACGAGTTGCATTTCGGGCAAATAGTTCGGCGAAAATACGTCTTCATTGGGAGAAGTCTACCATTTCTCTATTTTTTCGTGGAAATTATTTGCATGGTGCGCGTAGGGGCACGCATAATAATGTAAGTATGGGAACCAACATTTTATTGTCTATTTCGAAACAGCAAATTCTTGAGTGGATCGATACGGGGTGCCTCGTCGCCTTCATCGTCGTCTTGGCCTTGATATTGATCCTCGCCCTCCGCGGCTTGTTACGCGGATGGAAGTCCGGAACGTACAGGGTCATCTTCCTGGCCTTGTTCTTCATCATTCCGCTTTTGTGTCTCGGTCCGATTTCCGGGGCCGTCGGCGGTATCGACCTCCATCAATGGATCGCCGGGCCTATTGTCGTCGAGTTTAACCAAGGGACTCAGGTAAGCGTACCTGTCACCACGGTTTACGAAACGCTCTATAACCTGGTATATGCCTTGCTCCACGATGGGTTGAAGTTGAACGCTTCCCCCGCGGCTATTGCGAACTATTCGATTGCCCTTGCCGGCTCGTTGATTCGCCTTGCCCTCGTCTTCGTTTGGGCCATCATCACGCTTACCATCGGTTCCCTCCTTATTACCTTGCTATGGCATATCGGCTTCAAGTTCTTTATTCCTAAGCCCAAACGCAAACCGACCAAGCGCTGGATTTCCTCGATCGAAGAGGCGTTGGCCTTTATTGCCATCGCCATCGTCGGTATCTCCCCGTTGACCGGTTTGGTCAGCGCCATCAAAAACAACGCCGTCATCCCACCCTCTCAAAACGAGACGGTCAATTTGGTGCGCGACGTCATCAATACGTACGATAATTCCATTTTCAACAAAGCCTTCTTTGCGTGGACGAAAGGCGCGGGCACCGATACCCTCGACACCCAGATCGCCCAGTTCGTCGCCCAGAATAGCTACACGGTCGACGGAAAAACCTATCAGGCCAACCTCGTCAAGGAAGTCCGCATCTTCTCCAACGTCGAAGGTGCTCTCTCTTCCGTCTTGTTCACCGAGAAGCCGACCGACGCCCTCGCGAGCTCCATCCTCCATTCCTCTTTGCTCGTCGGTCAATCCCTCTATCTTCTCGCCCAAGGGGATGGCGAACTATTTGAGACGTTGACGCCTTTGGCCTATGAAATCGCCGAGAACGTCGACTTCCTCCAAGAAGAATTCCAGGGCAGTGGTCTCTCCGCCGACTTCGAACTTTCCAAAAAGGCGCGCATGCAGACGTTTGGTCGCATCGCCTCCTCGGAATTTGTCCACACCATCGAATCTGCTGAAGCTGAAACCTTTGTCCCCGTTTATGATGGCTTAGGTTCCTTCTCCAGTGCGACCCTTAATCGCATCGAGGAGCGCATGGCCGAAGATGCGGATGCTCGCGCTTACGTCAACGCCGTCCTTTCGGGCTTTGTCTACCAAGATTATTTGAATAACGGCGATTCCATCTTTGCCGACCTCTTGCCGATGAACGCTGAAGGCGAACTCAACGAAAAGCGCTTTGCCGAAATCGACTGGTTCAAGGAAGCGCAGATCCTCCGCACCTCGAAAGAAGCGATGGAAGCCTTGCCGAAAAACGCGATTGCCGATACTTCGATGAATAGCGAAGACGAAATGGTCGCCGACTTCCTCGCCAATGCCGCGAAGAACATGCCCGCCCTCATCAAAGCCCTTATCGGCGAACGTGACGCTAGCGGCGAACCGCTCACGAACGATGCCGGTGAAAGCCAGTCGGGCATCTGTTTGCTAGACTCCGACCTGATTTCCTATGTTTTGCCCGCCGCCCTTCAGTTCGGCGCGTTGACCTTGAATCAAGAGGTCCTCACCGATCCCGAAGATCCCGCCGACTTCCTCGATCAGACCGGCGCGATTGCGGACCGTCTCATCGGCGACCCCGACAAACCCTCCGAAGAGAAAATCAACTACAAGCGTGAACTCGGCCACATCCTCGACATCGCGGGCGATTTCACCCAGAGCGAAGCGGGCCAGGCCTTCCTCGCCGATTATAAGAATCACCCCGGCCTCGAATTCGCTTCCGATGGCACGTTGATTGAATTCAATCCCACCATCGCCGATGCCTTCATGACGGCCATCGAAAACCTCGATTCCTCTCAACTAATGACGTACATGTCTCCCGTTTTGGGAAACCATTACGTCCGTCCTTTGCTCGCCGCGGATGGCGCTTTGGGCAAGATGGGCATCGAAAAAGTGGACTTCAACTGCCCGAACCTTGGCAAAGAACTCTCCAATATCATCTCGGTTGCCAAATATTGTCCCGACGTCCTCGCCAGCATCGGTGCCATCACCAAGACCGACCAGACCGGTACCGTCGACGCCAATAGCTTCTTCCACGCCTTGACCGCGTTCGAGACGGCGGAAAAGCATTATGAGGTCACGCACCTTTTGGATATCCTCACCGGTTCGCCGATCCTTAACCCCGTCTATACGATCGACTCCAAAGAGGTGACGAACTATAACATCGCCAGCTTGCTCCAATACTTCCTCAAGGATATCGATCCCGATTCCCGTATCGAAATCACTTATGAGACTCTCGATGGCGTCGCTCTCGCCAGCGATTGGGATGGCGATAACCTGAGAACCAGGCGTGATAACTTCTTCACGGTCCAGGTGTTCCGTCAGCTTGCGGAGACCGGCATCGTCGAAGAACTCTCCCAGCTTGCCGAATCCTCCTCGACGGAAGCGATCGACACTCTCTCGAAAGTCGGCATCGACGAACTCTTTGCCAATATCGGCAAATCGACCACCTTGCGCAAGATTCTCCCGCCGTTCTTCGACGCGAACCTGCTCGGAACCCTTTTGGATTCGGACAAGATCCTCGACCTCGAAGCGATCGGCGTCACCTATAAGAACCTCGTCACCCCCGAAGACTGGGCCAACGAAGGCATCGCGATGCAGGCCATCTTGAACCTCGCCGCCAACGGCCTCGATCTCTCGAGCCTCGACGTCTTCGATCCTTCGGTCATCGAACTCGTCCGCGAACTGGCGAAATCGAATATCTTCGTCATGCCCGATGGTACTTATGTCTTCGATGATTTCTTCACCGACAAGATCATGCTCTCCATCAACGAATACTCGCAGTTCAAACTCTTCACGGACTATGCCGAGAAGAAAGTGGATGCCTTTGGCGGAAAGACCGTCAAACAGGTCCTCGAAGAAAAAGGCGAGGCTTATTGGACGAGCAAATCCGCCCAAGTCGTCGCCGACAAGAAGGCCCTTTCGACCACGTTCGTCCGCGCCATGGCCTTACCCGAAACCAAAGAAGGGTGGGACGCCGAACTCGTCAAACTCGGCAAAGTCGTCGCCTCGCTCAATAGCCTTGGCGGCATCGATAGCCTCACCGAATTCAAAGCTGAATCCGTTCCGGCCCTCGTCATGGCGCTTAACGATATCTGCTCGATGGATTCGCTTGGCGCCGTCTTGCCCCCGAACGTCTTCTATAAGGCTTTCGAATCCGGCTCGGTCTCCTCTTCGATAAAGACGGAGAACGCGAACATCGGCTGGTTCTTCCGCAATGCCGAGCAGCTCGTCACCGCGATGGAAGAAAACGGAACCGATCGCAGCGGTGCCGCCGTTTCCGCCGTCCTTAAGCAACGCGATCAAGAGACGGAATTCATGGTGAGCCTCATCAAACTCGCCGCGAATAACCAAGCTCTCAAAGACGGCAACTTCAACTTCGAAACGCTCGATTCCGATACCTTGCTCCGTCCGCTCTTCTATGCTTCCCGTAATTCTAAGGTCTTTAATCCTTCCTCGGTCAACGACCTCTATTCTCCGACTGAGAAGTTACCCGAACTCACGGTCTTTGAAGACCTCATCCTGACCTTCGTCAAGAACTCCGGCGTCTATGTCTTCGTCGACAAATACACCGGCGCCGAATCGACGACCCTCGATGACGATCAGTTGGACCGCGCCTACCTGAAAGGGACGCAAAAAACCCTTAAATCCGTCATCAAATCGATTACCGCTTCCCATGGTTGGGACCAGGAAACGGAAGTCCTCTGCGCCCTCGTCGATGTTCTTAAGGGTTCTGCCTTCCTCAAGGACGGCCAGATTTCCTTCGACGAGTTCTCGACCAAGGAAGGCCTCCGTTCCTTCTTCTCCAAGGCCGATTCGAAAGAAGAACTCTTCGGTCTCATCGCCGCCTTGCAGCAGAGCGAACTCTATTATCGTTGCCTCCCCGCCAAGCTCGAGAAGGCGATTAACGACGCTCTCGTCGGCATGACCTTTGGCTATCTCGACAAGGATATCTCCTGCGCCGACTTCTATCTCTACGAAGATCCTACCGACAAGGTAGACTTCCCCCGTTATACCTATGAAGGCGAGGGCAACACGGTCGAAGGACTCGTCAATGTCTTCGCTTCCTTGGCCTTCTGCACCGATGTCGATATGACGGATTTCTCGACCGTCGAAGTCGGCCCCTTGATGGCTGCCCTACGCGAAATGGCCGTCTCGCCCATCTTCAATAGCGACACCACCAAATCGATGGATGCGTTCGCGACAGTCGCCACGGAACGTAGGGGTATGACTGCCTTCCAGGCCCTCTTCGCCGACGTTTTGAATGTCGACTCCTTGACCGCGCATTATTACTTCGCCACTTCGCCTAAGGACATCGCTAACGCGGCTAACTACACCGATGCGATCACCAAGAACGCCTACGTCATCCGTAACACCTTCCCGTCCCTTAACGGCAGCAACCGCGCCATCATCGCCGAGAACGCCGACCGCTACATCGTCACCGAACTCGGCGGCTTGCTAAGTGTCTGCAAAGAAGACCGCTTCACGGACTTCCTTGGCAAGGGGAGCGATAGCGGCGATTTCGGCAAACTCGACGAAGACGCATTTGCGACCCTCCTCCACGCCCTCAATGATTGCACGATCCTGCGCGATTGCGTGCCTAACGGTGCCCAAGAGACTCTTGTCGATGGCGATGTCATCAATGTCGACGGCATCTCCTTGCAAAGCGCCGATGTCTATTTCTCCTATTATTATTACGATGCCGATGGCAACTTCTCGACGGTTCGCCAGGCGACCCCGAATTTCGACATGCCCTTCTATGGCCCCGAAATCGATCAGCTCGCCATGATTTATTCCTCTTTGAAGGATAACAAGGACATCCTCTCCGAGATGAAGATGAAGGACCTCGACCCGAATCTCATCCGCGGTATCCTCCTCGACCTCCATGATTCCTATGTCTTCCACGAGGCCAGGAAAGACGCCCGCTTGGACGAAGGCGATCCTGCTGCCGTCGCCTATGAATACTTCGAGGATCTCACCGTCTTCGAACAGTTCATCTACAAGGTCATGCTCAAAGCCGACCTTCACAACATGAACTATTCCTCCGCTCATTTCTATCAGTATGCCTTTGAGGAAGACTGGGATTATATCCAAGCCAACCCGGGTACCTATGTCCCGACGAGAACTGGCACGATCGGTGCTTATTACAAGGCCCATTCCGACATTCTCGACATCACCAAGAACGGAGATCATTGGCTTGACGAAATCAACGCCTTTACGACCGATGGCCTCCACCATGATGGCATCTTGGCTAACGATCCGATCGTCGGTATCGTCGCGGCCAGCCAGGACGCGGGGCTCTTCTCCGACACCTCCAGCACAGTCTCGATCGACTTCAAGGCGATCGAATCCATCGCCCCGGATAAGATTCGCGGCCTCATGTACGCACTTGCGAAGAGCAACCTCCTCGACGATGCTCTTGGCATCTCCATGGGATCGCTGCTTGGCGTGAGTCCGAGTTCGGATGCCGGTATCGGTTTGCACGAATACTCCGAGCATACCTATAAGGCGACCCTTGGTTCGACCGCTTTGGATGCGACTCACCTCAACCTCAAGAACGCCGCTTCGCTATTCGATGATGGCGATAACACGAAGACCTATCACCCGGTCGCGAAGATTTCCGTCCCGACCGATGGAAGCGTCGTGGGTTCCTTCACGGCCGTCTACCATCTCAACGCGGGAACCACTCTCGACATCACGGACATGATCACCTGCAATTACGAAGGGGGTGTCACGACCTTCAACGGCCCCGCATTCGGTGAGATTGCCATGCCGCTAGAAATCACCCTCACCGGTGGCCATAACTTCCTTGGCGATGCCGATTTGGTTGTCGATTTCGCGAACTACTACCTCACGCCGGAAGAATATCGCGGCAACCCCGCCTCTGGTGAGAAAGGCGCGATCGATGCGATCGGCTACCTCCTCTCCTCGGCGTATCGTGGCGATGCCAGCACCAATCGTTATTTCTCCTTCAATAGCGATGTTCCTGATGGCCAAAACGCTCTCTCGCTGTTCTTCGAAGAATACGAAGCCGGCACCAGTGCCTATAACCATTCGACCTATGGCTTGCTCGCCCTCTTCTCCGACTCCGGCTTCTACGAGGCGAAACTTGACGAGAACGATGCCTTCGTCAGTAGCGGCGCCAACCATACCGCCGCTGCCAGCGCCCTCTATAACGCCCTTAAGTTCGAAGTCTCCGCTCCGATTGATGTCCACGTTTACGTCGATGCCGTCCACCAGACCTTCGATCTTCCTTCCAACACCGAGCTCTCCCTCGGCGATCTCATCGGCAAGGGAACTACGAGCGCCGAGCACCTCCAGAAGCTCGAAGCTTATCTCAATGCGATGACTCTCGAGCATATGGACCAAGTGACCAAGGAAGCGTTCTGGTTCGATAACTTCGCGACCAGCGCCGGTACCTATGACGCCTATAACACCACGCTATCGACCATCTTCACCAATGTGGAATATTCGTTGCCCGTGGTCCAGTACTTCGTGACCGCCGGCGTCGATCAGGCCTTCGCGGAAAGCGATTCGCCCTCCGCTATCGAGGAAATCCGCAAGGCTCTCTCTTCGACGGTTTACGATGGCTCCGCCTCGATCGTCATCCCGCTTTCGGATACCAACACCGAGAATTACAACCTCGCGGGCATCAGCTCGAACCTCGGCCGCAGCGTCGTGGCCAACCTCATCGGCCATAGCGGCGCTCTCAAATCCCAGACGGTCGCGATCGACTTTGCTTCTCCGACGGTTCTCTTCGGTGACTCCAACAAGTCGACCCGTACCGCGCTTACCGCCTTCCCGGACGATCTCTTTGGCCCGAGCGAAGACTTTGCCCCGATGAGTGCGGAATATCTCTCCAAGGTCGATGCCTGCTTCGCCTTGATGAAGACGCTTTATGGCACCACCGCGGATTTCACCGCGATGAACCAAGGCTTCATGACCTTGGCTAGCGGAAGCGACAATGCCTTCGCGGATCTCTTCTACCTCGCCTCGCTTTACGATGTGATGCGCGACGGCACGAAGGCAAATCACGTCTTCTACTATGACGATGCGACGCACTGCGCCGATCTGCATTCCTTCCTCGCCCAAGGCAACGTCAACGGCGTCCTTACCGACCTGACCTTCCAAAACGTCGCCGCCCTCTATGCCTAAAATCCCTTTGTCCACAAGCTTAGGGGAAGAAAAAGTCCTGGCCTCCGATTTTATCGCCGGGCTTTTTCCTCTTTCCGAAGCGGAAGAGGCAAAGGAAATCTATGAGCGATTCAAAAAAGAGCACCCCAAGGCGGATCATTATCCTTATGCTTTCTGCCTATCAGGCGTGAATAAGTCTAGCGACGATGGCGAACCCGGTGGCAGCGCAGGGGTGCCTTTAGCCTCTTTGCTTAAGGAAAAAGACATCGACGGAATGCTCGTCGTCGCCCGTTATTTCGGTGGGACGAAACTAGGTATCCCCCGCCTTCGCAGAGCCTTTCTTTCCGCTGCGACTAAAGCGATTGAGAATGCGCGGCTAGGGGAGGCAAAGGAACGCTTCGTCTACGCGCTCGAAGTAGACTATTCCGCTTATGAAGCCTTGAAAAAATATGCAAATCGACTTTCGTTTTCTATAGTTGACGTCGTTTTTGACATAAAAGTTCAACTGAAATTATATAGTAGTGATAGACTAGATGGGCTGGGCGAAAAGGTCGGTCTGTTCGACCTCGTATTGCCCAAACCCCAACGCGAAACATTCATCGAGGAGATCTCATTATGATTCCTGCTTCCGAATATCAAAACCGCCGCGCCTCGTTCCTTTCCAAAATGCAGGAAGGGTCGATGGCCATCCTCTTCGCCGGCGTGGCGAAGACCTGCTCCGCCGACGAGTTCTATCCCTTTGAAGTCAACCGTAATTTCTTTTATCTGACGGGCATCGACCAGGAAGATTCCGTCCTCGTTCTCATCAAAGCCGATGGCGAGGAACGGGAGTATTTGCTGGTTTCGCCTTTTGACCCGGTCAAGGAAAAATGGTACGGCAAGAAATTGACTTTGGAGGAGGCCGCGGTTATTTCGGGAATCCGTAACGTCGTCCTTAATACCGCTTTGGCTTCTCGCGTCGAGAGCACGTTATCGGGCAATTTCTCCGACTTCTCGCCGATCCGTCGCGTCTATCTCGATATGGAAGAAGAACATAAGATCGCGCAGGGAATGTATATGGAAGATTACCGCAAGAATCTTCTCGCCCTCTCGCCGACCCTAGAAATCTATAACGCCTACGAGATGATCGTCGAGCTGCGCCAAGTCAAATCCCCCAATGAAATCGCCGAACTCCGCGCGGCGATCGAAGTGACGAAAATCGGCATCGCTTCCGCCATGGCGAAGATCCAACCGGGCGCTTATGAATACGAAGTGGCTAATGAATTCCATCGCGTCATCAACGATAACTCCGGTTATCAAGGAACCGCCTTCCCGACGATTTTGGCTTCCGGTGTCCATACGACTTGCCTCCATTACCCGACGCCGACCGATCGCATCAAAGCGGGTGACCTCGTCTTGATGGATTTGGGATCTCGTCATGGTTATTACTGCGCCGACGTGTCTCGCACCGTACCTGCAGATGGCGTCTTCTCCGATTTGCAAAAGACCATCTACACCATTGTCTTAGGAGCGAACAAAGCCGTCGCTGCCTTTGCCCGTCCTGGCAGAACCATCAAGGAACTGCAGGACTTCACGATCGAATATCTCGCCTCTGAATGTCTCGACAAGAAGCTCATCAAGACCAAAGAAGAGATCAAGGAATACTATTTCCATGGCGTCTCCCATCATATCGGTTTGGACACGCATGATCCTGGCGATCCCAAACGTTCCAAACCTCTGGTCCCTGGCAACGTCATCTCCAACGAACCCGGCCTCTATTTCAAGGAACTTGGCATCGGCGTGCGCATCGAGGATGACCTCCTCATCACCCAAAACGGATGCGAAGTCCTGACGAAAGACATCATGAAGGAAATCGTCGATATCGAGTCCTTCTACAAGTACCGTCAGCATTAAGCGAACTCACGGGCTGCTTCGGCGGCCCTTTTTCTTTGAAAAAAAGTAAGGCCAACGGGACGTTGATTCACTATAATGGAAGTACCTATGAAGAATTACATCTTGGCTATTGACCAAGGCACGACGTCGACGCGTGCCATTTTCATCGACAAGGAAGGGCGGGCCCTCTATAAAGCCCAACGCCCCGTGACTTGCCTTTTCCCCGAACCTGGCTGGGTCGAAGTGGAAGCGGACCGTATCTGGATTTCCGTCATCGACGTCATCAACGAGTTACTCGTCATCTCGGGCGCTTCGATGGATGACGTAGCGGCGATCGGCATTACCAACCAACGCGAAACGGCGGTCGTCTGGGACAAGGCGACGGGGAAAGCCGTTTGCAACGCCATCGTATGGCAATCCAAGCAGACGCAGAAGCTTTGCGACGAACGCCAAGACAAAACGGATTTCATTCATTCCCGTACCGGTTTAAGGATGAACCCGTATTTCTCCGCTTCTAAAATTCGTTATATCCTCGACCATATCGAGAACGGCCAGCAAAGGGCCGAAAACGGGGAATTGCTCTTTGGTACCATCGACTCTTGGCTGATTTACAAACTCACCAAACGCGCGGTCCACGCGACCGACGTCAGCAACGCTTCGCGCACGATGCTATTTAACATCTTCACGATGGATTATGACCCCGAATTGCTGCGAATTTGGAACATTCCGCGTTGCATGCTTCCCGAGGTGAAAGACAATACCGACGATTATGGTATCGCCACCTTCTTTAGCGGCAACGTCCCGATTCGTGGGGTTGCGGGTGACCAGCAGGCGGCCTTATATGGGCAGTGCTGCTTCGAAAAAGGCGAATCAAAGAACACGTATGGAACCGGTTGCTTCATGCTCATGAACATCGGTCACGAACCGATCCTTTCCAAGTCGGGCCTTCTTACGACCGTCGCCTGGCGCGAAAACGGGGTGACGACCTATGCCTTAGAAGGCTCCGTCTTTATCGGCGGGGCGATCGTCCAGTGGCTACGCGATCAAACGCGTTGGTTCGAGGATTCTTCCGATTCGGAATATTATTGCTCGAAAGTCCATGACACCGCGGGTGTCTATTTCGTCCCCGCTTTCGTCGGACTTGGTACCCCTTGGTGGGACGATGAGGTGCGCGGGGCCATCTTCGGACTTACGCGCGGCGCTTCCCGTCACCATATTTCTCGCGCTGGGTTAGAATCCATTGCTTACCAGTCGAAAGACGTCATCGAAGTGATGAAAAAAGAAGCGGGGCTGGAACTTAAATCTCTCCGCGTTGACGGCGGGGCTTCGGCCAATGCCTTGCTCATGCAATTCCAAGCCGACATTCTCCAATGTGAGGTCGCTTTGCCAGGATGTCTAGAAACCACCGCCCTAGGCGCAGGGTATTTTGCGGGTCTAGGCGTCGGGTTCTGGAAGGATAAAGAAGAAATCCTCAAGCGTCACGCCATCCAAAAAGCCTACGAGCCAAAGATGAGCAAAGAAGACGTTGACGCCCATTACGAAGGCTGGTTATCCGCGGTTATGGCGGCTCGCGCCTTCAAGCCGAAACGCTAAACATGAATCCCATTCCTAGTCATCATTACGAGGATGCCATTCTTATCGCCCCAAAAGCCCAGCAGGCGTATTTCGAGGCGTATCGAAAAGCCCATCCGGAAGAGGTTTTTGACGTGCTCGATATCGCCGCGGTCGAAGCTTTGTTTCAATATGAAGTCGCGCCGGAAGCATCTAGGATTCTTCAAGAACATGGCCTGAAAGAAACTGAAGTTCAAAACGCCATTGTAATCATAAAAAGACTTCGATATGCGGAGAAAAACGAGGTTTTAGAGCCTTATTTCCTTTTGCGTGACGTCTTAGAACGAGCAGGGGTATTGCAGGTTAACGCGGACCCTTTTGTCTATTTCAAGGGCCGCAAGATCATTGTGCGCGGATATTACGATGGCAAGGCGATCGCCGAAGCGCTTCAAGACCTTCCAAACATCTGCGTGAATTACGATTTCGGTTCGGATATCTTACGGGACGAGACATTGTCTCCCATATCCTTGGCCGAGGCCTTGTCTCTAGTTATGGAGGTCAAAAAACCGGTCTATGTGTCCGCGCCGAAAGGAGCGACACTGCCTGAGTCTCTATGTGATTTCCCAAGGCTAGAAGAGCCCTACGCGCCTAGCGAGGGGTCCTTCCTCCTCTATGGGTCGATGGAGGAGATTTTCCCCTTGCCCGAGAACCCATTTTCCGACGAACTTGCCAAAGCCATTCGTGTGCCGACTACTTTGGAGGCAAAGCGCCGTCTAGGCGTCGAAACGCGTTACCTCATCCTTTCGCCTCGCCTTCTAGCGCGGGTGGACGCGAACACCTAGGAAAGACAAGATTGCTATAGTAAGATTCTATCGATGGACAACAAAGAGGCTTTCCAGAAATTTCTTTCGACCCTAGGGGTTCCCGAGTCTTTGGACCGGAACCTTCTTTTCGAAGCGTACAGCCTGGCTTACGAAGGGGCGAAATCATTGCCTATTAATAACGGAAAACCCCTCGCTTTTGCGGTAAACCCGATTTCCTTGGCCCTTTATTTGGTCAATGAGCATATCTTCTATCTCTCTTCCCATTCGGATAAGAAACAGGAAGAGTTGGCCCTAGACGAGAACTACATCAGTTTCCTCGCCTCGGTCGCGCTAGACAAATATTGCACGAACGAGCATCTGGCCTATCGGATGGGCAAATTGACCTCGCGTTTCTCCCCATACATGTCGACGATTGATCTCTATTTGAATTTCATCCTCGGCATGCTCTCGCGTTATAAGAAAAACGATCCGACCCAAACCCTTGTCGTCGATGTCATGACCAAGGGTTTCCAGATGGCCAAGTGCGTGGCTTCCTTACTTGAAGGTGGTTTTGAAACCGAGGCTTTTGCGACCTGGCGTACCCTTCACGAAAACGAATGCATCCTCTCCGTGCTCGTCAAGTTCGGACAGCCGGCGATTGAAGCTTATCTTCGCCATATGAAATATGCCGCGGCTTTCCGTGGGGGTCTCGAATCCAAAGAGGCGACCGATGCCGTCTTCGTCGATATCAAGGCCGAAATGAGAGAACATGATCTCAAGTCGAAGGACATGAAACGCTTTATCGAGTATGGCTGGCTCTACGCTTTGCCTGTTCCAGAAGGCGAAGAAATCAAACTCAATTTCCGCGATGGTGTGGAGAAGATGGCCGCTTTATCCAACTATTCGAAAGTCTACGAGATGTCTTCCGAAATCGCCCATAGCAGCCCCTTGCTCATCTACTCTCGCAAAGACTATATCTTCCATGTCGTCTTGCTAAATCTTTATGAATCATTCTTCCGTCTGGAAAAGATTTTCACCTCGATTTATATGTCGACGATTCAAGAAGACGAAAAACAGCATTACGTACGGATGCGCCAGCTTTATTACTGGGAAATCATCGCCGCGTATAAGCAAATCCAGAATTCCTTCTCCCGTCTAACCGCCGCCCAGCGTCCCCAGGCGAAAGCGGAAGAGAACGTCTAAAGGGAAACTGAAAAGGCATCGCACTTCACGCGATGCCTTTTCTTTTGGGCGATGGCAAATCAGACGTCTGCGTAGCAGGAACCGCCGATGAATTCACGCATTAAGGAGTTGCTAGGAACCCATTGGTCATCCATGTCGATGAAGTATTTGAGCATGCGGATGAGGCGCTGGGCGACGGGGAAGTAGGGGGACTCGTCGTCGATGGCTCTAAGTAACGGCATGGCGTACTTTTTCATGACGGGCAACTCGTAGGAGAGGGCGGAGTTATAGACGTAATCCGAGCCTTCCTGGCAGGCGTAGATCCAGCGGAATTCGCCCGCGCGGACGCTAGGCCACATGGAGAGGGTTTCTTCGGCGGAAGCGTTACGGAATTTGAAGTCGCGGACGATGCGGCGGATCAAGCGCAAGTCGGTGAGGGAAGCGGGGTTATGGTCGTCGAGATTGATCTGGGCTTGGGGAGCGATGAAAATCTTGAACTTCGCGGACTTCGGGATATCGATGGTCATGCGGTCGTTGAGGGCGTGGATGCCTTCGATGATGATCGGTTCGTTTTTGCCGACGTGAATCGTGCGTCCGGGAACGCGCTTGCCAGTTTGGAAGTCAAAGCGCGGCAAGGTGATGGTCTCGCCGTTGATGAGGTCGAGCATGTTCTGGTTGAAGAGGCCGATATCAAGGGCTTCGATGTGTTCGAGGTCAGGTTTGCCGTTTTCGTCGAGAGGGGCCTGGCTCTTGGGGAGGTAATAGTCGTCTAGAGATATACGGATCGGGCGAATGCCACGGGAAAGCAACTCGATGCGAAGACGGTTGGCGAAAGTCGTTTTGCCAGAGGAAGAAGGTCCGGCGACGCAGATAAGGGAGATGTCGTCAATATCGTCTTCGATGAGCTGACCGAGTTCGCAGAGCATGCGGTTATGGCGTGCTTCGCATAGATTGATGAATTCGATGTCGCCGCGCGATTTGATTTCGTTGTTGATGCCGGCGATCGTGTCGCTGCCGATGATTTTGGCCCAGTCATGGCTCTCCTTCAGAGTGCGGTTGAAGGTCGGGTCATCCTGGAAAGGCGGGATTTTGCCACCGAATTCAGCGCGCGGATATTGGAGCATGAAGCCCGGGGCATAGAGGCGAAGCTTGTAATCGTGGAGGTAGCCAGTGGAAGGTACCATATGCGAATACATATAGTTTTTGTATTCCGCGCACGTATAGATGTGGCAGAGGTTTTCGGGACGATATTCGAGAATGGCCTTTTTGTCTTCGAAATGGCATTCGTCATAGATCTTTTCGGCTTCTTTTAACGTGACTTTGCCGCGGATTAAGGGAATATCGTCGGCGATGATGCGGTCGATTTCGTGGGTGACTTTGAGTAACATCGCCGTCGTGGCGATCGCCTTCCCGCCGAGGAGGTTGATGGAGATGGAGCGGGAAACGTTATAGGCGAAACGCAGACGAAGATCGGGATAGCAACGGGCAAAGGCCATCGCGACGACATAACGAAGAGAAGCTTCGTAGACTTTGATGGCGTCGGGATCGCGGACGGTGAGCAGATTGACTTCGCAGTCGCGCGAAAGCTCATAGGTGAGTTCGCGGACGCGATTATTGACCCTGGCGGCGACGGCTTCTTTGTTGGGATCTTCGTCGCGGATGAGGTCGAGGATCGCGGTCTTTTTGTTCAAGGTGATTTCTTTGTTGTTGATACGGACGGTAAATTGCATGGGTCTCCTCCTAAGCAAGTGGATAAGGATACTATGTAAGCCCTTACAAAATCAATTGCCAAAATGATATTTGTAAGGCGGTTACTTGGATTGTTTGCGTAACAAGGGGTCGATGGCGATACGAATGACCCCATAGACGAGCGGGGATAGGTTCAGGAAGAAATGGAGGAGGACCTTGGGGTGGTCCCAACCATTCCCGTTACCTAGGCCGAGGACGATGAAACTTAGCATGAGAACAATAAAGCCAAACGCGGCAAACCAGAATAACAACGTAAGGGATAAAGGGCGAAGGCGTCGGTCGTTATCGATATAGAGGAAGCCGATCGGAACGCAAGAGAGAATGGGGAATACGACGGCCATGATCACGCAGATGACGCCGAAGAAAGCGCTCGAATCCGCCCCGAGGAAGAAGTAACCCGTCGTGGTCAGGAAGGTCAAAACGACGAAGATGATTCCGAAGAGGAAATTCAATGCATCGCGTTTCAATGTCGATACGATCAACGCTTTCGTAATAACGGGTTCTGGACGAGGTTTCTTTTCGATTTGCTTCGGTTTTTGCACGATTTTCGGCGGAGAAACCTTCTCGCCATAATGCGATTGATAGGCGTGTTTTCGGGGTGCTTCCTTCTTTTGTTTCCGGTATCCCGTTACGTCGGCGACGAAATCGTCGAAGCATTCTTTTTCACTTTTGCCAAACGCTTCGGGTTCGGAGGTTAGGCGCGAAGAAAAGGCGGGGATGTCCTCGTCGAGGATATAGATGGATTCGTCGGGGAAAGTTGCGGCGATGCGGGTTGCCAAGGCGGGATTCTTATCAAGAAGCCTCAAGCAGACCGAACCGTTTTCCTTGAGGGCAAGGCGGATTTCGGGAACGGGGTCTTTGCCTGCGGTTTCAACGATTTCAAATAGGGGTACGAAATCCGGTTCCCCAATAAAACCTTCGACGGGTTCGCCGCGTAAGGCGGCATAAACGCTAGGCCCGACGAGGCAGGTCAAATGGGAGGGGACGTAGACGGGAAAAAGGCCTTCGCCTTCGTCCTTGCTTTGCCTAACGCCCAATAACATAGCCAACAAATGATAGCCTATTTTACTCGCGCGATAAACCTCCCTTCATGCGTTCGTTAACGGGGCTCCCCAAGTGAAAATAGCATGTTAAAATAGGCGTATGGTTGAGAAGAACAAAATCATTATCGTAGATGACGAACCGCAGGCCTTGGCCTCTTTTTTGCTAACGACGTTAGGAAAGGATTTCGACTACCGTTTCTATTGCGAGAAGCCTTATGAAGCCGTCGAATACGTCGCGACCCATCAGGTCGAGGCGGCCTTCCTCGACATCCGTATGCCGAATATCAACGGGGTCGACCTCGCGAAGGAAATCCTCAAGGCGAACAAGACCATCAAAATCGTCTTCATCACGGCCTTTACTTTCGACGAAGAATCCATCTACGCCGAACTCGGTGACCGGGTGCTCGGTTTTGCCTACAAGCCTTTCGACCCGATCCGCCTCAATTCCTTCTTCGCCGCGATCGGCAACCATTCTTCGGATATCTTGCTGAAGACTTTTGCCCCCTTCGACCTCTTTGTCGACGGACAGGCGGTGGATTTCAGTTCCGCGAAGAGCAAGGAATTGCTCGCGCTTCTCACCGTCTATAACGGTTCGACCCTCTCCCTCGAACAATCGATCGCCGCGTTATGGCCTTCTCATGACGTCGAACTTTCCAAGCGCCTTTACCGCGATGCGAAGATCCGCCTCAAGTCGGCTTTGGAGGAAGCGGGGGTGCCCGAACTCGTCAGTTTCGGTTATGGCTATCTCCGTTTAAACAAAGAACATGTCCGCTGTGACTATTGGGAGTTCCTCGAAGGCCGCATCAAAGGGTATGAAGGCACGTTCCTTCCCGGTTACGATTGGGCCCGTTCTTATAAATACCAAATGGACCTTAAGGTCGCCGGAACCTATTCCTGATTTCACTGGATTGCTTGCCCCCGCGTTGGGGGCTTTTCTTATAGAAAACAAAAATCTCTTTCGTCCGCGTGCGGTATGTGTATAATTCAATCGCTAAACTGAGGCGCATATAGGCGCCAGCGAAAGGAAAACACTATGGCAAAAGCAATGGTATACCTCCAATCCGGAGGTCCGACCGCGGTCATCAACTCCTCGCTCTACGGCGCGATTATTGAGGCCAAAAAACATGAAGAAATCTCTGGAATCTATGGTTCCATGAACGGCGTTGAGGGACTTATCGGCGACGATCTCATCGACCTCCGCGAAGAAGAAGACGAGACCATCGAACTCTTCAAGCAGACTCCGGGCGCGATCCTTGGCACCGCCCGTTACAAGATGCCCTCCGATCTCTCCGATCTCCGTTACGAGGCCATCTGCCAGACCATCACGAACCACAACATCGGTTACGTCTTCGTCAACGGCGGCAACGACTCGATGGACACCTGTGCCAAATTGGCCAAACTCTTCACCCAGGAGAAGATCGACTGCAAGGTCATCGGCGTCCCCAAGACCGTCGATAACGACCTCGCCCTCACCGACCACTGCAACGGTTATGGCTCCGCCGCCAAGTATGTTATCAACATCACCAAGGACATCTGCGTCGACGCCAAGTGCTACAAGAAGGGCAAAGTCTTCATCATCGAAGTCATGGGCCGTAATGCCGGCTGGCTCACCGCGGCCGTCGACATGCTCCCGCCTTCTTCCCGCCCCGACCTCATCTACCTCCCCGAAGATTCCTTCGACATGGAACTCTTCCTCAAGGATTTGAAATCCATCTATGACCTCAAGGGCCACGTCATCATCGCGATTTCCGAAGGTATCGTCTTCGAACGCGATACCTCGACCGCCCGTATCGATGCCTTCGGCCACATCCAGCTCGGTGGTGCCGCCGACGCTCTCTCGACCATCGTCGAAAAGCGCCTTGGCCTCCCGACCCGCTCCGTCGAACTCTCCCTTCCCCAGCGCGCCGACCCCGTCCTCATCTCCAAGGTCGACCAGGACGAAGCCATCGCCTGCGGTGCCTTCGCCGTCCAGAGCGCCCTTAAGGGCGAAACCGCGAAGATGGTCATCATCAAGCGTGTCTCCGATAAGCCTTATAAGATCGAACTTGCCCTCGCGCCCGTCGACCAGGTCGCCAATGCCGAGAAGAAGGTCCCCAACAAGATGATCGCCGGCAAGACCCACATGGACCAGAGCTTCCGCGATTACCTCTATCCTCTCATCCAGGGCGAGGTCTATCCGAAGTTCAAAGACGGCATCTTCATGACCGCCGTCCTCAAGAAGGTCAAGGCTCGCTAAGTCGAACTACTGAAAATGCTCGGGTCCCCGAGCATTTTTTAATGCCTGCGAACGCGCACATCTTGCAAACGCGCGTAGCGTAGATACAATTTAACTATTATCACTAAAGTGATAGGAAATTATGGGAAAGTTTGTTGACAAATACAGTTCTTGGAAGGACGAAAAGAAAAACCTTTTTATTCTCGCCTGCGTTGCCCTAGTGGGGGCCATCGCGTGCATTCCGTTTATCGTTGTCGATAATATCGGCGTTCTTTTCGGGTGGCTATTGGGCTCTGCCGTCAATATCTTCGCTTACTATTCCATTGTGAAGGTTTCGGAGGCGACCCTCGATCCCGACGCGTCTTCGAAGCGCGGTTATTTCATGGCTTTGTTCGCGATGCTTCGCCTCGCCCTCTATGCCGGGGTTTTGTTCCTGGCGGCTTTTGCTACGTTCCGCTGGGGCAGCATGGCCCATGGCTATTGCAACATCGTCTCGGCCGCGCTGGCGTTGATGCCGACGTGGATCGTTGTCGTAATCACCACATTCTTCCGCGCCAAAAAAGAAGAGAAGGGGACCGAAGATAAATGACCCCTCTTCCCCTGGTGACGCTTGCCGATCCTATCGGCGACATGGTCGAATCCTTTAAGGATCCGACTTTTCGCGTTTCAGGGCCCTTGATTTCTTCGATTACCATCATGGCCATCGTCGCCATTTTGGCCATCATCGTCGGCATTATGGCCCGTCACCATGACCCGATGAAGCCTTCCAAAGGCCTTTTGGGTTTGGCCGAAATGTTCGTTGACTGGTTAGAAGGCTGGACCGAGCAGACCATGGGCAGGAGGGCAGGCAACTGGCCAGGCTATTTCCTCGCCCTTTTCACGTATCTATTCCTTGCCTTCATCTGGTCGATTACCGGCTTCCCGTCTGTTGTCGATACGTTGGTGTTGCCATTGGCTTTGTCGGTGGTCATGTTTACCATCATCCAGTTTACGGGTCTTCGTTATCAGAAATTCCATTATTTCCACCGTTACGTGGAACCGATTGCCATCTTCTTGCCCGTCAACCTTATCACCATGTGGACGCCGATCATCTCGACGACCCTTCGTATGTTTGGCAATTGCCTTGCGGGTGGCGTCATCATCGGACTCATCAACTGGGCGCTTAAAAACGTCTCGGTCAACGTCGTCAATTCGATAGCCGGGACAGCCTATGGACTCAATTCCTGGGCCGCCATCTTCTTCGGGCCGCTTCCGATTGCGGTCTTCAATCTTTATTTCGCTTTGTTCTCCGGGGGCATCCAAACCCTGGTTTTCGCTTCCCTTAACGCCGTTTGGTTCGGGCAGGAAATGCCCGAGGAAGACGGCATGGGCCTTAGCGGCCAGGCGACCCGTGCGCCCGTAGGCAAAGAAACACAGAGCATATAGGAGGAAACAATATGGCTCTTTTACAAACTTTGGCCGAAGCCGCGACCGCGTCCAACAACATCGGTCTTGTCGCGATCGGCGCCGGCATCGCGATTCTCACCGGCGGATTCAGCTCTTTGGGCGAATCTTGGATCGCCTGCCACGCGATTGACGGCATGACCCGCAATCCCGAGCAGAAAAGCAAACTGCAATCGACGATGATCCTCGCGATCGCTCTCGACGAATCCTGCGGTATCTATGCCCTTATCGTCGCGATTTTGATCATCTTCATCCTCGGCGGAAAACTCTAAACATCCAAAGGAGCGACCATGAACAAGAAAAAGGTCAGTATCTTTGCCCTTTTGCTTCTTCCGGTAGCGCTGCTTTCCTCATGTTCCGGGGAACCCTTTACCGATCAGGACTTCATCTCGAAACTCTTCCCGAACGGATACTGGGACTTCCTCATCCAACTCATCGCGTTCATCCTGCTGATTCTTATCGTCTTCTTCCTCGGGTATAAGCCCGTGAAGAAGATGTTACAAGCTAGGCGGGACGGCATTCAGAAGATGGTCGACGACGCCAAGGAAGACAAGGCGATCGCCCATAAGGCCGCTCTCGAGGTCGATCAGACGATTTCCGAGGGCAAGGAAGAGGCCGCTCGCATCGTCGCGGAAGCCAAATCCGAGGCCGAATTCCAGGCGAAGCAGATCATCGATACGGCGAATGCCGAAGCCATGGCCAAAAGGCAACGGGCCGATGAGGATATCGAAGCCGCTAAGCGCGCCTCCATCGAATCCGCCCGCAAGGAGATGGTCGATGTCGCGATGCTCGCTTCGGCGAAACTATTGGGACGTGAAGTCAACGACAAAGACAACGAACGTCTCGTGAAGAGCTTCGTCGACGACGTCACCGCCAAAGATGAAGGACAACGCTAATGGATGAACTTTCCACGAACTATGCTACGGCCCTCCATGGCATGCTCGACCCGAAGCAACGGGAAGACGCGCTTTTGGAATTAGAGGCCGTTTGCGGCGAAATCGACCAAAATGAGGCATTTCGACGCCTGCTTTGTTCGCGGAGCGTTTCCATTAAGGAGAAGCAAGAAACCCTCGAGAAGGTTTACGGGAAACAACTAAAAACACCCCATCTTCTCTCCTTCCTCAAGGTCCTTGTTGCCCATCATCGCGTCAACCGCCTCCACGATGTCCTTTCTTCCTATCGCCGCCTGATCCACGAAGATCAAGGCGTGAAGGAAGGCATTGCCTATAGTGCAACGAAACTTACTCCTGTGCAGCTCGCCTCCATCACCGAGGCAGTTGCCAAACGACTCGGCTCCAAAGTGAGCTTATCTAACGTCGTCGACCACCGACTCCTTGGCGGAGTGAAAGTGGCCATCGACGGCAAGGTCTTCGATTCGTCTCTCCAGGCGAAACTTAATGACCTGCAACGCAAACTCCAAGGAGGGAATCCAGCATGAAAATCGATTCCAGCGAAATCTCCGCTTTGATCAAGGCGCAGATCCAAGGCTATGAAAGCCGCCTAGAAACCGATGACGTCGGTACCGTGATTTCGGTAGGGGACGGCATCGCGCTTTGTTATGGTTTAGACAAAGCGATGCTAGGCGAATTGCTCGTTTTCCCCCATGGCGTTTCCGGTATGGTCATGAACCTCGATAACGAAGATGTCGGCGCCGTCCTCCTCGGCTCCGATAACAAAATCGAGGAAGGCGATATCGTAAAACGTACCCACAAGGTCGTCGAAGTTCCCGTCGGCGATGGGTTACTCGGCCGCGTTGTGAACGCCCTAGGCGCCCCAATCGACGAGAAAGGTCCGATCGAATATAACAAAACCCGTCCCATCGAGCGTATCGCTCCGGGCGTTATGACCCGCAAAAGCGTTTCCGTTCCTTTGGAAACGGGCATCAAGGCCATCGATGCCATGATTCCGATTGGCCGCGGCCAACGTGAACTCATCATCGGTGACCGTCAAACGGGTAAAACCGCGATCGCTTTGGACGCCATCATCAACCAAAAAGACAAAGGCGTGAAATGCGTTTACGTCGCGATTGGCCAGAAGAATTCTTCCGTGGCTTCCTTTGTCGAAAAACTTCGCGAACTCGGCTGCATGGACTATGTCACGGTTGTTTCTTCCGGTGCCTCTGAAGCTGCTCCGAATCAATACATCGCCCCCTTCGCTGGCATGGCGATGGCGGAAGAGTGGCTTGAAAACGGACAGGACGTGCTCATCGTTTTCGACGATTTGTCCAAGCACGCCGTCAGCTATCGCACCCTTTCGCTTTTGCTAAAGCGCGCTCCGGGCCGCGAAGCATATCCCGGTGATATCTTCTATCTCCATTCCCGCCTTTTGGAACGCGCGTGCCGCCTCGCTCCGGAATTTGGCGGCGGCTCCATTACCGCCCTTCCGATCGTTGAAACGCAGGCTGGCGATATCTCCGCTTATATTCCGACGAACGTCATTTCGATTACGGACGGTCAAATCTTCCTCGTGACGGACTATTTCGCCTCGGGCCAACGTCCCGCCGTCGATTCTGGCTTCTCCGTTTCTCGTGTTGGTTCGTCTGCGCAGACCAAAGCCATGAAAGCGGTGGCCGCTTCGCTAAAAATCGAATTGGCCTCTTACCGCGAGATGCTTTCCTTCTCCCAGTTTGGCAGCGACCTCGACGAATCCACCAAAAAGATTCTTGCCCATGGCGCCGTCCTCATGGAGACGCTTAAGCAAAAGCAATACAACCCATACCCGATGTGGAAACAGGTCATCGAGCTTTTCGCGGTGAAAAACCGTTATCTCGATGGTTGCAAGGTACCGGAGGTCCGTCCGTATTTGGATGGCCTAGTCGCCTATATCGAGAATAAACATCGCGATATCATCGATACTCTTAACGCGAAGAAGGCGTTTGACGATGAACTTACCGCTTCCTTAAAGGGAGCAATCGAGGCTTACGCAGCTGACAGGAGATAACTGAATGTCCCTCGGCCTCAACAAGACGAAGCGCCGCATCGCCTCGGTCAAATCGACCCAGAAGATTACCAAGGCGATGGGAATGGTGGCGACCGTGAAACTCAAGCGTTTTAAAGACGCCGTTTCGCAGACCGCCGCCTATAACGCGGGCCTTCGTCGCATCATGGCCGAGCTCTTCCTCCACGATAACGAAACCAAAACCCATTATGGGAAAGAAAACGAAGGGGTGGAGGGGGCTCTCTATATCCTCGTGACTTCCGATCTTGGGCTTTGCGGAGCGTATAACAACAACCTCTACAAGTACCTTGAAACGATCATCGACGTGGAGAAAGACTATATCCTCCCCGTCGGCCAAAAGGGGCGCACGCACTACGAGCACGACGCTCGTTTTGCCGGTCGAATCGTGGTTAACGAGGGTGTCGAATCGACGCTGGATCCAAAGAAAGTGGACGCTGCCTGCCTTGAGATCAAAAATGCATTTAATGCCAAAAAATACCGTAAAATCTGCATCGTTTTTACCGAGTATATCAATTCGATATCCTTCGAACCGCGGGTTTTGACTCTCTTGCCCGTTCAATTAGAACCACAGCCTAGGGCGGATGAAGATTATTGTCCGCCGCTATTCGAGCCTAGTGCCAGAGAACAGATTCATGACCTGATGCCGTATTACCTCGGGTCGGAACTCTTCCATAAGATCGCTCAGGCAAACTTATGCGAACAGGCTTCGAGACGAAACGCGATGGATGCCGCCAACGACAACGCTGACGAGCTCCTCGAAAAACTCACCATCGAATACAACAAAGCGCGCCAAGGCGCCATTACTCAGGAAATCGTCGAAGTCGTCTCAGGCTCGGCGAATGCAAATTAGGAGGGCCAAACATGAAAAAAGAAGCCATCAAAGAAGACCTTATCGGTACCATCGTCCAAGCGGTGGGCCCGGTCATCGACGTCAAATTCGAAGGGAAACACCTCCCCGAGATCTTGACGGCTTTGCGCATCCCTCTTCCGAACGGCAAATCCCTGACGGTCGAAGTCATGCAGCATATCGGCGACGATGTCGTCCGCTGCGTCGCCATGGGTCCGACGGATGGGTTGATGCGTGGTATGGACGTCATCAATACCGAAGCCCCGATTTCTGTTCCGGTAGGTGATGTAACGCTAGGTCGCATGTTCAACGTTCTCGGCGATCCGATCGATGGCGGAGACGAAAGCGTGTTCGCGGAAGCCAAACATATGCCGATCCATCGCGCTGCCCCGACGTTTGCCGAACAATCCGTTTCCCATGAGATTTTGGAAACGGGTATCAAGGTCATCGATTTGCTTTGTCCCTATGTGAAGGGTGGCAAAATCGGCCTCTTTGGCGGCGCGGGCGTTGGCAAAACCGTTCTGATTCAGGAATTGATTTTCAATATTGCGAAAGAGCATAACGGCACTTCGGTTTTCGCCGGTGTCGGCGAGCGCAGCCGCGAGGGCAACGACCTCTATTTCGAAATGAAGGAATCCGGGGTTCTCAAGAATACCGCCCTTTGCTTCGGCCAGATGAACGAACCGCCCGGAGCTCGTATGCGCGTCGCCCTTTCCGCCTTGACGATGGCCGAGCATTTCCGCGACCACGATCACCAAGACGTCCTTCTTTTCATCGATAACATCTTCCGTTTCACCCAAGCCGGCAGCGAAGTATCCGCTTTGTTAGGTCGTATGCCTTCCGCGGTTGGTTATCAGCCGACCCTCGCGACCGAAATGGGCCAGCTTCAGGAACGTATTACCTCGACCAAAGACGGTTCGATTACTTCGGTCCAAGCCATTTACGTTCCGGCGGATGACTTCACCGATCCGGCGCCTGCGACGACCTTCTCCCACCTCGACGCCAAGACGCTTCTTGACCGTAATATCGCTTCGCTTGGCATCTTCCCGGCCGTCGACCCGTTGGAGTCTTCTTCCAATGTTCTCGACCCGAACATCATCGGCGAAGAGCATTACGCCGTTGCCCGCGGGGTTCAGGAATTACTTCAACGCTACAAAGAACTCCAGGATATCATCGCGATTTTGGGTATCGATGAACTCAGCGATGAAGACAAAGCCGTCGTCGCCAGAGCTAGACGCGTCCGTAACTTCCTTTCCCAGCCTTTCCATGTTGCGGAAGTATTTTCCGGAACGCAGGGTATCTACGTTCCTCTAAAAGAAACCATCCGCTCTTTCAAAGCAATCTTAAGCGGCGAATACGATTCATATCCCGAATCGGCGTTCCTTTATTGCGGAACGATCGAAGACGTCGCCAAAAAAGCCGAGGAGATGAAATAACGTGTCGACTTTTCCGTTACGGATTTTGACGCCTAAGGGAATCATCTTTGATGAGGAAGTCCTTTCGCTTACCGCCCCGACGGAAAAGGGCCCGCTTTGTATCGAACCGGGCTACACCAATATCATTACTTCGATTTCCAAAGCCGGAGTTTTGCTCGTCGTCACGCCTACCCAAAAACGTTATTTTGCGATTTTCGGAGGTTCTTTGGATGTCAGCAAACTTGATGGAACATCCATCTTCACCGAAGAAATCAATGACGGTTATGAAATCGATATGGCTAGAGCCATCGCGGCCAGAGACCGTAACCAGGACCGCCTGGACAAGCGCCCTGAGGGCATTGATATCGTCCGGGCTAAGGCGAAGTTAGCGAAAGCCCTCGTCCGTATCAACGTTAAACAGTTATCGGAGGGCTTAGCAAAAGACAGCGCTTTCTAATAGAAAAATGCTGATTCTATGCTAGGATACGGCAATGAACTTCATCTTTGTTTCACCGAACTTTCCCGTCCGTTACTTCAAATGGGTCGAAGCTCTGCGCGCCAGAGGGATTAACGTCCTTGGTATCGGAGACTCGCCGACCTATGATTTGCACCCGCGTTTAGTCGCTTCTTTGACGGAATACTATTTCGTCTGGGACATGTCGAACCACGACCTCATGGACGAGGCCGTCCGTTATTACGAACGTAAATACGGAAAGATCGATTACATCGAATCCAATAACGAGTGGTGGCTTGAAGAAGACGCTCGCCTCCGCGAGAAATTCGGCGTTACGACGGGCTTTTTACCTGCAGATATGGCTCATATCAAGGCCAAATCCGCGATGAAGGAATGCTTCCAAAAAGGCGGCGCCAAGACGATGCGATATCTCGTCGTTGCCGGCCCGCAGGACAAAGAAAAGGCGAAGGGTTTTGTCAAGGAAGTCGGGTTCCCGATTTTCGCCAAACCTAACGTCGGCGTTGGAGCAGGGGATTCGCACGCTCTCCGCGACCAGAAGGATTTCGATGCTTTCTTTGAAAGGAATCTTCCCGAACCTTATATTCTCGAAGAGTTCCTCGAAGGGAGTATCGTCGGCTTCGATGGTGTCTGTGATTCAAAGGGCAATGTCGTCTTCGCTACGTCCGACCATTTCCCGACCCCAATCGATATTCTCGTAAACGAAGGGCTGGACCATTATTACGTCGACATCCCATTTGAACTAGAAATGGATGACATCGACGCGAAGGAATTCGAGAAAGTCGGTCGCCAGGTCGTTAAGGCCTTTGGCATTAGCAAGCGCGTCTTCCACATTGAATTCTTTGTCTTATCTAAAGATAAAAAGGGCCTAGGCAAAAAAGGCGATTTCGTCGCCCTTGAATGCAATATGCGCGCGCCGGGAGGTTACACCCCCGATTTGATGGACTATGGCAATTCGGTGAGCATCTATGATATCTATGCCGATGTCATCGCTTATGACGAAAATAGGCAAAACATGAAATTGCCGAAGTTCTATGCGGTTGCCAGTCATCGCAAGAATTCTTTGTCATATGCGCATACGCTAGATGATATCTATGTCCGTTACGGGTACGCGATCAAAATGTCGGGACGTTACCCAAAACACATTGCCGAAGTCATGGGCGACGTTTACATCTATGCGGCTTTCAAAACGATGGACGATGCTTTGGAGTTCGATCAATACGTCCGCGAAAAAGCGAACTAAACCTCAACGATAATAAGCCTTCGCCCATTCGGGCGTGATGGTAGAAGAAGGGATGGGCGAAAGCTCACCCTTTTTTGCTTCGTAAACTTTTCCAGGAAGAAGAGCGGAGAACTTGGCTCGGTCTTCTTCGCTGACGTATTCCCATTCGATATGGGCGGTGAATTTGTCGCTATGGATGGCCTCGGGATAGAGGATGTCATAGAAGGGGGTCTTAGGTTCGTCACTCTCGTCATCGACGTAAACAAGGCAATCGTTGTCCTTGTAAAAGGAGGCGAATGAGTCGTAAGAATGGAACGTATAAACGTAAGTAAAGTTCATGAATCCTTTAAAGAAATCGAAGAGGTTTTGCAGGGATTCCCGCTGTTCCAAGAATTGGAGATTAAGAGCTTTTTGCTCGTTTTTGATCAGGAAAATCGAGGGGGTCACAAATGAGGTGGTGATGGTTTGCTCTAAGGCGGGGTACTCTACGATAAAGGAGGTTAGCTCAGCGGCAACTTGTGGGGTGGTGACGCTGGTAAAGGAGACCCCTTCAACTTCGATCGACGAAGACAAAAAGAAATTGGTTAGGTCGTTATGGGCTTCCCTGCAGTGGCTGCAGCTATCGGAAAAAAGAAACAAGAACAAGGGCCGTCCGTTAGCGAGCGCTTCTTCCAAGCGATCCTTGGAGAAGGGGCGGCACATCGATTCGTAGTTATGGTTAATTCCACTTTTCCCATAGTTGTCGCCGTTACGGGTAACGTAGGCGAGGTCCGGGTCATCGGTACGCGGAAAAGCGTTGGTGTTGGTCTGGGCGTTACAGCCACATAGGCCAAGCAAGATGAGCAATGTCGTTCCTAGACGTTTGTTCATGGGAAAACTATAAGGGGCAACGGATAAGAAAGTAAGTACCCTAGGCCAAAGTTTCTTCGAAGAGTTGAAGAACTTTGGCTTTGCGTTTTTTCGCTTCGATTTCGAAGAAGGGACGGTTCGCGCCTTGGGCAAGCGCGGAATAGTGGTAATAGTCGTAGGCGCAAAGAAAGGACATGGCATCGAAGACGTCCTGATAGAGATACGTGCGGCCGTTGGTCGTCTTTTGGTAACGCTCTAGGCAGGCTCGAATGATATCCGGAGAGAGATCGACATCGAGGAAAAAACTGGCCAGATCGAATATGGGGGAGTTTTCTCCTGCGTTACTCATATCGAGAAGATAGGCTTTTTGATCGCGGAAGATGATATGACGGCGTTTGATGTCATTATGAGAAGCGACGAGGGGAGAGGAATCGCGGAGTACTTTCATTCTCCGAATTAGTTCATCTTCGAATGAGGTGGGCAAGGTGTTCTTGGTGAGTTTCTTGTAATGAAAGAAATGCTCAAATGGATCGAATTCCTGCCCCTCCAAACGGTGATTATGTAACGCGGCAAGAGCATCGATAACTTGGGAAGCCTCCTCCTTGCTAACTTTCGCTGGGCAGAGCGTGCCATCGAGGTAAGCCTCGGCTTTAAGATGGCCTCGGGGGATATAGAAAAGGATTCCCGGGGAGGGCAAAGAGATTCGTTTGTTTACAGCCTGTTGATAGAAATAGTATTCGCCTTGCCGCCTATGGAATAGTAGCTCGCAGTAGCGGGGATCAGTGGCGCGAATTAGGATGGAATAATTGACAAGAAAATGATTGGGATGATCATCGTCTAAAGGACGGATGGAAAAGATTTTCTCTTTGGTGATCTTTTCGAATTCGCGCATGACAAGAGATGTCTTATCCATGGTGTATATCGGACTTGCTTGCCTGGAGGAAAGCTTCGCGGCACGTCGATGAGATATGGCGGATATAGGCAGATTGGTAGGAAGAGAGAATGACCTGGCCGGGGACACTGCCTTTACGGATGGATTTCCGTGGGGCATATTGGACTTCGCCGTCTTCTTCTTTTGAGCAAAGAAGGGCTAATTCGCATGCAAAACCAATTTCTTTTTCGCTTGGATTCTCCTTTGCAAGCAATAGATGCGCCCCTTGCTTATCCTTAGGATGAAACCAAAGATAATTGCCGTTATGGCTATAGGAGAAGGTGAGGTAATCGTTTTCCTTCGCATTTCTTCCAAAGAGGTAGGAAGTACCTTCGATGCGGATGATACAGGGCATGCGCACATCGACGGTTTTTTCTTTTTTCTTATTCTGCGTAGCGCCCAGTTTCAGGTAACCCATCAAAGAAGGTAAGGCCTCCTCATCACAGGAAGAAGCGAGGAAAAGAAGGTCTTCACATTGACGAAGTTCATCTTTTGTTTTTACGAGGTTTTCTTCACCAAGGGCAATCGTCGTTTTTGCCTTCTTGGTGCGTTTGAAAAAGGCATCCGCGTTTTGGTTTGGCGATTTGCGAGGATCGAGGGGGATGGATTCCCCATAATAGTCCATTGTCTTATCGCCGAGGACAATCGCATTGGGATAAGTGAAGATGTATGTCCCGTATTGGGAGTCTGAAACATGTTTCTTTGCTGTTTCGATATCGGACTCGATCTGCTTGATCTTGTGCTTCAAGGATTTAATACGGGCTTTCATTTGCCGATACAAAGGTTCGTACACGGTACGTTTACGTTCTTCACGTAATCGGTCTTCTCTGGCCTGTTGGCCAAATAAATATTCTTTGACATCAAAAGTCTCGGGATCTTCGGCGAGTCCCGCTTTCTGTAAAGGGGGAGTGTAGGTAATGCCGTGGAAGATGGGGCGAGGGTCCAAAATTGTATTCGAACGGAGGCAAGCCAAAATGCGGTCATTCTCATCTAGAAGGGACAAATTGGATTTTGTCGGGATGAACTCGGCGATTAGATGAAGGACAATCGGTTCAAAGACTTCGTTGGTCGCGTGAAAAGAAAAGCGAATGACGCGGTCGTGGTTTTCTTGTTTGACTTCGGCTATCGTGGCACCTGAAAGCATCTTGCGGAGCATCGCAGAAAGAGGGGTGGAGATGTTTTTGCCGTTTTCTTCCTCTCCCATGAAAAGACAGGGGTCGCGGTTATCCAAATCGAGCGTCAAATAAAAATCTTTCCCGAGGTTGAAACAGAAAACACTTTTGCCCGTTTGGGTGAAACGGGTCACCCGAGAACCTCGATAACTATCGAGATATTCGGCGATAAGACGGATCTGCTTGCTGCGCAACGCCATGGCCCGAATTATATCATTCACGTAGCGCATGCGATAGGAAGGCGCGACATAAATCGATCAATAATGTCAACTAACGGCCGTTTTTCTATTGAAATCGAACAAGGGACTCCATAGAATTTTGAACATGAAAAAGGGACTTCTCATCATCCTCTCCGGGCCTTCTGGCGTTGGTAAGGGAACGGTTCGTAAATACCTAATCGAACATTTTGGGTTGACCTTTTATTATTCGATTTCGATGACAACCCGTGCCCCTAGGGCCGGGGAAGAAGACGGGAAAGATTACTTTTTCGTCACGCCGGAAACCTTCCAGAGAAATATCGACCAAGACAACTTCCTTGAGTGGGCTGAATTTGTCAATAATCGTTATGGAACACCGCGCGATATCGTCGAATCTTATCGCGAAAAAGGAATCGATGTCTTGCTAGAAATCGAGACCAACGGGGCGAAGCAAGTCATGGCCAAATGCCCCGACGCGTTATCGATTTTCATCGTCCCGCCTAGCCTTGAAGAACTTGAAGCCCGCATCCGTGGTCGTCACACCGAATCCGAGGCCACGATCCAAAAGAGAATGGATAAGGCGAGAGAAGAGATGAAACTCGCTTCCAACTATTCTTATGTAGTCGCCAATGACGACGTGGCCCGGGCGGCCGAAGAAATCCGCGACATCATCTTGCGTGCGCGGGGTAGTTTTTAGCAATTTCCCTTTTATAATTTACACGTGCAAGTCCTCTCGGTTTACGTGCAGCATGGAAAGACGTCCTTGGACCGTCCTTTTTCTTATTTGTATGATGGCGAAAAACGTGCGCTCCCGGGTTGCCGCGTCCTGGTCGAATTCCATCATCAACGGATCATGGGCTACATCGTGGAGACGATGGACTCAACGCAGTCGCCCGAAGAGCTTAGCGCCCAGTACGGTTACCGCCTTTCCTATGTTTTATCGCTTATAGACGAAGAGCCGTTACTCAATGATGAATTGACATTATTATCGAAAGAGATTAGCGAGTACTACCTCGCACCGATTGTCTCAGTCCTTCAAACAATGCTTCCCGCTTCTTTAAAGCCGTCTCTTTCTTCCCTTCGCGGCCCAAAGATTGCATACGACACGTATGTCGAGCTCCTCGATGCCACGGAAGAGGGACTAACGGATAAACAGAAGGAAGCACTACGTCTAATCAGTGAGAACTCCCCGTTGCTCAAAAAAGAGGCAGGAACGCCAACAATCTTAGAAAACCTCGCAAAAAAGGGGAAAATTCGTTTTTTCAAACAAGAGAAATCCCGGTTTGTTTTGCCAGAATACGAGAAAGAACAACGGCCCCGCGAATTGACTTTCGACCAGCAAAAAGCGGTCTTTGATATCCTAAATTCTCCTAAGGAAGTTGTCTTATTGCAGGGCGTCACAGGGTCTGGAAAAACAGAAGTATACTTGAAGCTTAGCGAAGATTGTCTTAGCTCTGGCAAGAACGTTTTAATGCTCGTCCCCGAGATTTCATTGACACCTATTATGGTGGAGTATTTCTCGCGTAGATTCGGTGAGCAAATCGCTATTTTGCATAGCGAATTAACGCCAGCTGAAAAATATGATGAATATCGCCGTATCGCTAGGGGAGAGGCCAAAATCGTCGTAGGTGCCCGCAGCGCCATATTCGCTCCGTTAAAGAATATTGGCCTAATCATTTTGGACGAGGAACACGTGGAATCCTACAAGCAAGAAGGACTTCCGTATTACCATGCCCGCGAAGTCGCGATTATGCGGTGCCGCCATTTTGGGGCCAAGGTCGTATTAGGCTCGGCGACACCGTCTCTAGACACGAAAGCTAGGGCGATGCGTGGTGTATATGGCTATGCGACATTACCCCGTCGAATCAACGAGAAGGCCCTCCCAGCGACTCAGATCATCGACCTGCGCGACCGCCGTATTATGATGCCTCGGGATATCGTGTTTTCGCGTATTCTTCTCGATGCAATCAAAGAACGATTAGCAAAGAAAGAACAGGTCATCCTTCTCATCAATCGGCGTGGTTATGCCTCGTATGTGAGCTGCGCTTCCTGCGGCTATATTTTCAATTGTCCTTCCTGCCATGGGAGCTTGACTTACCACCGGGCCGACGAGCTTCTAAAATGCCATCATTGCGGATACGTTCAAAGCTATCCAACTGTTTGTCCAAATTGTCAATCAAACAAGATTATGCGCGTTGGTTTTGGCACCGAACGAATCGTGAAAGTACTCCAAGAATATCTTCCTGATGCCAGGATTGGACGCCTGGATAGCGATGTGGGTAAGGTGCGCAAGAAAATGACGGAAGTCCTCCAAGAGTTCCGGGCTCATGAGTTCGATATTTTGGTAGGCACCCAAATGATCGCCAAAGGACACGATTTCCCAAATGTCACCCTAGTCGGAATGGCCCTTGCGGATGTTGGTTTGTCCTTGCCTTCCTTCCGCGCCGCGGAAAATACGTTCCAACTGATTACGCAAGCAGTCGGCCGAAGCGGGCGCGGCGACAAGACGGGCACCGCCCTCATTCAGACGTACAATCCGTTCCATTACGCGGTTACTTTTGGCTCAAAACAGGACTACGAAGGTTTCTTTCAGAAGGAATTACAACAACGAAAAATCACGTCTTTTCCGCCATTTGTCTTTCTTTTCGCTTTGCGATTCGCCGCCAAAAACGAGCAGCGATGCATCGAAGCTGCAGTCGAAGTTCGGGAAGCCTTGCAACAACAGTTTGGGGACGTGGTTACGATTCTTGGGCCCACAGTTCCCTATCTAGCTTTTTTCGCGGATATGCATCGTCGCGGCCTGTTGCTAAAAACCAAAAAACCAGCCGAGGTCAAACCGTTTCTTTCTTCGCTGCTGCGCGCTATTTCGGGCAAAGGCGGAGTCGATGTCGAATGTGACGTTGACCCCCTCGATTACTAAATACCCTTGTGATAGAATATCACACGATTGAGGCAACGTTTTAGATGATTACGATTCAAATACTTGGCCTAGACCAGTTCGTCGTAGGCCGTTATTCACGAGAGAACACGGGCAATTTGGCCCAGCTTTTTCAATGTGGCGAAGATGACATTTCCTTTTATGCCCCCAATGCAATGATGTTTCATAACGGCGTCGAACAGACCAGTTGGAACATTCGCGTCATCGTGTTGGCCCCGTCCCGTTTCAAGGGCGTAGAAAAGGATGTCGCCGATTATATCGGCAAGACGCTGAATCTCTTCGCGATCAACATGGAAATTCTTTTCCAGTATTTTGAGGAAGAAAACAGGCATGTCTATCGGAACATGGACTTCCCCCTCTTTATTTCGCAAGACGAAATCAAAGATCAGGGCATGACCATGCGCTTTGGGGAAATGCCGGAAGAAGACGAAATCGAGGAATCCGAGGAAGAACGGATTTCCGGTCAGGCCGAAGCCGACGTTTTCCTCGGGGATGCCTTTGAGGGCTTCGAGGAACGTTACGAAGCCAATTTGAAGAAAAAGAACTGAATTTAGGAGGTTCAACATATGATCAAGGAATTTGAAATTGCCCTTGCCCTTCTCGATGAAATCATCGATGAGAAGAAATCCTTTCAGGATACGTTAAGGAAGAAGTTTGTCGCCGAAGTCGACATTCGTCCATTACGCGCAAACGTCGCCGGCCTTGTCGGCTGTGCCCTTCGCCACAACATTTACTTCGATTTCATGATGAAGGACTTTGCCGGTTACGAAACCCGCGACCGCAGGCTATTGATGCTCTGCCTTTCTAACGCGTTCTTCTTCCGCCGTTTTAACGACGAGGAAGTCCGTGCGATGGCTAAAGAAGAGCTTGGCGAAGAAAAGTTTGCATTGGCGATTCCTCTATTCGAACTGGCCAGCACCCCAGAGAATTACATCCCCGAGAGTGTGGATCGCCATTCCAATTTGTTCCTCTCGCTCCGTTTCAACATTCCGGAATGGACGGTGAAAATCATCGCCCACTTCGGCGGATCGAATCTCTACCAGACCCTCCGCAAATTCTCTCGCCCCGCTAGCATATATTTACGTGCGCGCACGTCTAAGCTCGCCTTAGGTTCTCTTCTTGAGAACCCCGATTTCGCCGCGACTGAAGTTCCTGGCATCGTCTGCTATAAGGGCAAAGTTCCTCTTCGCAAGAACCAAGACTTTGTGAAGGGCCTCCTCTATGTCGAAAAGCCGCTGACCAAGAAAATCATCGACGACCACATCATCGCCGACCCTTATCAGGTTCTTCTATATAACGGTAATGCGGATGTTTCCTTGGAAAAGGAACTCATCGAAACTTATGGGAATAAGGTCGGACTGAACATCGCCGTTCCCGAAATCGACGATAAGGTCGAGATTTCTAGGCTTATTCGCGATCTCGGCTTGAAGAACGTGAATTTCTTCTCGGCACCGGATCCTTATGCCATGACCGCTTCGATTTCGGCCCCGCAGAAACTCGTCATCGCCGCGCCGAATTCGACGAACTTCGACCTCGTTCCTACGGCTCCCGATTATCTGCTCCATTTCGATACAGAAAAAATGGACGGCATCATCGCCCAGGAAAAAGCGGTTCTCGAAGGTGCTTCCCAATACGTGGACGAGGGCGGCACGCTCCTATACGTCGTATACACGGTTTCGCGCAAAGAAGGCCGTCATATGGTGACGGAATTCCTCAAGAATCATCCCGAATTCCGCCTCGTTTCGGATCAACAGCACTTCCCCTTCGAAGGACTTGAGACCGCCGCGTATGTCGCGGAAATGGTCAAAGGCGAGAAGGAACTTACGATTCCGCCCGCTCTCTCCGATCTAGCAGCCGCGTCTGCTTCCTCGGCCTCTGTTGCTTCGGCTTCTTCTGCAAAATGAAAAAGAATCTCCTCGGTTACACCATGCAGGCGATGACCGAAGAATTCGTTTCCTTAGGGCAGAGCAAATATCGATCGAAACAGGTATTTATCTGGGTTTACCAAAAGAAAGTCTTCGACTTCAACGCCATGACGGATATTTCTAAGGATTTCCGTGCGGTTTTGTGTCGCGACTATTGCTTGGATTTGCCCCGCATCCATACCCGACAGGACGCGGAAGACGGCACTGTCAAACTTCTTTTGGAGATGGAAGACGGTGCGAAGGTCGAAACTGTTTTGATGCCATACAATTATGGCGATGCCATCTGCGTTTCCAGTCAAGTGGGTTGCAATATGGGATGCGCTTTTTGCGCGTCTGGGCTCTTTAAAAAGAGCCGCAATCTGACCGCGGCCGAAATGATGGGCGAAGTTCTCGTGATGAACGAGCTTCTCGCTGAATGGGGCCGCCGCGTGACCCATATCGTCGTTATGGGAACAGGCGAGCCGTTTGACAATTACGACAATGTCCTCTCCTTCATCAAGGCAGCCAACGATCAGCAGGGTTTGGCCATCGGTGCCCGTCACATCACCGTCTCCACGTGTGGATTGCCTCAAGGCATTCGGAAATATGGAAAAGAGGGCATCCAAATCAACCTCGCGATTTCCCTTCATGCTCCAAACGATGCCATCCGTAATCAGATCATGCCAATATCCAAAGGTTATCCGATGGATCAATTGATGGATGCGATCAAAGAATACGAGACCGACGCCGGACGTCGGGTCACGTTTGAATACATTCTTTTGCGCGGGATTAACGATGCCCCCGAACAGGCGGACGAACTAGCGGATCTTATCCACGAATACGGCATATTCGCATATGTCAATTTAATCCCTTATAACGAAGTCGTTGAGAAGCCGTTCCGCCGCTCGAGCGCGGAAGCGATTAAGGCATTCCACGACCGTCTGATGAAACGGGGAATCAATACGACGATCCGTAAGGAATTCGGAAGCGACATCGATGCCGCATGCGGACAACTCCGTAGCAAAGTCATCAAGGGGAAGACGGCATGAAGAAAGTCGTGTCGTACAAAGGAACGTTCGACTACAAGAGGGATATTGGCCGCGTTAGGATTACCAACGAAGACCAAGCCTTCGTTTTAACCAACTACCAAGGCGATGTTCTCATGGTTGTCTGCGATGGCATGGGCGGCCAAAACAAGGGCGATTTCGCTTCGAAAATGGCATTGGACCATTTCGTGGAATCCTTCAAAAACAAACGCAAAATGCCTGTATTTTTGTCGCGCTTATGGATGATTCGCACGATTAAGGAAGCCAATTCCATCATTTTTGAGCAAGCGGAAAAGAATCCCTTTTACCATGACATGGGCACCACCTGCGTCGCCGTGCTGATCCAAGGTACTTCGATGATTGTCCTTAATGTAGGCGATTCTCGTGCCTATGCCTATAACGAGTTTGGCTTGCGCCGCCTTACGACCGACCAGACTTACGTAAACTATCTCTATCGTTCCGGGCAAATTCAGGAACGGGAGCGCGATTCCCGCCCAGACCGTCATGTTTTGATGAATGCTTTAGGCATTTATCCTTCGGTTAATTTCGATATCAAAACCATGCCCTATTGCGGCGATACCGTTCTTCTTTGCTCGGATGGTTTATATAACAACGTATCTGAACCGGAGATTCGCGCTGTTTTGTCAACGGACGAGAGGACGGATCAGAAAACCGCGACCCTTATTTCGGAGGCCAATCATAACGGCGGATCCGATAATGTGGCGGTCGCTTTATGGGAGACCTTCAAAGAATGATTAAGATCGGTGACAAAATCGATGAGCGTTACCGCATCGTCTCCCGCATCGCGACGGGCGGCATGGCAGACGTCTATGAGGCCAATGACCTCATTTCGAAGCGCATTGTTTCCCTTAAAGTAATGAAAGAAGAACTGATGGCGGATAAGGAAAACGTCACGCGTTTCCTTAACGAGACCGCCTCCGCCGCCTCTTTGAACAATCCAAACGTCGTCCGCGTCTATGGAAGAGGTGTCGTAGAAGGTCGTCCGTACATGGCAAATGAATTCATTCGCGGGCAGACCCTTAGGGATAAGCTGAATTTCTCTGGCTCCCTCTCCCTCTATGAGGCGTGCGAGGTCATGCTACAGCTGACTTCGGGTGTCGATTATATCCACCGGCACGGCATTGTTCACCGCGATCTTAAACCGGACAATCTTTTCTATATGTCCGATGGCACGCTTAAGATTTCCGATTTCGGTATCGCTGCCCCGATTGGGACGACCAATGATGGCGATTCGATTCAGGGAACGATTTATTACTGCGCCCCCGAAGTTATCACGGGTGCCCCTGTGGCCATTGCTAACGATATCTATTCGATGGGCGTCGTGTTCTTCGAGTTGCTAACTGGTCAGGTGCCTTTTGATGGCCAAAGCGTCGAAGAAGTCGCGATGAAACAGATGAAAAGACGCTTCCCCGAGGCTTCTAGAGTTGTACCCTCCATCCCTCGCTCCATCGACCACATCATTATCCAGGCTTGCCGGAAACGCGTTGAAGAGCGCTTCCTGACGGCTATGGATATGCATCAGGCTATCGTCGAAGCGATGGCGGATACGAATAACTTCAAGGAAAAGAAAGGTCTTCTCCGTAAGATCTTCGGATTCAAATAATGAAAACGATCGTAGCACCCTCCATTCTCTCTGCCGATTTCTCGAACTTAAAAGAGGAAATTGAAAAGGTCGGTGTGTGCGGCGCAAGGTTTATCCATCTCGACGTGATGGACGGGAAATTCGTTCCCAATAAGACTTTCGGTCCCGATTTGGTGGCCTCGATTTCTCCGTTCTGCGTCGGTCTAGTTAAGGATACGCATCTAATGATCGTCAACCCCGTTGAGCAAGTGGATGCCTTTGCCGATGCCGGCAGTGACATCATTACCTTCCACTATGAAGCCGTGGATGGAATCGAAGGGGCAAAGCGCGTGATCGATAAGATTCACGGCAGGGGAATCAAGGCTGGTATTTCGATTAAGCCCGCGACTTCGCCTGAGGTTATCTTGCCTTTGCTACCGATGCTTGATTTGGTGCTCGTTATGTCTGTCGAGCCTGGAAAAGGCGGCCAGTCTTTCCTAGAAAACGCTTTGGATAAAATTGCTTATCTTCGCACCGAAATCGATCGAATTGGCCGCAATATCTATCTAGAAGTCGATGGGGGCATTAACGAGAAAACGGGTAGACTTTGCGTAGAAAAAGGTGCAAATGTGCTTGTTGCTGGTTCCTATATTTATGGCCATGACGATTACGTGGACCGTATCCGAGGATTGTTAGAAGAATGAACCCGATTCAGGTTTCTTGGCTTGCTGGAATTCTTATTCCATCCATTCTGCTCTTTTGCCTTGGCTTTGTGTTTTCAGCGATTGTTTTCCATAAGAAACAAAAACATCCATTCGACCTTCGAAGCGAGTTCCCCTTTGAACTAGTCGAAGCGGGCGAACCGGCTTATCGGCCTGGCCGCATTTGCATTTTGCTTTGGGGTTTGTTGGATGCGGCGGTGGCCTTTTATCTTCTGGCGTCCATCAGCTCCCATTCTTCCTTGCTCTCTCTTTCGATTATCTATGCGATTTCAACCATCCTGAGAGATGTGGCCCTCGTTTCTCTTTTCTATATCCCCGCCTATCGCTTTAAGCCCCATTTTTTATCCTTCGTTTGTTCCTGCGCCCTCACAGGTTTCGTTGGGGCGGTAGGGGCTATTATCTGTGTGAATGTTCGCAATGTAATAGGTGCGCCTGCGATTGCTGCGGCTGTGGTTTTGGCCGCTTTAGGCGTGATCGCATTAATCGTGATGGCGAATCCGAAATTAGCCAACTGGCCAAAACTTGAATCCACGATGGATGAAAGCGGAGCGGTGGTGGAAAGGCGTCCCAAGATCTTCATCTTAGCCTTTTCGGAATGGCTCACTCTTTTCTTCGCAATGGCCCTAACGATCGCTTCCTTGGTGTCATTTATCGTCTTCGATCTTATATAAATAAAGAAAAAGCCGACCTTGTAGGTCAGCGTTTCTCGTCAATACAATTTACTTCGCCTTGATGGATTTGTTCAAGGTGCGATAGGCGCGGTTCGACATACGGACGGTGACAACCTTTCCATCGATTTCGAATGTGCGCTTTTGAAGATTGACGTTCCAGCGACGACGGGTAGCACGGAGCGAATGGCTACGGTTGTTTCCAGTCATCGGGCCTTTGCCAGAGATCGGGCAATGTTTGGACATGATTTCACCTCCCGCGTTAGACGCGGTTGCTAATATACCACAAGCGAATAAAAAGGGAAACATTTTCATGCTTTCCTTTGGAAGAGCAGCCTAAACCTTTGCTTGGGAATCGGTTCTTGTCGTTCCTTTTTGCCCGTCTTTTCCCTAAAATTATGGCAGTGGAGGAAATCCTATGGGTATTCGCATCGCCGCGATGATCCTTGCCGGAGGAAAAGGCACTCGTCTGGGCGGTTTGACAAAAAAACTCGCCAAGCCTGCTGTTTCCTATGGAGGAAAGTATCGCATTATCGATTTTCCGTTGTCTTGCTGCGCCAACTCGGGAATCAACAACGTCGGGGTCTTGACCCAGTACGAATCAAGTGAACTGAATAGCTACATCGGCAATGGTAAAAACTGGGGTCTTAATGGTGTCAATTGTCTGACGTCTGTTCTCACCCCAAAACAAACGGAAGAAGGTTCGAACTGGTTCCGTGGGACGGCCGACGCAATCTTCCAAAATCTGGATTGGCTGGATACCCTCCAACCCGAGTATGTTTTGATTCTTTCCGGCGACCATATCTACACGATGAATTTCGACGAGATGGTCAGCTTCCACGAAAGTCATAACGCCGAATGCACCATCGCAGTTCGTGAGGTCCCATGGGAGGAGGCCTCTCGTTTTGGCATCGTCATCACGGACGACAAAGGCAAGATAATCGATTTCAAAGAGAAACCGAAAAAGCCGACGAGCAACTTGGCGTCGATGGGTATTTATGTCTTCTCGTACAAGACGTTACGTCGCTACCTAAAGGCGGATAACGCCAAGGCCGAATCCTCACACGATTTTGGAAAAGATATCATTCCTGCGCTGCTTTTACGCAAAAAACAGGTCTATGCCTATACCTATAATGGCTATTGGAGAGACGTTGGAACGATCAAATCCTTGCACGAGGCCAATATGGATTTGCTCTATTCGGGCGATCCTGAAATCAACCTTTATGAAATCCAAAAACGGACGAAAGTCTTTACCGAAGATAACCATTTGCCGCCTCAGTTCATCGGCGCTTCCGCGGATGTTAAGGACAGCCTCATTAACCAAGGAGCCCAGATTCGCGGATCCATTCACGGATGTGTTGTGTCGTCTGGGGTCGTCGTGGATGAAGGCGCGAAATGCCGTCACGCCGTCTTGATGCCCGACTGTCATATCCATGCCGGAGCCGTTGTTAAAAACGCGATTATCGGGCCTGGCGAACACGTTCATAAAGATGAACCGATCATCGGAACGAAAGAAGAAATCATTCTCTTTACGGGAGGGAAAAGCAACAGATGAAACACGTATTCGGAATTGTCAACTTTCATAACGAACCGAGTTGCTCTCCTCTGACGGATAACCGCCCTCTTGGTTCGACCTCTTTCCTTGGTCGTTATGCCTTCTGTGACTTTGCCTTATCGAGCCTTTGCAACTCGGGTATCTCCCAAGTCGGTTTATTGATCCGCGATTACCCGCGTTCCATTTTGAAACATCTTGGAACGATGGACTCATGGGTTGCCAATACAAAGATCGGCTATACCCGCGTGATGTACAACGAGCTAGCTCATCTAGGGAAAATGCCGAACACGGACGTGAACAATCTTTTGGAAAACGACACTGTCCTCTACGATTCTTCGGCACACTATCTGGTTATTTTCCCAGCTCATTTGGTCCTTCCGATTGATTTGCGCCCTGTGCTGGAACGCCATATCAAAAACGGCGATCAAATCACGGTTGTAACTTCGCAACAACGCAACGTTTCAACCCACTGGATGGATTCGACGATTCTCACAAAGGATCCTAGAGGCGTTTTGTCTTCCGAAAGAAACCATGGGCAATTCAAAGGAACCCAGACCGTTTCTTTGGGTGTTTATATCATCAACCGCACGACCTTATTGGATTTGATTCATCGCTATGCGGATATTCATCCTGGTCTCGCATTGCGTGACTTGATTTTCACCGCCCATAGTGAAGGAGTGCATCGCTGCGCGTTCTATCCCTACGATGGCTTTGTCTGCAACACCGATTCGTTCCAGCATTATTTCGAGAGTTGCCTGGGAATGCTTGAAAAGAAGAATTACGATCAGCTCTTTCGTCGGGACTGGCCGATTTACACTCTTACCCACGATACCCCTCCGGCGATTTATGGAAAGGATGCCCTCGTCCAGAACTCCTATATATCTAACGGGGCCAGTGTCGAAGGCGAAGTTACGGGTTCTATCATTGCCCGTAATGTCACCATCGAGAAGGGGGCTATCGTTCGAAATTCCATCATCTTCTCATCGGTTCGTATCAAACAAGGTGCTATTATTGAGAACGCTTTGATTGACAAATATTCGATTGTCGAAAGAGGACATATGATCCATGGCAAGAAGAAGGCGCCGGTCTACATCGCGCAGGGGGCCATCGTATGAAGATTGCCATGGTTGCGTCCGAGGCCAACCCCTTATGCAAAACGGGTGGTCTCGCCGATGTTGTCTATTCGTTAAGCAAGGAACTCGTGATCCTCGGCGAAGAGGTTTCCGTCATCCTTCCTTTCTATAAGAAAATCAAGGACCGTTCTGGTCTCAAATTGAAACGTTTGGGAAATTACGATGTTTATCTTTCCTGGCGTAAGCAGGCCGCTAATATCTTTCTTTGCTATCTAGACGGAATTACTTTCTACTTGATTGGCAACGACTATTATTTCGGCCGCGAAGAGCTTTATGGATATGAAGACGATGGCGAAAGGTTTGCTTTCTTTACGCTTGCGGCGCGTAGCCTCTTCCAGTTCTTGGACCTCCGTGTCGACGTCATTCATATTCATGACTGGCAGGTTGGCATGCTTCCGACTTTGGTGCGCGAACAGTCGATGGATCTCCCTGTCTTCTCGGGGACCAAGTTTGTCATGACGCTTCATAACGAAGCCTTCAAAGGTCTCATCGATCGGTACTTCCTGAACCATTTTTACGGGCTTGATGACATCTTGTTTGATGATGGGAGAGTCCGTTTCGATGGGATGGTTTCCACCCTTAAGGCAGGCATCATCTATTCGGATGAAGTCGTCGCCGTTTCGCCAAATCACGCTAGAGAACTTCTCACTCCTGGCGACCCGATGAGACTAGATGGCGTCCTCGCATTGAAGGAAGGGCATTTCCAGGGAATCCTTAATGGAATTGATCTATTGGAATTCAACCCTTCCGAGGATCCGCTCATCGAAAAGAACTACGATGTCCACTCTTTCGAAGAGGGAAAGAAGGCGTGCAAAGAGCGTCTTCTAAGCACCTCTTTGTTGCCCATTTCTGATGACCCTGTTTTTGGCTTAGTTTCGCGATTAACCTCGCAAAAAGGCGTCGATTTAGTAATTCAAGTCGCCCGTGGGATCATTGATAGGGGTGGCAAAATGACCATCCTTGGATCTGGTGAATATGAGTTGGAGCAAGCCTTCGAAGCACTTCGTGCGGAATTCCCCAATAACGTTGCTATCTATCGTGGTTACAACAACCAACTCGCCCATGACATTTATGCCGGAAGCGACTTCTTCCTGATGCCTTCCTTGTTCGAGCCTTGTGGCATCGGGCAGATGCTTGCCCAACATTACGGCACTCTTCCAATCTGCCGCAGAGTCGGTGGTTTGGCGGATACCGTTATTCCTTATGGCGAGGGAAGAGACGATGCGACCGGCTTCCTATTCGACGATTATTCCGGCTCGGCTTTCTGGGCCGAGATCGAGGCTGCGTTTGCCGTATACCGCAACCAAAGGATTATGAATTCCCTCGTCCGTAATGCGATGAATGTCGATTATTCGTGGAAGACTTCTGCCGAAGCCTATCTCGCTTTGTATAAGCGTTCCTAATCAAGTTTTCTTCCCTTTTTAGGGAAACCTCTTATAATGACCGCCGTATGAGTTACGATTTTAAGACGATTGAAACGAAATGGGCGGCGGCTTGGGAAAAGGCCAACGCTTTCTATTGCGATACGCATGATTTTTCCAAACCGAAATACTATGTCCTCGACATGTTTCCCTATCCTTCTGGCCAGGGCCTTCATGTAGGCCATCCCGAAGGCTACACCGCGAGCGATATCGTCGCCCGTATGAAGCGCATGCAAGGCTTTAACGTCCTTCATCCGATGGGATGGGACGCCTTTGGTTTGCCCGCCGAACAATTCGCGATCAAAAACAACGTTCACCCGGAAATCTTTACCCGTAAGAACATCGCGAATTTCAAGCGCCAAATCCGTTCCTTGGGCTTTAGCTATGACTGGTCCAAAGAGTTCGCTACCGTAGACGAAGATTATTACAAATGGACGCAGTGGATTTTCCTCCAACTCTACGCCCATGACCTCGCTTACGTTGACAATATTCCCGTAAACTATTGCCCCGAGCTTGGAACCGTTTTGGCTAACGAAGAAGTCGTCGATGGCAAATCAGAAGTAGGTGGCTTTGACGTCATCCGCATGCCGATGCGTCAATGGGTTCTCAAGATCACCTCGTATGCCGATCGTCTTGCCGAAGATTTGGTCGGTTTGGACTGGCCAAAATCCACACTTGAAATGCAAAAGAACTGGATTGGTCGTTCCGAAGGCGTCGCCATCGAATTCCAAATCGACGGAAAAGAAGACAAATTCCAAGTGTTTACGACGCGTGTGGACACTTTGTTTGGCTGCACGTATTGCTGCCTCGCTCCCGAGCATCCTCTTGTCGCGAAACTCGTTTCCTCCGAACAAAAAGAAGCGGTGGAAGCTTATGTCAAAGCGGCGGCTGCGAAGAGCGATCTCGCCCGCACCGCAACGGAAAAAGACAAGACCGGCGTCTATCTTGGCGTCGATGCCATCAACCCGATTAATGGACGGAAGATTCCTGTGTTTGTGGCGGATTATGTCCTTGGTTCCTATGGTTTTGGCGCCGTTATGGCCGTTCCTGCTCATGACGAACGTGATTATGCCTTTGCGAAGAAGCACAGTCTTCCGATGATTCAGGCCCTCGAAGGTGATATCAGTGAGAACGCCTTTACCGGGGATGCAAAGCATATCAATTCCTCTTTTGCCGATGGCTTGAATATCGCCGATGCGAAAGTCGCGATTACCAAAGAACTCGAGAAAATGGGTAAAGGCCATCGCATCGTGAATTACAAACTGCGCGATTGGATTTTTTCCCGTCAACGTTACTGGGGCGAACCGATTCCCGTCGTCCAGCTCGAAGACGGAACGGAATTCCCCTTGCCCGAGGATCAATTACCTCTTACCTTGCCCAAGATGGACAAGTTTCAGCCTTCCTCCCAAGGAAAGCCTCCGCTGGCCATGGCGCCCGCCTCTTGGCTTGAATATACGACTCCCGATGGCCGCAAGGGCATTCGTGAAACGAATACGATGCCGCAGTGGGCTGGATCCTGCTGGTACTATATCCGCTATATCGATCCGCATAATCCCAATGCGATCTGCGACAAAGAGCTCATCAAACATTGGCTTCCCGTCGACCTCTATATCGGTGGTGCGGAACACGCTGTTTTGCATCTGCTCTATGCCCGCTTCTGGCACAAATTCCTTTATGACATCGGCGTCGTGTTCTGCAAAGAGCCGTTCCAAAAGCTCTATCACCAGGGCATGATCCTCGGCGAAAACGGGGAGAAGATGTCCAAGAGTAGGGGAAACGTGGTCAATCCCGATGATATCGTCGCGAGCCACGGCGCCGACTCTTTGCGCTTGTTCGAGATGTTCGCTGGCCCGCTTAACGAAGTTAAACCTTGGTCCACGAATGGCCTTGATGGCGCACATCGCTTCATCGAACGCGTTTTCCGCTTAGTGGAAGAGGGCTTAGAAAAAGGCCTAATCGTCGATGAAAATAGCGGTGAGCTCGACTATTCCTACCATTTCTTGGTCAAGAAAACGACCGCTGATTTCGAGTCGCTTGCCTTTAATACCGCCATCTCGCAGATGATGATCTTCGTTAACGACTGCTACAAGGCCAAATCCCTTTACCGTCCTTACATTGAAGGGCTCGTCCAGATGTTCTCTTGCATTTGCCCCTTTGTCGGCGAAGAACTATGGTCCAAACTCGGGCACGAGGAAATGCTTACCTACGTTCCCTGGCCGACCTACGACGAGTCAAAATTGGTGAAGAAAGAAATCAATCTCGCCATTTCCATCAACGGCAAAACCCGCGAAGTCATATCCGTCTCTCCAGAAGCTACGGAAGACGAGGTCAAAACCGCGGCCTTAGCTAATCCGCGCGTCCAATCCTTCCTCGAAGGGAAGACGGTCAAAAAGATCATTTACGTCAAAGGAAGAATCGTTAACATCGTCGCCCTGTAATTTTCTCTTGGAGAAACGTTCGTCAAAGCCTAACATTATGCCGTTTGGTACCCTTGTGGACCAAAACGGAGGCAGACCTCATGCTACTTACGATTGATATCGGTAACACGATGACCGATTTCGGATTGAACGACCAAGGCGCTTGGTTGCACTTCTATCGTTTCTTTTCCAAAAAAGAAAGCAGCCTAGAAGAAACCATTGCGTCTTTTTCCTTGTTCATGAAGAGCAAAGACATCGATCCTAATCGAATTGACGGGGCGATCATCTCTTCGGTTGTCCCCAGCTTAACCCAAATTTATGTTGCCTTGTGCAAAACCCTTTTTCATTGTGAGGCCAAGGTGATCGGACCTAAGCTTAAAACAGGACTCAAAATTGTCACTGATAACCCGAAGGAAGTGGGGGCCGACATGGTTGCCTCTTCGGTGGGGGCGAAAGAGAAATTCGGGGGCGCTTGCCTTATCGCGGACCTCGGTACCGCGACGAAGATTTATCTCCTCGACCAAAGCGGGGCCTTCGTGGGTTGCTGCATTGGGGCGGGAATAGGCTTAAAAGAGGAAAGCCTCGCGAAGAACGCGGCCCTTTTGCCCGAAGTTTCACTGCAAATCCCAGCCAAAATCTTGGGAACGAATACGATTGATTGTATGAATTCCTCGCTTACTTACGGCTCTAGTTTCGAAGTCAAAGCGCTTTGTGACGCGATTGAAAAAGAAGTTGGATATCCTTGCAAGCGGATTCTAACAGGCGGTTATTCGAGCTTCGTTTCGTCGCTTCTTCCCGAGTTCATTTATGAGCCGAAACTCATTCATGAAGGTTTGCTTTCAATCTATAGGAGAAATGTCAATGAATAACGCCCTTTCTATCGTAGGCCTCGTCGGAATGGCCCTTGTTCTCATCCTGTTTCTATCCTTTTTAAAAACGACAGGCGAACAGAAATACAATCCGCACGAACGGATTCTTTCGATGACGTTTGATGCCTTCTTCATCGCCGTCCTTCTTTTGATGACCTTTGTGCCTAATCTCGGTTTCATCGCCGTCACGCCGTTCATCTCGTTTACTCTAATGCATTTGCCTGTCTTGCTTGGGGCTGCTTTGGGCGGACCAAAGAAAGGCATCCTATACGGTTTTGTCTTTGGCGTCGCTTCCTACATTCAGGCCCTTTCTAGTGCTGGCTTTAATGCCTTGTTCGCTTTTCCATGGGTCGCCATTCCGCCGCGCTTATTGTTCGGCCTTGCTGCTGGCCTTGTTTTCGGTTTTGTTGGGAAGGTTTCCCAAACGAAGACGAGAGGTCTATACTTAACGCTGGGCTCAGCTTTGCTGACGTTCCTTCATACCGGCTTGGTGTTTCTCGATCTCTATATCTTCTATCCCGCCGAGATTACCGGTTTGTTCTCTTCGACGAGTCCCGTCGCTGCCGGTACGGGCCTAACGTTCTTGCTGATCATCGTGATCGGCATGCTAGGGGAAATGGCCATTGCCGCCCTCGTCATCCCGCCTTTGTACTTAGCGACCTCAAAGGTGCGGCAGAGATTCAAACAGCGCTGACATTCAAGAGGAGTTTCTATGCGTCCAAATTTCAAAAAACTCGCCAAGAATTACGAAGACCTTGGCATTAAGGCCCTCAGGGCCCTCATCGGAAAGGAATCCGTCTATGACGAGAAGACCATTTCCAAAGAAGCGCCTTATGGCGCAGGCGTCAAAAGCGCCCTCGATTTCATTGCCAAATTAGGCAAGGAATACGGCTTTAAGGTGGATCCTTGCCAAGGACGTTGCACCGAGATTTCTTTCGGTGAGGAGGGCACGCTCGTAGGCATTTACGCCCACTCGGACGTCGTCCCCGTGTCCGGCAAATGGGACCACAAGCCCTTTGGCGCAGAAATCGTTGGCGAAGGCAAAGAAGCCAAGATGTATGGTCGTGGCACTAGCGACGACAAAGGACCTCTTATCGCCGCCCTTATGGCCATCAAACTCCTCAAGGACAACGGCCTAATCAAAGGGTATCGGGTCCGCTTGGTCGCCGGTGGTGATGAAGAGCGCGGCTCTTCCTGCCTCGAACATTATTTCCACGTATTGAAGAAACCCGCTTCGGATTTCGGCTTCACTCCGGATGCCGACTTCCCACTGATCTATGCCGAGAAAGGCATTCATCGCGCTGAAGCCTCAGGCAAATTGGATCTTAAGCCCATCATCGCGATGGATGGTGGCGTCGTCGGCAATGCCGTCTGCGACAAGATCGTCATTACGTTGCCCACTATGAAGGGCCTTCAGGACAAACTCAAAGCCGTTCCTGGCCTTCGTTTCGATATTTCGGAGGCCGGCCCCATCCAAATCGTTACCATCTTCGGCAAGTCCGCGCATGGTTCGACTCCCGAACTCGGCGATAACGCCGCGATCAAAGCCTTCAAGGTTTTCGGCGAAATCCTCGGAAATAAAAACCTTCTGAACCTCGCGAAAGTGCTGGAAGATCCTTTTGGCAAAGGCTTCGGCGGCGATTGCTATTCGGAAGGCTTTGGTCCTGCCGGAAAGAGCACGTTCAACTATGGCATAGTTTCTTACAAAGACGGTGTCCTGAAACTTTCGATCGACCATCGCTATGGCGAAGCCGCCAAGCCGGAAGAAAGCTTGGAGAAGCTCGGCAAGGCGACCGGTCTTTCTATCCGTATTCTCAGCGTTTCACCGATGCTTCATTTCGATCTAAAAGATCCCCTTATCGTCACTTTGATGAAGTCCTATAAGCACATGACTCACAAGTTCTTCGATAAGCCGATGGCCATCGGTGGGGGAACCTACGCCAAAGAAGCCAAAAACTGCGTCGCTTACGGCTCCGCGTTCAAGGGCCACGAAGGCGATATCCACGCGCCGAACGAATACATCTACCTAGATGACTTCTACCGTCAAATCGCTATTTACGCAGATGCCATCTACGCTTTGGGACAGCTAAAAAAGTGAGGGGACGCCGTAAGAAGTGGGCTGTTCCCTATTTGGAAGAACACCCGGAAACCGTGTTGACTGAGCTCGATGCGAGCCTGCCTTTCTTCGCGTCCGACAAACTCTATTTGGAGGTCGGAATCGGCAAAGGGGACTTCATTATCGGGTTAAGTGCAAAGCAGCCCGGACATTATCTCGGTATTGAGCGTGAAGAAAACGTGCTCGCCATGGCTGCTCGCAAGGTCGTGGAAGGCAGCCACGAGGACATTCGTTTGCTCTCTGGTGACTTTGACGAATACCTTGAGGATCTAGGGGCGCTTCGCTTTGATGCGATTTACCTGAACTTTTCCGATCCTTGGCCCAAGAAGAAACACTGGAAGCGCAGGCTTACGGTCGCCAATCGTCTTAAAGCGATGGCCGAGCTTCTTAAACCCGGGGCGAAAATCATCGTCAAAACAGATAACGTCGGACTCTACGAATTCACGTTAGAACAAATTCCTTTGGCTGGCCTAGTCTGCGAATACGAAACCGCGGACTACCAATTCGACGAAGAACGCGACGCGATGTCCGAATATGAGCGTAGGTTCCGCGATCTTGGCCAACCGATTCATCGCATCATCATCCGCAAGGAGGGAGAATAATCATGTACCGTTTCTTTCATAACCCAGACAACGTTGGCGATGTCCTTTTCCTCGTCATCGAGCCCGAAACGATTCCAAACCGCGTTGAAGAACATGATGGCGTAACGTTGCTTTATCACGACGAACGCTTGATCGGGGCGAATTTCTTCGGTCTTCCTAGCGAACTGAATCTCACCGAAAAAGGAATGATTGTGAATATTCCTGAAAACGTCCTTTTCAACGTCAACCAACGCTTGGAAAAAGTTGGCATTCCTCCGCTTGAAAAGGCCGATAGCAGCGGATATATCGTCGCGAAAGTCACCAAATTGGAAGAGCATCCACTCGACGAAAGATGCAATATCGTCACCTTGGATCTCGGCGGTCATGAACTCACGACCGTTTCTCGTTACGCAAACCTGCGGGAAGGGCTCCTAATTGTTGTCGCCATCGACGGCTGTATCAAGTTCGACGGAACGGCCTTTCATAAGAAAATCGTTCGGAACATCCCCATTGAGTGCGAGGTCTGCTCTCCCTTTGACCTCCGTCTGAGCGAGGAAGGAAAAGCCGCGTTTGAAGCGGTTGGACTAGAAGCCGGGAACGACTTTTTCGCCTAGTCGCGCACACGAAAAGAAGGCACCGGATCGGTGTTTTTCTTTTGCTCATGAAAATTCTGAAAATTTTTCATCGACATTTGAAAAGATAGGTGCTAAATATATGTCAACAATCCATCTCTTTTTCATGGGTTGTTACATGATTTTCATCAAGGAGGTCTCCCATGCAAAATCTCAAAGATCGCGTAACCATTTACCAGGTTGCCCAAGCTGCAGGCGTTTCGCTTGCCACCGTTAGCCGCGTTATCAACAAATCCACTTCCGTTACTCCCGCGACCCGTAAAAAAGTCGAGGACACGATCGAAGCTCTCGGATATAAGCCTAGCGGCCTCGCCCAGGCTTTGGCCACTTCGCGCACGACGAGCATTGGCGTCATCATTCCTAGCGCCAACTATGTCTATATTGCGAATCTCCTCGCTGGCATTACCGAAGTCGTAAAGGAAAAGGACTATTCCTTGTCCTTGTTCACGACCTCCCATTCTCGCGAAGAGGCGTTGGCCACCATCGAACGCGTCATCACCGCCCACGTTGACGGTACGATCATCTTTGACGACCAGCTCTCCCAGGAAGACGTCGAGAAAATCGTGTCCTATAACGTTCCTTCCGTCGTTATCGACAATAAGATCCACGGTGAGCGCGTCTGCGATATCCATTTCTCTTATGACAATAGCCTTCGCGAATTGATCCAGCGTTATTACGAAAGGGGCAGGGTGAACCCCATGGCCTTCCTCCACGTCCATAACGCCGGACGTCTGATCAACCGTTGCGAGAAGACGTTCATTCGTACGCACGAGGAATTAGGAAAGGATTACCGCATCATCAACTGCGACGATTCCTATACCCATACTTATCGTCAGTTCTTGGATTACTTCAAAGAACCGGATAACCACAAGGGCTATTACATCTGCTACCGTGATTCGATTGCTGCGGCCGTCATGAACGCGGCGATGGATTCCGGCATTGCGGTCCCTGAACAAGTTGAGGTTCTCTCCCTCGTCGGCACCAAGTACGCCCATATCGTTCGTCCTTGCCTCAGCGGCTTCCATATCGACATGCAGGAAGTCGGCAAGAGGGCGATGTACATGTTGACCGATCTCCTCAATGGCGACCTCGTCGACAAGACGGCCCGCTTCGAAGCTCAGCTCACGCTTGGCGATACGACTAAAAAAGTGGAAAACAACTAAATTCGCTGCAAAAATCAAATTTAATTTAAGCCATGACCTTGCAAATCATGGCTTTTTCTATGCGTTTAATGGGAGGGGGCTTAGAATATTTCCATGAACATTCAAATCTGCTTGGCAACCAACAACAAAGGCAAATTGGAGGAGTACCGCAAGATCCTCGCCCCTATGGGATACGTCATCTATTCGCCCTCTGACCTAAACCTTGATATCGATGTAGAAGAGACGGGGGAGGATTATCGTTCCAATGCCTATTTGAAGGCAAAGGCCTTGGCCGAGGTTGTTCCTTTTCCTGTCATCTCGGACGACTCAGGTCTTGAGATTCGAGCGATGAACAATCAGCCGGGCCTATACTCTGCGCGCTTTGCCAAGGAGTGCGGTGGTTATCCGAAAGCTTTCGAAAAGATTCTTTCCGAAGTTGAAGGAAAGGACCGTTATGCCCAGTTCCGTTGCTGCATCTGCTATTTGTCTTCTAAGGATGCCAAGCCTTTGTTCTTTGAAGGGATTTGCCCCGGCCATATCCTGAACGCGCCAGTAGGGGACCACGGGTTTGGTTATGACCCCATTTTTCATTGCGAAGAAGGGGACGTCGACTTTGGAACGGCCGATGAAAAGACTAAAAATACGTACAGCCACCGCGCCAAGGCGATTCAGAAACTGAAGGTATTTCTGGCGATTTAATCGTTAACTCTGACATCTCGATTCAAGAATTAGCAGTCACATGTTGACAGTGCTAAAAATTTTCCTATGATTATTTACGACAAAGGAGACGAACAATGATCAAACCTCTTAATGACAACGTCCTTCTCGAAAAGATTCCTTCCGAGAAGAAAGTGGGTTCTATTATTCTCACCAAAGAAGAAAAATCCGCCAACGTAGCTACGGTTATCGCCGTTGGCCCGGGCCTTAAAGACGAGAAGGGCAACCTCGTTCCCGTCGCTATTAAAGCCGGACAAAAAGCCATCTACCGCGAATATAGCGGAACCGAATACGAGCAGGATGGCCACAAGTACATCCTTATCCGCGAAGAAGACATCCTCGCGATTGTTGAATAAAGGAGGATTCAAAAATGGCAAAAGAAATCAAACTTGGAAAAGACGCGCGTGACGAAATGCTTCTTGGCGTCGATGCGCTCGCCGATACTGTCAAACTAACCCTTGGCCCCAAAGGCCGTAACGTGGTTCTCGATAAGGGCTATGGCTCTCCGCTCATCACCAATGATGGCGTCACCATCGCCCGCGAAATCGAACTTCCGAACAACTTCCAGAACATGGGCGCCAAACTCGTTTACGAAGTGGCCAATAAGACCAATGATGCCGCCGGTGACGGTACGACCACCGCGACCTTGTTGGCCCAAGCCATGATGCATCGTGGCTTCGGCTACGTGGACAACGGAGCCAACCCCGTCTTCGTCCGTGCCGGCATGGAAAAGGCCGGAAAAGCAGTCGCCGAAGAACTGCTCAAGATCTCCCGTCCGATTGATACCAACGCCGATATCGAGTCCGTCGCCACCGTTTCCAGCGGCGATCCCGCGATTGGCAAACTCATCGCAGAAGCCATGGAAAAAGTCGGCAAAACCGGCGTCATTTCCGTCGATGATTCCAAGGGCATCGAAGACGAATTGGCCATTACCCAAGGCCTTGAATTCGACAAGGGCTACATTTCTCCTTACCTCGTTACCGACCGCGAGAAGATGGTCGCCGAACTCGAAGACGCTTTGGTCCTCGTCACCGATTTGAAGATCTCCAACATCAACGATATCGTCCCGATGCTTCAGCAAGTCGTCGATAGCCACAAGCCTCTTCTCATCATCGCCGATGACCTCGATGCTGATGTGACCTCGACTCTCGTTGTTAACAAACTCCGCGGTACTTTCAACGTCGTCGCGGTGAAGGCCCCTGAATTCGGCGATGCCCAAAAAGCTGCCCTGCAGGATATCGCGATTACCACCGGCGCGAACTTCGTCTCCAAAGACCTCGGCATGGAACTCAAAGATGTCACCATCGCCGACCTCGGCAAAGTCCGTAAAGCCACGATCCGTAAGGACAAGACCATCCTTGTCGGCGGCGAAGGCGACAAAGCCGAAGTCGCAAAGCGCGTCGTCGAACTTCAGGAACAGGTTAAAGTCGCGACCAGCGAATACGATAAGAAGAACCTTCTCAAACGTATTGCCAAACTCGGCGATGGCGTGGCCGTCCTCAAAGTCGGTGCGCTTACCGAATCCGAACTCAAGGAAAAGAAACTCCGCATCGAGGATGCCCTCAACGCGACGAAAGCCGCCGTTGCCGAAGGCATCGTCATCGGTGGTGGTGCCGCCCTTGCTGACGTCTATAAAGAACTCAAGGGCAAGCTCGTCGACGATAACGAAGATGTCCAAAAAGGCATCGATGCCGTCTTGGAATCGCTATACGAACCGCTTCGTCAGATTGCGTCTAACGCCGGCTATGAAGCCGACAAAATCGCCGCTGGCCAAGAAAAGGCCAAAGCCAATATCGGTTTCAATGCCAAGACCGGCGAATGGGTCGATATGTTCGCCGAGGGCATCGTCGATCCGACCAAGGTGACTCGCAGCGCCGTTCTTAACGCCTCTTCGATCGCCGCCTTGTTCGTGACGACCGAAGCTGCCGTCAGTGATATCAAGGAGCCTAAGACCGCCGCTCCCGCCATGCCCGAAGGCATGTATTGATAGTTCATCGAGAATGAGGGGTTAGCCAAAATAGGCTAATCCCTCTTTTTCGTGCGTGGCGCGCAATGTGCTAGCCCTTTTGCTTCGTAATGACTACAATAGCCGCATGGCAAACATCATTGACGAATTGAATTACCGCGGACTCATCCAGCAATACTCCGATGAGAAAAGTGTTCGCGAATTGCTTGAGACCAAGCAAACCATCTATTGTGGCTTTGACCCCTCGGCCGCTTCCATGCACCTAGGGAACTACGCCATGATCTCCTTATTGCGCCGTTTCCAATTGGCAGGGCATAGGATTGTTGCCCTCGTCGGTGGTGGAACCGGCATGATTGGCGATCCCTCGGGAAAGAGTGCGGAACGTAACCTTCTAACCAAAGAGAAACTCGCGTTCAATACGGCGGCCATCAAGGCGCAGCTCGAACGTTTTATCGATTTGGAAGACCCGGACAAAGGTGTTCTCGTTTCCAATTTGGACTGGCTTGGCGAGCTTAGCATGATCGATTTTCTCCGCGATTACGGCAAATACTTCTCCGTCAACTACATGCTTTCGAAAGAAATTGTGAAATCGCGTTTGGAGGCCGGCATCTCCTTTACCGAATTCTCCTACCAAATTCTTCAGTCCATCGACTTCTACCATCTCCATCACGCCTATGGCGTATCGATGCAAATCGGTGGCAACGACCAGTGGGGCAACCTTACCTCTGGCCTTGAGCTGATCCGCAAGATCGATGGCCTCGACGAAAAAGTCGAAGTCATGACCGGCAAGCTCATCCTTCGTAGCGATGGTAAAAAGTTCGGCAAGTCGGAGAAAGGCGCCCTGTTCCTAGATGCCAATTTGACTTCGCCTTACGAAATCTACCAATTCCTTTTCAACGTGTCCGACGAAGATGCGATCCGCTTCCTCAAGATCTTCTCCTTCCTCTCCATCGAAGAGATCGAAGCGGTGGCCAGAGAACACTTCGCAAACCCCGGTGCCCGCATCGGACAAAAGACCCTCGCTTACGAAATCACCAAGGATTTGCACGGGAAAGAAGCCGCAGACCACGCGATTCAACTCGCCGAAACCCTCTTCTCTGGCAACGTCTCCTCGCTTAATGAGTCCGAGATCGAAATGGTCTTCGGCTCCTTCAAAAAGGAAGTGGAAGGCGACCGTACGATCGGGGATCTTCTTGTTGAAATCGGCGCCGCGACTTCTAAGCGCGAAGCTAGGACCTTCGTCACTGGAAATTCCGTCCTCGTCAACGGGGAGAAGGTTACCGAAATCGGTACCCTCCTCGGCAAGGAAGGGGCCCTACACGGCAAATATACTTTGATTCGCCGCGGCAAGAAGAACTATTACCTGGTCTTCTGGAAATAATCCCAAACGACGAAACCCTTATTCTCGAAACGCCCCGATTTACTTATCGGGGCTCTCTTCTTCCTATATAATTCAACTAATAAGAGGAACGCATATGGAACCAGCCAAAGTTTATTTCACCAAAGAAATCACCCCTGATTCTCTCTTTAAGATCTATAAAGCCCTCGGGCGCGAACTGCGCGGGAAGGTCGGAATCAAAATCTCGACGGGCGAGATGGGCGGCCATAACTACCTCCATCCTGAACTCATCGGGAAACTCGTCGATAGTCTCAATGGAACAATCATCGAATGCTGCACAGCGTATGGTGGTTCCCGTCAAGACCCGAAAAAGCACTGGGAAACCATCGAAGCCCACGGCTTCAAGCCTCGTTTCCCAGTCGACCTGATGGACGAAGAAGGCGAAATCGAGATTCCGGTCGTCGGTGGGTTCCATCTCGACAAGGATATCGTCGGCAAGAATTTGGCAAACTATGATTCCGTTTTGATTCTCTCCCATTTCAAAGGCCATATGATGGGTGGCTTTGGCGGTGCTTTAAAGAACATTTCTATCGGTATCGCGTCTACGGGCGGGAAAGCCTACATCCACTCGGCGGGCCAGACGACCGATTCCAAACTTTGTTGGAGCAAGTATTCGCCTAAACAAGACGATTTCCTCGAATCGATGGCGGATGCGGTAGAAGGGGTTCTTCGCTTCGTCGGGTATAAGAACATGGCCTATATCAACGTCGCGAATCGTCTATCCGTGGACTGCGATTGCGATTCCAATCCCCATGAACCTGAAATGGCGGATCTTGGTATCTTCGCTTCGCTTGACCCCGTCGCTTTGGACCAAGCGTGTTATGACGCGGTGAAAGCGTCGGAGGATCCTGGTAAGGCCGCCCTCATCGAGCGTATGGATTCTAGACACGGTATCCATACGGTCGAGGCTGCGGAAAAGCTTGGCATTGGGCACCGCGAATACGAAATCGTAAACATTGACTAAACCGAATAAGACATCTTCGATAAGAGGGTGTCTTTTCTTATATATAAGGAAAACAAAAACCACGGCGTGAACCGTGGTTGTTGCTTGCAAGATTAGAGCTTGCGGTTGTAGTACTCGATGATCTGGGCTTCGTTGATATCCATCGGAAGCTCGTTGCGCTCGGGCTCGCGGAGGAAGGTGCCTTTGAGCTTTTCGGCATCGACTTCGACATAGCCGCAAACAGGGGGCTTGGATTCGAGGGCTTCTTTGACGACCTTGAGGGGGCTATCGCCTTTGAAGGTGATGACGTCGCCGGCCTTGCAGAGGTAAGAGGGGATGTCGACCTTCTTGCCGTTAACGAGGACGTGGCCATGGTTGACGAGCTGGCGAGCACCGGCACGGGTGCGGGAGAATCCCATGCGATAGACGAGGTTGTCGAGACGGGATTCGAGGATGCGGAAGAAGGCGAGACCAGTGACGGTGGGTTCCTTCTTCGCGATCAAGAAGAGGCGGCGGAACTGACGTTCGGAGACGCCGTAGAGGTTACGAAGCTTCTGCTTCTCGAGGAGCTGGACGCCGTATTCGGAGGGCTTCCTCTTGCGATCGTTGCCATGCTGGCCGGGGCCATAGGAACGCTTCTTGAGTTCGTCGCCGGTTTCGAGGACGGAGAATCCAAGATGGCGGCTGGTCTTGTAGACCGATTTCTTATTGGACATGTTTCATGTCTCCTTTCTTTGCGCTTGCAAAGTCCAGAGGGCGTCTTCCGTCTTCCCGGGTGTCGGAATTTCCGTTCGGCTCCAGTAGCGGGGGCTTACTTGTTTTGCTTTACCGACGTCAGTCGAAAGGGTAGATGCCTGCTGCTTTCAAGCGAGCAGTATTGTATGCGTATGCGTACGGGGTTGCAACAAAAATCGTTTTTAGAGTTTTTCTGATGAAAAAGCATTCGGAAAGCGAGCTTGAAACATAGGAATGACAAAACGATTTCTTTCATGGCCGATATTTGAAGGTTCAACGGGAAAAGGAAAAGGGTTTTGCAGGGGAAAATCAGTGAATTTGCGTGAATTAGGAGCGCTAATTCTTGGACAATGGACAAAAACTCTAGCGATTGAGCGTGCGAGAGCGCGTAGGAACGTGTAAGATATTTAGCGCATGAAAATGATTGTTTTGTTAGAAGGTTGGCATATCGGACTTATCGTCGGTGGGGGTATTCTTCTCCTCATCGCTTTGATCATCCTGCTGAACTTTACTCTTCTCGCCTCCATCCGTTATAAGCGCCAGGTGCGCGAGCTTTCCCGCAGGTTCGAATACTTGCACGCGCTTCTTATCGGCCAGGACTCCCAATATCTCCGCCGCATCGAAGCCGTCTCTGCGAGCAACTTGCTCTACGTCGATACCCATGCTTCTTTCAGCAAACGTTTCAAGGACATCCGCGATAACGCCGACTCCTCTGCTCAGACGACGATCAATGGTCTTAAGGACAACCTTAGCGAGCGTAACTACGCCGCGCTCAAGCTCGCCCTCCCTCGCGCTAGGCAAGCCATCGATGCCTACGAAGAAGAGGTCAATAGCCTCAACAACGATTTGACCAACGTCGTCAAACCGGAAGAGGAATGCAAGCAGCTCTCCCTCCAACTCAAGGAAGAGCTTCGCAAAATCAAGCAAGATTATTTCATCAAGCAGTCTGATTTGTCTTTGGTCACCGCCTCGTTCGATGAGGTCTTTACCCTCCTCGACAAGAAGTTCCAGCAATTCGACGGCCTTGTTGAATCGGCCCATTATGACGATGCCAAAGCCCTTCTTCCCGATATCGAAGCCGTGATTCGCGAACTGGGCAAATCCCTTCAAGTCCTTCCGAATATCTGCATCTCCATTACTACCGTTATCCCCGACAAGATGTCCTCCCTGCAGAATCGTTATGACGAGATGATCCGGGCCGATTTCCCGCTTCATCATCTCATCGTCAAGGGCAACATCCAGGACATGAACACCATGTTGGACGAAATCATCGCTCAGGTGAAAGTGTTCGATTTCCGTGGTGTCGAGGAAAAACTCGACGGTATCATTGCCCGCATCGACGAATACTTCGACCTATTCGACAAGGAAAAGGAAGCGCGCCTCGTCTTTGAGAACGAATGCGATTCCGTCTATTCGTTTGCCGCCTTAGTCGACCGTAAGAACATTCGCCTTTCCAATAGCCTTGCCGACGTCAAAAAGATCTTTGTGATTTCTTCCGATGCCCAGTCGAGCATCGATTCGATTGGTGTCTTGATTAACAAAGCAGGCGCGACCAAACGTTCTTTGGACACCTTTGTCCATTCGGGCACCAAGCAGCCTTTCTCCATCCTTGTGGAGAAGATGAACGCTTTACGTGACGAAGCGGAACAGGCTAGTAACGCTATCGACGATTTCGACCGTTACCTCCATTCGTTAAAAGACGATACGGAATCCGCGGTCAATGAAGCGCAGATTTTCTATGCCAAACTCCATCAATGCGAAGTCTCTCTCGATAAGATGGGACTGCCGGTTCTCGAAGAGAAGTACCGCCCGACGATCGAGCGTTGCTACGATTTGATCGATATCATTTTCGATACGGCCAATACCCTTCCGATCGATGTCAGCAAAGTGAACCAAGACGTGCTGGAACTCCATGATTTGGGCACCGCCTTGGTTGAAGGCCTTATGTCTGATTACGATGCCTGCCGTAAAGCCGAAGGCGCGATTGTCTACGCGAACCGCGAACGCCGTCGGTTTGGCGAGGTCAACGATATCCTCAAACAAGCGGAAACCCTTTATTTCTCTGGCGAGTTCGCCCGCGTGTCCGACGAGACGACCGCCTGTCTTCGCAGATTGCGTGGTGAGTAACCATGATTTATTTCGACGCCGCGGCAACGACAAAGCCCTCCGCCTCGGTTTTGTCTCGCTTTGAAGAGATTTCGACTCGATATCTTGGAAACCCTTCTTCCTCGCATGCCCTAGGGCGCGAGGCGATGCGCTTGGTCGACGATGCGCGAAAGGAGATGCTCTCCGCATTCGGGCTAAGTAAAACGCATCAGGCGATCTTCCTTTCAGGTGCCTCCGAAGCTAATAACCTCGCCATCAAAGGAATCGCCTTCCAGTATCAAAATAGGGGAAAGAAGATTCTTGTTTCTGACGTCGAGCATCCTTCCGTTATCGCTCCAGCGCAACAACTCTCTGACCGTTTTGGTTTCGAACTCGTCCGCTTAAAGACGGATGAGTGGGGCAGGGTATCGCCAAAGACGCTAGAAGAGGCGATCGACGATAAAACGATTCTCGTCTCCATCATGGGCGTGAATAACGAAACCGGCGCGGTTAATGATTTAGGGGCCTTGGCTAACATCGTTCATCGTTACCCAAAGTGCTATTTCCATAGCGATCTGACCCAGGCGATCGGAAAAATCGATGTGCCGTACTCTTCTTTGGATCTTTTCTCCTTTTCAGGTCACAAAATCCATGGCGTCAAAGGCTCGGGGGCTTTGGTCTATAAATCGACGATTCGCTTCCTCCCTTTAATCGATGGAGGTGGACAAGAAGGTGGTTTCCGTTCCGGCACCGTCTCGCCCGCTTTATGCGCATCCCTATCTCTTGCCGTAAAAGAAACGATTGAAAAGCAGGAGACCAATCGCATTTTAGTCGCCGCTTTGAAAGAACACCTTCTTGAAGGTCTGCCGTATGAAGAAGCGCTTTTGAACTCGAACGAGGAAGGGTCGCCTTATGTCGTCAATTTCTCGCTTCGTCGCCATAAAGCTTCCGTTATCGTGGAGGCATTATCCGAAGAGGGGATTTATGTTTCGACCGCTTCGGCCTGTTCCAGCAAGAAAGAACCCTATTCTGAAGTGCTCCTCGCCATGGGCAAACCGATGGAAGTAGCCAGCAACGCGATCCGCGTATCGTTTGATGAAGATAACACCGTAGAAGAGGTGGATGCCTTCTTGCTCGCCTTGAAGAAACATCTGGAGGAGATTCGCAAAAGATGAAACCCGACATGATCATGATCCATTACGGAGAACTCTCCACCAAGGGGAATAACCGCAAGGCGTTTATTTCCTGCCTTCTCCATAACGTCCGCGTTGCTATCAAACCCTTGGGCGCATCGGCGGTAGGGGACCGCGACCACATCTACGTCCATTTAGATGGCGCACCCTGCGAAAAAGTGATGGATCGCTTGAAGGACGTCTCGGGCATCCAGCGCCTTTCCATCGTCCATAAATGTGCCTCCGATTTAGAGGAAATCAAGGTGGCTGCTTTAGATCTGATTTCGCAGGAAAACGGCGCAAAAACCTTCAAAATTGACGTTAAACGTATCGACAAACGCTTTCCGCTCGATTCCTATGGCGTCGCCTGCCAAGTCGCGGATTATATCCTCGACCATTCCGGGTTTGGTGTCGATTTGCATCAGCCGGATATTCGTCTACGCATTACGTTACGGCCCGATGCGACATACCTTTCCTGTCACGAAGAACTCGGCTTAGGCGGTTATCCTCTTGGCATCATCGGCAAGGTGACGATGCTTCTTTCGGGTGGCATCGATTCGCCTGTCGCGGCTTATATGCTGATGCGCCGTGGCATCCGGGTAGAGTGCCTCCACTTCGCTTCGCCTCCGTATACCTCGTTGGCGGTCATCGATAAGCTCAAGGATATCCTCGCCGAGCTTAACGTCTATCAGCCCGACATCAAATTGCAGGTTCTCCCGTTTACCAAAATCCAAGAAGCGATTTACGCGAATGTCCCCGAACCTTATTGCATTACGATCATGCGCCGTATGATGGTGCGCCTTGCCGTGGCGATGGCCAAAAAGAATGGGGCCCTTGCCATCGCGACTGGCGAATCCATCGGGCAAGTCGCCTCGCAGACGCTTGAATCCATTTCCGTTATCGAAGAAGTGACGAATTTCCCGATTCTTCGTCCTCTTGCCGTTTCGGATAAGGTCTCCATCATCGATACGGCGAAGAAGCTTGGGACCTATGGCATTTCGATTCGTCCTTTCGAGGATTGCTGTACCATCTTCAAGCCGAAGAATCCCAAGACAAAACCTAGACTCGACGAATGCCTGAAAGCGGAAAGCCGCTTCGATTTCGAAGCCTTGATCGCGGAGTGTCTCGAAAACGTGGAGACCATTTATTTCTCCGACGGCAAGGAAAAGATCGTCACGAAGGAATAAAGATTTATGGCAAACCCATTTGATGAGTCCATCGATCGGCACGGAACCGGCTCCTGCAAGTGGAGTGGGCCGGAAGGCGAACTCCCGATGTGGGTTGCCGACATGGATTTTCGTAGTCCCGAAGCGGTTACCAAAGCCCTAGAAAAACGGATAGGTCAAGGCGTTTTCGGTTACACCGAACCCGACGATTCCTGGGCCAAGGCGTATCAAGATTTCTACCGTGACTTATACGGATGGGAATTCAAACGGGAAGACGTTCACTTCGTCTTTTCGGTCGTGGCCGCGGTTTATGCTGCGGTAGGGGCTTATAGCAAGGTGGGAGAAGAAGTGGTCTTGATGACGCCTGTTTATCATCATTTCTTCACGCCGATAACTCATCAAGGACGTCTTGTTCGCGAAGTAGCGCTTTCTTTTGATGGCGGAGCCTATCACATCGATTTCGATAAGATGGAAGAAGCCTTCTCTTCCCCAAACGTTCATCTTTGCATTTTCTGCAATCCTCATAATCCGACGGGAACCATTTACGAAAAAGACGATATCAAAAGGCTAATTGCATTAGCCAAAAAGCATGATGTCGTTATTTTCTCCGATGAAATCCATGGTCCGATTTCGCATCCTGGTCATCCTTATGTTCCGTTCCTTTCTATCGAAGGCGCGGAAGAAGTGGGTGTCACTGCCGTTTCCCCCTCCAAGGCTTTTAACCTGGCAGGGTTACATACCGCCGCGCTTGCCTTGCCTAATCCGAAGCTGGCCGCCCCGATTCTGGATTATCTCAATCGCAGCGTTTACGAAGATCCTAATGTCTTGTCCTGCATCGCCTCGACGGTCGCCTTCAACGAAGGGCGAGATTGGCTTAAGGAGATGAACGAATACGTTTATCAAAGCCGCCTTTATTGCGAGGCGTATCTAAAAGAAAAGGCCCCGAGTCTTAAAGCGATTCATGGTGAATCTACGTATCTCCTTTGGGTGGATTGCCGTGAGATTTGTGGGGAGAACTCTAAAAAATTCAGCGCCTTTTTGCGCGAAAAAGTCGGTTTAAGGGTCTCTAGTGGCGAGACGTTTGGCGAAGCGGGAAAAGGCTTTATCCGTATCAATATCGCCACGTCCAGGGCACGCGTAAAAGACGGGATGGAACGCCTTGTCAAAGGCGCGTTGCTCTACTTGAAATCCTAATCGGTGACTTCGCCGTTTACTTCTTCTTTTTCAGGCGTTTTCCAATTGGAAATATGCATCGAGAAGATAGCAGGAACGATGACGAACGGTTCAAAGGTGATGATGCCGAAAACCATCGTGGTGATATAGAGCCCTTTGTCGTGCTTATTTGAGGCGAGAACATTACGGGAACGAAGGGCAAATAAGCCCGCTAAAAGCATGGGGATGGCATAGACCAAGAAGACGATTCCCAGGATGAGGAAGGCAAAGTTGGCCGCTTCGGCTTGAGCGGCAGTGATTTTGGGGTCTTCGTGAAAGACTCTTAAGGCGCCTAATAAGGCGAAAACGAAACCGATGACGACGGCGGTTCCCGTGCAGACGAAGGAATAGATACCGCCGATGAGATAGAGGATACGAGCGACTTTTTTCATGGATTGCCTCCTGACCGCTTTATTGTAGTCTCCAAAAGGGTAAAGAAAAACTCCCGAGGAATGGTCGGGAGTGATTCGGTTTTGCCTTAGGCGAGGGCCTTCTTCGCGGTGTTGACGAGGCCGGTGAAGGCCTTGGGATCCGCGATGGCGATTTCGGCGAGCATCTTGCGGTTGATTTCGATGCCGGCCTTCTTGAGGCCACCCATGAACTTGGAGTAGCTGATGTCGTTATAACGGCAAGCGGCGTTGATACGGGTGATCCAGAGTTTGCGATAGTCGCGCTTGACGAGGCGACGGGAGTTGTACGCGTAACGGAGCGAGTGGCAGACCTGCTCTTTGGCGGTTTTGAATAAGAGGTGCTTGGATCCGAAATAACCTTCGGCGGCTTTCAGGATCTTCTTGCGACGGGCACGGGTAACGGTGCCACCTTTGACTCTAGCCATTGTTTACTTTCTCCTTTCCTTATTTGACGATCATGAAGCGAATGCGCTTGTAATCGGTGCGGTCGAGCATGCCGGAACGGCGGAGCTGACGGGACTGCTTGGCAGTCTTGTAAGGGGCGTGGTGTCCCTTGTAGGCGTGAACGTATTTGATCTTACCGGTGCCGGTAACTTTAATCCGCTTCATTAAGGAGCGGTTGGACTTCATCTTTGGCATGATTCTCTCCTTTTCACTTCTTGCTCTTCGATGCGAGGATGGCACTAAAGCACTTTCCTTCCCAACTCGGGGCCTTCTCGATGTTTACCGCGGGAATGGTTTCCGCGACGACGGCCACGAAGCGCTTGAACAGCTCTTCGCCGAGGTCTTGGTGGGCCATTTCGCGGCCCCTGAGGATGACGCGGACGTGGACTTTGTCACCGTCTTCCAAGAATTCACAGGCGTGCTTGGCTTTGGTGGCGAGGTCGTGAGCGCCGATCGACATGGATAGTTGGACTTCCTTTAGTTGGGCGCCTTTGGAATTCTTCTTTTGGGCGCGTTCGGATTTCTGCTTCTCGAAACGGTATTTGCCGTAGTTGAGGATCTTGCAGACCGGGGGGTTCCCGTTCGGCGCGACGCAGAAGAGGTCCAAGCCATAGCTGACGGCGAGTTCGTTTGCAGCGCGGGAAGACATCTTGCCAAGGTTGTCTCCGTTGGGTCCGATGACCATGACTTCAGGGTAACGGACGTTTTCGTTGATGGGTTCGACGCGCTTACTCGGACGTCGGCGATCGTTGGGGTTGAAATGTGCGATAGTAGCAATCCTCCTATTGACGAAACAAGCCGGGAAGCGAATCTTCCCGGCCTGATTATCTTTTGATGAATTTCATCGCGAGGTAGTTAGGGGCCAACGCGTATTCTGCGTCTGGCGAGTCCGGGTAGACTGCTTTCTACGTATTTCGACATGGGTAAATATACACGCTTCGCTTCGCGTTGCAACGTTTTTTTGCTCGAATCTCTTATTTTGTTACTTGACTGAGTGATTGCAACAGCCCGGCCGCCCTGGCCCTCTTTTTTCTTCTTTTCCCGGTTTTTGGCTATCATGTCCTTCCCCGCCGCCCCAACGCAAAGAAAGGACAAAGAACAAATGAAAGAGAAAAAGAGAC
>JAFSUM010000013.1 GCA_017445245.1 Bacilli bacterium | reverse complement strand
TCTTGGCGTCCTCGACGGCCTCGGACATGGTCTTGTTCTTGCCTTCCTCGGCCTCGCGCATCGCCATGGCGGTGTTGAGGTTCTTGACGAAGGCCTGGTTGGAGGCCTCGTTGGCCTTGTTGGTGAGGTTCACGAAGGTCGGGACGAGGATCGCGGTGAGGACGCCGATGACGGCGACGACGATGACGAGCTCGACGATGGTGAAGCCCTTCTTCTTGTTGAATGCTTTTTTCATGTTTTCCTTTCCTGGCTTTTGGCCAAATGCATTCGGTGGGGCGTGGGTTTAGGCCGTTCGGGAACCGGGTTTTTGTAGTGACGGGGGCATCACTACAAAACGTAGAAAAGCGGCAGGGGACTTCGCCCATAATCTCTGCTATAGAAAGAACAAAGTACTATAAAGTACTATAAGTTTTATAAAGTGACATAAAGTTGCATAAAAATGCATAAAGTTGCATACTATTTCCGAAGTTGGAGGATAACAGCAATGGAAAAAAACAACCCGTTTAGCCTTATGTTCGGTAAGCCACCATATAGTTTTATTGAAAGACAAGCACAATTTGAGGAGATCATGTCGACCTTCCTTGCCCCAAATCCATCCACTTTTTCCTATGTAATTACTGGGGTGCGCGGTTCTGGGAAAACGGTGACGCTACGCAAGTTGGCCGAGGAATTCCGCGGGAAAAAGGATTGGATTGTCTTGGACGTGAACCCTCAAGGCGATCTAGTCAGGCCGCTATCAGAAAAGTTGCTTTATGAAGGGAAAAAAGACAGCCTTTTCCTCGACTGGTCTATCAACATTAACGCGAAGATATTCACACTCGAAATCAAAAAAGGCGAAGGCATTACCAATCCTGAAATCATCTTTGAGAACTTGCTGCGCCGGACTAATGAGGCCAAAAAGCGTGTTTTGATTACCATCGACGAGGTATCGCCTACACCCGAAATGAAATACTTCGCGAATTTCTATCAGTCCATGGTCGGGAAGGGGTACGAGCTTTTTCTGCTGATGACGGGGTTAAAGAACAACGTCAACTCGCTCGTATCCTCCTCAGCGTCGAGCTTCCTTTCGCGCATGCCGAAAATCGATTTGCCACCCTTGGACCTTGTCGAGATCGCTAGGGAGTATCAAAGACTGATGGGCCTTCCAATCGAAACGGCAGCCGCGCTTGCCAAGTTGACGGAAGGATATGCGTTTGCCTACCAAGTTCTTGGCTATCTTTTTTATAACCACGATCGCCACGAAATAGACAACCGCCTCATGTCTGATTACGACGATTACCTTAGAAGGAATGGATATGGGGTGATTTGGAAGGACCTTACCGCCCAAGAAAAGCGTTTTTGTCTTGAGGCGGGAAATGGTGATAATCCCGACTTGCGCGCCATTTCCGGCGCGATGCAGCTTTCTGAAAGTAATTTCCAGCGTCTTAGATCGCAATTAATCGAAAAGGGGATTATCAAATCCACTGGTTATGGCAAGATCGCCTTTGCGTTGCCCCGCTTCAAACAGTTCGTAGAGCTGCAGGCGTATTTTGAATAAGCGCTTAAAAGGGCCGTGTGTGTTTTCGGGCCATGCCCGCATTTCCAAACCAAAAGTAACCAACATTTTTGTTGTTTAACTGGTAAAAGACCATTCCTAAAAGGAACCACGGACAAAAACCATCCATCTTATTGTCAAAAAGACATAATAACCTCATGCAGAAAAAGCTGGACAGCAAATCATTAGCCCAAACTCTCTTCGATCAATGCGGTTCTATTTTGCTGCACCCCGCATTCGATAAGATGAAGTCTTATTGCCAGCATGGCGATTTTACAACCTATGACCACGTCCTTGCCGTCACGTTCTATTGTCTAAAACATGGTCAACGCAAGAAAGGAGTGGACCTCGATGTCTTGCTCCCTGCCGCATTGCTCCATGACTATTTCCTTTACGATTGGCATGACGAGCATCATCCCGAACACCACGCGACCCAGCACGCTTACTATGCCAGCATCAACGCCTTGCGCGAGTTCGATATTCCTCACGATGCCGTCCGCGCGATCCTAACCCACATGTACCCATTGCCGTTCCACCGCGTCCCCAAAGGCAAAGAAGCGTGGATGCTTTGGCATTACGACAAAGTTAGTGCTTTCCGCGAAACGTTCGGCGGACATCCGTTTACAAAAGAGCGGAAGGAACTCGAAGAGCTCATTCAAAAAGCCCGTCAAAAATAGACGAATCTTGCAAATCTCGCTTCAAATTTTTGGAAACCAGAAAAACGTTTTGAAGGATTATTCAAATCGTTTTGATTGACAAGTAAAAAGTTAAGTATTTTTAACATTTAACGTGCGCAAAATTTCCCGTTGTTGATGTGCCCTCGCGCACATAAAATGTACACATACGTCACGTTGTGACAGGAGGATAACGCATGGCAATAAAGCCTGAAGTGGTGAAGGGCGTAAATGACATTTGCGACAAATACGCGAATGAGCCCTCGCCGTTGATGATGATCCTTTCGGCCATCCAGAAGGAGTATGGGTATATCCCTCTGGAAGTCCAGCAGATCATCTCCGATAGAACGGGAATCCCCGTCGCCGAGATTTATGGAGTCGTCACTTTCTACTCCTTCTTCTCGCTCAAACCCAAAGGAAAGTATGTTATCGGCATCTGCCTTGGCACCGCTTGCTTCGTCAAGAACAGCCAGCAGGTCATCGATAAATTCTCCACCTTGCTCGGCATCAAGGCCGGCGAGACCACCAAGGACGGCCTCTTCACGATCGAGGCGATCCGCTGCATCGGCGCCTGCGCCCTTGCTCCGGCCATGTCCATCAATGGCAAGGTCTATCCGAAGGTGACCCCCGACCAGGTCGGCAAGATCATCGACGAATACAAGAAGATGGAGGCTGAGGCTTAATCATGGAACAAATCAAAACCGTCCAATCCCTCGATACCCATATCGCGGAATGTACCAAAGTCCTTCATGCCAAATTGAAGGGCGAAGGCGGCAAGCGCGCCATCGTCGTCTGCGGTGGCACGGGCTGTATCGCCAATAACTCGGTCGATATCCAGGCCGAGATCGAGAAGGAACTCAAGGCTCACGGCCTCGAAGACAAAGTCACCGTCAACCACGTCGGCTGCTTCGGCTTCTGCTCCCAGGGTCCCTTCGTCAAAATCTTCCCCGAAGATACCCTCTATCGCGCCGTTAAGGTCTCCGATGTCAAACAGATCATCGAGAAGGACATCATCGGCGGAGAAATCTGCGAGAATCTCCTTTACGTTGACCCGCAGACCCACGAGAAAGTCGCTAAGCAAGACGATATCAACTTCTACAAAAAGCAAGTCCGTATCGCTCTCCATGGCTGCTCTCTCATCAATCCGGACCTACTCGAAGAAGCTCTCGGCTACGACGGCTTCAAAGGCTTGAAGCGGGCCATCACCCAAATGACCCCGCAGGAAGTCATCGACGAAGTCCTCGCCTCTGGCATCCGCGGCCGTGGCGGCGGTGGTTTCCCCACCGGCCGTAAATGGCAATTCGCGGCCAATGTCCAGGCCGATCAGAAATATGTCGTCTGCAACGGCGACGAAGGCGACCCCGGCGCGTTCATGGACCGCTCGATCCTCGAAGGCAACCCCTTCGAAGTCATCGAAGGTATGATGATCGCCGGCTACGCGTTCGGCGCTTCCGAAGGCTACTTCTATGTCCGTGCCGAATACCCCGTCGCGGTCTCGCGTTTGCAACGCGCCATCGAAGATATGGAGAAAGTTGGCTTGCTCGGTGATCACATCCTCGGTACCGACTTCAGCTTCCGTGCCCATATCCGTCTTGGCGCCGGTGCCTTCGTCTGCGGCGAAGAAACCGCTCTTCTTAACTCCATCGAAGGTCAGCGCGGCATGCCGCGTCCCCGTCCGCCCTTCCCGGCCATCAAAGGCCTCTGGGGCAAGCCTACCTGCGTCAATAACGTCGAAACCCTTTCCCAGATTCCCTTCATCCTTCGCGAAGGTGCGAGCGCGTTCAACTGCATCGGCACCGAAGGCTCCAAGGGCACCAAGGTCTTCGCCCTCGGCGGCAAGGTCAACAACGTCGGCCTCGTCGAAGTCCCGATGGGTACCACCCTCCGCACCCTCGTCTATGACATCGGCGGCGGCATCCCGGGCAACAAGGCCTTCAAAGCCATTCAGACCGGCGGTCCTTCCGGCGGCTGCTTGACCGAGAAAGATCTCGACACCCCGATCGACTACGACACCCTCGTCGCCCGTGGCTCCATGATGGGTTCCGGCGGCGCGATCGTCATGGATGAAGACAACTGCATGGTTGACATCGCCCACTTCTACATGGACTTCATCGTCGACGAATCCTGCGGTAAGTGTTCACCCTGCCGTATCGGCACGAAGCGTCTATTCGAAATGCTCACTGCCATCACCGAAGGCAAGGGCACCGAAAAGACCCTCGAAGACATGAAGGAACTCGCCACCGTCATCAAAAACGGCTCCCTCTGCGCTCTCGGCCAGACCGCCGCGAACCCGATTCTCTCCACGATGACGAACTTCCCCGAAGAATACGAAGCGCACGTCAAAGAGAAGAAGTGCCCCGCCCACGTCTGCAAGAACCTGATGCAATATCAGATCCTTCCCGAAAAGTGCATGGGCTGCACCCTCTGCGCCCGTAACTGCCCGGTGAGCTGCATCGCGCCGACCGCCGATCCTGTCACCGTCAAGCCGCTCCCGAACAAATTCGTCCACGCCATCGACCAGAGCAAGTGCATCAAGTGCGGCTCCTGTATGGCTGGCTGCCACTTCGGGGCCATCATCAAGAAATAAGGAGGGCCGAACAAATGGAAAACATTAACATCAAAATCGAAGGCCGCATCTACTCCGTCCCCAAGAATTTGACCGTTCTCGAGGCCGCGCGCCTTTGCGGATTCAACATCCCCACCCTCTGCTACTGGAACCATGGCAAGAACAGCCTTGCCTCCTGCCGCGTCTGCTTGGTCGAAATCGCGACTGCCCGCGGCGGCAAGCTCTTCGCCTCCTGCGTCTACCCGGTCGCCGACATCCCGGCCGAAAAGGGCTTCGAGATCAAAATCTCTTCCCCGATGGCCGTCAAAGCCCGTCGCGCTTCCGTCGAACTCCTCCTCTCCAACCACTCCAAAGACTGCCAGCAGTGCGTCAAAAACGGTCAGTGCGAACTCCTCGAAGTCGCTAACATCACCGGTGCCCGTCAGGGCGCTTATGAAGGCGCGAAGACCGAGACCACGCTCGACGAATGCGCCCCTGGCATCATCCGCGATACCTCCAAGTGCATCCTCTGCGGCCGCTGCATCGAGCGCTGCAAAGAAGCTCAGGGCATCGGCATCCTCGGCTTTGAGAAGCGCGGCTTCAAGACCATCGTCGCTCCGACTGGCAACGCTTCTTTCGCCAATGTTCCCTGCATCCAGTGCGGTCAGTGCATCAACGTCTGCCCGACGGGCGCTTTGAGCGAACACCGTGAAATCGACCTCGTCGACCGCGCGTTCGAACAGGGCAAATACGTCATCGTCCAGACTGCTCCGGCCGTCCGTTCCGCCATCGCCGAAGAATTTGGCCACAAGGTTGGCGAACAAGATGGCACCGGTAAGATGACCGCCGCCCTCCATCGCCTTGGTTTCCACAGGGTTTTCGACACCAACTTCGGCGCCGACCTCACCATCATGGAAGAAGCCAAGGAACTCCTTATCCGCATTACCAAAGGCGGCGTCCTCCCGCAGATCACTTCCTGCTCTCCGGGCTGGATCAACTACATGGAGTTCTTCTATAAGGACATCATCCCGCATATCTCCACCTGCAAGTCTCCGCACGAGATGGAAGGCGCGATCATCAAATCCTACTTCGCCAAGACGCATAACCTCGACCCGAAGGACATCTTCGTCGTCTCCGTCATGCCCTGCACCGCGAAGAAGTACGAAGCCGACCGTCCGCAGAATGCGGCAGTGGAGAAGCTCCCCGATGTCGACGCGGTCCTCACCACCCGCGAACTCGCGGTGATGATCCGCCGCGCCGGTATCCTCTGGGACGAACTCCCCGAAGAAGAATTCGACCAGGATCTGCTGGGCAAATACTCTGGCGCTGGCGTTATCTTCGGCGTCACCGGCGGTGTTATGGAAGCGGCCCTTCGTACGGCCTACTTCTGGATGACCGGTGAGGAATATGGCCCCATCGACTTCCACGCCTGCCGTGGTCTCGAAGCGGTCAAGGAAGCTGAAATCGACATCAAGGGCACCAAGGTCAAGATCGCGGTCACCTCTGGCATGCGTAATGCCAAGCCACTTCTCGACGATGTTCGCGCTGGTAAATCCCCCTACGCTTTCATCGAAATCATGGGCTGCCCTGGTGGCTGCATCAACGGCGGTGGCCAACCCTTCGTCAAACCCAACCTCAAACCCGAGGAAGGGCCCGATATCCTCGACACCTATCGCGAGAAGCGCGCCAAGGTCCTCTACGATATCGATAAGGGCATGACCCTCCGTCAATCGCACAACAACCCCGACATCAAGGAACTCTACGAGAAATTCCTTGGCGAGCCTTGCTCCGAACTTAGCGAAGAGCTCCTCCATACGAGCTACGTCGATAATCGTCCGCAGTACAAGCTCGACGAAGAATAAGACTCTCTAGTCTCAACAAGCGCAGTCTGAAAACGGCTGCGCTTTTTCCATGGTGTGTAATATCGAAACACAAAACGATATAACACAGTAAATTGGGAATGCATTTTTATATACACACAGTATGTTTGAGCTATGAAAAGGCAGATTTGCCATGATAGTCCCTCTATCATCGAGAGGCCTAATAATTATGGAAAGGAAAACATCCATAACGATTATGGGCTTCGGTTTTACTGCTGCTCCAGATTGAATTGGTGAAGGAGGGGCGGCAAAGCGAAACTGTCATGGCTACATAGTCGTTACGAAATATGAGATGGCCACCCAAAGATATTCGATTTCACCAAGCCGCATTATTATCGCGGCCTATATTGGGTAGCCCTTTTGATGAACAACAGAGATCTTTCAACAAATCTTAGGGAGAACTTCCCGCGCGAACTTAAATATATAAAGGATAAGTATCTTCATGATATTACCCGCTTTGATGTCGTCATTGGTTACCGTTTGGATGACAGTTATTCCACTTCCTAGAATTCTTTGACCTTCCTCCTTCATTATTCATAACAGAAGGGCACTAGAAAAAAACGAAACGGCTTATATCATAAGGAGAACGGTGCCTCACAAATTCGTAGGTGGCCTATTATTAAAGAAGGGGTTTTCGATGAAAAAGAACCGTTTTGCATGGATAATCGCTGTTTCTATTCTTTTGTCTGCCTGCGGCGGGGGCGAATCCTCTTCATCTGTCGCTAGTAGCAGGGACACCAGTGAGGCTTCTTCCGAGTCGCAGCAAACAAGCGAAGTATCCTCTGAGGGGTCTTCCGAACTCTCCTCCGAGATCTCTTCTGAAGGACCTTCGTCGATCTCTTCTTCAGAGGATCTCAATCCCGTCGTTCAAGATGTCCGTTATTTGGCTTATGAAGATAACGAGACGAAAATCGAGGCACTAGGCCAGCTAGAAAAGTTTGCCGTCGAGAACAAATTGACCGGCTTGACCCTTTATGGTGATGGTAGCTACCTCATGTATCACCCCTCCGTCCTTAAAGGCGCGGAGGAATATGTTCCAGGTTATGGCTTTGGAACATTGGAAGAAGGTAGTTTGACCGGAGACCTCGAAGGCGAAACAAACGAGGCGTGGAAGCGTTATTGGCACACTTCCGAAGACGCGGACCCACACAAGATTAACACGATGAACTGCAAAACAAGGGCCGGGCAGGAGTTGAACGCATTTGTAGGGGCCTCCTACTATACCAGAAAGCTTGCTGCGGCTAAGGATCATTACGAGTGGTCTGGCGAATTGTCTCCTCAACGTCATCCAATTGTTATCGACGCGGACGAAAAAGGCTATGCGACGACGTATCGGGTCGAAGTTAAGGTGGGGGACGAGGTTCGTTATGGGACGATGTCGGAAAAATACGCCTCCTTCAACGGCCGTCCCGTCGCGTTAGAGGATTATGTCACTCCGTATAAAATCCTTTATACCCAAGCCTATCATATGGCGCGCGGAGGAGAAAACCTCACCGGTGCTGCCTCGTTTGTAGGAACGAAAGATTATTACGCCGGCTCCAAAGAAGGATTTAACGAAGAGCTTTGGGAACAGGTCGGCATTCGCTCTCTTGAGGAAGACGGTAAATCTTATTTGGAATTCACGTTCAACTATGCCTGTGACCTTTTTCGCGCCACGTACTACCTTAGCAACCCGATGTTTTCCCCGGTCCCGGCAGAATTCATCACCGAAATCGGTGGAGGTGATTTCGCCGCGGGAACGGCTATTTGGGGCACTGAAACCGAAACCGAAACGATTGCGGACCATTGGCTCTCTGTCGGCCCTTATCAAATCGAAGAATGGGCGAAGGACGAATACGTAGCCTTCAAACGTAACCCCTATTACCAAGACGGCGACCGATATCGAATTCAAGGCGTGCACGCCCAGTTTATCTCAAGCGACAAGACGTTCGCGGCCTTTTTGGATAACAAGCTTCACGCCGCTTATCTTCCTGCGGATCAATGGGCAGAGTATTGTGATGATCCACGCGTTTGCATGACGTCGAGTGCCGGGACGTATCGCCTTAATATGAATACTTGCGACGAGGCGTTCTGGGAAAAGCAATTTGGCGAAAACGGCGCGATCGTCCAAACGCCGAAAGAAGACTACTGGGAAGTCGAACCCGCGATGTCGAACAAGGATTTCGTTTCCGGATTAAGTTTTGCTTTAGACCGCAAAACCCTCGCAAAAATGTTAGGAAGAGTTCCGTCGATGGACTTTTTTGGCGAAAACTATATTCTGGACGAATTAAACGGGATTTCTTATATGAGAAGCCCGGAGCACAAAGCGGCCATTGCCTCTATTGCCGAGGGGACGGACGGCTATGGATATTCGTTGGAAAAGGCGCGTGAGTCGTTCCGCAAGGCCTCCGAAAAATTGATTGAAGAGGGCTTTTATAAAGCCGGGGACGAAATCGAAATCGAGGTGGCTTGGCAGACCAAGGACCAAATCGCTTCCATCGGGGAACCGCTCGCCGAATTCTGGACGGAGGCCTTCAATGACGGCACGAACCCTTTGACCCTGAAAGTCACGCAATGGGTAGGGGACGTCTGGTCGGATATCTACTATAAAAAGATGATGGTGGGCCAATACGATATCGGCTTTGGCAACATTTCCGGCAGTACTATGAGCGCTTATCTTCCCTTTGAACTTCTTTGCTCAGACAATCGCTCAAGCTTCACGCTGAACTGGGGCACGGATACGAATGCCGTCGATCCAGAACACGTCATTCATTTTGATGGAAAAGAATGGTCTTATGATTCTTTGCTGAACGCCTTGACGTTGCCTACCTATACCGAAAACGGGGCTTTGGCCCGTCATTATGACATCAAGGACGAAGTGTCGCTGTCCCGAAAGGAGAACGGCGACTTGCTCGTAGAAGGTTTCGTTCGTCAGGTCGCCCTTCCTAAGGAGGGGGTCGTTAATCCAGAGTCCGACGAAGACTATGATGCCCTTTCCCTTTTTGAAGGTATGACCATTTGGGGACAGCCCAATAAAGACAATTATCACGAAAGCGAACCCATTCTTCTTGGTCAGGAGGGGTTTGTCGTAGAACCGAATGACGACCCGTATTTCAACGTGAAATTTGCCGTCACGTTCCCCAAAGACGTGGTCGCGACGGTTGAGAAAGACAAATATCGCCTTGGGTTCGATTTCTATTTCCATTCCGTTCTCTGCGATATGACCAGGGATCTTTATGGAGGCTCCGTTCTTATCGAGCCAGGAAGCATTCCGCCCATTGAAGCTTAACGAAAAGGATGTCGTCGCCATTTGGCCTAGACATCCTTTTTACGTTATTTGACCATGATCTTTTCGCTAGAGAACAACTTGGTCGATAGGAACATAAAGACCGCAGTCAGGACAGCCGACATACCGATTGTTATGACGAAGAAGGGAATCGATATCGAGCCTTGCAAGATCATACCCATGCAGGACGTGACGTTGAGGAAGGGGATGAAGGCAAAGCCGATGGAACCGGTCTTCACGGTGCCAGATAAGACGGCGAGAGCCACAAATACGACGGTCATGGGGCCTAGATATGACGTAGCCTCTTTGCTCGATTTGGTAAGGGTCGAAACGAGCAAACCGATGCCTACGAATAGGGTTAACGTGGTTAGGACCAAGAAGCCGAGCAAGACATAGGCCCACCAATCTAAACTAAAGGAGAGACCGGACATCATCTTCGGCAAGGAAATCGCGATGCCTAGGAATGACACGGCGCCTGATGCAAGGCTTGTAACCAATAAGGCCAACGCTTTGCCTATGGCCAATTCTTTGCGGTCGATCGGGGTAAGAAGCATCGCCGCCATGGTGCCGCGTTCCTTTTCGCCTGCGACCGCATCGGGGCAGATGGAGACGACGGTGGAGAAGAGCAAACTGATCGTGACCATCGGGAAGATGATGCCCATAATCTGGTTGCCCATATAATCTTTTGGAGCGAGATTTGCAGGAATCGATTGCCCTTTTGCGTCAATATTCACGAAATAGTTGTCATAGGTAACGCGCACGAGACTCCCCATAATCTGGTAGACATGCGTGGCCTTGCGGGTCGCGCCGTTATAGTAGAGGTCGAGATGATTGCCCTTGCCAGCTTGGACCGCCGTATCGAAATCATCGGAGAAAGCGATGATGAGATCGTATTTGCCTTCAACGACTTTTTGTTTCTCGTTTTCTAAAGCAGCGATGGGGAAGGTGCGGTATTCGACTTTGTTTGTTTTCTCCTTATCGCTATTTTGCATATAGGTGTCGAACGCCATCGTCAGAAGGGGCTTTTCTGCGCTTCCATAGTTGTTGGAATAGGCAATTACATAAGTGGAGTCCGTAACATCGGTAGAGGTGACGGCAGAACTGGTCATGATGTTGCCCATCAAGAAGTAAAAGACGGCGATGATGACGCCAGGGAGGAAGAGGGCCGCGAGCATGCGCTTGTCGGTGAAGAAGCGACGCATCTCTTTTCGGAAGATATGATTTAGGTTTTTCATCAGTCTTCCCTCCTTCCGTCAACGAGGCCGAAGAAGACATCTTCGATAGACCGATCTGCGGTCAGGGTTTTGATGTCTCCTTCGAGTTTTAGTTTACCTTCATCAATAATGCCAACCCGGTCACATAGTTTTTCGACCAGGGAGAAGATGTGGGTCGAGATGATGATGGCTTTGTCTTTGCGGCGGAGGTTCAGCAAGAAGTTCTCGACGTCACGTGAGGCAATGATATCTAGCCCGTTGGTTGGTTCATCGAAAATGATGACCTCGGGGTCATGGCAAAGGGAAACGGCGAGGGAGACTTTCTGCTTCATGCCGGTTGAGAGGTTTTTGATTTGGGCCGTGGCGAAGCGATCGATACCAAACTGGGCGAAGAGCTCGGCCTTCCTTTTGGCCGTTTCCTCAGGCCTCATACCATATAAAGTCGCGAAATAGGTGAAGGTATAGTCGGGAGTAAAGAAATCGTCCAATTTCAGATCCGAAGTTAAAAACGCGACCTTTTTGCGATAGTTTTTGATATTTTTGTGGATGTTTTCGCCGCGAAATAGAACTTCGCCTCCCGTCGGGGCGATCAAAGACGAAAGCATGCGCAGGGTTGTAGTCTTGCCCGCCCCATTAGGACCGAGTAGACCGTAGATTTCACCAGGCACCAGGTGGAGCGATAGATCGTCTACGGCGACGAGATTCAATGTATTGAGATGGCGTTCCTGACGCTGCTTATTGGTAAGGGCGAACGTCTTGCGGAGCGACTTGGCTTCCAATATGTATTCTTCCATAGGAACCTCCTTGCGAAGATTATCCGCTTTTCCATCCTAAAAAAGAATGGTAGGGGGTATTCAGAGGGAACTAGATGCGTGTATGTACCTTCGTTTCATAGAAAAGAAAACGCCTCGCATCACTGCGAGGTGTCCGCTTGGCTTGCTGGTTTAACGTCTTTGTTAGCTCCAACTCACGACGGGAACGAGCAATTCATGGTTTACCACGCGGGAGATTCCAACCAACCGCTGTCTTGCGACATCCGTCTCTTACTGGAGGGCCGACTTGAATCGGTTCCGTTCAGAGGCAAGATTTTTGTTTCTCCGGTTTACCGGCGAGGAGATTTCTTATCTCCCTAGGCCCTTCATTGCCGCGAGGCTTGAGGGGTCTCGACCTTTGCCTTAGGTTACATCTTCATTCGCCTAAGTGCATCGACCACGTTCCGACTTTACGATTCAGGGTGGAACGACTTCCTCGAGGACCCGAAGGTCTTCGTCTGCCTGACCTCTCGATCAGGTTCGAGGCATTTCCAGCGGTTTACCGCGCGCCGAGCCTCTTTTGGCACCAACCAGTTATGAATTCCTGGCTGTTTTCGGATCCACCTGACCCCAAAGGCCCGAAGGATTCGTATTCCCGTTTTTCGGTTTCACCGGCTAAGGGGATGCGCCCCACCCGGAGCCTTATTCAGGCAGGGGTGGTTACCGTATCAGGCAGTCGCGGTGGTTGGCCGTCTTTCCTGGCGGAGACAAGCTTTTTCGTTTACATCGGCCGCTAAGTCAAGGCCGCGGGTTTTTCTCCCGTCAGCGGAATCGCTTCCGCATCCCGTTTTGTTCTGTCGGTTCTACCGACGAATGGTTGGAATTCCATTCCGGACAGATCCATTTTCATGGGAGCCCGTCTTTGGGGAGGGGTGAACTTCCTTTTGGGAAGCCAAGTTCCTCTCCGACCGAATTCTTCAGATTCCATCTGGCGGCTCGATTACTCCGCGAGGTTCGGTTACCCGAATCCCTTGGGTGGTTTGGCTGAGCTTTGATCAGCGTCTACCATCATCCTTCGTTTTTCTGGTTTACCAGGCTGGGGAGGATTCCTAGCGGGTGTTGCCCTTTGCCGCATTGTGCCTCAGGGAGAGAGGTTTTGTCGGCACGCAACGTTTTTCCAGTGTACTGGGTGGGCGTTTCCGTTCCCACGAGGACTTCCGGTGAAGTTCGGCTTGGTCCTGCTTCCGAATGTTCCCTTTCCAAGGCTTTTCGGAGAACCCCTTCTTACAAGTTTGCTTGCCGCCAGGGTTCTAGGCGGTGGCTTCCTTCGCCTTTCGGCTAAGGGCCCTTGACGCTTGCTTCCTTCCGTCTAGGATCGCTAGGCGGTTTCTTCAGGCGTTTCCTCTTTCTTCGGTTTACCGAGGGGCGGGAGTTCCTTTACTGACGAAGTTCAAGCCGCGTCAGTTCCCTTCTTTCGAAGGAGCAGACCTTTGAGGCTTTTGACGGCCCTCGGGGCATCTTGCATTCCCTTCACCAGAGCCGGGCGAACCCGGTTTTGGCCTCTCGCAATTTCGGAGTTTTGCAACCCCGTTCCCTTGCGAGGACGATAACTATAGAAAGAAATAAAAATGAATGCAACACTTTTTTGCAAAATTTTTTTGAAAAAATAAATGAAAGCGGTTTCAGCCGATGGCATCTATTCTTTTTTATTCGATGCTATCGATGTTTTTCATGTTTTTGAAAATTTTAAAACATTTTTTACGTGTGTTTTTCAGACGTTAATGCGTGCGCATAATGCCCGTATAATATATGTAATGTATAACTATTTGATTTTCGATTTGGATGGCACGATTCTCGACACGATCGATGACATCACTTTCGCGATTAATTCGGCGTTGGAACAAAAAGGATATCCGTGGCGTTATGACCGCGAGGGGACGAAAACCTTAGTCGGGGATGGGGCGGATGCTTTGCTTCATCGGGCTCTTCGCAACCATGATAATCCAGAAGAGTTTCAACTTCTCAAGCCGGTGTATATGGCCCTATATAAGGAACACCAGACGGAACGGGCCAAACCATTTTTGGGTTTAAATGCCGTTCTTACCGAACTCAAGAATCAAGGAATCCGCATGGCGGTCGTGACCAATAAGCCGGACGCTCTTGCCCAAGTTATCGTCCCGATGCATTTTGGAGAAGGGTTCTTTGAACGGATCTATGGTATCAACGAAGGAGATCCGGTCAAACCAAATCCCGCTTTCGTGTTCAAGTATCTAAATGAAGTTGGGGCGAAACCGGAGGAATGCTTATTCATCGGGGATAGCCACGTTGACATCGCGACCGGTCATAACGCTGGCATGAAGGTTCTTTTATGCGGCTGGGGGTACGAAGTTGATTACGAAGCCGTAAAAAACGATGCCGATTTCTTTGCGGAAACCCCCGAAGAACTCAAAAGGGTTATTCGATAACCATAAACGGCTACGCAAGTGGGAGCGCGGGTGCGATAATACGCCCGTATGAGAGAAGTTCGTCTATTTAATTCATTAGGTGGAAAGCTCGAGACCTTCGAGCCCATTCAAGAAGGCAAAGTGTCCTTTTATGTCTGCGGCCCGACCGTTTATAACGATCCCCATATCGGGAATTTCCGTCCCGTCATCGTCTTCGATGCGTGGCGGAGACTCTTTATGGCCCTGGGTTATAAGGTCACGTTCGTTTCCAATTACACCGACGTCGATGACAAGATCATCAATCGCGCGAAAGAGCTCGGCATCAAAGAAAGCCAATTGACCGAAGACGTCATCCACAAATTTGCTTCCTTGGTCGACGAAGTCGGCGCTTTGCAGCCCGATATCACCCCGCGCCCGACCGTATATATGGATCAGATGATTTCCTATATCGGCGATTTGGTTGATTCCGGCGCGGCCTACGAAGCGAAAAACGGGGACGTGTATTTCAAAGTGGACTCCGTCGAAGACTATGGTGAGCTCTCGGGCAACACCCCCGAATCCCTTAATGCGGGCGCGCGTATAGAAGTTAATGATATAAAGAAATCGCCCTTGGATTTCGCTTTGTGGAAACATACGGACGAAGGCATCAAATGGCAGACCCCTTGGAGCGAAGGCCGCCCGGGTTGGCACACCGAATGCTGTGTCATGATCGCTTCGATTTTCAAAGACCAAGGCGGTTTTATCGATATCCATGGTGGTGGCTTCGATTTGAAATTCCCCCATCACGAAAACGAAATCGCCCAATCGAAAGCCCACAATCACAACAAGTTGGCCCGTTATTGGTTGCATAACGGATTCATCAATATCGATAACGAGAAGATGTCAAAATCCCTGGGCAATGTCATCTTAGCCAAGGACGTCGTCGCCAAATATGGCGGCATGCCTTTCCGCCTCATGGTGCTCAATACCCATTATCGTGCTCCTTTGACTTTCACCGAAGATACGATCGGGGAGGCCGAAAAGAATTACGCGAAGATTCTTCAAACGCTCAAAAGCGTCGAGATCAAACTGGAGCTTCGCGATATCGACGTCACCGCAGTAAAAGGCGACGAGGAAAAAGAATTCTTCGACGCGATGTGCGATGACCTAAATACGCCTAACGCCATTTCGGTTCTCTACGCCGAAATGAAAGCGGCCAACCAGTTGCTCCGTACCCGCGAGATCGATGTGGCGGCCCTAAGCCTTTCCTATGGCCGCATCCGCGATTATCTGAAAGTCCTCGGAATCAAGGCCCCTTATCTCGAACTTGGGGAAGAAGGCAAACGGCTCTATCGCGACTATGACGAGGCAAAAGCCTCCAAAAACTTTGCAAAAAGCGACGAAATCCGTGCAAAACTCATGCAAAAGGGATGGTTTTAATTTTTTAGGGTAGGGGTGTTCAAATTTCGCGTATGGCAGACTATTATGTTTATGGCAAGAACGCAGTCCGCGAATGCATCCGTTCGCGCGACTCCAAACACGTTTACGCACGTAAGCGTCTAGAGAACGACCCTCTTGTTAAATTGGCTTCCGATTTTGGCGTACCGGTATCCTATGTCGAAGACAGGGAGCTGGACAAACTCGCCGGGAACGGCCATCACCAAGGGATCGTCGCCCAGGCCAAACTCCCTGAACTCGTTCCCCTTAGAAGGCTCATTGAAATCGGGAAGGAGAAGGGGAGATACCCGCTTGTCCTGATTCTAGACGGCCTTGAGGATCCTGCGAACCTCGGGGCGATTCTCCGCTCCTGCGATGCGTTTGGCGTGGACGGCGTCATCATCCGAAACAAAGGAAACGTGCCTTTGAATTCTACGGTCGCCAAGGTCTCCACCGGCGCGGTCCATCATGTTCCCGTCTGCGGGGTTGGCAATCTTTCCCAAGCCATCTCTGAACTCAAGGACGCGGGCTATTGGATTGTTTCTAGCGATGGCGAGGCCAAACTCGAACTTGACCAAGTCGACTATAAATGCCCGATTGCCCTTATCGTGGGCAGCGAAGGTTTTGGCGTTTCCAACCTCGTCTTAAAGCGCAGCGACTTCATCGTGAAGATCCCCATGGTCGGACACGTAAACTCGCTCAACGCATCCGTTGCGACGGGAATCCTTGTCTCGCACATCTTCCTTTCGCGTAAATAAGCAATACATACACATGACATCTACAGAAATCCTCAATGACGAGGAACTTTTGCTGGCGGCCCGTTTAGGCGACCATAAGGCAGAGTCCTTGTTCGCGGAACGCTTTTTCAAAGAACGCGTCCGCAATTGCTACTCGGTAGCAAACGAGGCGTGCAGGATGCTCGATGACTGGGATTTGAACGAAGCGTATTTTCGTGCCTACACTTCGTCGGTTTCCGGTTACCGTTTTGGCTCCGTGCGCTTTCGAACTTATTTCCTCAGCAACCTTTACCATGCCATCATCCATAAGCTCTCCAAGAAGATCAAAGAAGAAAGCGACAGCGGGAGGGTGTTGTCCCTCGACGCGACGCTTATCGACGAAAACGAAACCGCCTATGCTCTTTCTGATTTCGTCGCTTCGGACAATTTCATGGACGATCCGCGGAGTTTTTTGCTCTATGCGGAGCGACTTGAAGACCTAAATCGCCTGCCAAAAGGCGCTGATCCGATGATGCTTGATGCCGTAAGGCTTGTGGCCGCTGACTATTCATTTTCAGAGGCAGCTAGGCTTTGCGGGGTCAGCGAAAACCGGATCAAATACCTCATCAGCAGATATCGGCAATGGGCCAACAAGTCGATGCGCCTCATCTTGAAGTTCGGCAAAAAGAAATAGCCCCCGCTTTGGGCAAGGGCTAATGGAATCGGAATTCTCCTTAGAGCTTTTCGATCTCGGAGAAGTCGACGTCGACGGGCGTGACACGGCCGAAGAACATCGTCTCGACGCGGCAGACGCCGGTGGCTTTGTCGATGGAGATGATTTTGCCTTCGGTTCCTTCGAGAGGTCCATGGATGACGCGGACGGCATCGCCGGGGGCATAACGATCGTACATCGAATCGTCGACCCAACCCATTCTCTTAAGAACGGCTTCCATTTCCTCACGGGAAACGGGGGTCGGCATCTGACCGCCACCGCCGGAACCGGTAATACCGGTGACACCCGGAGTGTTACGGACGATGAACCAGGACTGGTGGGTCATGATCATTTCGACGAAGATGTAACCGGGATAGAGGTTGACCTTCTTGGTCTTACCGGTCGGGAGGCCGTCTTTGAGGACGGGGACTTCCTGTTCGGCGACGAGGACGCGAAGGATGAGGTCCTTCATGCCCATGGTGTCGATACGCTTGATCAGGTTATCCGCGGTTTTCGATTCGTGCTGAGAGTAGGTATTAACGATATACCATTGCTTTTCGCCAAGTTGTTCGGCCATGTTTATTTACCTCCGAATGCATCTTTCAGGATGCTGATGATTCTGCCGGCGGCAAGGTCCTCAATCGAAAGGAAGAGGGCGGCAACGCCGGCGATGATGACGACCACGACGATCGCGGGGATGAGAACGTCGCGCTTGGGCCAGCGGATGCGCTTGCCTTCCTTCGCGACCTCCGACATGTATTTTTTAGGCGTCATGGGAATCCTCCTTATTTGCTTTCCCGGTGCAAGGTGTGCTTGTTGCAGCGCGGGCAGAACTTGTTGAGTTCCTGCCGAACCGGATCATCGCTGCGCTTGCTGAGGGTATAGTTGCGGCTTAGACATTCGGTGCAGATCAAAAAAACTTTCTTACGAGCCATAGCCTATCTTACCTTTCAGCGCTGACAAGCGTACTCGGGCGGCGCGTGCTTGTCAAGAGGCGCACGCACCGTTGGAATGATGTGCTCAATAGTTATTTTGCTAGCCGCGCATCGAGTTCGCGCTTGAACGGTTCTGCCCATTCGTATTCGGGGAGGAACGAGCCATCGTAATAGACGTCCTTGCCCGCGAGCAAGTCGTAGTAGTCGCAGCTGACGAAAGATTTATCCAAAACCAAAAGGGCGCGTTGGAAGACCACACACTCGCATTTGGCTTCCTCTAGGGTCTTACGAAGTCTCCAAACGGCATCGCGGTAAAGGATTTTGGCTTTCTCGACTTCCTTTTCGGGATAGAGGGCGGCAATCGCGGCGTTCATGGTGACGCTGCGACCGTTGTTGGCCAGCAATAACGCGAACAGTTCTTTGGACTTGTTGGAGGAGAAGAGGAGGGCCTTACCGTTGATCAGACAATCGAACCCCCCAAACATCCGGACCTCCAAGGCCGATTTGCTGTCGCCGAATTTGCGGAGCGCTTCGCCTAGGTCCTCGCGACGATATGGCTTATGGATGACCGAAACCGTGTTAGGGGCGATGTCGGAGGGGACATCTTTTTCCTCAATTAAAAGGCCTGTGATGAAGGAAATCTTCAAATTGGGGCGGATTTTGAGAAGTTTTCTGGCGAGTTCAAAACCGTTGATGCCAGCCATATTGATATCGAGGAACGCGCCATCAATGGGATTCTCTTGGGCATAATGAGAAATTGCTTCCTCGTCATCGCGGAAGAATTGGTATTCGATTTTCTCGACCCCGATGATCGTGCTTAAGAAATCGTGCAGGGCGTGAAGTTCGTCATCAACTACGATTATTTTCATGCGGTTCCCCCTTTGGGATGGCGATCGTTATCGTCGTCCCCTTGTCCAATTCACTTTCGATGCGACACGTGGCTCCTAGAAGCAAGTGGAAGCGTTCGAAGGCATTTTTTATGCCGACGGCGCCTTCGCGAACCGCGTTCACGTCAAAGCCTTTTCCGTTGTCGGTCACCCGAATAATAATACTATCTCCCTCCTCAAAAGAGGAGATTTCGATATGCCCGTCTTCCTTATTGTTGACGTCACTATAGAGGATGGCGTTTTCGATGAGAGGTTCAATCGAGAGGATTGGGACCTCGAAATCTTCCTTGTCGATGTCGTAAATGACGTTATATGGATGGTCGGTGCGCAGATTGGCCAGCTCGACGAACGTCATGATTGAATCGAGCTCATCGACAAAGGGAACTAGTTGCCTATCGCCGCTTTTTACATAAGTACGCAGGTGCTTCGAAAGCAGGTCAATTGAACGGTCTCCCTTGTCTTGGCTGATGCGGTAGTTCGTTTTGACCGATTGCAGGGAATTAAAGATAAAATGAGGGGCGATTTGCTCTTTTAGAACAGCGGATTGCAGGGTTTTCGCCCTTTTTTCCGCTTGCTCCGTTTGGTAGGCCTTTCGCGTTGTTTTCATGATGAAATCGAAATAGACGACAAGAAATAGGAACATGACGATAAAGGTCGAAATGGTGGAGAGTCCATACGCCGAATAGGAGCTGCCTGGAATGATGGCTAAAGCGTAAGTAAAAGCCGTCCCCAACAACAGAGCCATGTCCGTATAGACGACGAGGGTGGCCAAAGTTAAGGTCTCCCTGAAGTGAAGACGAACCAACAGCTTGCCCGTGAAAAAGAAAAAGAAGAAAAACAATCCAAGGAACGAAATGAACTCCATGCGTATCAGGGTTAAAGGATAATAGGAGATTGCGCATCCGATTAGGAGCCAGACGAGGATATTCATTTCCTTGGCCGTGACCTTGAGCTTGTGCTCGCGAACGAGGAAAGCATAGGCGCAGCAGCTTGCCGCGACGATAAACACAAAGTGAAGCGTGGCGAAAACGCGAGGTATCCATTCACTGGCAAAACCGTTTGGAAAATAGAATTGTGAGGCTTCGGCTGAGAAGGATAGGGCGCCGGTCGCGGCAATGGCCAGCAACGTCGTGATCCACGTCGCACCGGGATCAAAGAACATCGCCACGGTTTCGACGACGATAATCAACACGCACAAAAACCAAGCGACGACGATGAACGTGCGGATGAACGAATAATAGGAATCCGGGAACGTGGTTTGGTGGAGGATGACACCATAGACGAGGAAGCCGGCGAGGAAAACGACGAGGATAAAAGAAATCCAGCCGACGTATCTCCAAACAGTTTTTGACTTACCCATGTATCAATTAACGTTTTCCTTCGTAATGCGCTCCATCTCGTCCTCCACGTCGAGGAAGGCGGACGCGGAATCTCGTGTGTTGAAGCGAGGGCCTTCTAGTTCCTTGTAATTAAGGTGGAACGCCGTGACGAAATTCAGGAAAGACAGTTCGGCTACTTCGGTGGGGAGGAAGTGCTCGTTTTGTTCCATGAGCAAAGAAGAAATTGCCTCGGCTACCGCCAGGGGTAACAAACCATAAAGGTCCTTGGTCATCTCCATGACAACGGGATGCTCTTCGGCGACCCAAAGGAGGTAGTCGCGTAACGGGGACCCGTTGCTCGCGAAATGCTCTGCGTTCATCGCCAGGCGCAACTTGGTCGCGGTTTCGGCCAGCTCGTTCGGCTTGAAATCGTCCCCGAGTTCTTTGGCGGCCAAGGCGGTGATGTCCTTGCCCGCGTCCTCTTTGGCAAAGAGGTTATCGAAAAGGAAACTTCCAGCGAAAAGAATGACCATGGCCTCTTGTTCCGTTCGCTCGTTCACGGAATAACGTAACCAGGAAGAGGTGAGGTAATCGAAGGCCGATTTTAGGTCGTCATAGAGGGAGAGGGCGCGTTTCATATGAAGGATTATCCCACGGGAACAACGTGTGCGCTAGGTGGGTGAATGACCACTATTCAAGCGAAATGACGCGCTCCATAATAACGATATGACCTATCTCGTCGTCTCGGATTTGCATGGTTCCAGTCGCGGCTTAGATTTGCTAAAAACCGCTATTTTGATGCAAAAGCCAGACGTTTTAATCGTTTTGGGCGATATTCTTTTCGGCGCTTTCGATGGCGACGAAGGGGCATGCTGTCGCTTTTTCAAAGGCTTGACCATTCCCGTCATGGCCGTCAAAGGGAACTGCGACTATTCCTCCGATGGGGAGAGCCTTGGTTTTGCCTTGCCCCTTTCCCGCGAGTTTGTTTTCGCGGACCGAACCTTCCATCTGCAGCACCATCCTTGGTATACCCGTTTCCAAAAGGGGGATGTCGCCCTGTGGGGCCACACCCATTTCAAATGCCTTTATGAAGAAGCGGGGGTGCTTTACCTTAACCCCGGTTCGATTGGCAAACCCCGTGACGATGGCCCTGGTTATGCCATTATCAATGAAACGGGAATTGTTCTTTTCGACGCGGCAAAATTGACGCCCATCAAACGCCTGTCCTTCGCGCGTTAAATATTCGCAAAACTTTTTATTGACACGCCATATCCGTACGCGTAACATACTCGAGCGCACGTTTTGTGTCGCTATGCGTGGGAGGGTCATTGACGAAGGCCCGTATCACCACTGCATGAAAATTCATATAAGGAGGAATTTCCATGACCAAAAAAGTCGTCAAAGTCGTCAAGATGGAACTCCCGGGCGGCAATGCCAAACCGGGCCCGAAGCTTGCTTCGGCGCAGATCAACATGGCCAAATTCTGCACGGACTTCAACGCGAAGACCGCCGACAGAAGGGACCAGGTCGTTCCAGTCATCATCACGGCCTATGAAGACAAGTCCTATGACTTCGTCGTCAAGACCACCCCGGTCGCGCCGCTCATTCTGAAAGCGGCCGGCATCGCCAAGGGTTCTGGCAGTGCCAAGACCATCGTCGGCAAGATCACCAAGGCTCAGCTCCGCGAAATCGCCGAGTACAAGCTCCCCGACCTCAACACCGAGAACGTCGAGGAAGCCGAGAAGATCGTCGCCGGCACCTGCAGACAGATGGGTATCGCCATCGTCGACTAAGGGAGGGAACAACAATGAAGAAACTCGCTAAGAAATACGAAGCGGCCCTCAAACTGGTCGATTCCAACAAACTCTATACCGTGGAAGAAGCCGCGGCCTTGGTCAAAAAGACCTCGTCCGTCAAATTCGACGCTTCCGTCGACGTCTCCCTCCGCCTCAACGTCAACCCGACCCTCGCCGATCAACTGATCCGTGGCACCATCACGCTTCCGCATGGCAACGGCAAATCCAAGAAGATCCTCGTCGTTACCAACACCAAGCTCGAAGAAGCCAAGGAATCCGGCGCCGAATTCTTCGGTGGCAAGGAAATGCTCGACAAGATCGTCCGCGAGAACTGGTTTGACTTCGACATCATCGTCGCGACCCCCGACATGATGGGCGAACTCGGCAAAATGGGCCGTGTCCTCGGCCCCAAAGGCTTGATGCCGAACCCCAAGACCGGCACGGTCACGATGGACATCAAAGGCGCCGTCGCCGATATCAAGCGCGGCAAAATCGCCTACCGCGTCGACCGCGATGGCAACCTCTCCATCTCCGCTGGCCGCGTCTCCTTCGATGACGCCAAGCTCGTTGAGAACATCAACGCCTTCCTCGACGCGGTCGTCAAGGCTCGTCCCTCGACCGTCAAAGGCACCTACATCCTCAACGCCGCCATCTCCTCGACGATGGGACCCGCCATCGCCATCACCTTCTCCGGAAGGAACTAATCCCCATTTGGTGAACCGCTAGATATACCTAAGATAGCCGGGGGCACTCGCCTTAATCCAACACCCTGCTGAGGCAATCATTCACAAACCCACTTAGTAATATCAAAGCATCACATATATCTACAGAAAGGAGGTACATACTCATGAACCAACAAGCCCTTCTCGCAAAGAAGGAACAGGTCGTCGAGATCCAAAAGTCCCTCGATGAATCCGAGTCCCTCACGGTTGTGTCCTACCAAGGCCTCACCGTCGCCGAGATGCAAGAGCTCCGTAAGACGTTGGCCAAGGAAGGCGCCAGCCTCGTCGTTTACAAGAACACGATGGTCCGCCGCGCGTTCGAAGAGGAAAACAAACCCTCTCTCGGCGACTTGCTCAACGGCCCGAACGGATTCGTCTTCTCCAAAGAGCTCTCCAAAGGCCCGAAGGTCCTCGTCAAGTTTGCCAGGTACCACGAAGCTCTCGTCCTCAAGGGCGGCTTCGCCGAAGGCAAAGTCCTCAACGCGGACGAAATGAAGGCCATCTCGAAGCTTCCGGACAAGAACGGTCTCATCTCTATGTTCCTATCGTGCCTCAACGCACCCATCACCAAGTTCGCCGCGACCGTCAAAGCCCTCGCGGAGAAAGGCCAGCCGGCCTAAGCCAATTGAAAGGAGTATCCAACCATGGCAAAACTTACCAACGAAGAAATCATCGCCTCCCTCAAGGAGATGACTGTCCTCGAGCTCTCTGAGCTCGTCAAGGCCGTCGAGGCCGAATTCGGCGTCACCGCCGCCGTCGCTGCTGGCCCCGCCGCCGCTCCCGCTGAGGAAGAAGGCCCCGTCGCCAAAGGCCCGACCGAAGTCACCGTCACCCTCAAGGCTGTCACCGGTGCCAAAGTCGCCGTCATCAAAGCCGTTCAGGCCATCACCGGCCTCGGCCTTATGGACGCCAAGAAGCTCGTCGACGCCGCTCCCGCTCCGATCAAGGAGAAGGTCTCTCCCGTCGAAGCCGAAGAGTTCAAGAAGCAGCTCGAAGCCGCTGGCGCCGAAGTCGAAGTCAAGTAATTCGGCTTTAACCATCACTACCAACACCCATCCTGGGGAAACCCAGGGTGGGGTTTGCGTTATTTAAGGAAGGAACGAAAATGCCCCAATACTTCGATAACGTCGAGGGTCTTGCCCACAAGGACATCACCGTCGAATATGAAATATTCGGGACCAAGTTCCGCCTAAAAAGTGACGCAGGGGTCTTCAGCAAAGATGGCCTCGACGATGGAAGCAGGCTCTTGCTACAAACCATCGCCAAGACCGATCTTGGCTCCGACATCCTCGACCTCGGGTGCGGCATCGGTCCGATCGGACTGACCCTCGCCAAACTCGATCCCAGCCGGCACCTGACCCTAGCCGACGTCAACCTTCGCGCATTGGAATGCTGCAAAGCCAACGCCAAGGCGTTAGGAGTGGAGGACCAAGTCGAGATCCTGTCTTCGGATGTTTACGAAAACATCCACGCATCCTTCTCCACCATAGTAACCAATCCGCCTATTCGCGCGGGAAAAAAGGTTACGTACGCGATGTACGCGGGCGCACTGAGCCATCTTTATGAAGGCGGCTCCCTGATCCTAGTCATCCGCAAAGCACAGGGGGCACCCTCCTGCCAGCGTTACCTCGAGACTTTGTTCAAAGAAGTATCGGTGGTCGCGCAACACAAAGGATATCGCATCCTCATCGCGAAAAAATAAGGAGTACACCATGCCATTAGAAGAGAATTTCATCCCGATGACCGAGTACAAATCCCCCAAGGGCACGAACTATCCGGTCATGGCGAATGGGCGTATCGATTTCTCCAAGATCTCCGGTGATCTCGAGCTTCCCTATCTCGTCGAAATTCAGACGGAATCCTACCAGTGGTTCCTCGACAAGGGGCTCGACGAAGTCCTCAGGGAATCCTTCCCCATCGCCAACTATTCCAACACCCTTTTCATCGAGTACGTGTCCTGCAGGCTCGAAGAGCCTATCCACACCCCGCTCGAATGCAAAGCGGCCGATTTGAACTACTCCAGCAAGCTCAAAGTCAAACTGCGCCTTCGCTTCAAGAACTCCGGCGAGATCAAGGAAGCCGAGGTCTTCATGGGCAACCTCCCGAGAATGACCGATTCCGGCACCTTCATCATCAACGGCGCAGAGCGTGTCATCGTCTCGCAGATCGTCCGTTCGCCTGGCGCCTATTTCGAAGAATCCATCGACAAATCCGGCGTCCATGTCTATAACGGCGAAATCATTCCCTATCGCGGAACCTGGCTCCAGTTCGAATCCGATGCCAAGTCGCATCTTTACTACACCCGCGTCGATCGTCAGCCCCGCAAGATGCCGGCCACGATCCTCCTCAAGGCCCTCGGCCTCACCGAGAAGTCCATCTTGGACCTCTTCGGCGACACCGAAGCTCTCCGCGGCACCCTCGCCAAAGATGGCGTGAAGACGTCCGAAGACGCCCTCATCGAAATCTTCAAGAAACTCAAGCCCGGCGAACCCGTTACCCCCGAAGGCGTCGTCAACTTCATGATTCAGAAGTTCTTCGACGAAAAGCGTTACGACCTCGGTAGGGCAGGGCGCTTCAAATATCGCCAGAAACTCTGCATCTATAACCGCCTCCCCGGCCGTTTGCTCGCCGAGAATCTGGTTTCCGCCGACGGCGAAATCCGCTTCCCAAAGGGACATTTCCTCACCGAGGAAGATGTCCAGGCCCTCCGCGACGAAGAATTCTTCGAAGCCGGTGCCCATAGCAAGAAACTCACCGTCAACGAAGCGGTCGACGGCAATAGCATCGTCACCATCGTCAAGGTCCACGCCTTCGACAAGGAATCCGAGCCCGTCGTCAACATCATCGGCAACGACCTCAACAGCACCCTCCAGCGCATCTCCGCGTCGGATATGGTCGCGACCTTCTCCTACTTCCTCAACCTCATGGACGGCATCGGTGCCTACGACGACATCGACCACCTCGGCAACCGCCGCGTCCGCTGCGTCGGCGAATTGCTCCAGGGCCAGTTCCGTGCCGGTCTCAACAAGATGAGCAAGACCGTCCAGCAGAAGATGTCAATCTCCGACATGGAGTCCGTGACCCCGCAGTCGTTGATCAACACCCGTCCGCTCGAGTCCGCCATCCGCGAGTTCTTTGCTGTAAGCAAACTCTCGCAGTACATGGACCAGGTCAACCCCCTCGCCGAACTCACCCATAAGCGCCGTATCTCCGCGTTAGGCCCTGGCGGTCTAACCCGCGACCGCGCCTCCATGGAAGTCCGCGACGTCCACTATACCCACTATGGCCGTATCTGCCCGATCGAATCTCCCGAAGGTCAGAACATCGGTCTTATCAACAACCTCTGCACCTATGCGAAGATCTCCCAGTACGGCTTCATCATGACCCCGTACCGCCTGGTCTACCATATCGGTGGCAAGAACTACGTTTCCCGCAACCGCACCGAATACCTCTCCGCCGACGACGAACGCGGCCACTACATCGCCGAGGCCAACATCCACCTCGCCGAACCCGTGTCCCTCAAGTCCGTCGATCCAAGCGCCGAATTCGATGACGAAGTCTACCTCATCGAGGACGAGGAAATCGTTACCCGCCACGATGACGACAACGTCATGGTGAGCCCCGCCCTCGTCGATTATATCGACGTCTCGCCGAAGCAAGTCATCTCCATCGCGGCTGCTTGTATTCCCTTCCTCGCCCACGACGACGCGACCCGCGCTCTCATGGGTGCGAACATGCAACGTCAGGCGCTGCCGCTCCTCCGTCCTTCGATTCCTTACGTCGGAACCGGTATGGAGAAACTCATCGCCCGTGACTCCGGCCTAGCGGTCATCGCCACCAAGCCCGGTGTTGTCAAATCTGTCGATTCCCAGAGCATCGTCGTCAAAGAAGAAGGCTCCAAGGAACCGCACGTCTACCAGCTCCTCAAGTTCGACCGTTCGAACCAGGGCTCCTGCATCAACCAGACCCCGATCGTCCACGAAGGCGACAAGATCAAAGCGGGTGACATCATCGCCGACGGCCCCGCCATGCGTAATGGCGAACTCGCCCTAGGCCAGAACATCCTCATCGCCTACATGACCTGGAACGGTTACAACTACGAAGACGCCGTCGTCATGTCCGAAAGGATGGTCAAAGACGACGTCTTCACCTCGATCCACATCGAGCGTCATACCTGCGAATGCCGCGCGACCAAGCTCGGCCCCGAGGAAATCACCCGCGACATCCCCAACGTCTCCGAAGAAGCGAAGGCGTTCCTCGATGAAAACGGCATCATCATCCCCGGCGCCGAAGTCAAGGAAGGCGACATCCTCGTCGGTAAGGTCACCCCGAAGGGTCTCACCGAACCGACCCCCGAAGAAAAGCTCCTCATGGCCATCTTCGCCGAGAAGACCAAGGAAGGCAAAGACGCCTCCCTCCGCGTCCCTCATGGCGGCGGTGGCGTCGTCCGCGCGGTCAAGATCTTCTCCCGCGAGCACAAGGACCAGCTTCCCTATGGCGTCAACCTCGCCATCCACGTCTACATCGTCCAGAAGAGAAAGATCTCCGAAGGCGACAAGATGTCCGGCCGTCACGGCAACAAGGGCGTCATCTCCAAGATTCTTCCGGTCGAGGATATGCCCTTCCTCGCCGATGGCACCCCGATCGACATCCTCCTCTCCCCGATGGGCGTTCCTTCCCGTATGAACATCGGCCAAATCTTCGAAGTCCATCTCGGCCTCGCCTGCCGTAAGCTCGGCATGCGCGTCGCCACCCCGGCCTTCGACGGTGTCTCTAACGAAGAAGTCCAGGCCATCATGGAAAAGGCCGGTCTCTCCCCCGATGGCAAGACCGTCCTCTACGACGGGCGTACCGGTGAAAGATACGCAGAGCGTATCGCCGTCGGCGTCCAATACATGATCAAATTGGTCCACATGGTCGACGACAAACTCCATGCCCGCGCCACTGGACCCTATGCCCTCATCACGCAGCAGCCCTTGGGCGGCAAAGCGCAAAACGGCGGTCAAAGGTTCGGCGAAATGGAAGTCTGGGCCCTCGAAGCCTATGGCGCGGCCCACACCCTCCAGGAAATGCTCACCATCAAGTCCGACGACCGCGTCGGCCGTAGGAAAGCCTACGAAGCCATCATCAAAGGCAACCCCATCCCGACTCCGGGTATGCCCGAAGCCTTCAAAGTCTTCCTCAAGGAACTCAAGGGTCTCGGCCTCAACGCCAAGCTCTACGACAAGGAAGACCGCGTCATCGACATGGACGAACTCGCCCGCGTCTCCCTCATCGAGGAGCGCAAGACCAACTCGGCCATCCGCTCCGCGGTAGCCCCGCGCCCGGAAGAAGAGGAAATCCCGACTCTCGAAGAGTCCCAGGACCTCGCCGCCGAAGAAGGCCTCACCGTCCAGTCCATCGGCTCGCGCAGCGACGACTAATATCGGAGGTAAAGAACAATGTCTGAAAAAGAAATCCTCGATCCGCGCCTAGAAACTCCTAGGAAGCGCGAAAGCAAAACCTTCGACATCAACAATCTCGCCGCCGTCGAAGTCGGCTTGGCCTCCCCGGACGACATCCGTTCCTGGAGCCATGGCGAAGTCACTTGCGCCGAAACGATCAACTATCGTTCCCAGAAGCCCGAAATGAACGGTCTCTTCTGCGAAAAGATCTTCGGGCCCAGCAAGGACTACGAATGCCATTGCGGCAAATACAAGAAGATCCGTTACCAGGGCATCACCTGCGAAAAGTGCGGCGTCGAAGTCATCTCCAAGGAGTGGCGGCGCGAACGCATGGGCCACATCGAGCTCGTCTCGCCGTGCTCCCACATCTGGTACCTGAAATCGATTCCTTCCCGCATGTCTTTGGTCCTCGGCATCTCGCCGAAGGAACTCGAGGACATCATCTACTTCGCCGGCCACGTCATCCTGAAGCCCGGCAAATACGAAGGCACCGTCCTCAAATACAAGACCTTCATCAACGAAACCAAGGGCCGCGACCTCTTCGTCGATGCCATCAAGGAATTCCGCGCCGACATCCCCGAAGGATCCGCCGACGCGTTGAAGGCCGATACCTACATCGAACGCCTCAAGAACCAGGCCGAAGCCTTCGACTTCCTCTCCGTCTCTGCTTTCATCAGCAAGTACACCGACGCCGTCTTCGGAGAAGGTGCCTCCGCCGTGAAGCAGTTGCTCTCGGAAGTCGATATCGAAGCCGAATTCAACGCGATCTCCGCCGAGCTCAAGTCCGAGACTTCCGCCGCGGGCCGCGTCAAACTCTCCAAGAGACTCGAAGTCATCTCCGCCTTCCGCGAATCGAAACAGAAGCCGGAATGGATGGTCCTCGACGTCATCCCGGTCATCCCGCCTGATCTCCGTCCGATGCTCCAGCTCGACGGCGGACGTCTCGCGGCCAGCGATCTCAACGACCTCTATCGCCGCGTCATCTCCCGTAACCGCCGTCTCCGCCGCCTCATCGACATGTCCGCTCCTTACGTCATCTTGATGAACGAGAAGCGTATGTTGCAGGAAGCCGTGGACGCCCTTATCGACAACGGCCGCCGCGCCAAACCGGTCACCGGCCCCAGCGGACGTCCGCTCAAGTGTCTCTCCTCCGGTTTGAAGGGCAAACAGGGCCGCTTCCGTCAGAACCTGCTCGGTAAGCGTGTCGACTACTCCGGTCGTTCCGTCATCGCGGTCGGACCGGACCTGAAGATGTACCAGTGTGGACTTCCCCGCGAAATGGCCATCCAGTTGCTCCGTCCCTTCATCGCCGCCCTCCTCATCGAACGTGGCTATGTTTCCGCCCACCGCGCCGCGGACCGCATGATCGACCGTTATGAGCCCGTGGTCTTCGATATCGTCGAAGAAATCATCGGCCAGCACCCGGTCCTTCTCAACCGCGCCCCGACTCTCCACCGCCTTTCGATTCAGGCCTTCCAGCCCAAACTCGTCGACGGCCGCGCGATCCGTCTCCACCCGCTCGTCTGCACCGGCTTCAACGCCGACTTCGACGGCGACCAAATGGCGGTTCACGTTCCCCTTTCCAAAGCGGCGCAGCAAGAAGTCATCGACCTCATGCTCGCTTCCAATAACATCCTCGGTCCGAAGGATGGAAAAGCCATCGTCATCCCGTCGCAAGACATGATCCTCGGCAACTTCCACCTCACCACCGAAGAATCCCGCGAAGACTTCGCCGATCGCGCGAAGACCCTCCGCACCCTCGCCGAGCTCGAAAAGAAGATCGGCGTGGCCGAAGACGAATACGCCGCCCTCATCCAGATGGCGGAAGCTAACGAAGCCCTTATCGGCAAAGAAGGCAAAGTCTTCCATAACACCGACGAAGTCCGCATGGCCTACGTCACCCGCAGCCTCTCCCTCCATTCCCGCATCGCCATCCCGGCCAAGGCCATCCATAAGGACCTCGGCTCCGGCATGCCCGAGAGCTGCGCGAACAAATATCTCATCACCACCGTCGGTAAGATCATCTTCAACTCGGTCTTCCCCGACGACTTCCCCTATGTCAACGACGGCACCCCGAAATCCGTCACGGACCTCTCCTTCATGGAACCCTGGTTCGTCACGGCGGAAGAAGTGGAGAAAGCCGTCAAGTTCGACGACAAGAAGTTCGCTTCGCCCCTTGCCCAATACATCGCCTCGCTTCCTTTGAAGCAAGCCATCGGCAAGAAGCAGCTCGGACCTCTGATCGACATGATCTTCGGCAAATACGGCACGTCCAAGACCTCCGCCGTCCTCGACAAGATCAAGGACCAGGGCTTCCGCTTCTCCATGATCTCCTCCGTCACCGTCTCCATCTCCGACATCAACGACGTCGAAGGCAAATACGACCTTGTTGACGAAGGTAACCGCAAAGTCGAGCAGATCGAAGGCTTCTACCGCAAGGGCTTCCTCACGAAGGAAGAACGCCACAAGAAGATCGAGGATACCTGGAAAGATATCACCGACCGCGTGGCCTCGAAGGTCAAAGAAGCCATGGAAATGGACAAGCGCAACCCGCTCGTTATCATGGCCAATTCCGGCTCCCGTGGCTCCGTCGATAACTTCAAGCAGCTCATCGGTATGAAAGGTCTCGTCGCCAACCCGAAGAACGAAACCATCGAACTCCCGATCGTCTCCTCCTACCACGAAGGTATGAAGGTCTCCGAGTTCTTCATCAACACCCACGGCGCCCGTAAGGGTTCCGCCGATACGGCTCTTAAGACCGCCGACTCTGGCTACCTCACCCGTCGTCTTGTCGACGTCTCGCAGGATGTCGTCATCCGCGAAGAGGACTGCCACTGCGACCACGGCTTCAAGGTCCGCGAAATCCGCGACACCGCCCGCGACAAGGTCATCCGCACCCTCGCTGAGCGTCTCGACGGCCGTTATGCGATGCATGACATCGTCGATCCCGAAACGGGCGAAATCCTCGTCAAGGGCAACGAAATGATCGACGCCAAGACCGCCAAGGCCATCCAAGACCGCGGCATCAAGGAAGTCGAAATTCGTTCCGTCCTTACCTGTCAGACCCGCAACGGCATCTGCCGTCACTGCTATGGCCGCAACATGGCCACCGGCAAGCTCGTCAACCTCGGCGAAGCGGTTGGTATCATGGCCGCCCAATCCATCGGCGAACCTGGTACCCAGCTCACCATGCGAGTCTTCCACACCGGTGGTATGGCCGGCAGCGACATCACGTCCGGTCTTCCCCGTGTCCAAGAGCTCGTCGAAGCCCGTAACCCGGGCGGCGAAGCCCTCATCTCCCAAATCGACGGCGAAATCAGCGACATCACGCCCTCTGGCAACGTCTTCGAAGTCACGGTCAAAAACGATCTCGAATCGCTGACCTACACGACTCCCTATGGCGCCCATTTGCGCGTGAAGCTCGGTTCCCACGTCGAAGCTGGCGGCAAGATCACCGAAGGCGCGATCAATCCGAAACAGCTCCTCGAATATGGCGGCGTCGAGAAACTCGAAGTCTACATGATCAAGGAAATCCAGAAGGTCTACTCGGCCCAAGGTATCGGCATTTCGGATAAGCACCTCGAAATCATCATCCGTCAGATGCTCCGCAAGGTCCTCGTCATCGATGGTGGCGACACCAACATGCTCCCGGGCACCCGCGTCTCCCTCGACCGCTTCACGGGCGAGAACAGGGTCGCCTTGCTCGCTGGCATGCGTCCGGCCGTCGCCGCTCCGCTCATCCTCGGTATCACCAAGGCTGCCCTTGAGACCGATTCCTTCCTCTCCGCCGCCTCCTTCCAGGAGACGACCCGCGTCCTCACCGATGCCGCGATCAAGGCGAAGAGAGACGGCCTCCACGGCCTTAAGGAAAACGTCATCACCGGTAAGCTCATCCCGGCTGGCACTGGTTTGCTAAGCCCCGAAGACGAAGCTGAACGCCTCGCCGACTTCGATGTCCTCGACTCGATGCGCAAGGTCAAACAGCAATATATCGAAAAGCACGATCGTCCCGACCAAGAGGACTAAGGCTTCCTTGATAGACATCTACCCACCTCGGAAACGGGGTGGGTTTTGCTTTTGATCTCTGCATATAAAAAAACGATTTTTTATGCAGTAAACAATATGGATAGGCAACGCTGCCTTTCATGCGCGCAAGAAAAAGGGGATAATCTCCACATGGCAACCAAGAAGGGAACGTTTGTCTTATCCGCCTTGCTCTTCTCTCTTTCTGCCTGCGCGGCGAACAAGGGCGTCTACGCGCCTTATGAATTCCCCGCCTTGGTCGATGGCGATGTGCCGGAAGTGGTGGAGCAGGGGTACCGTCGCCCTTCGACTTTCGATACGTTAAAAACCTTGGACAAAGGCGAGATCGAGTGTGATCTTTCCACCATCTATTCTTATGGGGCGAAAAGACGTGTCATCCCTTCGACAGGGAAACAAAAGATTACGGTAATTCCCGTGGATTTTGCCGCATATCCCGCGCCTTCTTTGGGAGATGAAGCCTTAAACAACATCAAAAAAGGCTTCTTTGGCGACGGGAGTGGGAACCAGTATTTCTCCCTTGCGGAGTATTACGACAAAGCTTCCTTCCATCGTTTCCAGATCGAGGGGAACGTCGATGACAAATGGTTCCGTCCTTCCAAATCCTATGAGGCCCTTGCGGCTTTGCCTAACCCTAACCGTACCAAGGCGGCTCTCGTGGATATCTACGCCGAGGCACTCGCCTGGCATAATGAAACCTATCCGGATTCTCTTTTAGAAAACGGCGACCCCATCTTCTTCATCTACAGTGCGCCTTATTCGGGCATGGACGATGGCAAGTCTGACCGAAACAACATGATGTGGGCCTTTGTCATCAACGATCCAGCGCCGATTGGCTGGAGTTCCTATCACATGTTCCATCCCGATGGAGACAACAAAGTCGATGCCCATACGATCATCCACGAATTCGGCCACATGGTCGGTCTCATCGATTATTACGATACCGATTCTTCAAGCGATCCTTCCGCTTGTTCGCCTTTAGGTAGGATGGACATGATGGACTGCTCTTTAGGCGACCATGATGCTTTTTCGAAGATGCTTTTGGGGTGGAACAAGCCCTATGTCGTAAACGGCAAATGCGAGATTACGATCCGCCAAAGCGAAGGTAATGGGGACTGCATCCTCCTAACGAATGACTGGAACGGCACGCCTTTTGACGAATATCTGCTCTTTGAATTCTATACGCCTAGCTACCTCAATTCTTTTGACGCGAAGGCCGAACGGACGGATGGGAATCGCCTCATGAGTCGGCCGGGAATCAAAATCACGCATGTCGATGCGCGCCTAGGCGTTTATAACGACCGTAACAAAGCACCCCTTCATTACGTTAGTCAAGATAACATCGGCTCCTATAGTCTCGATTTCTATCAGAACAACTGCGGTACCCAAAGCGGAAGTATCGTCCGCCCGAAGCGCGATAACTTCCTCCTTCGCACGTTAGCTATCGACGAGGATAAACGGAACCTGCCCGCCTATTTCATCGCTTCCGATAGTAACCGTGACGTCGCATTTGGCCGCGAGGTCTTAAGATATCGTGACATTCTATTTGGACAAGGGCAGGGGTTCGGCTCGTTCCCGTTCGTGTCCAAAGGAGTCTCGCCCTTTACCTTTGAAATCAAGGAAATCACGTCCACGTATGCGACGATTTCCTTTGCCGTGTCATGATCAAACACGTCTTGACGGATTTCTTCGGCGTCCTCTCAAGCGAAGTCGCGCCCGTTTGGCTGCCCCGCCATATGAGCAACGAAGAAGCCGTCGCCTATAAACGCGATGTCATCAACCGCGTAGATTTAGGTGAATTCAGTTATCGGGAGTTGCTTGGTTATCTCTCTTCTTTGACTGGCGTCCCAGCGTCCCAAATCCACGAGGAGTGGTATGACATTTCAAAACCCCATGTCGACTATATTTCTCTTTTACGTGGCCTAAAAGAATGCGATGTCTATCTTCTTTCCAACGCTTCTAGTGAATTCGTCCGTTGCCTCATCGATAAACATGGCTTGATGGATTTGTTCGCGGATGTGTTCATCTCGGCTGAGATTCGTTTGGCCAAGCCCGATGCCAGTTATTTCCGTTATTGTCTAGACAAAATCGGAGCCAAGGCGGAAGAATGCGTCTTTATCGACGATAATCCCGTCAATGTCGAAGCGGCCAAAAAAGTCGGCATAATCGCCATCCTTTTTGAAAATGCAGCGCAGATTAGGCGCGAATTTGAAATTTTAGGCATTTCCTAATCTGTATTAACAACTGTCCTTTTGAGTGATACAGTTAATACAGATGATTCTTCAAGCGCAGAAAATGTTGTTCGAGCAGATCGCGGATTACTTCCGGGGTCTTATCGTCAAAGGGGTCTATGCCCCGGGCGATGCTTTGCCTTCGGTCCGCGAGGTTGCGATGCAAGAGAAGGTCAACCCGAACACCGTCGTCAAAGCGTATGGCCTATTGGAGGAGCAGGGGCTTCTGGTCTCCGTCCCGAAGAAAGGCTATTTCGTCAAACAGGTCTTGGCCTTGAAGAACGAGGTGCGCGACACCTTGCATCATCTATTTAGCAAAGGATACACGTCCGAAGATATTCGGAATGCGTTAGAGGAAATGGAGGTACATGCCGATGATTGAGATAAGTGGTTTGACAAAACGATTCGGCGATTTGCGTGCGGTCGATAACCTCACGCTCGCCTTCCGTCCCGGGGTTACGGGATTAGTAGGGGAGAACGGAGCCGGCAAAAGCACCCTCTTCCGTTGCATCGCGGGGATTTATACCAATATTGAGGGTTCTATCCTCGTCGGAGGGCAACCCGCTTCCGATATCGAAGCCAAGAAATCCTTGTTCTTCCTAAGCGACACGCCTTATTTCCCGCACGGAGCATCCCCGAAAGGCATCGCGAATTTCTATAAGGGCATCGCCCCATTAAATGAAGGACGGTTCTTTGAGTTACTCAATACTTTTGGTTTGCCGCTAGAACGAGGCATCGGAACCTATTCCAAAGGCATGAGGCGTCAGCTTTTCATCGCCTTGGCTCTAGCCATGGAATGCGAATATCTGCTCATGGACGAAGCTTTCGATGGCTTGGATCCTCTCGTCGTCGAAAAGATCAAAGGCGAAATTATCCAGGCGGGCGAAGCGGGGAGGACGGTTGTTCTTTCTTCGCACAATATTCCCGTTTTGGAACGCCTTGCCGATCGCTTCGTCTTACTTCATAAAGGCAAACTCGGCAAGGAGGGCGAATCGGAAGACATCGGAACCGAGTTCGTCAAATTCCAAGGCGTTTTCAAATGTGCTTTGACAGCGGAGATGCTCGAAGGGCTCGGCTTCGAAGTCGTTTCCTTTAAGAAGGTCGGCTCCGTTTCCCATTTCGTCCTTTTGGACAAAGAGGGCATCGAGGAACGAATCAACAAAGCCTATGAGCCGATGTTCCTCGAACGTATTCCCATCGACCCGGATGAGTTGCTCGTCTTGGAGATGATGCTCGCCGAGAAGGGAGGAAAGAAAAATGCTTAAGCAATACATCAAATGGCAGATTTCGAAATGGTGGCCGATCATGCTGGTCGGGGCGTTATTGCTCGCCATTCCGTTCGTCTCCATCATGCAATCCTCGTCGATTGTCTATAAGACCGCGCCATACCATTCTCAGTACATCCCGATTTCAAACACCGCGTTTATCGCCTTGGCCATTATGGCGTCCATGTTTGCCTTGGCGTTGCCAGCTTTTATCTTCGTATATCGAGGTTCTTTGCAGGCGGTGGATTGTTTCTATCAGGCGGGATTTGAGGCCAGAACCATCCGCAGAACCCGCGTTATTTTGGGTTTAGTTTTCTTGCTAGTAGCCTTTACGGTCGCCTATTGGATCGGTGTTTTCGTCCTCGGAATGCGTTATATCGCGACCCCGGCGGTTGTGACCACGGATACCAGTTCGACGGTCAGGGCGGATATCCATTTTGGGTATTTTGCCTTGGCCTATTTGGCCTTTGTCGTCATCTTGGCTGCCCAGTATTTCACCAACTGCTTCTTCGCGAGCTTAGGCGATCAGATGTTCGTCCAAATCGCCTTGATGGTGTGCGGTCTCATCCTCCAAAGCTTGATCATGATGGCCCCGGTGCTCTACTGCGAAATGACCGCGAGCCTTTCGGGAAGATCTGGCGATCCTCTTTCTGCGGCCTTCCGTTATTGCTACGGGCCGATTGGCATGACGAGCGCCCTCGTGCAACTGATCAGCCCCCTCATCGAGGGCGGGCAGAATCCTTGGGGCGCCAATTCGATTTGGTGGGTCATGAGCCTTGTTATCTCCGTTCTCTTTGGAGCTGGCTCTTGCGTCTATCTCTTTATCTCCAAAGAACCTAGTGGCGAATATGCGGGACATTGGAAGGCTCGTAACGTCTATATCGGTCTTATCCCTCATGTTACCGCCCTTGTCATCGGTGTTGCCTTATCGACGGTTGTCGGCATCAATACTGGGGTATCGATCGTCTCGGGCTATGCCCTCATGCTCTTCTTCGATGTTTCGTACTTTGCGTTGCTCGCACTTCTACGGAAATCGTTTAAACCCGCGAAACTAGATCTCATCCTTTATTTATCTGTTGTCGGAGTCGTTCTCTTGCTCTCGCTGGCCATGACCGTCGTGGCTTCCGCGGCTTACGGAAGATAGAAAAGCGTTATGATTCATACCCCTCTCGCTGCAGAGGGGTTTCTTTTCGGGGTTGTTTTGAAGGAAAAGGGAACTTTCGCAAACGCTTTTGTCATCGTACGAAATATTGAAAAACATCGTACGAAAGAATAAAATAGTGGGGGTTAATTGACTGATGAAAACAATTACTGCAACTGAACTGAAAGAAAATCTCATGAAATACATGAACCTTTGCCAAGACGAAGATGTTCTCGTTACCAAAAACGGGACCCCAATCATGCGGCTGACTTCGCCGAACCCGCGTAAAAAATCTTTGGATGAGTTTATCTCCTATGCGGGCATACTCGGCGATCCCAATTTGGATTACGAAGCTCTTTTGGCTGAAAGGGATAACAATCGATGAGAGTCTTAGTAGACACCAATGTCATTCTCGACATGCTGCTGATGAGGCCTGTGACCGGAGCTAATTCACGGATGTTTTTCGAGATGGCCCGCGACTTTCACGATGAGTTATGCGTTTCTACGATGACTTTCCGCGATATTGAATATGTTGTTCGCAGGCAATTGAATGACCTTGATATGCGAATGGCCGTCCTTCGTTCCGTATACAGATGGGTTTTTAAATTTGTTGAATTGACGGCCGATGATGTCATTAACGCCATGTTCGCAGACAGACCCGATTATGAAGACAGTCTTCTCGTCGAAGGCGCCGAGCGGTGCATGCTTGACGCAATCATCACGAACAATAAAAAAGATTTCGTCAAATGCCACATTCCAATTTTCACGCCTGAAGAGTATTTGATGGTGCGGAAATAGACTCCGTTTTGTAGAAGGGGGGCTAGAGGCCTTCTTTCTTTTCTCAAAAAATATTTGACTTCCTTTTCGTATACGCGTATTGTCTCACTCGGACGTAAGTAAAAAGGGCGCGAGCCCCGTTTATTTACCCCGGTGATGACACACCGGGAATTGTGTGAAGAAAAAAAGGAGAAAACACATGCCAACAATCAATCAGTTGGTTCGGCAGGGCCGCAAGTCCGCGGTCAAGAAATCCAAGTCTCCTGCCTTAGGCAAGAGATGGAACTCGCTGAACAAACGTTCCACCAGCCAGCCTTCCGCCCAGAAGCGTGGCGTCTGCACTCGTGTCGGCACGATGACCCCGAAGAAGCCGAACTCGGCCCAGCGTAAATACGCTCGTGTCCGCTTGTCCAATGGCTACGAAGTCACCGCCTACATCGGTGGAGAAGGGCACAACCTCCAGGAGCACTCGACCGTCATGATCCGCGGCGGCCGTGTCAAAGACCTCCCGGGCGTTCGTTACCATATCATCCGCGGAACCCTTGACTGCGCCGGCATCGAAGCCCGTCGTCAAGGCCGCTCCCTCTACGGCACCAAGAAGCCGAAAGAGAGCAAATAAGAAAGGAGTTAGACCAGTATGCCAAGAAAAGGTGCTGTCGCGAAGCGTGATGTCCTTCCCGACCCAGTATATAACTCCAAGCTCGTTACCCGCTTGATCAACCGCGTCATGTACGACGGCAAGCGCGGAACCGCCCAGAGCATCATCTACAAGGCCTTCAAGATCATCGAAGAGAAGACCGAAAAACCGGCGATCGACGTCTTCGCGACCGCCATCGGCAACATCATGCCGGAAAACGAACTCAAGGTCCGCCGCATCGGCGCGGCCAATTACCAGGTTCCGGTCGAAGTCTCGCCTGAAAGGAAACAAACCCTCGGCCTTCGCTGGCTCGTCACCTATGCGCGCCTCCGTGGTGAAAAGACCATGGAAGAGAAGCTCGCCGGCGAAATCATCGATGCCGCCAACGGCACCGGTGCCGCCGTCAAGAAGAGACTCGACGTCCACAAGATGGCCGAAGCCAACAAGGCCTACGCCCATTACCGCTGGTAAGAAAGGAAAATCGATATGGCCGACAACGAACTTGAGATCAAGGAAAGTGCCACCTACGATCTTCCCCATACCCGTAATATCGGCATCATGGCCCACATCGATGCCGGTAAGACCACCACGACCGAGCGTATCCTCTATTACACCGGGCGTACGCATAAGATCGGCGAGGTCCACGAAGGCACTGCCACCATGGACTGGATGGCCCAAGAGCAGGAACGTGGTATTACCATCACCTCCTCGGCGACCACCTGCTTCTGGAACGGCCACCGTTTCAACATCATCGACACTCCGGGGCACGTCGACTTCACCGTCGAAGTTGAGCGTTCCCTCCGTGTCCTCGACGGCGCGGTCACCGTCCTCGACTCCAAAAACGGCGTCGAGCCCCAGACCGAAACCGTCTGGCGCCAAGGCACCAAATACGGCGTTCCCAGAATCGTCTTCTGCAATAAGATGGACGCGACTGGTGCCGACTTCGATATGTGCGTCGCCTCTCTCCATGAGAGACTAGCCGCCAACGCCGCCGCTATCCAGTACCCGATCGGCAGGGAATCCTCCCTCAAGGGCTGCTGCGATATCATCGAGCGCAAGGCCTATGTCTATGGCGATGACAAGAAAGACGCCCCGACCATCACCGAAATCCCGGCCGAACTCAAGGACAAGTGCGAAGAACTTCGCGCCATCCTCCTCGAGAAACTCGCCGACTTCGACGACGAACTCATGATGATGGTACTCGAAGGCGAAGAGCCCTCCGTCGAACTCATCAAGAAAACCATCCGTAAAGCGGTTCTCACCGGTACCTTCTTCCCGGTCCTCTGCGGTTCCGCTTACAAGAACAAGTGCATCCAGCCGCTCCTCGACGCGGTTGTCGACTACTTGCCCTCTCCGCTCGATATCCCGGGCGAAAAGGGAACTCTCGAAGGCAAAGATTACGTCTGCGAAGCCACCGACAACAAACCCTTCGTCGGCTTGGCCTTCAAGATCGCGACCGACCCCTTCATCGGACGTCTTGCATACGTCCGCGTCTACCAAGGCGTTCTCAAATCCGGCTCCTACGTCCTCAACTCCTCCAAAGGAGGCAAGGAACGTATCGCCCGTTTGGTTCTCATGCACGCCAATCACCGCCAGGAAGTCGAATGCCTCCACGCCGGTGAAATCGGCGCCGTCGTTGGCCTTAAGGCCACGACTACCGGCGACACCATCTGCGACGAAAACGAACCGGTCATCCTCGAGTCCCTCACCTTCCCCGAGCCCGTTCTCGAAGAAGCGGTGGAGCCCAAGACCAAAGGCGATCAGGAAAAGATGACCGCCGCCCTCATCAAACTCGCTGAAGAAGATCCGACCTTCCGCGTCCACACCGACCCGGAATCCGGCCAGACCATCATCGCGGGTGTCGGTGAGCTCCAACTCGACATCCTCGTCGACCGTATGCGTCGCGAATTCAAAGTCGACGTCAACGTCGGCGCTCCGCAGGTCAACTACCGCGAAACGATTCGCCGCACCGCCGAAGCCCAGGGCCGCTATGTCAAGCAGTCCGGTGGTCACGGTCAATACGGCGACGTCTGGGTCCGCTTCGAACCCAACCCCGGCAAAGGCTTCGAATTCGTCGATGCCATCGTCGGTGGCGTCGTTCCGAAGGAATTCATCAAGCCGACCCAGCAAGGTTTGGAAGACGCGATGCAGCGCGGCCTCGTCGCCGGTTATCCCGCGATCGACATCAAGTGCACCCTTTTCGACGGGTCCTACCACGATGTCGACTCTTCCGAAGCTGCCTATAAGGTCGCTGCCTCCCTCGCTTTGAAAGAAGCGACCAAGAAGGCCGATCCCGTCATCCTCGAACCCATCATGAAAGTCGAAATCACTGTTCCCGAACAGTATTACGGCGATGTCATCGGCGACGTCTCCCGTCGTCGCGGCGTCATGACTGGCGAGACCCAACGCGGCAACGCCAAGCAGGTCGACTGCGAAATCCCGCTGGCCGAAATGTTCGGTTACATCGGCGACCTCCGCTCCCTCACCCAGGGCCGCGGCAACTTCACGATGCAGTTCGATCACTATGGCGAATGCCCGCGCTACATCCAGGACGAAATCATCAAGAAATCGTCCATGAGCAACCGCTAATCCTTACTACATTAGTAGTATTGAAAAGCCAAACCGCTTGCTCTATTATTAATCAGCCAATTTCAAAACCCATTGGAGGAAACTAATCATGGCAAAAGAAAAATTTAACCGTGACCGCGTCCACGTTAACGTTGGTACCATCGGCCACGTCGACCACGGTACGACCACCCTTACCTCGGCCATCACCCACGTCCTTTCGATGAAGGGCCTTGCCAAGGATATGGCTTATGCCAACATCGATGCGACCCCCGAAGAGCGCGCTCGTGGTATCACGATCAACTCTGCTCACGTCGAATACGAAACCGAACATCGTCACTACGCCCACGTCGACTGCCCGGGGCACGCTGACTACATCAAGAAC
>JAFSUM010000012.1 GCA_017445245.1 Bacilli bacterium | reverse complement strand
CTATTTTTCGATTGGCGGAGACTCGGGGATTCGAACCCCGGCTGGAGCATGACCCCACTAGCAGTTTTCGAAACTGCCCCCTTCGGCCGCTTGGGTAAGTCTCCGCGCGGGGATAATACTATCACAAGGTTTTTCGTCTAACCATCACAATTTGCGCGCGTTCGTGGTAGAGTACTGACGTGCACGTATTGCTCTCGTTCGAATTCAGCACGGATTGGCCCATTCTCTTCGGGGCTATTTTGTTGCTTGCGTTGCTGGCGTTGATCCTGACGACGTTCTTCGTCATCAAGCGCCGGAGCAATCTTTTCCGTCGCGCCTTCGCCGATAAATCCAATTCGGTTCGCATCTTTATCCTCGATACGAAAAAGGATTTGGTCACGTATTTCAATGTCACTTCGGTCTCCAATGTTCGCCATTGCACGATGGGTGATTTCTACCAGATGTTCCCTTTGTTCGAACAAAAGAAGATCATCCAATGGGTCAATACCCTTATCGATTCGGGTTCGGACGCGCCTCAATATCTAGAGACCGATATGCAGGAGACGAGGTCGAGGCGTCAATATTTCTCGATGCTTCAGGCGGAGAAAGTCGACCGCGAAACCGGCGTTATCCATTTGCAGTCGTTCTTAATGAAATACATGGTCGCCCCAAAGGGCTCGGGTACTTCTACGACGCATGGTCTTTCGACGATGGCCGATCTCGAAGCCGGCTTACGGGGGAACGGGAAGAACCGCGGTATCACGATCGTCTTCCGTTTTTGCTACAAGAAAATCACCGATGTCGATAAGGAAATCAATCCGCTCGTCTTTAATTATTTCACCAACGCCCTCTATCCCTTTTTGGTCGGAAAACGTTACCTGGTCCATTGTTCTCCGAATGAACTCTTGATGATGGACCTCCGTATCGACGACCGCCCGAAGGCCCTTTATTTCATTCGTTCTTGCTTTGTCGAATTGAACCGTTACCTATCCCTGAACGGACTTTCCTCCACGATTGATGTACGAGCAGGCATCGTCGAGCATCGCTTCTTTGCCAAAGAGATGGAGCGCATCATCGATGAGGCGAGACGCCTTGCCACCGAGGCCTACTCGACCAAAGAGACGATGATCTGGTACGAGAAGGACCGTCAAACCCGTACCTACCTCGACGATTCTTCCTACCGTACCGAGGTCGAGCGCATCATCAACGAAAAGAAGCTCACCTACAAGTTCCGCCCCGTCTTAAGCGCACCTGAGGCCGAAGTCGTAGGCTATTTGACCAAACCTGAAGCGCTCAATAACGCCTTTGCCTCAATGGAAGACCTCAAGGACTATGCGGTCCGTACCGATGATGACAGGGCCCTCTTTACCACGGTGGCCAAGGAGACGGTTTCGCGCTTCCTCGCCCAGTCTCCCGATGCGAAAAAGAAACTTTTCTATCCCGTCCGTTACCTCGAACTCCGTTACATGCTCGTGACCTTTGCCCGCATTCAGAAGGTGAAGCAGGTTTCCATGGTCCTCATGTTCAAGGAAAACGACATCAACGAACAATTGCCGAACATCGACATGGACGCGGTCATCGACGAAATGCGTTCCATCAAGGCCAAGGGATATGAAATTGGTCTCTTCCTCGAATCCGCGCAGCTGCAACTACCGACCGAGCTCTATGCCGTTTACGACTATTTCATCTGTTCCTTCGCGTTTGCCGGCACTAACCGCGAAATGGATGCCCGTATCCGTTCGCAGCTCCATTCCCTTGTCGAAAAACTGCTCAAATACCATAAACCCATCATCGCTTCTGACGTCATGGGCTGGCCGGCGCTTGACCTATTGGTCAAATCGGGGTTGCGTTTCGTTTCGGGTGACGTCATCGCGCCTTATGACGTCATGATGAATCCCGTTCCTCCCCATAATGCGAAACGCATTAAAGACAAGAAAAAACAATAAGCGTATAGTTATTGACGCACGAAAGAAGGTACTTCTATGGCCAACGTGAAAAACAAAAACGATGCGATTACCCCGCGCGACGAAGACTTCGCGCAGTGGTATACCGACGTCTGCCGCAAGGCGGAACTAATGGACTACACCTCGGTGAAGGGCTTCATCACCTATTTGCCGTATGGTTATGCCATCTGGGAACAGATTCAAAAAGAACTCGATATCCGCTTTAAAGAAGCCGGTGCCGAGAACGTCTATTTGCCGATGGTCATCCCGACCTCCTTATTCAATAAGGAAAAGGAACATATCGACGGCTTTGCCCCCGAGACGTTGGTCGCGACGATCGGTGGCGGGGAAGAACTCGCGGATCCTCTGATCATCCGTCCGACCTCGGAAGTTCTCTTCTCAGATCTCTATAAGAAACTTGTTTCTTCTTATCGTGACCTCCCAAAGCGCTTCAACCAGTGGTGTTCGGTCGTAAGGTGGGAAAAGACGACGCGTCCTTTCCTCCGCGGCTCCGAATTCCTTTGGCAAGAAGGGCATTGCCTTTTCGAAACCCAAAAGGAAGCTGAAGAGAACACTCTCAAGATGCTTTCCATCTATGATGAGGTTGGCCGTGACGTTTTGGGCATCCCCTTCGTCAAGGGCAAAAAGACCGAACACGAGAAGTTCGCCGGGGCCGTGGCGACCTATACCATCGAAGCCTTGATGCACGATGGCAAAGCTCTACAGGCTGGCACTTCTCATTACTTTGGTCAGGGGTTTGCTGAAGCTTTTGGCATCCGCTTCCTCGGAAGGAACAACGCTTTGGAAACACCGCATCAGACCTCTTGGGGCGTTTCGACCCGCCTTATCGGCGCGGTTATCATGGTGCACGGCGACGACAACGGTCTTGTTTTGCCGCCGAAGGTCGCCCCGATTCAAGTCATCATCGTTCCGATCCGTCAGGAAGCCGAAGGCATCCTCCCCAAGTGTCAGGAAATCGCCAACTGTTTGAAGAAGCAGGGGATCCGCGCCAAGATCGACGATTCCGACCATACCCCGGGCTGGAAGTTCGCCCAATGGGAAATGAAGGGTGTGCCTCTTCGTATCGAAATCGGTCCGCGCGACTTGGCCGAAGGCCACTTGATGCTCAGCAAGCGTTATAACGGTGAGAAACTCGTCCTCCCGATCGAAGAAGCCGAAGCCTCCCTCCCGAAGGTTCTCGACGCCATTCAGGAAGAGATGTACCAGAAGGCGAAAGCTCATCTCGAGCGTAGCGTCGTGGACGTCGATTCCATCGAAACCCTTAACGCCGCTTTGGAAAAGGGCGGTTATGCCCGCATGGCGTTCTGCGGTGGCGAGGAATGCGAACTCAAGATCAAGGAAATCACCAAAGGTGGTACTGCCAGGGCCATTTATAAGGAAGAAGTGCCCGAAGGCACGCTTTGCCCGGTCTGCGGTAAACCCGCGACCATGGTGGTCTACTTTGCGAAAGCCTACTAAAAGTAGTAGTTTATCGAGCGCCTTTGTAGTATATTAAGGCGCGCTGGAGACATACCCAAGAGGCCGAAGGGGACGGTTTGCTAAACCGTTAGTGGTCGCAAGGCCAGCGAGGGTTCAAATCCCTCTGTCTCCGCCACTTAGAAAAAGACGCTCCGAGGTTCGTTCCTCGGGGCGTTTCTTTATTTCCTTTTTTTCACGCTCGTTTTCTCGCGTAACCCGCGTCTATAGCGTGCGTTTGTCATTGCGGGCCTATGCGCGATGATTGTCCTTGTTCCGATTCAATTCGCGATGGAATTCTATACCGAGGAACAGACGATTATCCTCACATTCCATCTCATTAAATCGGTAGCGCCTTTGGCCTTTGCTCCTCTAGGAATTAGCCTTGTCGCCCACAAGGAAAGCCGCACCGTCTTCTTCCGCGATTTAAACTAGGTTTTGCGCCATTTTCGCGTCTTTTTGCGCTGAATTTTGGCCCTTTTTCTATGCGCAGGTGCGCAAAATGGGCGCGAGGATACGGAAGTTATGGTAAGATTAGCCGCGATGGCCAACAAACGACATGAAGCCCTTCTAGAAAAAGTCGCCCACCGTAATGGGGTCGACGAATTCGACGTACTCTCCGCGAAAGAATGCGGATGTCTTGTCTGCGGATCGGTTTACTCTGCCCGTGATATCAACCAATGGGACAAAGGCGATAACGGCCTTCACGCCCTCTGCCCAGATTGCGGGTCCAGCGCGATTATCTGTGATAACGAAGGCATCGACCTCCACTCGAAAGAGTTCAAGTCCCTTGCTTATCGCTTTCTAATCGATTATCCAGATTATGTCGCCGAGTCCCGACGTCGTTATTGCGTTTTGTTCCAAGACGGGGCCTTGCCGCGCAACGAGCATACCGAATGCAATTACGTCACCTATCTCGATATTTTGAGTCGCAGCGAAAACGATGCGTTCGCGACGCTCTCTTTGGCTCGTCATTATGCACGTTCGGGCAAGTTCCATGACGCGGATTTGGCCCAGGCGATCACTCTTTACCGCCATCCCTCCCTGCGTACGAGTTCGAACGCTCTATACGAACTTGGCAATTGCTATGCCGCCCGTGGTGCACAAGGGGACAAGCGCCTTGCCTTTGAATCCTATTCGAAGTCGGCTGCTTTGGGTTCCACCAAAGCCTCCATCGCCATCGCATTCGCCTATCTATTCGGTGATTATGTCAAGCGTGACGAGCAATTCGGTTTCGAATGCCTCCTCCAAATCTTCGACGAAGTCTATCCCACGGCGATTCGCGATTCTTTTCCTTTGGAAGAATTCGGGAAGATGGCTTACGTCCTCGCCTCCTGTTTCTATTCCGGGTATGGCACGAAAGAGGATAAGGACCGCGCGCTTCGTTACTATCTGATTGCCATTCTTTGTTGCGAAACAAGGGCTCAGAAATATCCTGATGATCCGGCCTTTCTCTTTGAAAAGGATGTGGCGGATCACCTAGAGGAGCTCTCGCCTGCCAATGCGCCGGAAAAAGCGAAAAACATCGTCTTCGATGCCGATACCTTTATCGATTCTTTCTGGGACCAATGCGACGACATTTCCAAAAAGGAGATTTCCAATATCGTCTATGAAGACGGGAATCTCTATTTCGATTTGGATTCGGATGTTTCGTTAATTGTCATTGACCAAGGAAATGGAAAGATCACGGCCGTCAATCACATGAGTTGGACCTTTCAAAACGTCAAATACGAGCAGGGGTGCGATGACCTTCGTTTCGAGGAAATCTGCTTTGTCGGAGCCGACGAGATTCGTTTTATCCACCATGACAGTAACGATGGGGAACGCGTGGTCCTCTCCGTTTTCTTTCCACCTGTAGAAAACAAATAAACGATGCGCGCCCTCACCCCGCTAAAGAAATATCGCTTTCGGGTCATTCTCGCCCCGATGCTAAAGGGGGTGGAATGCCTTTGCGAGTTGGCGATCCCTTTTATCGTGCGTGCCATAATCGATGAAGGTCTTACCCAAGGCGGAGTCTATTTTGGGAACAACGGTTTTATCTTCGGGCTATGTGCTGCGGTATTTGGATTATCCGTGCTCGGCTTTGCCGCGACGATGGTTACCCAATACGTTTCCTCAATTACGACAACGCGCTTTTCCTATGAGCTGAAGCAAAACCTTTTCGACCACATCGGCAAACTTAGTCAGAAGCAGTTGGAGGATTACGGAACCAGCAAGGTCATGAACCTTGTGAATTCGTCTTCCTTTGCCTTGCAGTCGGGCGTGCAGATGTTTATGCGTCTGCTCGTACGTGCTCCGATGCTCGTCATCGGGTCGGTTATCGCTGCGTTTATCGTCAACGTCTATGCGGGTTTGGCCGTCGCGGGTCTGCTCTTTTTGTGCGCGATGGTCATTCTCTTCGTGACTAAAGTCACGCCAAAGCGTTACAAGGCGTTGACCGACGAACTCGACTCTCTTAATAGGATGGGAGACGATGCGATTCTTGGTTCGCGCGTTGTTCGCGCATTTAACCGCGAAGAGGAATCCAAAGAGCTTTTTGCCGAAGGAAGTTCCTCTTGCAAGAAACAGGGGATCCGCGTCGCTAGAATCAATGCCCTGGTCAATCCTTTGACATTTGGATTCGTAAACCTCGCAGTCGTCTTGGTCATTTACCTTGGCTCGTTTGCCAAAGCGACTACAGGCATATCGGTCGGTTCGATCGTGGCCTTGGTTTCTTTCTTGACCCAGTCGTTAAATGCTTTGATTCAATTTACGAGGCTGCTCACGTCCCTCTCAAAGGCCTATGAAGCCAATACCCGAATCAATTCTTTCTTCGCCATCGAGCCTGATATCGTCGGGGGCGATCGGCTTATTGAAAGCGCCGCGAAAGGAGATTGTCTATTTGAATTGCGTGGGGCATGTGTCAATTTCGGTGGCGAAAACGATGCCTTAAGTCAAGTCGACTTCCAGCTAAACAAAGGAGAAAAAGTCGGAGTTATCGGTGGAACGGGTTCGGGTAAATCGACTCTTATTTCGTTGCTGCTTCGCTTTTTGGATACACAGCGTGGCGAAGTGTTTTTCGAAGGTCACCCCATTAGAGAATACGATTTGGATTCTCTCCGTTCCGTCTGCGCCTTCGTCTCCCAGAAACCCCAGTTATTCCAAGGGACGATCCGCGAGAATCTGACGTTAGGAAAGGAATGTTCCGAAGGAGAAATCGATGCCGCGTTAAAAGACGCGTTGGCCGATGGTGTCGTTCGCGGCAAAGAAGCAGGGCTAGAAAGCAGAGTCGATGAGGGCGGTGCCAATTTCAGTGGCGGCCAGAAGCAACGCCTCCTTATTGCGCGTGCCTTGCTAAGCGGGCGTGAAGTCTTGATTCTCGACGACGCTACATCCGCTTTGGATTACAAAAGCGATTTGGCGGTGAGACAAAATATCGAACGTCGCGGCAACACGATGCTTTTGGTATCGCAACGGGCGACTTCCGTGAAGAGCTGCGACCGTATTTACGTCTTAGATCAAGGAAAGGTGGTCGGCGTGGGCAAACACGAGGAACTGCTCGCATCTTGCCCGATCTACCGCGAGATTTACGAAGCGCAGGTGAATCAACGATGAAGCGCCTTAGATTATTCCTTCCTTACGTTAAGAAAGAGCGCAAGTTCTTGGTTTTAGCCTCTATTTGCGCGGTTATTTCCGCAATTTGCAAACTTGCCATACCCTTTTTGACCGGTTTGGCTATCGATAAAATCCGCGGGGGCGACCTCGATGTCAGCGCCCTTTTGATAATCATGGGCGGCTGCATCGTCGGGGGGTCGGTTTTCCGTTACCTCTTCGATTATCTCCTCGCCATCCTTTCCCAACGCGTCGTCAAAGCGTTGCGCGATGATTGTTATAAGGCCCTTCTCGAAGTTCCGGTTTCCTATATCGATCAGCATGATCATGGCGATTTGTTGCTTCGTCTGGTCAATGACGTTGATAACGTGCAAAACGGTTTGATCATGGGCGCGGGCGCTTTGTTCGAAGGCGTGGTTCAGGTTCTGACGACCCTCGTCTTCATGCTTTATATCCATTGGTTGCTCGGATTGCTCGTCATCGTCTTGACTCCGATTTCGGTGGTCGTGTCGCGCTTTATCTCGCGGTATAACGCCAAATACTTCAAGGCGCAGAACGCGGATTTAGGAAAGATCTCCTCCTTGACCCTAGAGACATTAAGAAACGGCGATGCCGTGCGTTCATATTCTTTGATGGGAAAGAAGAAGGAAGAGTTCGCAGATCTCAACAGCAAGTATCGCTTCTCTTCATTCCGCGCCCTCTTCGCCGCGAGCTGGATTAATCCGATGACGCGTTTGGTCAATAATACGATTTACGCCTGTGTTATTGCTTTCGGCATCTGCCTTATTGTCTTCCCATCATCTTTCGCCTTTACGGGCGTGGCGTTCACCGTTGGCATGCTCTCCTCGTTCTTGACATATTCTTACCAATACATGACCCCGTTTAACGAGATTGCCGATGCCTCGACGGATGTTTTCTATGCCCTTACTTCCTGGGATCGAATTCGCGAAGTCCTCGAAGCGCCGAAGGATATTGATAATGGAAGCGAAGAACTCGTCGAAGAAGTGAATCGCATCCAAGGGAAGGGTATCGTCTTCTCTTACGATGGCAAGCGAAATGTCCTTGATGGTTTCGAACTGGATATCAAACGGGGGCAGAAGGTTGCTCTGGTTGGCACGACGGGGTGCGGCAAAACGACGACGATCAACCTCTTGATGCGTTTCTATGACCCTCAACAAGGTGGCTTCTTCTTTAACGGGCGAGAAGGCGTATCAATCCCTAAGAAAAGCCTGCGATCCCATATTGGGATGGTCCTGCAGGAGACGTGGCTGAAACACGGCACGATCAAAGAAAACATCGGATACGGCAAACCTGGCGCGAGCGACGAGGAAATCGTTCTGGCCGCGAAAAAGGCACACGCGGACGATTTTATCCGTCTCATGCCGTTAGGATATGAGACACCGATATCCTCCTCGTCCGGATTATCGACGGGTCAAAAGCAATTGCTTTGTGTCGCCCGCATTATCTTGATGCAACCTGAAATCGTCTTCCTAGACGAAGCGACCAGCAACATCGACTTGCGGACGGAGATGGAGCTTTCTTCGGCCTTCGACGAGTTGATGAAGGGCAAGACGAGCATCGTCGTCGCCCATCGCCTTTCGACGATTCGTAACGCCGACACGATCCTTGTCATGGACCAAGGCAAAGTGGTGGAACAGGGCTCCTTCGAAACACTGATGGAAAAGAACGGGTTCTTCGCGGAACTATATCGAGCCCAATTCGCTTAAACTACCACCAAGAGGCGGAACAAAGTCCGTCTTTCTTATAGGTTTTGTAGACGATGATCGATTCGTTTTCCCGCCCTTCGATGGGTGGATAGATTCCAAGGATGGAAAAGTTATTCTTTTGGAAAAACGGTAGGGCATGTAACGCGTTTTGCCTTATTTCAGTTAACCACGTAGACCCTTTGTAACGGGCTAATAGACTTTGAAGAAATTCGCTTCCAAAGCCTTTGCGGCGGCATAGAGGAGATATGGCAAAACGCGTCAAAACACATAGGGGTTCTCCTCGATAGCCGATTCGTTCTAATAAATCATCGGATTTGCGGTAGCTATGGCTATCGGGGTAGAAGGCTTCGATAACGTCGTGGGAGATGGAGGCAACCCCTTGGATTTTCGTTCCGCTTTTTAGGAGATAGAAACCGCCGCGGTCGATTTCAGTTAGGAGTTCTTCCTCGCTTGGCGTAGTTTCACCTTCTAACAAAGCGAAAAAACGGAACAGGTCCGACAGGTCTTCCTTTTTGGCTTTGACGATGGTGTGAGGGCGGGGATTCATTTCTTGTTCGGGGGTCTATCGAGGGAGTTTTTTATCGTTTACAATAGTAAACCAATAAAGGGGGATAACGTATGGCCTATGTTTATTATGACCGCGTAAACAAGGGTTTATCCCTCCTTTTCTTCGACCCCGAGAATAGCCAAGCCGGGAATGCGGACTACGATTTCATCCTCGAGATTCTCGAATCCTATTCGCGTTTGGATTTTTCCTATAATTCGCAGAATAGCATTTTCCCCATCACTCATCATGAGACCGATTTCGAAAGGGAAGAACGACTCCATTTCGACATGGATGAATGGACTCTCATCGCCGCGGAAATCGACCAATATGGAACCCATCAGACCGCGTTTATCTGCAATAAGCGCGACCCAGAACGGGCATTCGTCTTGGCCTTGGACCGAGGCCGCATCATCGCCGCGATTTACCAAGACTGGGAGGTATGGTCGGGGCCTACTCTGCTTTATGCCAGTCAGGATTATCCTTGGGATTCAGGCATCGATGACATTTTGGCCCATAAAGACGCGGGCAAGCAAACGAGCTATGTCCATCCCTCCTTCGCGGCCTATCAGAAAAAGAAGCCGAAGAATCTTGATACACATTCTCAAAAAGACATCGAAGAACCCGACGGGGCGATTGAAGTCGAGCGCCCTTCTTTCGTAGCCGGCGGCAGCAAGAAGCCGAAAAACCTTGGTGACTACCGCATCAAGAAACCTGTCTCTGCGCCTTCTCTTTCCGAAACGCCTAAGAAACAAGCAAAGGATTCCGAACCCGTCATTCCACCTTCTTTTGTGCCGACTTCTTCCAAAAAACCTCGCAATCTCGATGCGATTTCCAAAGAAAAACCCAAGGAAATCGAACCTAAAAAGGAAGAAGAACCCGAAGTCGTTAACATTCCAAAACTCGAGGCGTACCGGCCTCCCGTTGCTAAAGGCAGGCCCAAAGATCTGCGTCATTGGTCCGCGAAGAGCGCCTTTACGTTGATGCAGCCTGAGGGTTGCTTTAACCTCTTCTATACCCCATATAAGATCGAGGTGGTCGAGCGTTTTCAAGAGGTGGCAAAGTCCCTGGAAAACCTTACCTCGCTTTATATCGGTGAGTTCTGCGTCTTCACCCCGGACTTTCCCGATTATGATGTCGATGCTCTTCCCGAAATTCGGACATTCGATATTAAGAAGTGGAACCCCCTCGTCTTAACCCTTGGCCCCGAGGACGAAATCCAATCCGTATTGATCGCTTTGAAAGACGATCCGCGTTTCTGTCTCGTCATTCGGTTTTCTAAAAAGAGCCGTTCTGTCTTTGCCTTCCTCACCTCGGGTGCCTCTCTTGCTGGTTCGCCTTTGACGACGTTTGACCTGGTTAAGCGTTACCAGATCCCTCCGGTTAAGCCAAAGCCTATCGAACCGAAAAAAGAAACGCCGACCGTTATCAAACCGAAAGCAGAACCCAAGGTTATCCCCGTTATCGAAAAGGAAGAACCTCCGGTAGAGGAACATCGCGAAAAACTCATCCAGCGAAGGAAGGTTTTCTCAACCTCTTCCTTCCAGCGCGACTGCGAAGCGTTCCACGATTCTTATTTCGGTTTATTTGACGAAGACCTAAGGCATACGTTGGCCGTCCTTCTTTCCACCACGGAAGAAGAACTGGTGGATTACCTAAAACGAAACGATGGCAAGAAGATCTTTGATCGCGGCCCCGTAACCGTTTATAAATTCCGTTTTGGGACGAGTCCTCAATATGCCGGGGCGCGTTTGTTTTATTGCTATGGCTACGATTTGCCCGGCACGGTCAGTGGGGATGGTTTGCTACTCCTTGGTATTTCGCCTCACGAAGAACACGATGACCAATACGAGTTCGCAGAAAACCGTTACGGTCGTTTCCTCGAACATCGCGATTTCGTTTACCAACAGTTTCTCCCCGAAGGCGAAGACGGTGGGCTGGAACATGTGCCTCATATGTCTTCTGACCAGTTTGGCTTATTGGGAGAAGCGGCGGTGCGCATGCCGATGGCCTTCCTTGGCTCTGCCGGAACAGGAAAAACACTGCTCTCGGTCCGACATGGCTTAGAGATGGGAAAGCAAGGGAAGCGCGTCCTTTACCTCACTTACCAACAACGTCTATGCGATATGGTCACCCACCAGTTTGAACTCTTGGATGCGGACAACGTCGAGACGATGACCTTCCGCGGACTGGTCGGCTCGATTCTAGGTCCCGAGGCAAAAGACAAGATGAAGACCAAACGTCATTTCCGCGATTGGTTCCTTCATTATGCAAAGCATACCTATGCGATGAAACGGCCGCTTCGGGCTTTTGGCGACGCTTTGGAAGACCAATTCCGGGTTTGCTATACGTTCTATCGTGGGGTCATCGACGGCGTTTACGAACCTGGAAAGACGAACGTTCGCGCCCTGATGAGCAAAGAACGCTTCTTTGAACTTACGCGGGATGAACGCGGTTATTCTAACGCGGAAAAAGAAACCATCTACGAGGTCGGCAAAGCCTACCAGGCGGTACTGGAACGCGAGGATGGCTTCACCGATAACCAACTTGCGTCCCAAATCATGGCCCTCGGTTCCAAAGGCGCGCCCTATGACGCGATTATCGTCGACGAATTCCAAGACCTTACCGAACTACAGTTCATCGCGATCCTAAACCAAATCAAACCCGCCGATCCGCTGCCACTATTCATCTATGGCGACGAGAACCAAGCCATCAACCCGACGTTATTCGATTTCGATGACGCGAACCGCATGCTTCGAATGGTCTTTGGCCAAGGGGTAGTGTTTGAAAGACAACTCATTGGGAGTTCCTATCGTTCGGGCCCCGCCCTCGTCCATTACATCAACGACATTAACCGCGTGAAGCGGGAGGCCATTGGGACGAGACGATATGGCGATGACGAAGAGATTTCCGTTCGCGAAGACGATGCGGATTTGTTACCGATTCTCGTTCAAGGAAAAGAACGGTTAAAAGAACTTGTTGAGGCTTGTGCGGAGACCGACCGCGATGTCGTCTTCATCTTTCCAAGCGCAACTCTATTAGAAAAATGCCACGAAGAATTCGGCAAAAAGGCCAAAAACCTCGTTGAAACCCGCTTCCTTTCCGTTGAAGATGCGAAGGGCATGCAATGGGATTCGGTCGTCCTCGTCGACTTCTTTTCCAATTCGCGGAAGCTTTTCGACGGGATGCTAGGAGAGGAAAGACTCGGACATCGTTCGACCATCCACCGTATGCTTTTCAATCGCTTCTACGTCGCTTTGACACGCGCCGAGAATCGCATCATCGTCTATGAATCGGATCCTTCCGAACTTATTCGTCGCAATCTTTTGTCTGGCCTTGTTTCTCTTGCGGATATGTCCGAACTCCATCGCTATTTCGAAGGGAAGATGCGTATCGGCGACTGGAAGAAGCGTGGCGACGAACAATTCCGTTTGGGACGTTATGACCGCGCGGCGTTCTATTATTCCCGTTCAAGTCGCCCCGAGGCGGCAGAAGCTCGCGAAAAGGCTGTCGCCTATTTGAAGGCGAGCCGTGGCGAGATGGGGGAGAAAGAGCAGGTTGCCCTCTATCTTGAAAACGGGGATTACGCTTCGATGCTTCGCCTTTATCAAGACGGGGGCAAAGGCCTTTGCGAGCGCTTGCTCTTTGCTTTGTTAAACCATGGTATCGAAGCTAAAGACGCATTAGAGGCGTATCGCCACCTTCCAAAAGCGCTTTCCAATAAGGAGCGGGTCATGTTCCTCGACTTGTGTATTGGGTTATATAATCACACCATCGACGACGATATCGATCGACTGAAAAGGAGGCTCGCAGATGGATAAGACAGTAGAAAATCTCGAAAAGACCCTTTCGACCCTAGGCGGGTTGGAAGAGAAGCTTGGCATCATCGCCGACGCCGAGGAAAAACTTGGAGCGAAAGCCGAGAACCTCGGTTCCCAAATCGACGACCTTTTCACCTTGGTGCGGGAACTTGAAAATCGGATTGGGGCTCTTGAGACGTTAATCACCGATCTCAATAATGCCATCCACCGTTTTGACGAGCTCCAAGGCACGCTCGACGCGACCTCGCATCGTCTAGAAAAACTCGATATCCAAGGTCTTCAGACTTCGCTAGAAGAGACGACCGAGGCGGTCGAAAAAGCGGAAAAAGCTTTGCTTGCGGCCGAAAAGCGGAGCAAGGAGAGTAACGACAAACTCCGTCGCGGCAAGAAATGAAACGTTCGCCCGAACTCATTCACAAGACCATGTCCGCGATTCGCGGAAAGAATACGGGCATCGAAAGAAAACTGAGGAAGGCCCTCACCGAGGAGGGGATTCGTTACCGTCTTTATAGCCCCCATGTTTTCGGGCACCCTGATCTATGTTTACCCGCCTATAAAATCGCGATATTTTGCGACTCCGAATTCTGGCATGGCTACCACTTTGAGAAAAACGTTTCCTCCCTTGCCGAATATGGCGATTTTTGGATCGGGAAGATTCGCCGCAACATCGCAAGGGACGAACTCGTCAACAAGACACTTCAAGAGCAGGGCTATACGGTGTTGCGCTTTTGGGGCAAACAAATCGAAAAGGATATCGAAGGCGTAAAAAAGTCGATTCTCGAGACGATTGAAAAGCGGAAGGAAGTGGAACGTAGGCGCTCTCTCATCGAAGGTCGTACCACTTTGGTTTATGTCGAATCCGAAGACAGGTCTTCCTATTTGCTCCTCCATCGCACCAAAAAACAGCATGACCCAAACGAAGGAAAATGGATTGGGGTAGGGGGTCATATCGAAAACGGCGAATCACCTCTAGCCTGCATGAAACGCGAGGTCTATGAGGAAACGGGCCTGAACGTTAGAAAACACCGCTACCTTGGATACTGTGACTTCCTTAACGACGCTTGCCCGGCCGAGCGGATGTATCTTTACCGCGTAGAGTCCTTTGAAGGAAATCTTAAAGAGTGCGACGAAGGCGAATTGCGCTGGGTCAAAAAAGAAGAGATGCTCGATTTGCCCATGTGGGAGGGCGACCGGGCTTTCTTACCTTATCTAGAAACAAATGGGAAGCCTTTTAGGTTTACTCTCCTTTACCATGGCGACCTTCTTCAAAGCGTCGAAGGGCCGTTTTTCGATGCACCGAAGAAAACCAAGAAGCGTAAAAAGAAAACGAAAAAGAAGAGCAGAAGCATATAATGGACGCCATGGACGAAAAGAAGACTGTCGACATTGATCCCTCCGCGGTGGAAACCCTCGCCTCGGCGATGGGGCTGCTCACGCGCGCTTTTTCCGACTGGGACAAAGATATTTTCGATCGTCCGCATCACCTTTCCGTTCCAGGCATTTTCGTTTCGACGTTTTTGCTCGACCGCAAACTCGGTGGCGAATTTTTCCGCGTGGCCTGGGCGAGTTTTCTTGATGTCGCCAGCGTCCGTCGCCTGCTTCCCTATACGCCAAAGGAAGTCCTTTGGCCTGAGTGGGATAAGGAGAGTCTTGAGCATCCTGAACTAATTCCTATCTACGATTTGGCCATCATGCTCGCCGCTTTCAACTTGGCCGCCAAACAAGACGAGTTTCCACCCGAGATGTTCCTCGGCCCGCTTTTCACCTTCTCTGGTTTTGTCGTAGCTGGCGTAAACCGCGGCTATAACCTTGAGGACGAAAAGACGAAGACGGCCTACCATTCCCAAAGGGAATCCTTGGCAGCAAGCCACGGCTCGCCCGAAGAATTCAAAGAAGCCTTAGGCAAGCAGCTTTCTTCCATTTCGGACGCACTGGAAAGCCGCAAAGCAGACCTCGCGAAAAAGGTAAACTAATGGACTGGACGTTAAGACGAATCGAAAAGGAAACAGATCACCGCTTTTTGAATTTCTTCGTTTTTCATTACGAGGTCGAAAAAGAGGGCAAAGTTACCGATTATCCTTATTTCCTTGCTTCTAGAAGAGAGAAGGATGACCTACAAGCCCTGACCAAAAAAGGTCTCGCGGATGGGGTAATCGTCTGCGCCCTTACGGAGGAAGAAGACCCCTCTTTATTACTCATCGAGGTCTTCCGTCCTGCTTTAAACGATTATGTGGTTGAGTTTCCGGCTGGACTAACGGAGGGCGATGCTTCCCCGCTTGATACCGCGGTGCGAGAGACGCTTGAGGAGACCGGCTTTGTTCTTAAGGATGTGCGTTTATTATGTCCTCCTTCGCCTACTAGCAGCGGTCTTAGCGACGAACTCGTCGCGGTAGTGGAAGGCAGAATCGACGCCCAGAGCATCCGCCATCTTGAGGATTACGAAGATATCAGTTACCGTTTGGTCAAATTGTCTAAGGTGAAGGACTATTTTGGGACATGCGGACATATGGTCGCCCTAAATGTCCGCCTTCTCGTCGAGCGTCTATTGGAGAAACATCATGGATAAGAAAACGAAATTCGAGTGGCGTCCGTTGCTCTTCTTACTGATTCCCTTATGGACGGTCATCGCCATGTTCATTCCAGGCTTTCGGGATGGCGAATATGATCTCGTCGCCGTGGAAGGCGGTAAACCGATCAGCGCCGGACAAGTCGGTTTGTTTAAGGCTTATCTCTATTCGAGCGATTTCGTGAAAATCTTCTTCTTTCTCGCTTTAATCAGCGTGGGTTTGATTGGAATTTATGCGGTTTTTGCCGCGTTTTTCCCCGTATTGCGTTACCGCAGGGTCATGGTTCCGACCATTATGGTTCTCTTCGTCCTCTTGGGCGTTGGCTATATCGCCGGGGCCTTTTTGTTGGCCAATTATGTCGAGCGTTTCACCATCGACTATTACGCGAGCCAAAAGCGTATCTTCGACGACTATAGCGCCCTGGCGTTTATGAATTTGAATCTGCTTTTGACGATGGCGATTCCTGCCGTCCTCTTCATCTGGTGGATTTGGACGAGCATCGCCGTGGCGGTGAAAAAGAATTAGTCCTCGCGGTTATAAAACAAGAGGATAAAGACGACGATCGGGAAGACGATATAGGCGACGAGATAGGTCATTTGTTCCTGAAGCATCCCATAGATAATCAAACCCGTCGCGGCAATGACTGCCAATAGGCAGAACGACATCAAAAACGAAAGGCCATCCTGGTCTTTTTTGTTTAAGGCGATGATGGTGGGAATCAAATAGATGGCCAAAGCCGGGGCCGAAGGCACAAGGAAAATCATGCAGGTCTTCGCTTCGGTGATGTTCTTGCTGCCATTAAAGGCAAAGAAGCAGATGAGAGTGAAGATGACGGCAACGGCGGAATAGAGGAACCCGTAACGGCAAGCCTTTTCATGCTCGTCTTCGGCGATGGGGAAGTAGTTTTGGGCTTTCTTCGGGTCCGAGGAATGGTCAATGAAGTCGAAGAAAACATAGAGGGGGACGGCCATCGAAATGGGGAGGCAGGCAATCGTCCAAGTGACCCCGTCGAAGAAACGGTTGGAGTCGAGACCCCTAGCCAAAAACAAGACGATCGAAAGTACCGTCAAAGCCAGGCATCCGCCGAAGCAGACGTACAATTTTACGTTACGTTTATCTACTGCCGTTTGTTCCATCGTTACCGATTATACGGGTTACGTTTTCTATGAAAAGCCCGAAATCTCAATAGGCGTCGCGAATCATGTAGACGTGAGGATGTCCCTCGTCGAAATCGATTTCGCCATCGCCGAGAATCCGAAAACCGAGTTTCAGGTAGAAACCGCGTTTCTCTAGCTGCGAATGGACGATGACGGTTGTGGCCCCCAGTTCTTTTGCCTTTTTGCAAAGGAAACGAAGAAGATAGGAACCAACCTGCCTACCACGGTATTCCTTCCGGACCGCCAATCGTCCAGCCTGATAACGGGCAGGATCGAGTTTGACCAGCCGCCCGGTCGCGATGGGATATTCATCGAGATAGAGGACGAGCGAAATCGATTCTTTGTCGAGGTCGTCGAATTCGTTTTGATAGCCCTGCTCGTGACAAAAAACCTCTTCGCGAATCGCGATGGCGTCTTTGCTTGGCCCATGGCTGAATACCGGTTTGATCACGGTGCCTATTTTACCCTTGCCCGCCAGCAAGCACCTACTCATTTGCGTGCATATGGATTAAAATACCGACACATTTAAGGATATCACTATGTACGAAAACAAAACGAAAGGGGAAGTTCTCGATTCCCTCGGTGTTTCACCTGAAGTCGGCCTAAGCCAAGCTCAAGTCGACGAGCGTTTGGCCAAAGACGGCCCGAACAAACTAGCGGAGAAGGGACGCGATCCCTGGTACAAAATCTTTTGGGGCAATATCAAAGACCCGATGACGGCGATTCTGGCCGCGGCGGCGATTATTTCGCTGATCCTCGGCATCATCAATATTGCCCAAGGCCATGTTACTCCTGGCGAAGAATGGAAGGAGTTGATCGATGTCGTCATCATCTTCGGCGTCGTCATTCTCAACGCGATCATCGGCACCGTTCAAGAGATGCGCGCCGAAAAAGCCTTGGAAGCATTACGCGATATGTCGGCTCCGACCGCGACGGTACGACGCGACGGGAAAATCGTCGAAATCCGAGCGGAACAGTTGGTTGTCGGCGATATCGTCATCCTCGAAGAAGGACGCACGGTCCCCGCGGATTTACGTTTGATCAAATCGGTCGCGATGAAAGCGGACGAAGCTTCTCTTACGGGCGAATCCGTCCCGGCCGAAAAAGATGCCGAGATGGTTTTCACTGAAGAAGTGGGCGTCGGCGACCGTATCAACGAGGTCTATATGTCCACCCCGATCGTCTATGGTCGCGGGGAAGGCGTCGTCATCGCGACGGGCATGAATACCGAAATCGGCAAGATCGCCTCGATGCTTTCGGGCGGAGAAGAAGAATTGACCCCGTTACAAAAGAAACTCGCGGGCCTATCCAAATTCCTTGGGTTCCTGACCATTGGCATCGTCGTTGTGATGCTTTTGGTCAAGATCATTTGGGCTCTTGTCCAAACCAATATAGCCACGGCTTGGAGCCAGGCGTTGCTCGATTCGGTCGCTTTGGCCGTCGCGGCGATTCCCGAAGGCTTGACTGCCGTCGTCACCATCGTCTTGGCGATGGGCATGACGAAGATGGTCAAGGTCAACACGATCGTTCGCCGTCTGGCCTCGGTCGAAACACTTGGTGCGGTTTCCTATATCTGCTCGGATAAAACCGGTACCTTAACCCAAAACAAGATGACTGTCGTCTCTGCTTATTGCGACGGTAAAACTTACGAAAAAGACGCTTTCGATAAGAATGGTTTGCTTCTTTTGGCCAAAGGCATGTCTCTATGTTCCGATGCCAAAGTCGATGGGGGGACTTATGGCGATCCCACCGAAGTCGCGCTCGTCGAATTCGCCAATCGCCTCGATATGCCAAAAGGCGAACTCGAAGCTGCGTCGCCTCGCGTGGATGAATTGCCCTTTGATTCCGTCCGCAAGATGATGTCGACCGCCCACGAGGAAAACGGCAAACGCATCGTCTATACCAAAGGCGCGATGGACCAAATCTTAAAGCATGCCACTCATATTCTCGATGGAGGCAAAGCGCGCCCGATCGAAGAAAAGGATCTCGATGCGATTCGCTCTGTCGCCGCGGATATGGCCAAACGCGCTCTCCGCGTCCTCGCTCTCGCCGTTTCCCATCAAGATCAGATCGTCGAAGAGAATCTGACCTTTGTCGGTTTGGTCGGCATGGTCGACCCGCCGCGTCCCGCCGCTAAGCCCGCGGTTGCCACACTTAAGAAGGCGGGGATCACGACCGTCATGATTACGGGCGATCACCGCGATACGGCCTTTGCAATCGCGAAGGAACTCGGCATCGCTTCCTCTTTGAACGAAGTTATGTCAGGTGATGAAATCGACGCCTGTTCCGACGAGGAATTGCAAGAAAAGGTCAAGGTTGTGCGCGTTTTTGCCCGCGTTTCGCCACAAAACAAAGTCTCTATCGTCAAGGCGATTAAGGCCAACGGCCACATCGCCGCGATGACCGGCGATGGCGTCAACGACGCGCCGTCGCTAAAAGCCGCCGACATCGGCATCGCCATGGGTATCACCGGCACCGACGTCGCCAAAGGCGCGGCCGACATGGTCCTCGCCGACGATAACTTCGCCTCCATCGAAAAGGCGGTCGAAGAGGGCAGGGGAATCTACGCCAACATCAAAAAGACCATCCTCTTCCTCCTATCTTCCAATATCGGCGAAGTGGTCGCGATGCTTTTGGCCGCCGTCATCGGCTTGCCTTCTCCGTTGATCGCGATTCACTTGCTCTGGGTCAATCTTATTACCGACTCGCTTCCGGCCGTCGCTTTGGGCGCGGACCGCAAACCGCGCGACATCATGAACGATCAGCCGCGCGACCCCAAGGAATCTCTCTTCGCTCACGGCGGATACGCGGTTACGTTCGGCTATGGCGTTTTGATTGGTTTGGTAACGCTTATCGCTTTCTTGATCGTGCCGATTCAAGCGGTTGGCCCTGGCGCCTCTTTAAGTGATTTGATTACCTTCTTGAACGCCGAGGCGAACAAAGGCGTCCTCGCCGAGGCCCAATCGATGGCCTTCTGCGTGCTCGCCTTCTCCGAACTCTTCCATATGCTCGGCATGGTCGACGTGAAGCGCTCGTTCGTCCGTGTCTTTGGCGACAAGAACCTGCTCTTATGGATTTCTCTTATCATCGGCTTTGGCCTCCAGTTCTTCGTTATCGAGACTCCGGGGGTGCGCGATGTCTTCTCCGTCCACCAACTCTCCGACCATCCGATCGATTACCTTTGGGTGTTCTTGCTTGCCCTCACTCCGTTGATCGTGCACGAAATCGCGGTCTTCATCCTCTTTATTAAGAGGAAAGTAAAAGCGAAATAAGCGGATTTCCTTGCGGACTTTCCCGCCGATGTATATATTATTTCTCGCGCCGACTTAGCTCAGCTGGTAGAGCAGTCGCTTCGTAAGCGAGAGGTCGGGGGTCCGAGTCCCTTAGTCGGCACCAGTTGCAAATTACCCCGGGCGACCGGGGTTTTGCTTTCTCGAAATTCGAAAATTCCTTATTGAATGTAGAAAATGTCCTGCCTATAATAGGCGAGCCCGAAAGGGAAAACGTCAAAGCATGGGTGTTTAGCTCAGCTGGGAGAGCACCTGTTTGACGTACAGGAGGTCACAGGTTCGATCCCTGTAGCACCCACCATGCTTGAGAATAACCACCGCTGCGGTGGTTTTTTCTTTACCTTTCCTTATGATTGGATAGAATGTTTGCAAGAGGTTTTTCTATGAAGAAATTTCGTCATACTCGTCGTTCCGTCATTCTGTTTTTGCTTTTGACGCCTTTCACCCTATGCATCTACCCGATCGTCGTTCTCTGCCACGTCGGCAAAGAAGTCAACCAGATGAACGAAGGCAAAGAGGGGTATCGCCGCTCGATGCTCTTCTTCGGAGCCTTTTTGCTAGGCTTTATCACGCTTGGCATCGTCCCCATTGTTTGGATGTGCCGCGTGGCTGGAAAGATTGGAAGAGCCGCCGTCGAACACAAAGTGTTCCATCCCCATGTCAGCGGTGCGTTCTTCTTCTGGATGTTCTTCTTCCTCTGCTGGACGATCGTCTGCCCGATTGTCGCCCTATGCAAGTTCTTCCATACGTTGAATAAGACCGAGAAGGCGATTAACGCCGAAATCGATCTGGCCTCGAAGGAAGAAACCAAGGCTGAAATTCTCCCTGCCAAGGAAGGCGGAGAGCCCGCCGCTCTTCCTGAAACCGCGCCCGCCGAAGCGGCAGTGGTTGAGGAAGCTTCCGAAGCCAAACCGGAAGAACCCGTGGCCGAAGAGCCCAAAGAAGAACCCCTTCCTTACGAGCACGTCACCGAGCTCCCGCCCGAAGAAATCGCTAAGGACGATCCGCGCAGCGAAATCGCTTCCGTCTACCATGTCGCCGACCGTGACGAGATCCGTAAATGGAGGGTTCGTATCCCTGGCTCCGATACGGCTGTGAAGATCTTCGACACGCGTGAAGAGGCTCTCGCCTATGCAAAAGGCCTCGCGGCCCGTAAGCATGCGACCGTTCGCGTCAAACGCAGTTAAGGCTAGACACCAAAGATGCGACAGGCTAAAGTATGGCCTGTCTCCGCGCGTCCTTAGTTCAGTGGTAGAACACCAGCTTCCCAAGCTGGTTATACGGGTTCGATTCCCGCAGGGCGCTCCAAACGGAATAATGACATCCCGCTAACGTGGGGTGTCTTTTTATTTCTAGTTTGGATGAACGGTTTGAAGGGCAGCTGTATTGTGGTCACGAGAATAAAAGAATACGGGTTTTGCATGGAAATAGTTTGTTTTTGCGTTCTTTTTAGGAGAATAGAGATTCTTTCTTTCTCTGGAGCCATTCGTTTTCGCGCCTTTTTGGAGAAAGGAAAAAATCAAAGATTTTGCCGTCTATAGCCAATCTTCCTTTGCTTTAGCAAATATAGGTGTCTATCATATTAGGGACTTCAAGGAAGGTTTTATGCTTATTTTAGATTTCAAAGGTTCCCCCGCGTTCCATCTCGACTTAGCCGAGAACTGGGCTGGCTTGCTCGTCGCCCTCATCATTCTCGCCTTGTTCGACGTTTTCCTCTTTACCGTTTTCCGCCGCGTCTTGCCGCGCCTATTCCTGATCCTGCTCGAAGTGGGCATGGTCATGTGCTGGCTCTTCGGGCTTACGTTGCCCTTGATTGCCCTTGGCATTTGCACGCTGTCCGCTATCGTCTTCTTCTTTATCGCCAATCGCAACGATTCCCGTGAGCTGGTGGCCAATAACATGGTGGGACGTGCGGCTTCTAGATCCGTCTTCCGCCGCAAGAAAATCGTTCCCGAGGTCTTGTTTGACCGCGAAGAGGTCAACGCGAAAATCACCGCGGCCGTTCTTTGGATGTCCGAACAAAAGATCGGTGCCATCATCACGATGGAAAAGAAGAACGATTTGACCGACGTATGCCATAACGGCACGATCCTAAACGCTCCGGTCAGTACCGAATTGCTTCAGACCATTTTCTATAAGGGCACTCGTCTCCACGATGGTGCGGTCATTATCCGCAACGGCACTATCGTAGCCGCGGCGGTCGCCTTCCAGCCGACGATCCGTCCGATGGATGGCAAATATGGTCTTCGTCACCGCGCCGCCATCGGCATTTCGGAACACTATGATTGCGTAACGATTGTGGTTTCGGAAGAAACGGGTCGCATTTCCATCACGCACCAAGGCAATATCGAACATATCAGCCCTCGCGATTTCTCGGACCGCCTCGCCGATTATATGAGTCCGTCTCGCGATATGGAGAACGAGGACTGATTTCGGAGGTCGCGAATTATGTGTGGAATTGTCGGAGGGGTCGGAAAGCTCGACCTCAGAACCTATTTGCTCTCCGGGCTTAAGAAACTCGAATACCGCGGCTATGACTCTGCGGGCATCTGCTACACAGAATCGGGTAAGACGATTCTTAGCAAGGTCGCTGGTCGCGTTGCTTCGTTGGAAGAAATCGTGCCCGAAAACATTCACCCGACGGTTGGTATCGCCCATACGCGTTGGGCAACCCATGGGCAGCCTAACGCCCAAAACGCCCACCCGCACCAATCCCAGCGCAAGATTTTCTCGATCGTCCATAATGGCGTTATCGAGAATTTCCGCCCTCTCGCCCACCAATTGAAAGCCCGCGGCTATTCGTTTAATTCCGAAACCGATACCGAAGTCATCGCGGATATGCTGGAACGCTTCTATCTCCGCTCTGGCTCGGTCATCGAATCGATTGCCCAGACAATGGAAGCCCTCGAAGGTTCCTATGCCTGTGCGATTATGTTCAAAGACGAACCCGAACGCCTCTATTTCATGAAGAAGGCTTCGCCTTTACTTATCGGCATGAGCGATGGCTGCATGCTTTTAGCCAGCGATCCCGTACCCATGGTTGATTATACCGACCGCTTTATCGACGTCGATGACGGCGATTATGGCTATCTCACGCCCACTCAGGTGAAGATTTTTAACGGCCGTGTGGAAATCGAACCTCGTTTTGTCCATCGTAACGTCGATTCCTTCCGCAGCGACCTCGGCGATTATCCCCATTACATGATCAAGGAAATCGAAGAGATTCCCGGCGTTGTCGTTCGCCTTATCGACAATTATTTCGATGGCGAGCATTTCACCTTCAACGAATCGATGATCGAAACGCTTCGCCATACGAAGAAGATTCATTTCCTCGCCTGTGGAACTAGTTATTATGCATCCAAAATGGGCGCCAAATACTTCCGTCCTTTGGGCAAAGAGGTTTTGGTCTCCATCGCTTCCGAATGGGCGTATGACCCCTATGACATTACGGGCGATACAGTCTTTGTCCTCGTTTCCCAATCGGGCGAGACGGCCGACCTCATTCGCTGCCAGAAAATCATCAATGACCGCGATGGCATCTCGATTGCGGTTACCAATACCAAAGGATCGACCATCGAACGCAAAGCAACGTATTCCTGCTTGCTTTACGCTGGACTTGAAGTAGCGGTGGCCTCGACGAAATCCTACGTTGCTCAAGTCTGCTTCCTCGCGCTTCTATTCGCCGCGCTTGAAAACGAAATCGGCGTTGTCCTCGATATCGACCGCGTCGTCGATTCCATCCGTAACATCATCTCCAGAAAAGGCGAAATCGAAGCCTTGGCGGAGGACTGCAAGGAAGTTCGCGACGCCTTCTTTGTGGGCCGCGGCTATGATTACCTCGCCTCGATGGAAGGCGCGTTGAAGCTTAAGGAAGTGTCCTATGTCCACGCCGAAGCCTATCCAGGTGGCGAGCTAAAACACGGGCCAATCGCCTTAATCGAACCGGGGACGCTGGTTGTCGGTTTGGTCTCCGACCCCGAAGTTTCCAGTTCTATCCGCAACAACTTCGAAGAACTTCGTGCCCGCAAAGGACGCCTCGTCATCTTCTCGACCGCGGCCGTCGCCAACGAAAACGATGCGTTCGTCGCCAATGACGTAAAGCCTTATTTGGCCCCGAACGTCTTGGTCGTCGCGATGCAGTATTTCGCCTATTATGTCGCTTTGGCCAAAGGGCTGCCGATCGATAAACCCCGCAATCTCGCCAAATCTGTTACCGTCGAATAAACCAAAAGGAGAAAAAACATGCCAACACCTCACAATAATGCCCCCGTCGGCGCCTTCGCCAAAGTCGTCTTGATGCCTGGCGATCCCATGCGCGCCAAATGGATTGCGGAAACCTTCCTCAAGGATGCGGTTCTCGTCAATACCGTCCGCGGCATCAACGGCTATACCGGTTATACCAAAAACGGGAAGCGCATTTCCGTCATGGCCTCCGGTATGGGTCAACCCTCCATCGGTATCTATTCCCGCGAACTCTTCAACCACTATGACGTCGATGCGATCATCCGCATCGGCACCGCCGGCTCCTATACCGGCAAAGTCCATCTCAACGATATCGTCCTCGCCCAAGGTGCCTGCACCGATTCGAATTGGCCCGCCCAGTTCGATCTCCATGGCGGCACCCTTAGCGCTATCGCCGACTATGAGTTGTTAAGCGAAGCTTATCGCGTCGCGAAAGAGCGTGGCTCCCGCGCCATCTGCGGAAACGTCCTCTCTTCCGACATCTTCTATAACTACGACAAAGAAGTGTGGAAGCGCTGGGCGCAGCTTGGCATCTCCTGCGTCGAAATGGAAGCCTATACCCTCTATATCAACGCCGCCCTCTGCGGCAAGCGTGCCCTTGCCATTCTCACGATGTCCGACTCTTTCGTCGAAGACGGGATCCTCACTCCCGAGCAGCGCCAGACCGGCCTCTCCGAGATGATTGAAATCGCAATCGGAGCCGCCGAAAGGTTCTGCTAATGCCCAAAGAGGTCGAGTTCGTCCTTTTTGTCGTCTGTGCCTCTGCCGTTTTCTTGCTATTCCTTACGTGGTTCCTCTACGCTCCGATCAAGCGGTTTTTCTATAAATATCACACGGTTCGTTCCTATTATCACAAAGTCTACCGGGTTGCTTTGGAACGCGATTTCTTTTTGGTGAACAAATTTGCCAACCGCACCGCCGACCTCGAAGAATTCCATATCGACCACATCCTTTTTGGGAATAAGTATTTTTACTGTATCCGCGACCGTTATTATGACGGTGCCTTGGCGGCGAAAGAAGAAGATGAAAGTTGGATTTTCTTCCATAAGAAAAAGACCGAATACATCAAGAATCCGATGATGGTCAACAAACTACGTTTGCAGCGTTTGTCCCTGATGTCCGGAATCGAAGAGAAATTCTTCATTTCCATTGTCTTGATTAACGACGACTGCCTTTTGACTCCACTTAAGGGAACATCGGACGATTCCTTTTTGGTCTCGTTGCGCGATTTTCCAAAACTAATCGACCAGCTCGAGGCGCGTGATGTCGATCCTCTCGACGAACGTTCTGTCGCCGTAGCTGCCCGCGACTTCGCGGCCCTCAATGAAAGCGATGGCTAATCCTGCTAGGAAAAAGGCCTTCGAGGCATATTCGACCCGCCCCGGTGAATGGGTGCCGGTTTCGCTCGTGCTCTTTATCGTCTGTGCCTGCTCAGCCGCCCTTTCTCTTTTAGAGCCTCTAGGGATTCTGGCGGGAATCGCGTTGTTCTTCTTGCCAACCCTATTCGCATCGACCCAGTATCTCGGTTCTTCCTTAACGGGAAAAGAGGCGGATACGCGCATAATTACCCGTGGATTTGCGGCGTATTTTAGGATTCCTTGCCTTGGCGTATATCGCTTTTTGATGAATGGGTTCTTCGCGTTTTTGGCTAGTGCTGGTACCGTCTTTTTCTTCATCATCGCTTTCTATATGATCGCCCTTTCCGTTGATCCCACCTTCGCTTCTGCTGCCGAAAGCATCTCCGCTGCCATCAGTGGGGGTGATTATGAAGGCGCTTCGGCGACGATGGCCCAGACACCCTTATTTCAGACCATGTACGACGTTTCGGAAATCGTCCTCGGGTTTAGCATCGTCTTCTTCTTTTGGCTATTCATGGGCCGATATGTACAAAATGGTATCCTTAGGAACGCTTTCCATTTGGACCATCCGCGTCTGGCCAATTTCTACTATGGCTACTACCGAAGGGCCGTTTCGAAAGAATGGGCGATGACGCGCGCTCCGTTTTTGCCGTTGCCTTTAGTCTCCATTCTTCTTGGGGCCACGACGAGCGGTATCTGCTTTGGGATGGGCGTTCCGATTCGTTTTAGCCTTTTCTTTGGACTCCTCGCCTTCTCGTTTCTTCTTTCCCTTTACCTTCCGTTAATCATCTACCTTCATGTCGCTTTTGCTTTCGATCATCAGAAAGCCATTTCGGTGGCCTTCTATGAGGGATCGAAGAAAATCTACGCGAGTTTTGCCAGCACGGGTCGCGTGGGAGAAGACGAACTCGCGAGGATGCGCGAAGAGCTGGATAAGATGAAACCGCCTCTGGACGAGGACGAAAAGAAATAGCCGTTCTTTATATTTATTTACGCACGCGCATAAGAAACGAAAACCGGCGCTAGGCCGGTATTTGAGCAGTTGGAGCAAGTGACGGGAATCGGACCCGCGTATTTACCTTGGCAAGGTAATGTTCTACCATTGAACTACACCTGCATGTGTGCCCCGGAAGGGGAACGGGCATATTATAGGACGAGCATTTTCTGCGTTTCAAGTAGAAGTTTTACTTCTCGATAGCTATAATCACCTCGCGCGAAGAAAGAAGGCCAAAAAATTATGGTTACGAATGAAGAACTCGCGGAATTGTTATTCCCTGAAATCAAGACGAGCATCGACGAACTCGAAGCGAAATATCCACCGCGTTCCCTCCCCGAGGGCGCGCAGGTGACCCGTTTCGCCCCTTCGCCGACGGGCTTCCTCCATACGGGGTCCTTATTCACCTCGATGATTTCCTATATGACCGCGAAAAAGAGTGGTGGTGTCTATTTCTTCCGTCTTGAAGATACGGATACCAAGCGCACGATCGAAGGCAGCGAACGCGACCTTATCGATCAGCTCGCTCATTTCGGCATCAATGCCGATGAAGGATTCTATCCCGAAGGCGATAAGGGCGAATATGGTCCCTATCGTCAAAGTGCTCGCGCTAGCATCTACAAGGCCGTTATCAAGGAACTCATCCGCAAGGGCAGGGCCTATCCTGACTTCTGCACCCCCGAAGACCTCGATGCCATCCGCAAAGCGCAGGAAGAGAGCAAGGTTCTTCCCGGCTACTATGGCGTCTATGCCCGCGACCGTAATCTTTCTAACGAAGAACGCGTCGCGCGTATTAATGCCGGCACCCCTTGGGTTATCCGTTTCCGTTCTGAAGGCGACCATGAACGCAAGACGAAATTCGTCGATGCGATTCGCGGCGAAATCGAACTTCAGGACAACGACACCGATGTCGTCATTTTGAAGTCGGATGGACTTCCGACCTATCACTTTGCCCACGTCGTCGATGACCATTTCATGCGCACGACGATGATTACCCGCGGCGAAGAATGGATTCCTTCGACCCCGATTCATTTGGATATGTTCCGCGCTCTTGGTTGGAAAGCCCCCAAATATGCGCACATCCCTTCCATCATGAAGCTCGATCACGGCAACAAGAGGAAACTTTCCAAGCGCAAAGACCCCGAAGCCGCTGTCTCCTATTTCTTGGAACAGGGATATCCGACCCAGGCTCTCTTGGTCTATCTCATGTCGATTGCCAACTCCAACTTCGAGGAGTGGACCATCGCCCACAAGTCGTTCGATCTTTCGGCCTTCCCGTTCTCCATCAAGAAGATCGCTCTCGAAGGTGCCCTCTTCGACCAGGATAAGCTCAACTATTTCTCCAAGGAAATCATCGCCAGGATGCCTCTTGAAGAAGAATTCGAGTTGGTCAAGGAATACGCCAAGGGACATGACGAGGCCCTCAATGCCCAAATCGAGCGGGATCCCGAATACGTCAAAAAGATCCTCAATATCGAAAAAGACCGCAAAAATCCGCGCAAAGACTACGCGAAATTCGCGGATATCTATCCGTTAATCCGTTTCTTCTTCGATGAGGAATACGCAAAGATTCTCGAAGCCGGCCTTCCCTTTAAGGAAGGGGATAAGAAGGCACTCGCTTCCTTGCTCCTCGACTGCAAGAACCTGCCGTTTGGCACGGATGAGCAGCAGTGGTTCGAGGCCTTAAAGGAAATTGGTGCGAAGCACGGCTATGCCACCTCCAATAAGGACTACAAGGCGAATCCGGAAGCTTACGTCGGTTCTGTCTCTGACTGTGCCGAAGCCCTTCGCGTCGCGATCGTCGGAACGAACCAGTCTCCGAACCTCTACGAGATCCTAGGAATTCTTGGCAAGGAAAAGACCTGCGCTCGCCTCGACGCGGTCGCCGCTAGACTATAAGAAAAGAGATCGTCCATGATTGGGCGATCTTTTCTTTTACCGTTTGGCCTTTCGTTTTTTCTTCTGGTTATAGAGGTCGGTATCGGCTTTGGGATAGACGGTTTGGATGGTCGTGCCGTCCTCGGGGATGAGGGCACATCCGATCGAAGCGTGTATTTCCTTGTTAAGGCCGACTTCGTGGCCGATGTTGCGCAGGGCGTCGTCAATGAGAAGACGTGCATCGTCCGTTTTGAAATGCTCGCCACGGTCTTCTAGGAGAAGGCAGAATTCGTCGCCGCCCATACGGGTCGGATAAATATAGGTAGAGGGCAAGCGCTCGAAGGCCTCGTGAATTTTTGAGAGGACGCGGTCGCCTAGTGGGTGGCCGTAGGTGTCATTCAGTTTCTTGAACGAATCGAGGTCGAGAATAAAGAAAGCCATCTGATTGAGTGGGTGCTCGTTGATGTGGCGTTCCATCAAATCGATGCCGGCGCGCCTGGTCAAACATGCGGTCAAAGTATCGAAGTCACGAAGGCGCTCGCCTGTTGTATCTTCGAGGAAGAAACAGGCATAGTGATGGCCTTTGTCGAAATAGAATTTCGTGGTGAGGCGATGATAGAGCCCGCCATAGTTCAATTTATATCCGATGGTGAAGGGGGACATTGCCTTACAGGCTTCGATGAGATTGTCTAGGCGCATCCGCTCACGCACCTCGGGCAATTCGGCTTCGGTCACGGAAGAGAGGAAGCGCTGATAGAGATTCCCGGTATACGAACCGCGGTTAATCGCGTCGTGATAGACAAAATTCTCGTGATCTTTGAAGTTGATTTGGAAGAAAGAATCGGTGTCGAGGTCGATTTCGACATAACAGACCGCGACCGTATTCATGGTGGAGACGAGACGGTCGTAGAATTTGAAACCATCTCCCCCGATTTCCGAGATATAGGAGCCGGGATTACCGAGTTCGGAGAAAATGAGAAGGGACGCTTTCTGGCCATGGTAATCGAGACGGCGGACCGCCACGTCAAAAACCATTTCTTGTTCGGGAAGATAAACGCGGTGGAGATTGACCTCGTTATCGAAGCGATGCCGGAAAAGATCTTCCGCGTTTTCGCCGACCGCGATGGAGGGGTAATACTTTTTAAGGAACTGGTTGTGGGTGAGGATATTGCCGTTTTTGTCGATGATGGCGCATCCTTGAATCGTTGATGTAAGAAGCCATTCGAGGGATTCGGTCCCTTCCTGCAATAAGGGTTTTTCGTCCTGCTGGACTTGGCTTGCGGTGAAAAGGTAGTAGCGGTTGCCGTCGGTCTCGGACTGAATGAGCAATCCTTGCATGTAGAAGGGGATCACATGGGTCCCGTAATGGAACATGTAAATGTTCTTTTCAGAGAAGACGTAGTTGCGGTGGGGCGCGGTCAAGCAGGCACGGATTTCGTCCGCCTTTTCTTTATCGAAGAAGGAGAGGAGGTCCTGCCGAAGGAAATTCGAAACGGCACCGTAGATGGCGATGGTCTGTTCTAATTTGCGGTTGATGAGGACGGGATAAAGGCCTTGTCCGTCGAAGCGATAAATGGCGGCTAGCGTATCGACGTGGGCAAAGAAGAAATTGAGGTTGGAGTTCGCGTCGAGGAACTCGTTAAGCAATAAGCGCGAATCGTCGCCGTTTTCGAAGGAACTACCGATCGAACGGTTTGTCAGGCCTTCGAATTCTTCGACGGGCATCGGTTTCCCGAAGAGATAGCCCTGAACATAGCGCACGCCCATCGCGCGGAAGAATGCCGCCTCCGTCGCGGTTTCGACGCCTTCGATGACGACGGGAAGACTGATCGAGCGGGCGATGGAAACGATGCCTTCGATGATTTTGCGTTTTTTGCGATTGTCGCCGCCTTTGGAAAGGAACTTGTAGTCGAGCTTGATGCAGTCGATGTCGAGATTCTTCAGCGAGTTGAAGGAAGAAATGCCCGAACCGAAATCGTCCATGAGGACTTTGATGTTGGTCGCGTGGCATTTTTGGATGAAGGAGATGATCTGCTCTTCGTATTCTACGTAGGCGGATTCGGTGATTTCGATTTCGATGTATTCGTGAGGGATATCGGCTTTTTCGATAATGGCCAAAATGGATTCGAACAGGTGGGGGTCCGCGAAATCGACGCGTGAGAAATTCACGGAGAGCGGGACCGCTTTCTCGGGTGTTTCCTTCAGCCACCCGGCAAGAATGGCACATGTCTTTTCCAAAACGTGAAGATCAAGGTCGTGGGTGAGACCATTGGCTTCAAACTGGGGGATAAACTCATTCGGTGGGACGAATTGGCCATTGAGTTTCCAACGGACGAGAACTTCGCCGCCGAAGAACGCTTCTTTTTCAAGATTGTACTTTGGCTGGATGAAGATATGGAAATCGTCTTCTTCCACAGATTGGCGGAAACGGTTCGCATAATAAACGGATAGTGCTTCTTTCCGGTCCATTTCCTCATCGAAAATGCGGATGCGGTGGAAGGGATCCCCTTTGGCGCGCCGATGCGCGAGGGCAGCCTTCAAAATCGCGGAATCGAATTCTTCTTTCGTGTCTTTGACTTGGTAGACGCCAAAGCAGAGGGTCACCATGATTCCTGCGAATTCTTTTTGTATTTCCTCCCCGATATGGCCAACTTCCATCGTCACGGCGTCGGCGATGCCTGGCGTTACGACAAGAAAGACATCGGTCCCGTTTTTACGGGCTAGAAGGGATTCGGGATAGATTGAACGCAAGACATCGGCGGTTTTGCTGAGAATGGCTTCAGCAGTTTCGGACCCATAGGCACGGGCAATCATGCGGAAATGTAGATAATCGAATTCGATGATCGAAATCGGCATTTCGGCATTTTTGGCAATGAAAGAGGGATAGGCTTGCGCGATGGAGGAGACCCATGGGAGATTGGTGGTCTCGTCTAGAAAAATCTTTCGATAGAGCCCGCTTCGATAAAATATCGAACCGATAGAGTTAGCGACATAGTCGGCGAAGAAAAGGTCTTTTTTGCCATCTTTTTTCGCATAGTTGATTAAGGAGAGGTAACCGACGAGTTTGCCGCCCGCGAAAAAGGGAACGGTGACCATGGAATGGGCTTTCGTCTCCCGAAGGAAACCATCGAAGCGCGGATCGGCAGTTCGTACCTCCTCGACGTGATCGGTGAGGATGGAATACCCGTGGGTGAACAACAAGTCGTGATATTCGCGGATGAAACTGCTCAACACGAAACGAGAGGCGGTGGGCTCGGTCTTTTTTCCACGGCTATAGCGGTAGATTTCGGATTCGCCGCTTTTATCTTTCGGGGGAAGAATCAAAAAGGCTGCGCTGCACCCGAAGAATTCCACCGCGCGGTAGACGATAAGGTTGACTACGGGGTCAAAAGAGCTCAAAAGACGGGAGGGGCTAATCGAATCATCGCGTACTTTGGTCAAGAGGATTTCTTCTACGTCAGCGACCGCGACACGAACGTCATGGGTGTCGATTTGCTCGTGAAAAGGAGGGATCCGTTCGAAAGTCTGAACGATGCATTCTTTGCCCTCGATGACTTCGGCATGCGTCTTTGCATCCAAAAAACGATCATCGAAGTCCGGCAGGCGGTCTTTCATGTCGGCGTGGAGCCGCTCAAAAGCCGCGTTGAAATATAGAGGATCCAATGTAGCGGCATCGATGATAAAAACAGCTTCTTTGAACTTGTCAAAATCGGCAAAACGCTTGGAAGTGACAGAAGCTTTTCTAGCCATGATTCGCGTCTATTGTACGCTATGCGCGGGAGGGCGTGAAGATTGATTCGATTTCCCTATCTTGGCCTTAGAAAATGAGCCTCGCAAAAATCTGGTTGCGCACTTCGGGCGTGCGTGATTTAATTACCCTTGCCGAAACGGCCCCATGGTCAATCGGTTAAGACGGAACCCTCTCAAGGTTCAATGACTGGTTCGACTCCAGTTGGGGTCACCAAATGGTGACTGGACCCGCCCACGTGGCGGGTTTTCTCATCTAGGAAAAGCGTTTGGTTCGTGCTAACGTTCTCGCATGAGAATCCCAGCGAATCTTCTTCCAGGCGATGTCATAGCCTTGGTCGCCCCTTCTTTCGGTTGCACGACTGAACCATACCTGACTCGTCTTGACGTCAGCGCGGCGATGTGGCGTAAACGCGGTCACCCCGTCGTCGAAGGGAAAAACGTAAGGCGCGCGGATGGGGTCGCATGCTCCGCGCCTGGAAAAGAACGGGCGGAAGAATTCATGGGGGCCTATGCTTCGGATGCCAAGTTGATTCTTTCGGTCGGTGGCGGGGAGACGATGTGCGAAATGCTTCCCTATCTCGATTTTGAAAAATTGAAGAAACTGCCTCCCAAATGGTTTATGGGCTTCTCGGATAATACCAATCTGACGTTCCCTTTAACCACTCTTTGCGACCTCGTGACCATTTATGGCCCTTGTGCCCCGAGCTTCTTCCAAAAGAAGTGGCGTCTTTCCGAAGAGGATGCTTATCGAATGCTATGCGGGGAGAACCATTTCGAAGGTTATCCCAAATGGTCGATCTCTAAGCGTGATGAAAACCATCCATTGTGGGGGTATCGACTTAGCCAGCCCAAAATCATTACGCCTTACCAATACAAGGGACCCATGCATGGGTTATTCTTGGGCGGATGCCTGGATTGTTTAATTAATCTATGTGGAACGAAATACGATAACGTCAGAGAATTTACTGCCAAGCACCCAGAAGGAATCATCTGGTACTTGGAGGCGTGCGACCTGAACGCGTTGTCGTTACGGCGCGCTTTCTTCGAACTTCGCGAAGCGGGGTGGTTTGATAACGCGAAGGGTTTTCTCCTCGGCCGTATGCTTTCTGCGCGCGAAGAATTCCTCGGGGCGGATCGGTTCAATGCGGCAATCGACATCCTCGGTTCGTTAGGAAAACCGATCTTGTTTGACGTTGACCTCGGCCACCTTGCGCCCTCCATGCCTTTCCTAAATGGTGTTGAAGGGAGTGCGAAACTTGAAAAAGGCAACCTCATCATCGATTATCTTCGCTAAACTATTACGGAAAAAGAAAGGACATATGTATGGTTATTCTTCATATCAAAGACTACGGGGACATCCAAATCGAATTGGATTATGAAGCGGCCCCCAATTCGGCGCGGAACTTCGCCTATCTCGTTTCGAAAGGCTTTTATAATGGCCTTATCTTCCACCGCGTTATCCGCGGATTCATGATTCAGGGCGGCGATCCCACCGGAACCGGTATGGGCGGCCCGGGCTATTCGATCCGCGGCGAATTCCGCGCGAACGGATTCGCGAACCCTCTCTCCCATAAGCGCGGTGTTATCTCGATGGCCAGGGCAGGGGATCCGAACTCGGCGGGCAGTCAGTTCTTCATCTGCGATGCTGACGACGAATTCCTCGATGGCAATTACGCCGCCTTCGGTAAAGTTATCGCCGGCATGGAAGTGGTCGACAAAATCGCCAAGGTGAACAAGAACCGTAACGATCGTCCCTTGACGAATGTCGTCATCGAAAAAGCTGAACTCGTCGGCGAAACCGCGGTCGAACCCGAACGCGCGTAACCATGGCCGAGAAGAAAGCCCTCTTCCTCTATAGCGACGCGACGGGCCGAGGACAGGTCAACAAGAAACTTGATTATGTTCTTGCAAGCTTGCGCGATGTCTTTTCGACCCTCGACGTCCATAAGACCGTCTCGATGGAGGAGGGGATGGAAATGGCCCAAAAAGCTTGCGGGGTTTATGACGCCCTCATCTTTTCGGGCGGAGATGGAACGTTCCATCACATCATCAACGCTTTGGCGGGACATACGAACATTCCGACCCTCGGTTATCTTAACGGAGGAACAATTGGCGATATTGGCCCGAATTTCGGCATAAACCGTAATTTGAAAAGATCGCTTCGAATTATCAAAGAAGGATACACGTGTGGCTTCGATTTGGGAAAAATAGGTGATACGTACTTCGCTTATGTCGCCGCGATCGGGGCTTATGCAGATATCCCTTATGTCACGAAACGTATCCATAAAAAACGCCTTGGAAGAATCGCCTATTATTTCAAGGCGATAGGGGATGCCTTCCGTCTAAAGGCGATACCCGTGCACATCGAAGCGGACGGACACGTTTATGATCTCAAAGTGCCGTTTTTGCTTTGTTTGAACGGGAAAAACGTCGGGGGATTCCGCGTCAATACGTCCTCCTCTCGGATACATGATGGCGTTTTCGAGCTTTATTTGACCAAACCCGGTCTCTTCAACGGCCTTCTTCATTATTTATTTTTTAAAACGCGCACGATTAAACTGCGGGCCGCGTCTTTCGACATCCAGATCGACTACCCCTTACCATGGGATTTGGACGGGGAGGCCGCGATGGAAGGGTCGATCCATATTGATGCAGTTGAGTCGAATATGCGCATTTTTTGCGCGAAAAAATATGCAGAACCCAAACAATAAGCCTTCGCCCTCGTTTTTTCCGTATTGCGTACGTGTCACGAGGGCGGTAATATAAGGCAACTAGTTTTTGCGGAGGAAAGCAAAATGAAAAAGAAAGTGATTATCACTTCGGTCGTCGGCCTCGTTTTGATGCTTGTCGGCTTAGCGGGCCTGATATGGCTTGGTGATTTCGTCCCCGTTCAGGGACAGCACCTCTATACCAGCGCCCAAATCTTCAACAACCTCGGTACGGTCTTGGCCGCCCAATTCCGTCAGCCCTGGGATTTGATGGAGTACATCACGCTTGGTGTGTGCGGAGTCATGCTGCTCGTCTACATCGCCCACATCATCTATTATTCCGTCAAGCGCCATCACGCCGGTATCTTCGTGACGATCTTCGGCCTCATCGGCATCGCCGCGTTGTACTTCGGAATGACCATCTTCTTCGTCCCTGGCCTCACCGAAGGGGTCATCGGCGGTGTTTACGGGCCTGTCGTTGGTTACTACTTCGGTTTCTACAACCCGATTGCCCTCGCCCTTTCCGCCAATCAGTGGATCGCCCTTCTCTTCATCGTTGGGCCGGCCCTCATCGTTATTGGCTTCCTTCTTCTCTTCATCGGTCTCCTTGTTGATTTCCATCTCGCTGCCGAGAAAGAATCGCCCAAGCAGAAAGCCGCTGCCGATGACGAAATCGTCGTCGTCCATGACGAAGACCTCGACTCCAGCGAAGCCGCCGAAGAAGCGGAAGCCGCTCTCAAGGAAGGTGGCTTCAACGAGCGTCATAACGCCGCTCCGCTCCCCCCGATGCCCCAAGCTCCTGGCATCCAAGGACCCTTGCTCATCCAATACATCAACACCTATGCCCCGGCTCAGCCCGCGGTCACTGAACCCGCTCGTGAACCGGAACGCAAACCTAATGCCGTCCCCGTTTCTGAAATCCAGGCTGCCGTCACTGGCGAGAAGCCGCTAAGCGCCGACGACATCCGCAAGATCATCAAAGAAGAATTCGGTGCTGGCAAAGATCAGCCCGTCATCGTCAACGTTCCCGCGACCCCGAAAGAAGAAAAGGGTCTAACCGCCGAAGACGTTCGTTCCATCTTCTCGGAAGAACTCGGCCGTTACCTGACCGAGGATAACCCCGACGACGGTGCCGCCGACGAAAGCGAAATCCTCGTCGAAGAAGATGCCGCCCCGGCTCTCTCCGCCGATGATATCCGCGCCATCATCGCCGCCGAACTCTCGAAGAACGTTCCGGCCAAGGAAGAAGAAAAGCCTGCCGACGTTCGTGACGTCGTCCGCGAAGAACTCGCTGCCCACGCCGCCAAACTCGAAGAAGCCGCCAAGGCCAAAGAAGCGGAAGAAGCCGCGGAAAAGGCCCGTCAGGAAGAACTCGAGAAAGCCCGTAAGGAAGCTGCTGAAGCTGCCAAGAAGGAAGTTGAAGAACAACCCAAGCCCCTGACCGCCGAAGACATCCGTGCCATCATCGCCGCCGAACTCGCCAAGAAAGAGGAACCCGAACCCAAGAAGGATGACCTCTCCATCGATGCCCTTCGCGACATCATCCGCGAAGAACTCCGTGAAGTCGCTCCCGTCAAGGAAGAAAAGGTTCCCCCTGTCACCGTTGTCGTGAAGGAGTCCGATATCGTCCGCCCCGAACCCAAACCGGAACCCAAGGAAGAATCCGTTCTCCCGACCGTCAATATCATCGTGAAGCCGGCTGAACCCAAACCCGCTCCCGCACCCGAACCCGTCCCCGAGCCCGAGCCGGAACCCGAACCCGAACCGGAACCCGTTCCTGAGCCCGCTCCCGCCCCCGAGCCCGAAGTTGTCGTTCGTGCCGTCGGTGAGATCAATCCCGATCTCCCGCCCCATGACAAGATCATCCGCATTCCCTTCCCCGTCCGCATGATGGACGCCGAAAAGGAATTGAAGGACAACTACAACGAACTGAAGGCTGAGATTCTCTCCTATGGAGCCAAATCCCGCGTCTCCAATTCGGGCGATATCTTCCGCCTCCACAAGGTGACCTTCGTTAAGATCACCATCGCCGGCAAGGGCCTCAAGCTCTACTATGCCCTCGATCCGAAGGACTATGAAAATAGTACCCTCCCGGTTCAGGATGCTGGTCACAAGGGCGTCTATCGCGACATCCCGCTCGTCTTCAAGGTCAAGTCCGACCTCTCCCTCCGCCGCGCGAAACAGCTCATCGCCGACGTCATGGAAAAGAACGGCCTCGAACAGGGCAAGATCGAACCGCACGATTGGGCGGCCGAACTCAAGGATTACAAGCCTGCTGGCTCGGATTCCGACGAGGATTAATCCACAATCGAAAAAGGCGACCTTCACGGGTCGCCTTTTGCTTTGCCTCGGTTAGGCGATTTTGGCCCGATAGGATTTGTAGATCTCTTCGGCGAGGTCTTCGATGCTGCGCGTATCGCAATCGATGACGAAGTCGACGTGAGGGATTTTGTCGTCTGCGAAGGCGCTGCGGTCGTTACGAATACGCTTTTCGATAGCCTCCGGTTCATCCCCGCGTATGTTCATTCTCTTTCGCCTAGTTTCTTCGCTTGCGCGCAAATAGAACGTAATGATATGAGGGTCGTTTAGAGCGAGAAAGGCCGCGACCCCGTTAGGATCGAGAATGATGCACTTTTCATCACCCACCTCGGCCTTGGAACAGCCGTAGTGGTTTCCGTTATAAAGCGTGGTCTCTACGAAGAGATCTTTTTCTTTCATGACGAGAAACTGGGCCTCATCGACAAAGTGATAATCGACATCGGGGGTCTCGCTAGGGCGGATGAGGCGCGTCGTATGGGTAACGGCTTTCTTCATCCCGTGGTTGGAAAAGAGTTTTTTCGCGATTTCGGTCTTTCCGGAGGCAGAAGCGCCAACAAGGATAATCATCCCGATAATTCTTACTTATTTCGGATTATTTATCCACCGTAAAACCAAATTCGTCATCTTTTTTCTTCGAGTTGTCGAAAAACGAACTATAGAAGGGGTGAAGGAGCATTTATGAGTCAGCACGAAACCACAACCCCAGTGAAATTACCAAACGCGGAGCGGATGAAGAAGATCCGAGTCAAGTATCGCCAGGCCTTGCTTAGCGTCGGCAAGTCCCCCGATTACCATATTTTTGATATCTCTCCCGAGTTTTTGGACAACCTAAAAGATAGCAAGGCAAAGCGCTTTTTGACGAACTTGCGGCATTACTTTTTGAATCTAAAGGAAGAGGACCAGCGCTTCTTCGTGATGGAAATACTGGAAGTGGGGCGGCATTATCCTTTCTGGTATCTTGACGTCTATACCCGGCGTCAATACGAAAAAAGGCTTCAGACAATCGTTTCGGAGGTACCGACATGTCTGGAACGATGAAACGTAAGGCGGCTCTTCTACTAGCGCCTTTAGCGTGCTTATGCCTCTCGGCCCATAGTGTGGAAAAGGACCGCATCATCATTATCGGCCCCATGCTAGAAGGCGAGGATCTTGAAGTGCGCTTTTCGTTTTATAAACGGAAGTACAGTGCGGATTATTGGGCGTACTTCGACATATACGGCTATGGCTTTCCATCTTTATCCGAAGGGTTTGCGCAGAAACAACTGAAGAATTTGACGGTAGATGATGATGGTTTTGCGACTTTTGAGGCGAAGGTTCCTGGGGAATACTTCAAGGCCGGCGTTCCCATTTCGATTGAGCTAGGTCTTTGCCAAGCCAAGTATTACCGCGGTATCGATTGGTCGAACAAACGCTTTAGTTGCAACGAATCCTTCTCTATCCAAAAAGGACAGAAGGTCTTCCGTGTGGACAAGGATGGACTGTTCGAGACGCAAAACGCGATTTATCACGCCGACGAGGAAAAGCCTAGCGAATTAGGCATCGATCATGATTCCTATTCCGTCAAAGGCCTTCTTCATGGCTCGAACTTGGCGAATCGTATGGTTCCGATAACGCAGATTCATCTGTCCTATTTTGGGTTTGGGGCCAAGCCGAAGAAAAACTGCAAGGCGGAGCTACGCTTGCTCGATCATATTAGCGATTTCGAAGGGATAGCAAAGAAGGTTGGCGCATACGCGACGATTCCCTTGATTGCTTCCATTGCGGACCGGGGAGGAGGGGATTACGAATACTCGTTCTCTCTGGCGGAAGCCTATTACTATTCCCGAATTGACCTAAAAGCATATCGGGACAAGGTTCCTCCCGATGAGCCGACGTTTCAGGCAAATGCGCTCTTCCTCCCGTTACGGGAAGGCCATGACGACGTGATGTATCATTTCCAAATCGCTTTGGAGAATGCCGGCGCCTTTTCCGACCAGATCATCATGGACAATTTCGTGATGTCGTCGAAATCGTTTTTCGGGAATTGTTTGGCTTCGGAATACTGCGTTGTCGGGGGAGGACGGTAAATGGCCTACCTTCTTTTATCCGCGGTCACGCTGGTTCTCGTCCTTACTGGGTTCAACAAGGTCTATTGCATCCATGGCATCGATCAGGTTTATCTCGGTTTGTACAAAGGTCTCTTTGACGAGACGGTGGCGGTGGTGGACGAAAACGGGGATTACCTGCCCAAACCGAAATTTTACGTCCCAAAGATTCGTTTTCTCGTTAACGATTACCTAAAGGTAAACCTGACGCCATATTGCCGTTCCTATACGCATACGGTCACCGTGAGCGGGACGGATTCCACGGATTATGGCGACCGGGTCGTCGTCGCTTTTACCGCGAAGATCAATGACATCGATCGGAAACGGAAAGTAGCCATATTTAGTATCGAAAGGGGAGATTTATGAACGACTCCACGCGCATCGTCGAATATGTAGAAAACTCTTTTTTGGAGCCCCTATTGAAACGGAAAGACGTCACGGACGTATCGTTTAACGGGGAATCGATCTTTTACGAAGACCGTTTCCGCGGCCGTAGGCAATCTTCGATTCGCGTCGATAACCAAACGGTGGGGGAATTCCTACGTCAAATCGCGAACTTCGCCGAGAAACAGTTCTCTTACATGAGTCCAAACCTCGATATCCATTTTGGGCGATATCGGTTAAACGCGACATTCTTTTCGATTTGCCGGGTCTATGAAGCGAAGGCCTATTCGTTCGCCTTGCGTATCGGCAGCGAAGGGTCGGCGGTATCCACAAGCCGCGACTTCTTTCCGCCGGGCACTTTGGAAATCTTGCTTAAAGGTTTAGAAAATCACGAATCGATTATCATTGCCGGCGAAACGGGATCGGGCAAAACAGAATTGCAGAAATACCTTTTGCTCCGGTTGAAGGACGCGACGCGCGTCATCGTTATCGACAACCTTGGGGAATTGGAGCTCTGCCGTGGCGAAGGGATGATTGATTTGACGTTTTGGCAGGCAGACGACAAAAACAAAGAGGCGACGTTTGCCGTTTTGATCCGCAACGCTCTTCGCAACAACCCGGATTATTTGATTCTTGCCGAAGCTCGTGGAGGGGAAATGGTCGAAGCCCTTCACGCGGCCATGTCGGGGCATCCCCTTATTACCACGTTACACGCGAAAGACCTCGCGGCTGTTCCTTTCCGCATGGCTCGTTTGGCTCAAGGTGTCGCGGGAAAAGCGGGCTACGAAGACGTGCTTGCCGATATCTATCATCATTTCTCGTTGATTGTTTATCTGAAAAAGGAAATGCGGAACGGGCAGGTTCTTCGTTACGTTCAATCCATCGGAAGGCTAGACGAGAAAAACCGGCAAATCGAGGTTCTTTTTGAGAAAAAGGAGTCGGATTTGCCATGAAAAACGGAATGCTATATGTCTTTTTGTGCGCCGTTTTGCTAGGTGGTCTAGCCTATTTATGCAGCGATAAATGGTTTCTCGGGGCTGGGGTAGGGGTCGCCGCCTTGGCATGTGGGACGATCCTTTATCGCCCGATGCTTATCGCCGCGTCGAGGAAGTCGAGGCTACGTCACGAATGCTACTTGTTCTTGCACCGTTATCTCATCACCTTATCGGTGACAACCTCCCTGGAGAAAGCCTATGAAACGGCAAGCGAAGGTTTTGGGGAGGAATTCAAAACCCTCAATGGCAGCATGGAGACGATGTCACCTCGGGCGAAGACCGAGTATCTCGCTGGCTATTTCCAAAGTGATACGTACAAGATGTTCCTTTCACTTCTTCGCCTCTACCTTGATAGAGGTGGTGACGTGCTGAAGATTTCCGGTGAATTGATGGCAGAAGCAAGTAATGAAGAAGAAACGGAACAGAGTTACGAGAAGGAGGCCAAAAGGAAACTGGTTTCCTATTGTTTCCTTTGGCTTGTTTCCTTGGGCATTCTGACGTTCCTGCGCTTTGGCTTATCTTCTTTCTTTCAGTCTTTAAGTAATTCGTGGATTTATCTGGGGTCAGTCAGCGTATTCTTCGCCTTCTTGCTTTTCTCTTTGTATCTTTTCCTCCGTCACTATACGGGACAGAGGGCGTTTTCTTGGAGGAAGCGCCATGTCTAAGTTGCTCGCGGACATGAAATATCTCGGTCGCGATCCCAAAAAGGAGTTCCTTTTCTTTGGGTTATCGGTCCTAGCGTTTTTGGGAATCGGAGTGGCCATGTATTGGTATATTGGGTTGAACTTCCTGCTCCTATTTCCCGCGCTGGGTTTCGTTGTCTATGCCTTCGTCTTTTTGACCCGTTACGACGCCCTAAAACGCAAGAAACTCGAAGCGTTATGCGATGAGTTCATCACGTTATTTACTTTCTTCGGAATCTATATCACGGATGGCTTTACCGTTTATAACGCTTTGGAGAAACTACTGGATTTCGCTGGCGAGGAGCTGAATGGCCTATTAAAGAAACTTCTCCACGATATCGACGAGGATAAAAGCGTCGCCCCCTTCGTTGCGTTTGCTTCTATTTTCGAGCAGATCAGCATCCGCGAGGTTATGGTGGCCGTCTACCAGATGATCGACGAGGGCGAAGGGGGTCTTTATCTTGCCCAGTTCAAACGCTTGTTCGCCCGCTTGGCGGATACGAAACGTTCCATCAGCAAATCGACGCGTCTAGAACGCCTAGATACGCTTTCCTTTTTGCCTTTATGCGGTTCGGGTTTAACGATGCTTACCTTAACGTTATCGATTCTTTCCATTATGGAGGAAATGCTCGATGTCTTATAAACTCGGCCTCTTATTATCCTTGGCTTTCTTGATGTCCATCCTCTTACTCTCGGGTGACCTTTTGAACGTAAACATCGTCAAGAACTCGCTCGATTCCCTAGCGACGACGGTCAGTTACCGCATTTCTAGAGATGGGCGCATCAGCGAATATACGCGGAAACTTGTCTCATCCTATAAAGCGACGTTGACCGTGGAAGGCGGTAGTGCGACCAGTTTTCGCATCGGCGACACCGTCATTTATTACCTTAGCAAAGACTACGACCCGTTCCTTCTAAAGAAGGAAACGATGCATATAGGCGTCAAGCGAAGCGCGGTCGTCGGTTATTACAAAGATTGATGAAAGGAGGAAAGCGATGTCAGAAATCAAAGGACAATTGCTCGGCATGATTCTGGTCTTGGCCTTGTTCGCCGCCGTGGCGGGAGCCATGGTCGGGGTCTTCAATCGTTCGACGGATACCGTTTCGCGGCGCGTCGATCAAGAGACGTCCTTCGTCTCGTCCCGATAAGACGTTATCCCGGGATTAAAGGTTACGACCAAACGGCGTTAGACCGGGATAGCGCAGGTCGTTATGGCTAGGTATCCTAGCAAACTTCCCTTATCCAGAAGGGAGGCTGATTGCCCCGAGGCGTTGCTTCGGGGCTTTCCATTCTTTGGGATTCGTCATTATAATTACCGCGAGAAAAGGAATTCATTATGGCAGAAACGAAGTTTGAACAGTTCCGCGCGATGTTTGCGGAACGCCTTGGCGTCAAGAAGGTCGATGAGACGAAATCCCTTAAGGACCTCGGCCTCGATTCCCTTGATATCGTCGAAATGTGCTTGGATTTGGAGGATCGCTTTGGCATCTCCTTCCAGACCGAAGAACTCACCGCTTTCAAGACCGTCGCCGACCTCTATGGCGCGGTGAAAAAGAAGCTCGGGGAATAATCTCCCGTTTCCTTGGCGCGAAACGTTTCAAAAGTGATTGCAAACCGCTTTGAGCGCGTCTATTATTGTCCGTGCCTGAAAAGGCAGACGCTCAGCTAGCTCAACGGTAGAGCAATCGGCTGTTAACCGATCGGTTGTAGGTTCGAATCCTATGCTGAGCGCCATGTGGCCCGTTGGAGAAGTGGCTTAACTCATATCCCTTTCAAGGATACATTCATGGGTTCGAATCCCGTACGGGTCACCAACTTAAGAAGATAGGATTGGTACGATGTGTCAGTCCTTTTTTCTTGTATTAGAATCATGAAAACGAGGGCCATCCGTTATGAATACCGCCGAAATAAGAATAAATAAAGGAGAGAACTTGACCGAGTTTCTTCCGCTTATCGATCTTGAAGAAACCGGAGAAGAGTTCGTTGCGGAAATCGAAGAAGAAAGCGAAGAGATATTTGCTTTGATGCTTGGCGATACCGTCATTGGCATAGCTTACATTGAGAACGATGACGAACCGCATATGTCTTTTACGTTTTCAAGGAATACCGAAACAAAGGCTATGGTACGGCAGCGTTAAAGCAAATCGAGCGGAATTATCTGGCTTCGTCCATGAAAAAGATTACCGCTATCTATGCCTTCAACAACGATAACGCAAAGCGTTTCGTGCTCAAAAACGGTTATCAGTTAACCTGGGCGTCAACGTTGATGAAATACGATGGCGACAAATTCGAAGAACCCGACCTTCCTGTTCGGCAGTATCGGGACGAGGATTTCGACGAGGCCTTCCGTTTGAGTGCGGAAGCTTTTCATAGAATGAGAGTGGGGACTGGTTGTTTTCCCGATTCGGTCGTGGCCGCTCCAAGAAAAGACACGAGGGAAAGATGGCTGCGTTGGGCAAAAGAGAAATACGTTATCGAGATGGATGGGGAAATCGTTGGGTATGCCAATCTCGACGAAGAAGAACTAAGTTCCGTTTCCGTTAAGATTTCCCATCAAGGAAAAGGTTTGGGAAAACAATTCGTGAAGTATCTTACCAACCGCCTTATTGATAAAGCCATAGACGAACCCGTTTTATGGTGCGTCGAAGGCAACGAAAACGCTAGACACATATACGAATCATTAGGATATAAAGAGGTATTTACCCAAAGATTTGCGGAGAAAAATCTATCGTAATGCTAAAAAATGGATGCGATGTTTTTAAGGCGGGGATAATTGAGCGAACCGTTTTTGCCAAATGTAGTAAAATCTTGGACGTTAGGTAACTTGATGATTAAAGAATACTTACTTCAAAATTGGCCACTGATTCTAGTCCTGCTCGCGTTTGTCATTTCGCTTATTACAACGGTGTTTTTGGATAAGAAAACAAAGATCCGTATGTATGTTCTTTTGGCGGCGGTCTTCTTGCTTTCCGTTGTCGTCTTCGCTGAGTTCTATATTGCCAAGAAGCCAGAGCTCAGGGACTTACGTACCGTCCTAATGGCAATTCGATATAGCGCGACCCCGTTAATCATCGCCCTTTTGATATTCGCTTTGGTAAAGCGGCTCCGCTGGTTTATTTTCATTCCCGCTTTCGCTTTGGTAATCGTGAACTTCATCTCCATTTTTACGGGCATCGTTTTCAAAATTAACGAGAACAACGAGTTGGTGCGCGGCCCATTGGGATACCTGCCCTTCATCATGGTAGGTCTATACAGCGCTCTCCTTATTTTCCTTTTGGTCAAACGCAGCAACAAAAAGCCAACGGAGATCGTTTATATTGCTTTCCTGGCGTTCGCGCTTGGTTCTGGTTTGGTTTTACCTTTCGTTTTGCAGGGCGACTTTGCTAGCATCTTCTGTTTAATCATCGCCATCGCCTTATTCTCCTATTTCGAATTCACGTTGCTCCAAATCGTTAAAAAGGATTCTTTGACGGGTTTACTAAATCGCCATGCCTACTATGCGGATGTGAACAATGACCCAAAGGCCATTACTGCGATCATCTCGATCGATATGAATGGACTCAAAACCATCAATGACACGATCGGCCATGCTGCGGGAGACGAAGCGCTGGTTTCCATTTCTTTATGCATCATGCGCGCTTTGAAAAGCAAACAATCCGGTTATCGGATCGGGGGCGACGAATTCATTGTCGTTTGCCGCAAAACTCCAAAAGAAGAAGTACTAGGCATCGTTGAGCACATTCAAAAATATATTTCCGGGACGGAGTATAGCTGTGCCATCGGCTATAGTTTCAATCTCGACGGTAATCGACTAATCAGCGACTTGCTGAAAGAATCGGATGAGATGATGTACCGGGAAAAGAACAGACATTATCAAGAATCCGGCCTTAGAAAGAACTGACGGTGGTTCGAAGTTCGATTATGGTCCATTCATTGAAAAAAGAAGAATACTGGAAAGTCGAAAAACTATTTGGCGATTGGCCTTTCCCTTATTGGCCTTTGTGTCTGAACCAAAAAATCAGAATATATGTCGATGACCCCGTTTCTCCAAAGTCTGCGATCGGCTGCCTTGGGGGCTGGTATTATTGCGCCGGGAAACCAAACAAGGCATTAATCATTAGAAAGCAAAAGGAATGGTTTGGTCTCTTCCCCCAAAACAAAGAATGGGAACGACTCATCAAACAATGCTTTCCCGAAGCGGGAAAAGATACTCGCTTTGCCCTTAAGCATGACGCGAACTTCGATAGGGATAAACTTCAGGCGATGGTAGACGCCCTGCCGGAAGGGTATGAACTTAAGTTCATCGATTCTAAAACCTATGATTTGTGCAAGAAGGTAGAGGACGAAGAACTCGAAGACTTAATCGGTTGGTTTGATAGCAAAAAACAGTTCTTAGAACATGGAATAGGGTATGCCGTTGTTAAGGATGGCAAAGTAGTGGGAGGCGCTTCTGCTGCGTATCGCTTTCCTAAGGCGATCGATATTGAAGTTGACGTCGATAAGAGGCATCGGCGAAAAGGACTGGCCAGCGCCGCTTCCGCGAAGCTGATTCTCGATTGTTTGGACAGGGGATGGAAACCAACCTGGGATGCCGCGAACGTGAAATCGGTTCACCTTTCGGAAAAGCTAGGCTACACGTTCGACCATAAATACCATTGTTATTGGATTAGCCCAATCTTCTTCAAGACCGTTAAGAACCCTGATAAGAGCAAGTGGGAATCTTACTGCGGCAAATACGAAACGAACTGTAAGGATTTTAAGTTAAAAGAAGTGTGGATGAAGGACGGAGACCTCTATGGTCTAGCTTCCAATGAAGTGAGCCGCAATTTCAAATTCAAGTTCTATCCGATTGGCGAGAATGTGTTTGGCCGAAGAGATGGCGCTGCCAAAGTCGCATTTGGCGAAGGCTTTTACACCGTTGACGGCATTGTTTGCAAGAAACTCTAGAATGTTCAAAAAACAGGACTTTCTCGAAAGGATTGTTTTTTGCTGGAAGGAAAAGAGCCGTCGGTTATAATCCAAACGAAAACCATGTTCAAAGAAATCAAACCAACCGAAATCACCAACTATAAAAACGCCGTCGATCTCTTTGGCCAAGGCGCGGTCACGATGGTACGAAAAGGCGAAACCGCCAACCCGATGACCATTGCTTGGGGGTCCTTGGGCGTTTTATGGCGCGTTCCTTGCCTGAGCGTTTACGTTCACAAGACGCGTTACTCCAAACAACTTTTCGATCAGGCTGATCGCTTTGCCGTTTGCTTTTTCGGGAAAGAACATGCCTCACAGCTCTCTTATTTCGGCTCGGCATCGGGAAGAAATGAAGACAAAGTCTTGAAAAGCAGACTGACTCTCAAAGAAGAAGACGGTTATTTCCTCTTTGAAGAAGCCGAACTCGTCGTCTTCTGCGAGAAGATGGGACAAACGGATTTCGATATCGATAAAATCAAACCCAAACCGATTTTGGATTGGTATCGCAAAGACGGGGTCCATACCATCTACTGCGGCAAAATCATAAAAGCCTTCCGCAAAGAGTAAGCGATTTCACACGTTCGTTGACGCAAATGATTTCCCCTTTTCGTCATTTTTCTCTATTATTACCCGCGTGAATAGTTATTCCCTTGGCATTGACGTTGGATCGACGACCGTAAAAGCGGTTGTTTTGGACGCTTCGGGCAAAGTTCTTTTTGCCGATTATCTTCGCCATGCCTCCAAGGTCAAGGAAACGGCTTTAGAAGAACTAAGCAAAATCGCAAAGTCGCTAGACAAAGATACCAAGATGCGCGTCTGCCTTACGGGCTCAGCGGGCCTGGGTTTGAGCGAAAGAAGCGGTTTGCCTTTCGTCCAAGAAGTTCAAAGCGCCTTCACGGCGATCCGCGAAATCTATCCTGAAGCCGATTCGGCAATCGAACTCGGCGGCGAGGACGCGAAGATCATCTTCATCACCGGCGGCGTCGAAGAACGCATGAACGGGCAATGCGCGGGCGGAACGGGTGCCTTCATCGACCAAATGGCCACTTTGCTGAACCTCTCCCTCTCCGAAATGGACGAGCTTTCCCTCAAAGCGGAGAAGGCTTATCCCATCGCTTCACGCTGCGGTGTCTTCGCTAAAAGCGATATTCAGTCTTTGCTAAATCAGGGCGCATCGAAAGAAGATGTGGCCCTTTCGATTTTCTATGCGGTCGCCGATCAGACGATCGCCGGCCTTGCCCAAGGCAGGGAAATCGGTGGGAACGTCCTTTTCCTCGGCGGTCCGCTTTATTTCTTGAAGGGTCTTCGCCTTGCCTTCATGAAACGGCTCAAACTCGCCGAAGCGAATGCCATCTTCCCAGATGATGCCTCGACCTTCATGGCCAAAGGCGCGGCCATTCATGCGGCCAAAGTTGGAGAGGAAATCTCTCTTGCCGAAATCATCTCGAAGATCGAGAGAGCCGATATGCTCGGTTCGATCCTTTCGGGCGAACGCTTATTTGAAAACGAAGCCGCTTTCGGCACTTTCATTGCAAATCACGAGGATTTTGACGTAAAACGCAGGGATTTTGCCTCCTATAAGGGAAAGGCATATCTCGGCGTAGACGCCGGCTCGACCACGACGAAACTCGTCTTACTTTCGGAAGATAACGAAATCCTTTATTCGCATTACGCTTCCAATAATGGTCTCCCGATCGATAACATCGCGACCCAACTCAAACTCATCTATCAGATGAAGAATCCCTCCTGCGAAATCGTCTCCAGTGCCGTTACGGGCTATGGCGAAGATCTCATCAAGAGCGCCCTTGGCGTGGACTATGGCCTCGTCGAAACGGTTGCCCATCTAAAGGCAGCCCAATTCTTCTGCCCGGACGTCGAATTCATCATCGATATCGGCGGGCAGGATATCAAATGTTTCCGTATCCGCGGCGGGGCGATTGACTCCATCATGCTTAACGAAGCTTGCTCTTCCGGTTGTGGTTCATTCCTTCAGACTTTCGCTGCCTCTTTAGGCTACGATGCAGAAGGCTTTGCCAAAACTGGATACTACGCGAAAAACCCGGTGGAGCTTGGAAGCCGTTGCACGGTCTTCATGAACTCTTCGGTCAAACAGGCCCAGCGCGAAGGCGCGAGCGTCTCCGATATTTCCGCTGGTCTTTCCCGTTCCGTTGTCAAAAACGCTTTGTATAAAGTCATCCGCGTCCATTCTTCTGACGAACTCGGATCGAAAATCGTCGTCCAGGGCGGAACGTTCTTAAACAATGCCGTGCTTCGCGCGTTCGAACAAGAAATCGGCAAACAGGTCATCCGTCCCTCCATCGCCGGGCTTATGGGCGCTTTTGGCGCCGCCTTGCATTGCAAAGAACTCGGGGGTAAAGGTGGGCTTATCTCACAAGAACAACTTGAACAATTCGCCTACACCCAAACGCATACCACCTGCCATGCCTGCACCGCGCACTGTGCCCTCTCCATCCTTCGCTTCCCTGGCGGAAGAACGTTTATCTCGGGTAATAAGTGCGATAAGCCGGAAGGCAAGAAAGGTGGGGACTCTTCTCTCGACCTCTATGCCTATAAACGCGACTATTTGGAAAAAGTATCTAACGTCAAGAATCTTGGAAAGTATTGCGTTGGGCTTCCATTGAACCTCGTCATGTACGAGCAGCTTCCACTATGGAAGACCTTCTTTGGGAAACTTGGCTTTGGCGTCGAAGTATCTCCGTTCTCGACGCGCGATATGTACCGTCACGGCCAAAAGACAATTCCTAGCGACACGGCCTGCTACCCCGCGAAGATCATGCACGGCCATATCGACTATCTATTAAAGAAAGACGTCGATTTCATCTTCTATCCTTCCCAGTCCTATAACTTCGAAGAGGGCAGGGGCGACAATCATTTCAATTGCCCGGTCGTCGCATATTACGGCGAATTGCTTAAGAAAAACGATGCACGTCTTAATGATTCCAATTTCCTCGACCCCTTCCTCGAACTCGATTCTTTCTCCCTTGCGGTCAAATCGCTTTATCTTTCGCTGAAACGTTTTGGCGTGACGAAGAAAGGCGTTGCGGAAGCGTTGCGCGAAGGTTTGGAAGCTGAAAAGAAGTACCGCGATTCCGTAAAAGAGAAGACACGTGACATCGTTTCCGAAGCTAGAAAGCAAGGAAAACGCATTATCGTTCTCGCGGGGCGCCCCTATCACGTCGATCCGGAAATCAACCACGGTATCGATAAACTACTGGATTCTCTTGGCGTGGCGGTCGTTTCGGAAGATGGTTTTGATTACGACGAACCTCGCCTCCACACGAAGGTCTTAAATCAATGGACCTACCATGCCCGTCTATACGAAGCCGCAAGGCTCGTTTCAAAGAACCCGGACATGGAACTTGTTCAGCTCATCTCTTTCGGATGTGGCGTGGATGCGATCACATCGGATGAAACGCGCCGCATCCTCGAAGAGAAAGGCCGTCTTTATACCGCGATTAAAATCGACGAAATCAACAACCTTGGCGCGGTCCGCATTCGTTTAAGATCCTTACTTTCCGCCGCCGAAGAAAGGGAAAGGAGGGCGAAGAATGGCTGACGCAAGGAAAGAACTTTTCGCCAAACTCCGAAAAGAGAAATACACCATCCTCGTCCCAGACATGTGTCCGATTCATTTCAACATCATCGCCGAGGGGATGCGCAGGCGTGGTTACAACATGGTCATCGTCACCCCGCATGGTCGCGAGGCCAAAGATGACGGATTGACCGCGATTCAAAACGATGCCTGTTATCCTGTCGTCATCATCGCTGGCGCATTCATCCACGAACTGCGTTCCGGGAATTATGATCTCGACCACACCGCCGTCATCATTTCTCAGACGGGTGGTGGTTGCCGCGCGTCGAACTATTTAGCTTTGTTCCGTAAAGCTTTTGCCAAGGAATTCCCGCAGGTTCCCGTTCTTTCTTTCAATTTCTCCGGTTTGGAAAAAGAGACTTCGTTGCCCATTTCCCTGGGCAGTGGGCTCGAACTTTACCATGGTGTCCTCTATGGCGATTTCCTGACCAATCTCGTCAATCAAGCCCGCGCTTATTATCCCAAAGAAGAGGTCGATGCAGCCCTTGAAGAATGCCTGGTTTATATCAAGGCAAAGCTTGGAAAAGCTTCGTTCTACCGCAGACAAAAGAATTATAAATTCTTCCTATCCCGCTTTGCGAAACTCCAGCCTACCGGAAAGCGTAAGCCTCGCGTTGGCGTTGTCGGCGAGATCTACGTCAAGTATTCCCCCTATGCCAATAACGAGCTTTGCGAATTCTTGCTGCGTTCGGATGTCGAACCCGTTTTCCCCTCGCTAAATGAATTTGTCTTGTATTGCCTTTATAACTGGCTCGTCGACCACGATTACTATGGTCGTAACAAGAAGAGCTATCCGCTTCTAAAACTGGCCTATCGATACCTACTTCACATCACCAGATCGATGAACAAGGCCCTCATGCGTACCGCGTTTTTGCCTTATGACGATTTCGAAGAGGTTATTTCCTGCGGGAAAAAGGTCATTGATATCGGCGTGAAGATGGGCGAAGGTTGGCTCATTCCGGCAGAGATGGTCTGTTTCGCTTCTAACGATGTCCCGAATATCGTCGTCGTCCAGCCGTTTGGCTGCTTGCCGAACCATATCGTCGGCAAGGGCATGGTTCGTCCCGTCAAGGCGCTTTGCCCGAATGCGAACATCGTTCCTCTTGATTTCGATGCTTCGTCCACCTCCGTCAACCAGGAAAACCGCTTGAAGTTGATGTTGGCCAATCTTTCCCGCTAGTTTTTTCTTTATATTTTTCTACCCTTGAAGGACAATTTACTAAAGTAGTCCTCAAGGAGAATTACCATGGAACTAAAGAACACCTTTGATAACGGCGAGCTTCGCATTTTTCTTCCTAACCGCGTCGATACGAGCAACGCGACTGAAGTTTCCACAGCGATAGAAAACGTCTTAGCGGCAAATCCCGAACCCGGCACCCTCGTCCTTGACCTTTTGGATACGGCTTATGTTTCTAGCGTCGGCCTTCGCATCTTCCTCAAGATGAAGCAGGGTCATGAATCTTTCCGTATCGATAACGCCTCCGTCGATGTCTATGACGTTCTTCAGATGACGGGCTTCACCGAAATCATGGACGTCCGCAAGGCGATGCGCGTCGTTTCCATCGAAGGCTGTCCGATTATCGGCGAGGGGTTCTATGGCAAGGTGTATCGCTTGAATCCCGACACCATCGTCAAAACATATTTCCGCGGCAATCCTGTTTCCGATATCGAAAGGGAACGTCGACTCGCCCAAAAGGCGTTCGTCCTTGGAATACCCACCGCGATTTCCTATGACGTTGTCCGCATCAAGGAAGGCGGTTATGGGTCTGTTTTCGAATTGATTGACGCGGATTCTTTCAAAAAGAGGATCCTCGAACATCCGGAGAACCTTGATAAAGACATCAAGGCGTACTGCCATTTGCTCGACACCATCGCTTCGACGGAGGTGAAAGGGGATGACTTGCCCCGTTCTCTCGATGCGGCTTATACCTGGATCGAGGAAGATGCGCAGGATTTCGACAAAGCGACCAACGCCAAGATCAAAGCTCTCGTCGATTCGATTCCGGATGTGCCATATATGGTTCATGGCGATTGCCATATCAAAAACATTTTCTTCGTTGGGGATGACCCCGTCCTCATCGACATGGATACCTTGTCGAAGGGGCATCGCATTTTCGATCTCTCCCCCATCTTTCTGACCTATTTGGCCTATGAGATGACGCAGCCTGGCAATTCGGAAGCCTTCCTAGGCATTCCCTTTAGTCTCTCGGAAAAACTCTTCTATTCGACGTTTGATGGGCTTTATCCGAATAAGAGCGAAGCCGAGAAAAAAGAAATTATCGATAAGGTCCAATTCCTCGGATTCCTGCTGCTGCTTTGGCGGGTCCATCACTACGAACCAGAAAACAAGGCGCGTAAGGACCTCTGCATCAACGAGATCCGCCGCTTAGCCAAAAAACTTGATACGTTAGCGTTCTAGAAAAAGCGTCGCTCATTTTGATGCGATGTTTCTCATTTTGTTTTCGGACAGTATTTCCGCTGGATGAAGCGGTTGATTTTCTTCGGGGGCTTCCGCGAGTCGACGATTTCCCAGGTTAGGCCATGGGCGAGGCGATGGGCGCAGAAATAGGTGAGGCGGTCGTGGATGGTCCAAGAAAGGATGGGATTACCACGCCTTGCATATTTGCGGAATAGGGGATGAAGAAAGAGGGAACGCGATTCGACGTCGAGGAAATCGAATTCTTCGAGGTCTTCGATGGTGATGCCTTTGATGGTCTGGATGCTATGAAGCCATCCTAAAGGAAGGCTACATCCCCGTTTCCGTAGTTCCCTAAGGATCTCGCGGTCAAAGGAGATGACGACGATCGTCTCTTTGCGTGGCAGGGTTTCAAGGTAGGGGAGAACGACGTCGGCGAAGCGGCTAGCGATGCCGGGATAGGGTTTTAATTCGATGACCATCGGCACTTTACCGCGGTTTAATCCGACGACTTCTTCGAAGAAGGCGGGATGCGAACCATCGAAAAAAGAATAGTTTTCCTGGATATAGTCCCCAGTCAGTTCCTCGATGATCCCTTCTTTGCCCGTGACGCGAAGCAAATCGGAATCGTGTCCGATGACGAGTTTGTCGTCCTGACTAAGATGCACGTCGAATTCGAAAGGGAATCCGTTCTCGATCGCATGGGCAAAAGCGGGAAGGGAATTCTCAGGGCGGCTTAAGTCATGAAAGCCGCGGTGACACACGCCGGATTCGAAACTTCTGAAGAGGGCTTTTAGACGCTCGGTCATGCAATAAGGGTACTCGGTTTTTCTTCTCTTGGCGGAACTTTTTTCGCCCGCTTTTCTCTCGCGTGCGATAATACCCCCATGAACGACGTGCAAAGAACGCGCATCCGCGACGCGATTACGTCCGCCCGCAAGGTCGTCTTTTTGGGCGGCGCGGGGGTTTCCGTCGCTTCGGGCATCCCTGATTTCCGTTCCCCGAACGGCCTTTATAACAAAATCCGGGCGGACGGCATGCGTTACGAGGATCTGCTCTCTAGCGACTATTTCTATTCGGACCCCAAAGGTTTTTATGCCTTCTATTGGGAAGAGATGGTGGCCCCTAAGGCCAAGCCTAATCCCGCCCATCTCGCCCTGGCTGAATTCGAAGAGAACCATGACCTCTCGATTCTGACCCAGAACATCGATGGACTCCATACCCTCGCGGGTTCTAAAAAGGTTTACGAGCTCCATGGTTCGGTCCTTCGTTACCATTGCCTTAAATGCCATCGCCCCTATGCGCTTTCCGATTTGAGGATGCAAGGCGTCCCCGTTTGCCCCGAGTGCGGTGGCCTCATCAAACCCGATGTCGTCCTCTATGGCGAGGCGTTGCCCCAAGTAGCGTTCGAACTGGGTATGGAAGCAGTTGCTTCTAGCGACGTTATGATCGTGGCGGGTACCTCGTTACGCGTCTATCCGTTTGCCTCGATTCCTAGTCTTTTTCGGGGCAAACTAAGTGTCTTAATCAATGCGGAGCCGACGCCTTTAGATCGCGAATTCGATATCGTGCTCCACGAGGATTGCACGCGGGTTTTGCCGGAGATTTTGGGCGAATGAGCAGGTTTTTCAAACATTTGTTTCTTATTACGCGTCACCGCTGGCACGTTTTTATAAATGGCTGCCATTGCGGGATTGGTTTCCATTGCCTTTTCCACGATCTCTCCAAATTCCATCCGACCGAATTCTTCCGTTCTGTCAAAAACTACACGGGCAAGTATTCGCCCGTCTACGCCGAGAGACTCAAGGATCCTTACTTCTCCAAGATCTGTCAGCATCACACCAAACGGAACAAGCACCACTGGGAATATTGGACCGATTTCTTCCGCGGCAACATCGTCGTGAAGGCGATGCCTTGGAAATATGCGACCGAATATGTCTGCGACATGCTATCGGCTTCCTTTTGCTATGACCCCAAAGGCTTCAACGGGGCAACGACGTATGAATATTTCGAGCAGCGGCAGGGGCGTTATTATCTGGCTCCCTTGACGAGGGAATACGTTCGTTATTGCCTGAAGTCTTTTGCCGAGAATGGCTTTGCGGGACTAAAGAAGAAGAAGACCCGAAAAGTCTATGCCGAATTGGAAGCAAAGCTTGGGACAAACGCCATAATCAGCCAACTGAACCCTAGCCCGGAGACGTTGCCTGAAGGCAAATAGGGGTATATAATCCCGCCGTCTTTAGCGAATCGGAGGACAAGCGACCATGAGAAACCAAACGTTCATCATCGGATGCGGAAAACTTGGTGCGAGCATCGCCAACGACTCTTCCCGCCGTGGCCTCGACGTCATCGTCGTCGACGCGAACCAAGCCGTCTTTAGCCAATTGGATGACAACTTTTCCGGCATCGCCAAAGTAGCGGACGCGACCGACCCGAACGCCTTGCTCGACGCGGGTATTTTGAACGCCAACGAGGTCATCATCACGACGGGCGATGACAACATCTCGCTTTTTCTCGCTCATCTATGTGCCAAAATCTACGAAGTTCCTTACGTTTACGTCCGCTTCGACGAGCCTGCGATGGGCCTTCTCATCCAAGGGATGAACATCAAGGCCATCTATCCGTTCCAGCTCTCGCGTGACCGTTTCAATCTGCTTAAGTCGGGGGTCGAAGAATAATGAAGATCGTCATCGCGGGCGGTAATTCCAACGCTGAGTTCATCATCTCGATGTTCAAGGACAAGAAGAACCAGCTCATCGTCATCAACCCCAACCGAACCGTTGCCCAGCGCATCGTCTCCCGTTGCAAGATCAAAGTCTACGAAGGCGACCCCTGGCGCCGTACCGTCCTAGAGGACGCAGACGCTTTTGATGCGGATATCTTCCTTGCGTTATGCGCTCGTGACACCGATAACTATGCGTCTTGCCTTATGGCAAAGAACGTTTTCAATGCTCGCAAGGTCATCTGCGTCGTCGATGACCCCCGCAACGTTGATTTGTATAAGAAACTCGGCCTCGACGTCGTCATTTCCTCAACCTACCTTTTGGCCCAGTCCATTTCCAATGAATCGGCGATGCAAAGCCTCACGAAGACTCTTACTCTTGACGACAACAAGATCCAGGTCGTCGAATCGGTCGTCTTTTCCAACCATGCGGTCTGTTTCAAAAGCATCAAGGATATCCGTTTCCCGAAGTACGCTTCGATTGCCGCTATTTACCGTAACGACGCCATCATCATCCCGAACGGCTTGGTTACCCTAAGGCCGAAAGACACCCTTATGATGGTCACCGCTTCCGGCAACGCGGAGAGACTCCTCAAATACATCCAAGCCGAATCTTCCGAGCCGCTTTCCGTCCGCAAGAAACTCGCGGAAGCCGCGGCCAGGGAAGATGCGGGAGAAGTGCCTACTAGACGTGCTACCCGGAGATCCGTAGCCCAAAAGAAGGCGGATAAGGCAGGAGAATGAAGGGACTAGCCGAAAAACAAAAAGTCACCGGTTTCCGCCTGGTTCTCGGGTATTTTGGCGTTTTCATGGTCTTGGTCGGCTTACTTACGGGCATCCCGATGATCATTCCCGCCTTCTATCACGAGGAATGGCATGCCTTACCGATCTACGCCTGCGTTACCGCTTTCGACGTCATCGTTGGCCTTGTGCTCTATTTCGTCTTCATTTGGCGAAAACCGCGCATGCGCTTCGTCCGTCACGAAGAGTCGATGCTGCTCGTCTTGTCATGGCTTTTGGCCATCCTTTCTGGTGCGGCTCCGTTTTTCATCTTCCACCTGATGGGGCGAACCCTCTCCGATATGGGCTTTTCCGCATCGGTATTCGAATCGACTTCCGGCTACACGACGACCGGTTTGACCCTCTTCCGCGATTACGTGGGCGTCGAGGGCGCTTTTTGCCCCCATGTTCTCACCTTCCATCGCGCCTGGCTTAACTTCGTCGGTGGCATGGGCTTGGTTTTGATCCTTGCTTCCGTGCTTGGTTCCTCGGGTGGTGGCGTTTCGCTTTACGTATCCGAAGGCCATAGCGACAAACTCCTCCCCAATATCGCCAAATCGGCCAAACTCATCTTTGGTATCTATCTCTTTTATGCGGTCCTAGGCTTTGTCGCCCTGATCGTTGCTGGCATGCCTGTATTTGACGCGGTCACGCATTCGATGTCCGCGATTTCAGGCGGTGGTTTCTCCTGCAGGGACGCCAATGTCGGTTATTACCGCATCCATGATGGCGAATTCCTTGATGGGTGGATTCGCCCCGTCAATTCGATGGCGATTGAAATCATCATCCTCGTCCTCGTCATCTTGGGCGCCCTCTCCTTCGTCATGCACACCTTCCTCCTTCGCTTCAAATTCAAGCGGGCCTTCAACGACAGCGAAATCCGCTTCTTCGCGGGCTTCGTCTTGTTCGGCGTCCTCATCGCCTTCTTCGGCGCCCTTTCCTATACCGCGAATGCTCGTGAATCCTATTTCGACGGGGCAGGGGAAATCTTCCGTCAGGTCCTCTTCTATACGGTGGGCTCTGTGACGACATCCGGTTTCGCCACGACGACATCCGATGGCACCCACTTCATGTTCCATCTGATTAACGTTCCGGGCGGAACCATATACATGGGTCACATCGTTATCCTCGTCTGCACGTTTATGATGCTCGCCGGTGGCGCTTCGGGCTCTACGGCTGGTGGTATCAAACAGTTCCGTCTGGTCGCCATTTTCCGCAGCATCTACTATTCGCTTCGTTATCGCTTCGCCTCGGTCCACCAACGCTACCCGAAACTCATCACCCGTTATGGCGATGTGCAGGAAATCGACGAGAACATGGCCAAAGACGCGTATCAATACATGACGCTCTTCCTGGGCCTCTTCGGCATTTCGATGATCGTCGTTTTGATTGCCGGCGGACCCCAGTATGATTTGCAAAGCGCGGCCTTTGACGTCGCCAGCGCGATTTCCAATACCGGCCTTAGCGCGGTCATCGGTCCGGATTTTGTGGCCGAGAACGCTTCGGGGGCGGCCCTGGTCGTGGTCTGGGTTTATACCATCGGCATGTTCTTAGGCCGACTTGAAATTCTCCCCGCCGCCTATGCGGTAGCCAATATCGGCGAGGAAGCCCATCATTTCCACGTTCAACGTCGCCATGCCCGTTGGGAAGCGATGAAAGAATTCATGAAAGGAGAATAAGCTATGCTTATCGATGAAATCAAAAAAGCAAATATCGAGGCCATGAAGGCCCATGACGGCGATTATCGCGCCGCCTATTCGATGATTATCAGCCGTTACCAGACGGCCTTGACTTCCGGCAAGGGAACGACCCCCACGGACGCGGATGTCCTTGCGATGCTTATGAAGTTCTCGAAAGAACTCGAAGAAGAGAAGCAGGGGTATATCGCCGCCGGACGCGAAGAAAGCGCAACGTCGACCGCTCGTCAGATCGAGGCGATCGCCAAGTTCCTTCCCAAGATGATGTCCGAAGAGGAAATCCGTGCGGTTATTGATTCTTTGGAAGATAAATCGATTCCTTCGGTCATGCGCCATTTCAAGGCCAATTATGCCGGACAGGTCGACATGGGTCTGGTTTCCAAAATCGCGCGCGGATAAGCAAGCCCTTGCGTTCTTTTGGGGCGAAGGGTAATATTTCCTCGCTCCAAAGAGCCCATAGGGGTGTGGTTCAATGGCAGAACAGAGGTCTCCAAAACCTTTGATGAGGGTTCGATTCCTTCCACCCCTGCCACGTGAGTTAGCAAAAGGATTCAAACCGAATTGCAAGGTTTGAATCCTTTTTTTGGTTGTGATAAAAGCGTTGGTGCGGAACCGACCTAGCCTTGTCGAAGGTATTGTTTCTTGGCAAGGTTTATATATAATATAGATGGGCGAAGGGGAAACCCTGGGGTCCATCGAAGTGCGGGAAAAAGTCCCGCTTTTTTCAAACATGCAAAACGAAAAGAGAAGACTTATCTGTTACTTGGACGAGTCCGGCGACTTTGGGCCATATTCGGATCATTCGCCGGCGTATTGCTTTTCCTTCGTTTTCGTCACGCCCGAATCTGACTACCTGCAGGAAGAAGAAAAATACCAACGAAGGATATCCCGTCTTACCGGCGGGGACCATTTCGTTCATGTTGGGAACCTTGTCCGCGCCGAAGAGCCATACCAAGGTCTTCTTCGGGAATCGAGGGCGGATCTTTTCGGGGCATTACTGTTCTTTTACTTGCGTAGTGGCCTCAACTGCGCTCGCTTCCGAGTGAGGAAGGGCGGCATTGACTCCAATGATGGCATCGAACTCTCCATCCGCATTTCCCTTGAACTTGGGAAATGGATATCACGCCATTTCGAATACCTTTCCTCCTTTGACGAAATCGAACTACTCTACGATTACGGCCAGCCGAATCTGGTGCGGGCCATTTCTTCCAGCTTCGCGGCGAACGGTTTTGCCATCCGGATATCCAAGAAAAAGCAGGAGGAGTGCACCTTGCTGCAGGTCGCGGACATGCTTTGCAACGTCGAATTGCTGCAATACAAGATTGAGGAGGGGCACCTCTCCCACAGCGACATTGCGTTCTTCGGCCTTGCGCGGAAAATAAAAAAGGATTTAATCAAGCCCATTAAGGCGCTTCAATTGCTCTGATTGCAGCAAAAGTGTTGCAAAACCGACCTTTTTCGGCAAATGAGCGTTGCAAAATCGCCCCTTTTGCCAAAAGGAGTGTTGCATTGTATTAAAGTTGGTTGCCAATGCCACATGTTAAATATGTTCTTGATACGGATGTGTCAGGAACATTTTTTCTTGATAATGCCGATGGCATGCGAGTTTTTTCTCTTCTCGTCAAAAACGAAGGTTCTGCCATTGACGAAATCGAATGCAAGAGTCCGCAAATTACGGTTTAAATTCACACACGGAATATCTCTATGAACGCACGTAAGGGTCTCCATTCGCGCACGGCGGCAGAGATTGCGGCTGGCCAACAAGACAAACGGCATCTAAAAAACTATAATTATCGGCGTTGAAAAGAGTCGGTACCACGCAGGGAATGCGTTCGCTCCGGCAACGGCTGCTGACGCTTTGAAGCAATTAGGTCAGAGAAAGAAAATGGGCAGCAAGAATCCGATCGAAGGAAGATCCAAAAAGCAAATCGATCTTATTTTGAGTTGGTATTTCACGTACGATGTGGTGGCCCTGATCTGCGGGGTCGTCTGCTTCGTGACCATTTTCTTTGCATTTGCGCCTGGGCCACTATGGTCCAAAATCGTGTTTCCGTGCGCTTTTGCCGTCCCGGTCATCATTCGCTCCATCTTGACCATCAAATTGAAGACGAAATTGTATCAAAATGAAACCGTAACTATTTCCGTCAAGAATCCGAGAGCTAAGGTGGTAAGGACGCGTCAAGGAGGCGACGCCTATCATTTGAAGGGCCTTAGGATAACGGGCGAGGTGGACGGCAGGGTTGTCTCCTTTTTCGAATATCCTCTTAAGGAATCGTCGACCGCCTTTTTCCGCGAGGAGAAGCGAATCAACAATTTAGTGACCATTGAGCTGAGAGTCGTTAAGGGGACGCACGTCATTGATAACTTCTATCAAGAACGGAAGCGCAAGGCGAAAAACGCGGTATCGACTTACAAGAACTTTACAACGGGGAAGGAAAGGGAATTCAAGTTCGCTCCGATGGAGATTGAGAAGGAGGACCTCTCCCTCTTCCTTGGTTTGTTCTCCCTTTATGAGGAGCTCTATCTCCTAGGTCCATCGGAATCTTATGTAGTTGTTAAGCTGTCCGTGTCTGGCAAGGAGGAAGAACGCTACTTGACCATAGACAAAACGGCAATCGACGACGTTGACAAGACCATGGAATGGCTCGAAAACAATGGTTTTATCGTAGACGGCGTTGCCAAACTGCTTGCGATAATGGACATGAATGATCCGAGCGGTTTCTTTGCGGAACTCAGCGGGCTCAAATAAACCGAGCAGCTCATAACTGTTTGTTTATAGGAAAAAGCTGAAAACCTTCGATAACATCGGCTATATGCATCGGTTTTCGCCTTGCTATATGCAAGAGGAAGAAAGCTGTATTAAAAACATCTTCTTTAACCAAATGACCAATACGTTCTTGATACAATAGTCAGGGACGTTTTTTCAATAAATCGGCATTTGAAAGATAACGAGGAGAAGTGGTATGCGCATTGTCAAAGCGGAAGAAAAGCAGGTAACGAAAATCGTAGATATGTCTATCAGGGCTTTTGAAACGGATGTGAATGTCGGCGGAGCAAAAGGCGATTGCCCGCCTGGATTCGATTCGGTAGAGTGGCATGAGCAAATGGCCCAGGAGGGGCATCTCTATGCGGCGATGATCGGGGATGATTTGGTGGGGGCCGCCATTATATTCCCGGATGAAAAATCACAAAGCGTATACGTTGGCAGGATTTTCATCGATAGCCAATATCATCGGAAAGGCTACGGAACCCGCCTAATGGAATGCATAGAAAAGATTTTCCCATGGGCTATCGAGTTTAATCTGGATACTCCATGCTGGAACAAGCGGACAAATGCCTTTTACGAAAGATTGGGTTATCGCGTCATAAAGACCGAGAATGGGTTCAACTTTTACCAGAAAAGAAAACAGTAGGCCGACGGTTTGAAACACGAATGTTCTTGGCTGGATGGGTGTGGACCAAAAAGATCGAAGTCTGCGCTACTCGGATAATGACGACATTCTCTCCCAAAAGAGGGTGTCGTTTTTTAAATTTCCTAGATGCCTATTTAAAAGGTCAATGTCCTTCAGGAAAAACAAACATATCGATTGCTGAAAGGGCCCTTTGCTGGAATGATGAGGACAGGAGAAAACGATGGAGATTGCAATTCGGTATTATTCAAAGTTAGGCCATACCAAAGATATCGCTCAGGCGATGGCGGAGGAGGCCGGCGTTACGGCCGTCTCGATCGCCGACGAATCTTCTTTGCAAAAAAAGGCGGATATCCTCTTCCTAGGCGGCGCGCCCTATGCGAACGTGATGGATAAGAAGCTTCGTGCTTATGCCGAGGCGATAGATCCTAGCATGGTCTCGAAGATCGTCCTCTTCACGACCTCGAATTGGTCGCGTAGAACGGTCATGAGCCTGCGCAGGATCCTCGAACGAAAGGGGATCGAAGTAGAGAAACGCTACTTCTACGCCCACATGCTCAACATTCAAAACAGAATCCCAAAAGCCAAGGAATTCATCCGAAGCTTCTTGGATTAGCCCTTCCTTCATACGTTTCAAAGATACCTTTTTCTCACCTTATAAAGCGGATTGGCGCTGACTCTTTATGCTTTGGTGGTCAAGCCCACTATATTGGGGAAATCTATCTACATATGCCTAGTTGGTAGGGATATACTATGAAATATGGAAAAACGTAGATCGAACGCCCAGGATATCGCCAAGGGTATGATGATCATCGGGGTCGTCTTTTTTCATTGCTATCTCGAAGTCTTCTCTTCTCCTGCCGATGCTTTGTCGACATTTAACCCCCTGGTCGCTTGCTTTCCGTTCATCCTAAGCACGTTCTTCTTCTATGCCGGGTATAACTACAAACCCGATACCCGCACCTATAAGCAGCATATCGCTAGAAGGGCGAAGCAATTGCTCATCCCGTTATTGTTCGCCTTTATTATCTCGACCGTATTGATCTCTTCGATGGAGCTGGCCTCCCATTTCGATAATCCCGGGGCCACATTCCAATCGATCGGCAATAGCATCCTCTATTTCCTGATGTCTGAACCGACGGCTCTAATCGTCGGATTCCCGCGCTCTGGTGGCATCATCTTCGAGCTGATGCTCTCGTTGTGCTTGCTTTGGTTCCTCTATACCTTGTTCTTCTGCTCGCTGTTCTTCTATTGGCTAGTCAAATACACCAACAAGAGGCTGACAACCTTGGTTTCGGTCGTGATCCTCTTGCTATCGATTTCGTTCTGCGTCGTCCAATTCGTGCCCTATGGCAACTATTTGCCCTTCCAAGTGCAATCGTATCCAGTCGTTCTGTCCATCATGCTGGTCGGGGCATATTTGCGGAAGTCCAATTTCCTGGATCGCCCCGTATCCGGAAAGAAGGGCATCGCGCTTCTTGTTGCTAATGCCCTTATCGCCGAAGCGCTGGTCGCCGGGATTAGCTTGGCCCTCCATTACGCCTTTGGGACGATGACCGTCGGCTCGATGCCGGGGAGCAAATTCGACCCTGCAATCCTAGGGTTTGATGTATTCGCCTGTTTTGGCTTTGGCATATTAGGCGTCTATTTCGTTCATACGATGGCTCGAGGTATCGCCCTGATTCCTTTTGTTTGCAGTGGTTTCCAATGGATGGGGAGGCATTCTTCCCTCTTCTATCTCTTCCATCCGATTTTCCTCGATCTGGCCGCGATTTGCATTTTCCAAAAGAACATCCCCTGGGGAAGGGGGCAGGCGTTCTTCTATCTCGCCGTCGTCTTGGCGATGATGTGTTTGGTCTTCTTCTTAATCGACCTCATCGTCAAAAGCGTCAAGAACAAAAAGCGTAATGAAGCGAACTAAGCGATGAACCACAAAGTAGAAACGAAGCCATTTGAGTTCGGAAACTATCTTTTCGAAGACATCTATAAGGTTGCCCCCGAGAAGAAAAACGTTATCGGCGTGTGGTTCGAAGGAGTCAAGTACACCTATGACGAAATCGAGAAGAGCGTCGATTATTATGCCCACTTCTTATCGCAGCACGGCGTCAAAACAGGCGACCATGTAGGTCTTTTAGGTGTCAATAGCTATAACTGGCTGATTGCTTTCTACGCGATTATCCGCGTCGGGGCGGTCGCGGTATTGCTTAACTACATGGCAAGGCATAATACCCTCGCAGACCTCATACGCGATACGGATTGCAAATTCCTTTGCTATGGCAAATATACGGCCTTGATCAAGCAGGATTACGAATTCGAAAACCTTCTCGCCGCGACGGGCATCCCGATGGAAATGACGTTTTGCATCCAACACGAGAAGCTCGATTTCAAAGAGATCCTCGGTTATGGTCCAATCGAGCCTTTCGTCTCGCCCCTATCTAGAGAAGAGGATAGCAAGCGGACCGCCTACATCGTCTTTACGACCGGGACGACCTCCAAGCCTAAGCCGGCGATGCTAAGCCAATATGGCATGATGAATATCATCAAGTTGGATCTGCAACGGCTCGACGCTTTCCTGCCGCAGAAATTCATGTGCCTATTGCCCTTGTTCCATTGCTTCGGGCTACTCGTCGTCAATTCCTTTCTCGCCTATTCGCGCACCGTCTATCTGAACACCTTGATGGACAAGGTCAAGATCTATAAGGAGTTCCTGAAATACCGATGCGGGGACTACGCCTCGGTTAGCATCGTCTTCGATAACCTCTGCAAGGCTCCTTTTTGGTGGCTTCATCGCGGCCGGTTCGTCAAGCATTGCATCGTCGGCGGCGGGTTTACCTCGCCCCAGGAATTCAAGTTCCTCGAGCGGAAATACGGCAAGGGCAAATTCCTTAACGGCTATGGCCAGACCGAATGCTCGCCGCTAATATCCCTCGTCTACCCCGACTCGCCGCGGTCTAAGCAGATGACGACCGTCGGCATCCCCATGAAAGGCATCGAACTCGCCTTCATGGATCCTGCGACCAAAGAGCTCCTGCCCAAGGGCCAAAAAGGCGAGATCCTAGTACGCGGCTATAACGTCTTTAACGGCTATTACAAAACCGCTCCGGAAGATCAGCCGATCGATAAAGACGGCTATCTCCATACAGGGGATCTAGGGTACCTAGACGAAGATGGCTATCTCGTCTTAAGCGGCAGGATCAAAGACGTCATCATCCGCAAAGGCGAGAACATCTCTCCGAAAGAAATCGAGGAAGAACTGCGCAAATTCCCCGAATTTGGGGCGACAAGGGTTCTCGGTTTCCCTTCCGTTGACGAAGGCGAATATATCATCGCTTGCGTCGAGTTGAAGAAAAAGCCGCCCCATTTCTCGGAGAAGAAATACCTAAACGAAATGCGCAAGACCCTTCCTAGCATCAAGATCCCTTCCCATATCGTCTATATGAAGCGCTTCCCTCGCGCGGCGAATGGGAAGCTAGACGAAGCGGTGCTACGCGAAGTCTGCATGATGAAGATCGCCAAATTCCTCGATGACGAGGTCTTGGCCAAAAAGACCCGCAAGCTGATGGCGGAGTCGAATAAGAAAAAGCGCTAAGCCTTTATTCTCTTTCCTTTACCGATTCGGGCAGGTTCCATTTTTTCATCGTCCTCATGACGAGGAAATGAGAGACGAGGAGGAAGGCTAATACGATAAGAGTGGAGAAGACATACATCGTCCAGCTGCGCGGGAAGGGGTAGGTCTGGTCGGGGATGGAGATCGATTTGAGAAGGATGTTCGTGATGCCCATGCCACTAGGAATGGCTAGTGCCATCGCGACGAGGAACTGGACGAGGCTCATGACGAGGTTGGCCATGGAGATGGAGCGGCGCTGGAAGCCGAGGGTGCGCATGGTCGCGAAGGTCCTCTTTTGCTCTTTCAGGTTCGTCATCATCATGTTGAAGACGATCATGAAGCCGATGACGATCGCCATCGCGGTCAGGAGGCGGCTAGAAATCTCAAAGGCCATCAGGTGCTCATCGAATTCGGCGTGTACCACATTCGTGGAAGCGATATAGGTGACATGAGCCGCGTCTTTGTATTTTTTGAAGAAGCCGTCGATGTTTTGGACTTTGACCAGAAGCGAGCCGCGGGCATGCTCAGGCTGGTATTCGTCAAAGCTCGTATAGCTAACAGGGTAGAGGAATTCGTTGGAAATCGCCGTTACCGTTAGGGGGAAGTCGTTGGCCATAATCTCATCTCCGACGACGGCATCTAGCAAATAAGCGTGATAAGAAGATAAGACGATGCCATGCTCTGGGACGGGGATGACGCGCTGATAGTCATCGACGATGCGGATGAGTTCTTGATCGGGCATGATTCCGTTGATTAGCGCATTGGCTTTCTTGCTGGTACGCGGATTAACCATCTCGCTAGGAAGATATTTGATCAGCGTCTTGGCGGTGATGTTGCTGTCTTCGTCGGGGAAGAGGAGATCGACTTCACCTTGCCCGGGAAGGTTATCGAAATATACTTGCGCATCATAACTAATGCGCGTGGAGAAAAGCTGCGTCATCATCTCGGCCTTGCTCTGGCTTATGGACAGCGCGGAGAAGATGAGCATGCCGCTAGCGAGCAAGCAAACGCCGGACAAAACATATCGACGCGCGTTTCTTAAAGTTTGCGAAATGGTGACCTTCAGGGGGATGGAGGCGTTCTTGAAGACGGTGCGGGTCAAGTAGGGGGTATTGCTATTGCTAGGCGGCAAGGCCTTCATGGCTTCGACCGGCTTGATTTTGGCGATATTCAAAGAGGCGAGGAAAGAGGTAGAGACGGTGACGAAGATGATGATGCCAAGGGAGATGAAGACGGCGCTAGGATGGAGGATAAAGGGCTGCGGGAATAGCTTTAACGCCGTCCCATATGCTTCGTTGGCCACCAAGGTAAAGACCGATCCAAGCCCGATCCCCAGGACCCAGGAGAGGAACCCGACGACGAACCCTAAAGACAAAAAGACGAGGGATATGCTGCTGATTCTCTCTCCTAAAGCGCGCAAAACGCCGATGTCTTTGCGGCATTGCTTCACGATTTGGAACAAGAACAAAGCGGTGACGACCATGACGACGAGGAAGAAGACCGCAGGCGCGCCGATCGTAATAAGGTTGAGGGCTCGTTTAGCGTCGTTATAGAAGGTGATGACCTCGGAATCGTTATAGGTCGTCGCGTACGCGATGTTGTTTTTAAGCTGGCGGATCTGCTCGTCGGTAATCTCGGTCCCGCTCTTTTCGTGGATATAGGCCTTCAGCAATGTGATGATTTGGTCGAAGTTTTTGGCCTTCCCTTCTTGGAAATTAAAGAGCATTTCGTTAAAGACCTTCTTAGGGCTATGCTCGGAGATGATGCTTTTGGGGATATAGACGTAAGCGAAGTCTTTTGAAGATGAAATCGCGTAGGGGTCTGCTTTGACGATCGACGTCTCGGGCGAAACGACGGTCGCGTCGATTTTGAAATCAATGACAATGCCATCGGGCATCTTCGCTTGGACGATGTCGCCTACGGCAATGCCGTTAGCCTTGGCGAAATAGTAGTCGATCCTGACACTATCAGAGCCAAGTTCCCCTTGGACGGGGTGATGGGTTAGCAAACTATCTTCGGTATAGCCGATCAAACGGCAGGAATAGGATTCGGACTTAAGCGAGAAGGCCGTGGTGACGGTGCTGCGGTATTCCGCTTTTTGAATGCCCATGTAATCATTAAAGTCCTCAGGAAGGAAGGAGAGATACGATTCGTCGACCCCATCGATCATCTGCACGTAGAGATCGGGATAGCCGCATTCGCTGACGAGGCTATCGATGTTTTGGTTTAGCGAATGGAAAGCGTCTCGTAGCCCGATCAAGATGCCGCAGCCAAACGCGCCGACCAAAACGACGCTTAATAGCATCGGCCAGAAGCGCTTCATGTAGGGGAAAAGGAGAGTCTTTGCTAGTTTCATTCTCGTTACCAGACGATATCCTTCGCCTCGAGAGGATGCTCGTTGACGCGCTCTTTCTCGATCTTTCCGTTGCGAAGCGTGATGACGCGATTTGCCATATCCGCAATCGGGGTGGTATGGGTGACGATGAGGAGGGTTTGGCCTTTCTCGCGAACGATTTCCTGCAGGAGTTCGAGGATCTTGCGGCCGGTCTTGTCATCGAGGGCGCCGGTGGGTTCGTCGCAAAGGATGATGTCTGCGCCTTTGACCAAAGCGCGGGCGATCGAAACGCGCTGCTGCTCGCCTCCGCTCATCTGAGAGGGATATTGCTTACCCTTGTTCGCGCCTAATCCGACGGCTTCCAACGCTTTCTCACTAAGGTGCCCTTCATCTTTTTTTAGGAGGGACATGCGCACGTTTTCTAGTGCAGTGAGGTCGGGGAGCAAGTTATAGAATTGAAAGATGAAACCGATTTTTTCCTTGCGGTAACGCGTGAGTTCTTTGTCCTTGTATTTGGTGATATCTTCGCCGTTAAGAAGGACTTCGCCTTCGGTAGGGGAATCCATGCCACCGATGATGTTGAGCAAGGTGGATTTGCCACACCCGGAGTTGCCGAGTAGGACGAGCATCTCGCCTTTATAGACGTCAAAGGAGACGCCGTCTAGCGCTTTGACCTGCGATTCTCCTTTGCCGTAATACTTCTTGAGGTTTCTGATTTCTAGTATTCGTTCTGCCATGGGGATACCTCACAAGGATTTTTATGCTTACTATATAGTAACCCCATTGGTAGGCTTTTTTCGCCTAGAAGTTGATTGGCTATATGTGCCTAGGATGCACAATCTTTTTTGGTTACGATGGTCTTTTCTTTTGTCCCCTCAAAAAAGGGGATGCGACGCTCGTTGACGACATCGCGAGGATAAAGGTCGGCGGCAAGGAGAAGAATTTCTATTCGTTCGCCTCGAAATACTGCTCGCACCATTTTCCCATGGAGTTCCCGATCTACGATTCCTACGTCCATAAGGTGCTCGTCTATTTCCGACGGGTGGACGGCTTCGCCTCCTTCGAGGACGCCGATTTGAAGAACTACCCCAAGTTCAAAGCGGTGCTGATCAAATTCCGTAGCTTTTATCACCTGGAACAGTTCGACCTGAAGCAGCTCGACCAATACCTGTGGCAATTCGGCAAGGCTCATTTTCCGAAGACTTATTACTAAAAACCTCGATGAAATGTGGGGGTTGCTATATCCAAGAGGAAGGAGGCTGTATCAAAAACATCTTCTTTGGCCAACAATGTTCAAATGAGGATGACCCCTCTTTGATTAAGTGTGACTCCCAAATCGTAAACATGCGATTGAACGCGCAAATCACAAGAATGCCTAGTGCTTGGCTAGCCCTTTGGGAAGAGCGGCTTCTTGCCAAAAAGAGCCTCATTAAGAAGGCTCTTTTAATCGCTTCCATTTGTTCATTTTGAATATTCGCTAAAAAAGGGCGTTAATGGAAAACACTGGAGATAAGGTATGATTTAGAAAAGGAATAACTATTCGCGGTTTCGGAAGGAGGGGGGCGCTGTGAGAAAGTACTACCTATATTGGGGCTTGGCTGTCTTCGGTATCGTTGGTACCGCCTATGGTTCGTATTCGATCGTTTATAACAACCGGCACGGCAAGGATATGCCAATTTATGGATTGGTTTTGCTGATTTTCGGAATCCTTTCGTTAATGGCTTTCCTTGCGTGGGCCCTTTCTATTTATCTATCGAAACAAAAGAAACGGAAAAACTCTGCAACACCCAGCCCAATTGAAAATAAAGAAGTGGAAATAGAAGAGAAAACCGTTCGCGAGGAGAAAGAGGCAGCGGCTGTTCCTAAGCCGGAACCGGAGCGGCCAAAAGAAGAGGCGAAACGTACATATACCTCACGCTCCGAAAGACCCTATGTTTCCTCTTCCCGTCCTTCGTTTTCGACCGTCTATATCAAACAGGTCGGCTATGGGCCTGTCTTACGAATTGAAGGGCCTCGGATTATCGACATGCGTAGCAATACCTATTACCGGATCGAGGATAACTTCGTGATGCAGGACGGCTGTGGGGTCCGTTACGAAATACGGGGGAATCAAATCAAGGATGCCTTTGGCGGATACCTTTTCGAGGTAAGCGGCAGCAATATCAATAAAGTGTTTGGCGGTTTCTATGCCTCCATCAGTGGCAATTACATCACCCTGTATGATTTATCGGAGAAATATGAGATGACCGACTCGCTCTCCAAGAAGCAGATATTGGTTCTGACCGCATTGTTGTTTGGGAATCGTTAAGACCTAGAAACAAACAGGAAAGGCGGACTATCGTATATCCGCAAGAAGGTAACCTTATGAGCGCCAAACAGAAGTGGAAGACATTTGGAAAGAACACCGGGCAGACGTTCGCAAATTTCGGGCGTTCTGTAAAGACGACCGCTCGCGTAGTTGTCGGAGCTGAGGAACGCGTCAACGAGAACGGCGAATCGACGTTAAAGACGAGCTGGAAGAAAACGGGTAAAGGCCGAAGCATGTGCGCCGGCCTTATCGGGGTAGATTTTTCGCCGACGCTTTTAAGCGGTTATGTTTTGGCGTATCGTATAATCGATAGGAAATCCCCATGGTAACGATTGACCAAAAACTCGCTGAATATTTAAACAACTGGAACATCGATGGATGGCCGATTGGCAATTTCATCCTTTGCTTGATAGCCTTGGTTGTTTGCACCGTTCTCGTCGGCCTAATTGGCATCGAGCGCGAGATGCGTGGGCGCAGCGCAGGTCTTCGTACACACCTTCTCGTCGGCGTGAGCTCGACGATTCTCATGATCATTTCCATCTATGGGTTCCCTGGCGTTTATTCGGGCAACCGTGACGTGGCCCGCCTTGCTGCCCAAATTATCACCGGCGTCGGTTTCCTCGGCGCAGGCGCGATCATCCATCGTAGCAACGGCATCAAAGGCTTAACCACGGCGGGTACCATTTGGGCTTCCATGGCCATCGGTTTGGCTTGCGGCTCCTTTAACTTCATTCTTGCGATTGTGGGAACGCTCTTGATCGTTGTCGTCATGACCGTCTTTAAGAAAGTCGAGGTCAGCGTGGTGCGAAAGACGCCGACCATTATCCTGACTGCCGGCGTCCATGAACCTGTCATGGTCAAGATCCTTGAGGTCTCCAAACGCTTCGATTGCTCTATCCATGGCGTCTCGACGAGCATGGTAGAAGGGGAAGGCGAAAGGATGATCGAGGTCGTTTTCCAAGCCGTCTTCTCTGGCGATGATGCCCGTGTCCACGAATATATCAAAGAACTCGAAGTGGAAACGAAGGCGAAATCCGTCAATCTCCTCAGCCACTAAAACCGTACAGGAATCCGCTATTTAGGCCGTTTATGTTCGGAAAACGGCCTTTTTCTTTTATCAGTATTCATTTGCTTTCTCGCCCGATGATTGCATTTTCTAGATTTCCATCACTATATGGGAAAGCGTTCGTTTTGCCTTATCCGCCTAAGCAAACAAAAAGGAAAATGGCCGGGCCTTTTACCACATGAGATGCCCTTTTCTTCGGGATGAGTATAATCAAAGCCATGGACGAAAAGACGACCCATCCCCTGACTTTGGCGGAGATCGACGAACTGACTGAGAAACTCCACAAAAAGGGATTACCTATGAGACACTTCTGAGTCGATACGAAGCCGTTGCTTATCCTAACGGCGATGCCAAGCATTCCAAGCAGCAGGAGTATGCCTTGGCGCTATACCGTCACGTAAACGCCGCCAAGCCGGATATCCGGAAGGCATTCCTTCTCCTTTCCGAAAAAGGTCATTCCTACGAAGAAGCGAAAAGCCTTCTTGGATAAGATTGTCAGAAATTGCCCACAACCAGAAAAATGGGTATATAGTTTCAGCGTATGAAAAAAGCAATTCACATTCTCTTCCTCCTCTCGAAGATCTTCTCCCTCATCCTAGCCATCATCTTCGGCACCATGGCCATCGTTTCCTTCTGCCGTTGCATCGGCGCGGAGCAATCGCTCGTCGGCAAACTCACCGGGGAGGGCGTTGGTTATATCTTCCAGTGCTCCTTTGCGATCGTTGCCAGTGTCTTGTCCTTCACTCGCGAAGAATCGATCTCCGGCATGGGACCTGAGTCGAAAAAGGACGCGATCTTCTGCATCGTCTTCGGCGCTCTTAGCGGCTGCGCGACTCTTGCCGCAGCTGGCATTGTCGGCCTTGTTTATCGCAACACCGTTGGCACCGAAAAACCCACAGAGCCCGAACAAATCGAAGCTCCGAAAGACGGAGAATAATCCTTTAAACCTTCGAATTAATTGGCGTGGCGCAAAGCCACGCTTTTCGCTTATTTCGGTGGGCTTGCCAGTTTAACAAACAACATAATTGAAAGGTTTGTTAAATATTTGTAGGCGCATGAAAACCACGTCCTCTGGATGTGGCTAGGATTTTAAACCGTGGGTCGTTTCCTTCAGTGAAGATTGACCCAGTCTTTGACCATCTGGTCGTATACGTCTTTGTTGTGGAAACGGATATGGCTATGTCTTCCTTTGTGGAAGAAATGGAGCTTCTTGTCTTTTGAGGGGCAGGCCTCGTAGAGGCGTTTGGCTTGGTCGGGGGTCGAGAAGGCATCAAGATCGGTATAGAGGAAGAGGGTCGGAACAGTAACTTTAGCGATTTGCTTCTTCGGACCGTTATGGATAAAGTCGGCTTTCGCGTATTTCTTGCCCCATAGCATCGCCGTATAACAATAGGGGAAGACGGGGCGCTTTTCTTTCTTCATGTGGTTTTTGAAGGTGAGACAGAAGGTCTCGTACATGCCATCCGCGACAAAACGCTTCACGTAGGTTGGGCAATCCGGCGAAGCGAGAGCAAAGCAGCATAGGGAGCAGCCGATGCAGATGCCGTGGAAAGTAATGTCTTCGATGCCGAGTTTGTCGTGAAGATATTTCGCCCAAGCGATGAGGTCGACGTGAGAGTGTTCGCCGTTATCTTCGTATTTGCCTTCGGAGAGGCCATGTCCGCGTTTATCGATGAGCAAGACGTTCACGCCTGCTTTCTGATAGCCGGGGGCGTAATAATAGGAATAGCAAAGGCTCTCGGTTCTGCCGGGGACGATGATGACCGCTTTTTTGGAACCGAAATCGAAATACTCGCCATGGAGCTTATACCCATCGGAAACGATATCGATTTCTTTGCGGGCTCCTTCGTTTTGGCTCGCCCATTCTAAGCCTTCGTCCCACATGAGATGCTGCTCGTAATCATCGGGATCGGAACAGCGGTGACCCCAGTCCTCGGGGTTTTTGCGGACCAGGTATTTGAAATAGAGCATCTTGCCGACGATCGCCCCGGAGACGATGCGCCCGACGACTTCGACGAGGATGAGGATGCTGAGGGTTACGATGAATAAGACGAGATAAGCCGTTTCCATAAAGACGGAGCATATTATGCCCTAAACAAGAACGGATTTTAAGAGAAATCGGGCGCGCGTTGTGCTATGCTAATGCATGCGCCACGTTTAGGCGCATAAGGACTATTCGACTCATGAAACAATTCGCCATCCTCACCGACACCACCGCGGAGATTTCTTCTTCCCTCCAAGTACGCTTTGGTATCGACACCGTCGTACCAGGACATATTCATACGCCCGAGGGAAAGGATTGCCTCTCGGATAACGACTGGATTCTTTACAAAGACTCGCAAGATTTCTATAAGCAACTCTCTAGTGACAAGAAACTGGAATTCGCGACTTCCCCCGCGAGCCCCGAAGAACTCAAACAGGCGGTTCGTCCCTACTTTGAAGAAGGGCGCGACGCGATGTTCCTCGCTTTGTCCAGCGCGCTATCGGGAACCTACGATTTCGCGTTGATGGCCAAAAAGGAACTCGAAGCGGAATTTCCCAAGCGCAAATTCATCGTCATCGATACGCAGCGTTATTCGCTCGCCATCGCGCTTCTTTGCTTCAAAGCGGCCGAAAAGCGCGATCAAGGTGCCTCCATCGAGGAAACGGCGAAATACATCGAATCTATCAAGAACACCCTCCACGAAGCCGGACCGATGGATGACCTCTTCTTCCTTGCCAGAAAGGGCAGGGTCGCCAAGGGGGCCGCTTTCATGGGAACGCTCGTCGGCGTGAAGCCGATCGGCGATTTCGACCGCGAAGGCAAGACCAAAGTCTTTGCCAAGGCGATTGGGCTTAAGAAAGCTATCGACGCTTCGGTCGAATACGTCAAGCGCACCATCGTTAATCCCAAAGACCAGATCATCTTCATCGCCCATACGGACCGCTTGAAGCCTGCGACGTTACTAAAGGAACGCATCGAGAAGGAAATCGCCCCCAAGGAGACCATCCTCGTCGAATGCGGGCCCTCCATTGGCATCAATGTCGGACCTGGCCTATATGCCGCTTTCTACTTTGGTAAGGAAATCTCCGAAGGCTGCGTCGAAGAAGAAGCCATCATGAAGGAAATCCTCGGCAAATGAGAGCTTTTTACGATGATTCTTTGCTAAAAGGATTCGCGAATTGCGGCGAAATCGAAGTTTTTGGCAATAAAATCACCGTCAAACCGATTCCCGATGTCGCGACGCCAGGCGTCCTTGATCCGCGCGAGTTCGACCTCGCGAAGAAGACACTTGAGGAGCGTAAGGCGACGCCACTTAGTTTGGAGAACCTCCGCAAGGAAGGCTTCCCGAACATCAACCTGAACACCGTCGAAATCATCACCAAGGTCTATCACTTGGAACACGATGGCCTCGGGTTTGACCTATGGCAATACGTACCTCGCAAACCCTTTGGGGCGAGCAAGCGTAAAGCCGTTCTCTACGTGCATGGCGGATCCTATATCACCGGATCCGTTTATAGCGAAGAGAACCCGATGAAGTACCTCACCGAAATCGCGGGATGCGCCGTCTTTAATCTCGATTATTCTCTGGCCCCTGAACATCCATTTCCCTGCGCGTTAAACGAAGTGGTTGAAGCGGTGCGTTACTTAAAACAAAACGCTGGTTCGCTTGGTATCGATGGAGAGGCCATTTATCTCGCGGGTGATTCCGCGGGTGCCAACTTGGTTCTCGCCGCCTGCCCGTCTTTCGAACCTTCTTCGCTAGGTGGACTGATTCTTTTCTATCCCGCCGTGGCGATGAACCTCGAAAGCTTGCCCTTCGAATGGAAAGAATCCGACTACGAGATGCAAGATGCCTATAAGCCCTTTATCTTGCCACGGCTAATCCTAGGTAGAAGCGATGCGAACATCAGTCCTTTGGGCAAACTTCTCGCTTCGTTTTATCTTCGAAACGGCGAATCGCGTTCCGATCCGCGCGTCTCCCCGCTTTATCTTCATGCCTTCTCTTTCCCGAAGATGCTTCTTTTCACCGCTGAATATGACGGGCTTCGTATCCAAGCGGAATACTTTGCCTCCAAGGTGAACAAGGAAGGTGGGGATTGCCGCTGCATCCGTTATAAGGGCATCCATCATGCCTTCCTGGATAAGTTTGGCTATTTCCCTCAGGCGGAAGACGCCTTATGGGAAGCAAAACGATTCCTAGAAGAATAAATGCTATGAAAAATCCCGACGTGATCGGGATTTTCTTTCGTCTTATTCCGCTTTATCGGTAGGCGTTTTTCGCTTGACTTTTCGGGAAAGAAGGAATTCGTCGATAAGGACGACGAGAGGACTAAGAATCAACTCGGCGACCAATAGGCCCATGTGGATGGCGGCGTGATGTTCCATCGGGTTGAGGATGAGCAAGACGGAGAAGACGATGACGATGATGGATTCGACGCCGCTTAGAACGCGCGGGGTAACCGTCTTGAAATCGGTAACGATTTCTTTGATTTCATAGGACTCGCGGATGATGGACCAGGTTGCCCAGATGACGCATACGTGATCAAAGGGCAGGGGAGCGGCGATGAGGACGATGCCGAAGATGAATTCGACGCCGATTCCAATAGTTAAGTCCGTTTGAAGCCGCGGAACCCGAGTTATCGGACTTATCGCGGCTTTTCGCTTTACCCAAGCGGACATAGCCCTGGGAATGTCGCTGCCCGACGCGGATGAAGGCGAGCCGAAAACGCCTG
>JAFSUM010000011.1 GCA_017445245.1 Bacilli bacterium | reverse complement strand
CGTAAACCGCCACGCGCAGCTTTTCTTTGGGGAATATTCTTATCTCTCATGCCTTTTGTTTTCGATGGAATCTTTGCAGGAAAGAGCCCCACGATATGTGCTTTCGAAACCTTTAAGACAATTTCTGCATTTTTTGAGCAGCCTTGTCTATGATTGGGGCACAGACACCCAACTAAGGTCGTTTCGACATGTTTCATACACAAATACCACACGTCTTTTGAATAACCTCGCTTCCGGCGAATATCGCCCCGGCGACGAAAAACGGAAAGAACGAAGCGAAAAGATCATGTCCGAGTTTTTCTCCGCGCTATCTAGCCACATCGAAGGAGCCACATACGAAGTTTTCCCAGGCCAAGAAGAGGGAAGCTACAGATATAAGCTCTTCTTTAAGGAAAAACGCGGAGAAAGAAGAACGCTGGTTCCCTATGAACTAGAATCGACCGGAGTCCGCAAGCTTGTCGCTCTTTTCACTTACCTCATCGCTGCAGGAAGAGACAAGATGACGTTGTTTTTCGACGAAGTGGATACAAGCATCAACGGCGAAGTTTTGAAAACCGCCCTACTCGCCCTAACAAAAGAAATCAAAGGCCAATTGATTTTCACCACCAACAGCCTTTCGCTTTTGAATTACTCTCTTCGCAAGTATTGCTACGTCATCGACTGGAAAGGCGAGCAATGTGAGGTTCTATCGCTAGATACCTATGGGACCCAAATCCAACCGAAAACCGATATCGTTGGTAGATATCTCAAGGGAATGTATGGCGGCGATCCAAAAATCGAAACATTGTCTTTCGAAAAAATCAACAGCATCATTGGTATCGATAAATGATTTCCCTATATAGAAAGCATCGGATGTTTTTGTTCGGCATTTCGCACAAGGCGTTCGAAAAGCCGTACAGAAAGGCTATTTGGCAAGCGCCCTGCAGGAATCCGGCACGTCGTCGGGCCAAGGCATGAGGCGTTCCGTCGGAAGCTTCCGCGAGTTCTCGAAAAGCCACGCGAGGCAGCGTTCGGGAATGAGCCCGTTCCTCAAAGCCGTCCGGATGACGGTCATCATCGTCGCGGACGCCTCGGCGCCCGTCCCGGACTTGGAGAAGAGGAAGCTCTTCCTGTCTATGACGAACGGCTTGACCACGCGTTCGGCCAGGTTGTTGTCCATCGGGACCCTTCCGTCGGGAGGGGCGTAGAGCTCGTCGCCTAGCCCGTTCATGTACCTCAGGGCCCTGTCCAGCAGCGATCCGGGCGAGGCCTCGAGCGAGCCGCCCTCTCCCTCAGCGCCTTGATCCTGGCCAGATGTTAGGGATTAGATAAAAATAACCAATTGGGGATGCAAACGAAAAACTGGACTTCCAGACCATGCGAAAACTAGAATGGAGGCCACAAGAAATGCACGATTTGAAAACAATCCTGAAGACCCTCACCCTGCTGACGGGCAATTCGGCCGCGAGATCCCTCACGGGCTTCATCGGAGGGGTGAAGTAGCGTTTGAGGCAGGCGAGTTTGAAGTCGGTGGTGTAGTGTTGGTATCCCATGGCCGAATCATCCGCGAAGGCGTCGTCGGCGTCAAAAGGGGAAATCATTTATGGATACGCATAACCGTTCAGATATGCCTCCAAAAGCCTCTCGTCGCAGTTTGATGGCAATTTTGAGATAGTGCTCTACTAAAAAATACGCAAAATTCGTACGGTAATCGTGCGGTGAATAAACGTATCTATGAAAAAAGTCTCGACGGCGTCGAGACAATTTCGTTTGGTGGAGCACGATGCGGGCCGTTCCATGCGCACTTTATTTCTCTAGATTTAATCGAAAGAATTCGATTTATTAACCGGATTATATAGAATCCCCTAACTATGTTAGAGTCCCATGGTAAAATCGTGATACAGATAGTTGGTTTACTAACGCCGATGGGATGGGCGTTTTCCGATAGTCAACGGAATCAATCTGCTTCCCGACCGTGGTACGCACAAGCTTTCACACTCCAACGCCATTCCCTTTTCGCCTTTTGTCTGGGCATTTTATGGCGGGAGACTATATGCAGCGGACGGGGAAGGCGAAGGTGTTCGGGGCGATGCGGTAAGGTTCCTCGCAGAGGCAGATGATGCACGAGCCGCCGAGCTCGAACGAGGTCTGCGACACCTGGGCAAACCCCTTGATGTCCTTTGAGGTGTATGACTTGCCCGACTTGCACTCGATGCGCTCCAGCGCTCCATCGCGAAGCAATATCAGGTCGATCTCGTTCTGGTTGTTGTCGCGGTAGTAGAACATGTTCCGGTCGTCGAGCCCGAAGTTGACGTAGCTCTTCCGAATCTCGTTATGGATATACGTCTCGACCAGCCTCCCGCGGAAGGCGGACAGGCGCAGCGTCTTGGGCGTGTCGATCCCGATGAGGTAGCACGCGAACCCGGTGTCGTTGAAATAGATCTTCTTCCGCTTCACGATCCGCTTGTTCATCGACTCCTCGTAATAAGGGGGCAGGAGCGTGACGATCCCGCTGGCCTGAAGGATCCCCGTCCACGACGAGACGGTGTTCTTGTCGACGCCGACGGTTTTGGCGACGTTGTCCGCGACGAACTCCTCCCCCGTAAGCGAGGCGAGGACGCGCAGCAGGTTCTCGAACTTGCTCAGGTCGCGGACGTTGACGAGCTTTGAGACGTCCCTTTCCAAATAGGTTTTCAGATAGTTGGCGAAGTAATTCCTTATCGGCTTCCCCTCGATCTCCCACCTCGCCGGGTAGAAGCCCCGCACTATGGAAAGGTAAAGGTCGTTGTCGGAGAGCGAGCGGGAGTCGGACTTCGCGGACATTGCCTCGTTGTCCACCGAAAGCGCCGAGGACCCCCACCCTCTGATTTCCGCTTGGCTGAGGGGCGGCATCTCGACAATCCCGACCCTACCCGACATGGATTCGCTGACGCCCTGCATCAGGACGAATTTCTGCGAGCCCGTCAGGATGTACATGCCGTTGGAGGCCGCCGACCCCTTCTCCAGCTTAGCCTTGTTGACGGCCGCCTCGATCTCGGGGAAGATCTCGACCGCCCGCTGGGCCTCGTCGATGATGATAGGGGCTGGGTGCTCCTCCACGAACTTCTTGGGCTTGCTCTTCGCCTCTTCCAACAGGTCCGTGTCGTCGAACGTCACGTAGGAATAGCCGCGCTGGCGGAAAAGGCTGACGAGGGTCGTCTTCCCGACCTGCCTCGCCCCCGTGACCAAGGTAACCGAATATTCATCGACGGTTTGCTCCAGAATCGGCAGGATATGTCTTTGGATCATCATGGCATCGTATCCTCCGAGGACATCATACTCCGGAATTCCCATTTCTACTAGATTTATACAAAATGTGAATTT
>JAFSUM010000010.1 GCA_017445245.1 Bacilli bacterium | reverse complement strand
TTCCTTCCTATCCATTTGCGGCTCTTTCCCTTCGAAAGACCCGCGCGAGAAAGGGCTCCCCTAAGGAAGTTTGGGCATGTGGGAAAAGTCCCCTAAAGAAGTTTGGAGGCCCCCCTCACCCCTAAAGAAGTTTGGAGCGCTTTCTTTTCTTATTCTGATGACATCCCACCTCTGATGTTTGATTTCGTATGACAATCGATTATCGATAAATAACGAAATCGGGGCACATTCCGATTCGTTTTCTTTAACAAAGAAATAGAATAGTCGATTGTTGCCATACGTGACGCTCAATAAATAATCGAAGGCGATTAAAGTGGGGATGGTCCCAATGGTTCCTAACTTTTTAAACAGTTCCACATTTTCCATGCCCATTACCTTTTCAAACAAGCAAAGGCAGACCAATCTGCTTTCTATTTGTTTGAATGACGAAGAACGAGTAATTGCCTCTAAGAGTTTGTTGTTACTGGAGATTGCCCTAAAAGCGATACTCTTTCTCTTTTTGGCAAACAAGGTATCGATTTCTTTAATCTTGTGGAATCCAAACAAGTGGTAGAAAGCGCGTTTATAAAACTTTAGATAGATGGTCTTGTTTTCTGTTCCGCGCTGAATATGCAAAACATACCGCGCCTTCATGAGCTCTTTCGCGGCGGCGATAGCCTGCTCCAGCAAGTCCATCGGCGAAGAATAAAAAGAGAAGTAGCCCCTCACACTCTTTCTATAGGTGTTTTTTCGGCAACTTATAGAAAATTGGGGCAATTGTTATCTTCTTCCCTTTAAGGGGAAGGAAGGGCGTATACTATCCCCGAACGGAGACACCTCTCATGAAAGAAATCAACCTCGACGTCCTCCATGACGCCGCGCATCGCCTCCTCTTCGATATGTCAGAGGAAGAATACGCGACATTGCTCCAGGAATTCGACGTCCTCACCAAACAGATGGAAACCATCGGCCGCATCGAAGGCCTCGAGAACTTCGAGCCGATGACTTTCCCTTTCGACTGCACGACTACGTATTTGCGCGAAGACGAACCTAGCGTCCCTCTTGACCGCGACCTCGCCCTTTCCAATGCCGGTTCGGTCCAAGACCATCAAATCAAACTTCCGAAGGTGGTGGGCTAAGATGAATTACCTCGATTTAAGCATCGCCGACATCCACGCGGCGTTAGTGGCGAAGAAAGTTACCCCACTCGAACTTACAAAAGAAGCCTTGAAGCGGGCTCACGAGAGCAAGGACAACGCCTTCGAAATGATCCTCGATGACGAGGCGATCGCCTTTGCTTCTAGTCTAGGAGAACCCGAAGAAGATAACCTTCTTTGGGGTATTCCGTATCTCGCCAAAGATAACTTCTCCACGAAGGGTCTTCCGACGACGGCTTCCTCCAATGTCCTTAATGGCTATAAGCCTCTCTTTGATGCCCATGTCATTGATGTGTTAAAACAAAAGAAAGCTGTCCTCATCGGCAAGACCACCCTCGACGAACTCGCGATGGGCGGAACTGGAACGACGGGTCACTTAGGTATTACCTATAACCCCTATGATCCCAAACACGAACGCATGATGGGTGGTTCTAGCTGCGGCTCGGCTGCTGCGGTGGCCGCGGGCATCGTACCTTTTGCCTTAGGTAGCGACACCGGCGACTCGGTCCGCAAGCCCGCTTCCTATGGCGGCGTCATCGGCGTCAAACCGACCTGGGGCAGGATTTCCCGTTATGGTCTATTCCCCTTCGCACCTAGCCTTGACCATGTTGGCTTCTTTACCCGTTATGTCTCCGATGCCGCGTTACTATGCGATGTCCTTTCGGGCCGCGACGAGATGGATTCGACTTCTTCCGAAAAACCCGTTCCCCATTGCTTAGAAAAACTTAGCGAAGAGAAGAAACCGACCTTTGCTGTCCTCTCCGATATTGTCGACTCGATTCATGACGAGACGATCCTTTCTTCCTTTAGGGCCCTTTGCCAGAAGTTGGAGGAGCAGGGGTGCAAGGTTACTTATGTTCCCTTTGGCAAAGAAGCCCTCGAATCGATCTATGCGACCTATATCGTCATCTCCTGCGCCGAGGCGACCAGCAACGACGCGAATCTCGACGGTATCAAGTTCGGCCCCTATTACGAAGGCAAGACGTACCAAGAGGTCATGTTCAACGCCAGGACCAAGGGTTTCAGCGAACTTATCAAGCGCCGCTTCGTGATCGGTAGCTTCTGCCTTATGGCGGAAAATCAGGACGTTTTGTTCCTCCGCGCTCAGCGTAATCGCGCCAAAATCGTTGCAAAAACGAATGAAATTCTAAAAGACGTGGACTTTATCCTCGTTCCCGCAGCCCCGTCTATCGCCCCGAAACTTGGGCAATCTAGCGATAAACTAAGCGATGAATATCTCATCGCGGATAATCACCTCGCCCTCGGCAATTTCGCGGGCCTCCCTTCGGTGACGTTGCCTCTAGGTTACGAAGAGGGCATGCCTTTTGGCGTGAACCTCATGGGACGCGCTTTTGAAGAAGAAGAGCTCTTCCAAGCCTGCCGCCTTGTCAGTGATTCGACGGGCCTAGAGGGCTCCTATTATGGAAAGGAGGATAAATAAGATGAACTTCGAAGCTGTTATTGGTCTAGAAATCCACGTCGAGATGAAGACGAGGTCGAAGATGTTCTCCTCCTCGCCCAATAGTTTCACCCGCTTCCCCAATACGGAAGTCACCTGTTTCGACATGGCCTATCCTGGCACGATGCCCCGCGTCAATAAAGCCGCGGTCATCAACGCCATCCGCGTCGCGAACGCCTTGCATATGACGATCGACCCTCTCGTTCGGTTTGACCGCAAGAACTATTTCTACGCCGACCTTCCCAAGGGCTTCCAAATCACCCAGCAGTTCCATCCGATCGGACGGGAAGGGTATTTGGAAATCAAGGGCCGCGATGGCGAACTCAAGCGCATCGGCATCGAACGCATCCACATGGAAGAAGATACGTGCAAGCAGCTCCATTTCGCTTCCTATTCGCTTCTAGACTATAACCGTGCTGGCGTGCCGCTTATCGAAATCGTCTCGCACCCCGAAATGCGTAATGGCACCGAGGCTATGCGTTACGTGGAAGCCATCCGTAACATCGTCCTCTTCTCGGGTACGTCCGATGGCAAAATGGAGGAGGGGAGCTTACGCTGCGACGTGAACGTCTCCCTCCGCCCCTATGGCACGAAGAAATTCGGCACCAAGGTCGAAATCAAGAACCTCAACTCCACCAAAAACATCGAAAGCGCGCTCGACTACGAGATTCTTCGCCAAAGTGCGATTCTCTTATCGGGAGGCAAAGTCCAGCAAGAGACAAGGCGTTATGACGAGGCCAGTGGCAAGACCGTCCTCATGCGCGTGAAGACCGATGCGGTCGACTACAAGTATTTCCCCGAACCGAACATCACGCCCATCCGCCTCTCCCCCGAATTCGTTCAGAACGCGATCGATACTTGCCCCGAACTCTACGACTCCAAGAAGGCACGTTATGTGGCTCTTGGCTTAAGTGAGGTCGATGCGGATATCCTTCTCTCTAGCCTAGCTATGGCCAAATACTTCGAAGAGGCTTCCATTGGAGGCAAATTTGCGAAGACGGTGGCTAACTTCCTCATCTCCGACGTGAATGCATATCTCAATAAAAATGGCATTTCTATCGAGGAATTCCCGTTAAAACCCGCTTATTTAAACGAACTCGCGGGACTACAAGAAGACGGCTTTACCCATAAACAAGTCATGCAGGCGTTGAATTATCTTTTAGAGAATCAGGACGTAAATCCAAAAGGCGCCTTAGAGGCCTTGCACATCGAAAAGCAATCCAACGACGATGGTCTTGTTTTGGCCTTCGTGAACGATGTCCTCGCGGCCAACCCGCAGTCGATCGCTGACTTCAAGGCGGGCAAAGATAGGGCCCTTGGTTTCCTTGTGGGCCAGGTCATGAAGGCCGCGAAGGGTAAGGTCAATCCTAGTGCCGTAAGTAAGGTCATGCTCGAAGAACTCAAGAAACGTTAATAACAAAGGAACAACGAATGAAAACTTTAGTTACCGGAGGCCTTGGTTTCATCGGAAGCGAAACCGTGGTCAAACTCATCGAAGCCGGCCATGAAGCCGTCATCGTCGATAACCTTTCCAATTCCAAATTGGCCGTTTTGGACCGTATCGAAGGCATCACCAACGTCCGTCCGCGCTTCTACAAGATCGACCTTTGCAACTTGGATGCGATTACCGACGTCATGGAAAAAGAACGCCCCGAGGCGGTCATCCATTTCGCGGGCTTAAAAGCCGTCGGCGAATCGGTCGAAAAGCCGCTGATGTATTACCATAATAACCTCCTCTCGACGATGAACCTGCTCGACGCGATGCGGAAATTTGATTGCCATAATATCGTTTTCTCTTCTTCCGCGACCGTTTACGGCGTGCCCGAGCATGTTCCTTTGGTGGAAACCGACCCCGTAGGCCATGCGACGAACCCCTATGGCGAGACGAAGGTCATGATCGAACACATCCTGATGGACGTCCAGAAAAGTTGGCCCGAACTTAACGTGGCCTTGCTTCGTTATTTCAACCCGATCGGCGGCCATCCGTCTGGCCTATTAGGCGAAGATCCCAATGGCATCCCCAATAACCTCATGCCCTATATCACCCAGGTGGCCATTGGTAAGCGCGATCATCTCCGCGTTTGGGGCAATACGTATCCGACGCCGGACGGCACGGGTATCCGCGATTACATCCATGTCCTCGACTTGGCGGAAGGGCATGTCGCGACGCTTAAGAAGCTTGCCCAGAATCCAGGGCTCGTGATTTATAACCTTGGCACGGGCAAGGGGACATCGGTTCTTGAGATGGTCCACGCCTTTGAAAAGGCTACGGGGGTCAAGATCCCCTATATCATCTATCCTGTCAGGCCAGGGGATGTCGCGGAGAATTACGCCAATTGCGATAAAGCGGCCAAAGAACTCGGCTGGAAGGCTAAGTTCGATGTCGTCGATGCCTGTAGGGATGCCTATAACTTCCAAAAGAAAAATCCAAACGGAATCGAATAATAGAAACGAGGAAGCCGAATTCGAAAGGGTTCGGTTTTTTCTTGGGGGTGGTTGATATGATTAAACATATCGTTTCGTTACTATCTTAATCTATCTAGATTAGGAATAATCGCCTATTTAGTGTTAAGTGGTTCACGAGCCTGATTGACGGGTGCGTTTTCCTCTTCCAACATAAGGCGATGAACCACGTTAAATTTGCGTTACCTTTATTGGCCTTGGCGTTATCTGGCTGCGGTGGGGGCGGATCGTCTTACGATATCTTTCATGTCTCCTCGTCTTCTTCGGTCGTCTCGGGTCCTTTTGTGGTGTCTAGCCAATCCCGCTCCACAAGCACGCCGACGTGGACGGTTCCTTCTTCTAGCAGCAGACCATCTGGGACGAGTTCGCGGACAAGTTCTACCTATTACACGCCGGAAGAAAAGGTGAAGTTAGGCATCACGCCAACGCAGATTGAACATACTAACGGCCTCACCTATGGTTTATATCCACAGGACCTCGTTACGAGCAAAGCGACCATCGCGGGCTTAACGACTCTAGATTCCCACGATATCTGTTTAAACGGTTGGTATCAATATAAAGGCGAGTATTACGCCAAAGTCATCGCTACGCCTTATGAATCGGCACTGGATGGTGCCTACGAATACTTTATCGACGGGACGGCGATTAAAAAGGGCGAGACGTATTGGTTTTTGGTCCAGCCGATTACCTGGCGCATTCTGACCTCTAATAACAACCGTCACCTCTTGGTAACGGGAGGGCTTTTAGACAAGGCGGATTGTTATTATTCTTCGAGGAATAACCGCACGATATCGGGTTCGACGGTTTATCCGAATAACTACATGTATTCTTCGTTACGAAATCAGCTGACCGTTTCTTTCTATAACACGGCTTTTGCTTTAAATGATCAATACATTCCGACGGTGACCGTCGATAACAGCGCTTCTTCAATTCCTGGGGGTAATGCGACTTATGCTTGCCCCAATACGCAAGATAAGATCTTTGCCTTTTCTTATGACGAATGTGGCAGGACCCCATACCTCAATAGCGAGGGTTCGCGCGTTGCCATGGTCTCTGATTATGCAAGGGCGAGGGGCGCGTGGGCCGCGAAGGCATCTGATTATGTCGATTACGGTAATTGGTGGATGCGTTCGCCGTCAAACCAAAGTGAAGACTGGGCTTGCTATAACTCTTATAAAGGGAGAAGGAATTCGGATTATTTCGTCACCGTAGAAAGCGTGTGTATCCGCCCGGGTATTTATTTGGACTACCGGCTTTAAAGAAGCCAGTTATCATCCAAGGGCATCGCGTTGCCTTTAATTAAGGGTGCGCAGTAATCGATAAAGGCATCAAGGATGTTGTCGCCTTCTTTATTGATATAGGTACGGGGCAAATAGACGACCTGGTTCGCGATTTCTTTGATGTCTCTCGTTTCGTAATCGACTTGGTAGGGGAGGCCAACTTTTCGTTTGATGCAGACCATGCGCGCGGTTTCGCCTCTTAGGGCGGCTTCTAAGGCATAGGCTGCTGAGGCTTTGGCTTCTTCGATATCGGTAAGGCTAGGAAAGAAACTAGAAGCCCGGTTCAAGACGGACAATTCGATGCCTCTGGCCTTGATGCCTTCTTTTTCGATTAAAGAGGCTAGATAAGAAGAAACGCCTCCGACTTGGCTATGGCCGAATTCGTCTTGCCTAGAAGAAGCGGTCGCGATGAGGGTGCCTTCTTTATCGCGGATCCCTTCGGATACGACAACCAAGCAACGGCCTTTTTCTTGATAGGTTTTCTTGCACTTTTGCAAAAAGAGAGGGATTTCAAAAGGGATTTCAGGGACGTAGATATAATCGGGGGCAAGGCCTTTTAGGGCGGCTAAGCGCGCGGAAGCGGCGAGGAATCCTGAATCCCTGCCCATGGTTTCGATGATGTTGACCCTGCCTTTTTGGTAGGTGAGATCGTCCATGGCAACGGCTAGGACGGCATTCGCGACGTATTTAGCCGCCGTGCCAAATCCTGGCGTATGGTCGCAGCCATAAAGATCGTTATCGACGGTCTTGGGGATACCGACGACGCGGGTGGAGAGGTTATGTTCTTTGACGAAAGACGCGATCTTGGATGTTGTATCCATGGAGTCGTTGCCACCGTTAGGGAAGACGAAGTCGATGCCGTATTTCTTTATCGTGGCGATAATAGCTTCGGCTTGGGGACCACGAGGGTTTGGGTCTAACTTGAGGCGTAAGGAACCAAAATAGGAACCTGGGCGGTATTCGAGTTTAGGTGGGTTCGCAGGATCGACTTCTTCGAGTTCGCCGTTTAGAAGCCCGTCCACGCCATAACGGGAAATATATACATGTCCTTTTAGGTTTAACTTCCTATAGGCTTCGATTAGGCCGAGGAAAGAAGCGTTGATAACGGCAGTAGGGCCGCCGGATTGGAAATAGACGATGTTCGCGTTCATGGGTGTTATCCATATGATAACGGGTGCGAGAGTTGTCCTCAATGCGGGGAGGCATGAGATGGATTGAAATGGATTTTAAAAAATTTTAAAATGCAATTATGATAGGTTACGATTTCCGCAAAGATTTCATCTATCTCCGCCATGCGATGGGCCTTTCTCTCCACGAATTCGCGGAGGCCTTGGGAATGTCTTTCGTGACTCTTGCGAATTATGAAAACGGAATTGCCTTCCCGACGGAGGAAGCGGTGGAAGCTCTTCATCGCTTGGCCTATGCAAATAAACTCGACATCAATCTCATGCGAACTCATTTTCTAGAAGACGATAAGAAAGGAAGACTTCTTCTTTATCACGGTTCGCGTAATGGGATTAACGGGGACATTAACTTGGTACATGGTAGGATGGTTAATGATTTTGGCCTTGGGTTCTATATGGGCGAAACGTTAAACCAAGCCACCAATTGGGTATGCGAATATCGAAGCGGTTCCGTTTATTGCTTTTATCTTGATACCGCAGATCTTAAGGGTATCTCGTTTGACGTAGACCGGGAATGGATGCTGGCCATTTGTTATTACAGGGGTTACCTAAAAGGAAAAGAAAACCATCCATTGATTCGGGCTATTCACGAGAAGGTTGAACAGGCCGATTATATCCGAGCTCCTATCGCGGATAACTTGATGTACGAAACCTTAATGGATTTCGCGAACGGGAATTTAACGGATGAACAATGCTTTCATGCTCTTTCGGCGAATCAGTTGGGTTACCAAGTGATTTGCAGAACTCAAAAGGCGATTGATTATCTTGAACCTGCCGCTAGATTGTATTTGGGGGCAGGGGAACGGAAGGATGCGAGAAACTGCAGGGCAGAAGAGCGGCAGCAGGGAATCGCGAAACTGCGTATCGCACGTAACCAATACCAAAACGAAGGGAAATACATCGATGCCATTATCGCGTGAGATGGATGAAAGCGGATTGAGGCTATGCCGTAAACAGGCCCTTGTTTTCGTGGAGTCTCGCCGCCTTCCTATAGGAAGCGCGGATTTCATCCGCCGTTATTGCTATACCGAATATTGTTGGTGCTTTGATTCTTTGGCTTGCTATAACCTCGGCATGGAAATTGAGCCCTTTTTAGAAGAATTCGAAGCAACTCTTCCTAAAGGGTCAAAGGCACCTAAATGGAACGAAGACGAACTCCATTGGATCGGATACGTGTATCGTTATTGGGCCTATATCGATTGTTTGCCGATGAAGGCGATCTACCGTAAGTTCCCGGCGACTAAAATGCGTGCCTTTTACCCCGCTTATCATTCACTTGATCCTCAGACCGCGATCGATATCTGGAAAGAGGAATTCGGTTTAGGCCGCGATGAACAAGATATGCTCGAACTCTTCCGTAAGGTCGAGCGAGGTGAAATCAAATAACTAAGCGGGAAGGATGTCCGTGATCTCGCAATGTAGGGTCGCGGCTAAAGAACGTAATGTTTCATATGTTCCTTTGCGAATATCGTTTTGTCCTTGCTCGTAGGAACGGATGGTGCGGAGGGGAACGCCGCTTAGGTCCGCGAGCTGGGCTTGACTGATCCCCAAGCGTTCTCGCATGGCTTTTAGGCCATAACGGTCGCGTAATTTCTCACGAAAGACTTGCAGAATCGCGGTTAAATCCATTTCGTGGTAAGGGAAATAAGCGCGGAGGAGGTCCTCGTAAGGGAAAGCTTCCAACAAGTCTTTATAGGGCTTGTCTGTTTCATATTGGACGTAGGCTAAGACATAACCAACCCAGTATTCGGGGGATGCGTCGTAGAAGTGAGGGGAATCGGGCGGGGCGGTATTGAATAAGATACCCAGTAGTTCGTTTGGGGATTTCCCAAAAAGAATAAAAGGGTCGCCTGATTCAAAGGCGTGACAAATAGGGGAGGAGAGGAAGGTGTTTATGAATTCTTCGCCCTTCTTGTGCATGACGTAAACCGCCATCTCAATCATCGCGGATAGTTTTTCTTGAGCGGCAAGGAAATAGTCTTCAGAACAAACGGGGATCATTGGGATCGATTCCTTTCATGACGTCACTTAGGTAAAGAGGATCTTCGATTGGATCGCCTGGCTTATTCTTTAAGAAGCAGCGGCGCGCATAGCCTTCCCGAAGGACACGAAGGTGGTAATAGAGATCGGTTTTGATCGGAATGGCATTTTCGAAATGGAGGTGGGCAAACCCCTTTTTGCTCATGATGACGATTTGTTCGCCTAGGTCGCCTAGGTGCATTGCTTGACTTAGGCGTTGCACGGATATGGCATTATTGAGAAAGGCCTCCGCAAAGGCAAAATAGGAATCGTCTGCCCGATAACCGCGGATGACGTCATAGGCTTTCAGGTCAAGGCTAAAGTGGGACAAAAGGAAATCTTTGCCCGCTTCTGCGATTTCGTTTTTGAGGAAGAAGGTGCGGTTTTGGAGGAGGACAGTGATCCAATACAGGATGGAATAGTCGGATAAGTTTAAGAAAGAAAGACCTTCTTCCTCTAACTTGTATTGGTTTACAAAACCTTTCCCTCCAGAACTACAACCCCATTCAAACGCCAACTCTTGGTTTTGGGTGCAGTAAAAACCTAACCCATAATCGTTACGGGGGTTTCCAACGCCAAACAACGGTTTTGGAATCCGATCTTTCGAACCGTGATAGAGAACCATGTGTATATATTAAATCATCAAGAGTGACATTGGAATGTTACTGAACGAGTTATTTGAAAGTGACCATAGGCAAATATGCCAAAGGAATGTAAGCGCTTTGCTATTGCGAAGGAATGTGAGGAGACAAAAAATTATTTGATAAATCAAACTCCTTGCGGATACATAGATCCAAGGCTCCACATCCTCAGCAGTGTCACTTAATCTAGGGTTCGTTAATTAGGGAACCAGGTACTAGAGACGGGTGGCCACGACGAATCTAGGGAGGAATCGTCATGGCAAAACAAAAAGAATCCTCGGGAATGTTGAAATGGCTTTTGGCCGCCTTTTGCTTTATGGCGCTTCTTTTTGGGGCTGTTGGATCTGCCGACGGCCTATCTCCCTTTATGGCTAACGCGTCCTATTCGAATGACAATACAGCTTCCTTTACATTCGATTTTGAGGATTCAACTGCCCATAGGACCAGTGGTCAAAACGACTATACGAGCACTGAAAAAACGTATTCTCAAGGTGGCGTTACGATTTCGCTTACTTACGCAGACAGTGTCACTTCGGGAACCCCAATTAGTGGCAAAGCTAATGTGACGATGCGCATAGCAAAAAATACGACTAATCGTCCCGTCACAAAAATCGGGCCAATTAATGCGTCGTCTTTTTCTTACATTAAAGGGGTTAGTTATAAGGGCAAAGGTAACACTGATTTAAAGCTTTCAAGTTTTTGTTCGACGGATGGTACCAATTGGACAAGCCTTGAATCCCATTCCAATTCATCGTCTGCAGATACGTACGGCGGTGATTTGAACATTGCCGGCTCCTCTACCTTCTATGTAAAGTTCGAAGTGACTATCACTAACGGTGTCAGCACCAGCAGCAATAGGGATACGCAAATTGATGACGTTGTTGTCTATACTACAAGTGCTTCTAGTTCTTCTGCCTCGTCTTCAGAAGAATCGTCCTCGTCCTCCAGTAGTTCTTCTTCCTCGTCCAGTGAATCCACCCCTGTGGCAAGCTATTATCAGCCGTATATTGATGCTGGCAAATTAGCGGGTAAAAGCGGTGCCGCTTTGGCAGACGATCTCCACGTCATCATGTGGGAGACCACGACGTCGCGGCGTAGCTATGAATCGCTAAAAACCAATCTCCAGACGACGGACGCCGATCCTACGGATTCCGATTACATTATCGATTTCTGGACCGGGGTACCAATGCTTGGGGCATGGGACAATGGTATTTGGAACCGTGAGCATGTCTGGCCAGCCGCCTTGTCGAATGGGGCATGGTCTCGTGGAAGCCCCGATAAGTCCGAAAAATATGCCGGTTGTGACATTCATCACATCAGACCGAGTGCATCGACCGTAAACGTTTCCCGCGGGGCGGCTTCCGTAGGCGTTGTTGACCAAAGTCAACCGCATAAAGCCATTACCGTGAACGGGGTTACTTCATCGTGCCTCGACGGCGTGAATTCGAATGGCGATAGCGTGTTCGAACCAGGGGATAACCGCAAAGGCGATCTGGCCCGAATCTTCTTTTACCTATATGTCACTTATTCCACCAAAATCGACGTGAAAGGCGTTGAAACGACCTTGACCGCATGTACGAGCGCCGATGCCGAGTATGCGACGTATACCGCTGATTTGACTGAGGTTATCGTGGACGGGACCTCATTAATTAATCCCGGGAGCGATTATGTGAGCACCATCGATCTCCTTTTGGAATGGAATGCTCTAGATCCGGTTGACGCATTGGAATCGCAGCGTAACGAAGCTGCCTATCTTCTTCAAGGTAACCGGAACCCTTTCATCGATTTCCCAGACATCGCCAACTATATCTTTAACACGGGTTCTTTCTATAACCTGGAAATGGACGCCAACCAAACGGTTTTGTATGGCGAAGAGTTCCTGCCGACCGCTCGTACGATGCCGCTTACCGCTTTGCCTGGCGTTACCTATACCTCTTCCCAAAGCTCGGTCATTTCCGTGGCTGGGGGAAATACGTTTACCGTGAACGCGACGGGAATCACGCGCATCACCGCCAGCGTAACGATCTCCGGCATCTCGTTTACGAAGACCACGAACGTCCAAGTCGTTTCCGAAATAACCGGCATTACTCTTTCGGTTTCTTCTTACACGATGGCAGAAGGCAAAACGTTCTATCCCGAAGCCTATTGCGTTCCCGCGAACGCCTATAATCGAAAAATCACCTGGAGCACGAGCGACGCTAGTGTCGCGACCGTCAATGCGACGACAGGAAAAATCAAAGCGGTTTCTGCCGGAAGTTGTATCATTACCGCTACCGCGGCGGCGAATAATAGCGTCACGGCTACGCTATCTTTATCTGTTACCGCCCCCGAGGATGGCTTAATCGACATTGAAATCTCCGACTTCCCTTTGGCGACGAATGCCTACAATGACTATACGTGGACATCGGGCGACTATTCCGGAATCGGGTACGTCTTCAGAACGGACTGTATCCAACTCAAGAGCTCGGGGGATAGCTATTTATATAATTCCACCGCCTTCTCTCACGGAATTTCAAAAATCGTCTTCTTCTCTTCTGGTACGAACTCGACGAACAATTCTGTCTATACGTTGAGGGTTGGAACGAGCGCGATCACATCCGCTTCCGGCGGAAGTTCGGCCGGCGATATCGAGGTTCCGGCATATGGCGGATCGGCGACCTGGACCAATACGACGGGGAACAGTTATACCCACTTCTATTTCTGCACGACGGGGGACAAAGCCTCCTATTTGTCGCGAATCCGCATTATTTTCGGCGATCCTTCGCCAGAACTAGAATCCCTTTCACTCGATTATTCCAGCATGGATTGCGACTATAATGCCGGCGAATCTTTGAATCTGGCGGGGCTAAAAGTAACCGCCGTCTACGATGACGGGTCGACGAAAAACGTCACCGCGGATTCCACCTTCTCCCCGACGAACGGAACGACGTTGAATACGGGCCATACCGCAGTTACGGTTTCCTATAGCGATACCACGGCTTCGATCATCGCTTGTTTCGCCATCACGGTTGCTGGCCCAAGAACGCTGAGCAGCGTCTCCTTATCGCCGACTAGCCAGAGTCTATATATGGACGAAACCGTTCAACTGAAACTAACCGCAACCTATAACGACGGGTCCACCGCAGTGGTTACGAATTCTAGTACGTGGTCAAGCAATGCGGATGCGGTAGCGGAGGTGTCTTCCTCCGGTTTGGTCACCGCATTGTCCGCGGGGAGTGCGACCATTACGGCTTCGTACTCGTATCTAGGAGGGGCCGCCCAAAACGCTTCCTGCGCCGTTACGGTTTCCGCGAATCCCTTTGAACTCGACGAGACGTCCTTTACGTGCATCTACGCAAGCCAGGTCTTTATGCCGGATTTCACCGCGACTTTTGGTGGAAGCGACGTGACTTCTAGTTGCACGGTAAGCCCCGCTTTGCAAAACGCGAAAGGCTATTACTCGTATTACAAAACGCTTGGGGAGCATCGGTTCACGGTCTCCTATTCTTCGGGCGGACATATCTATTCGCGAACGATCGATGTCACGACGACGAATGCCGGCGCAGCGAATGCGGACAACGGGTACTACACATATGAACTCGTCGATAACGTTTCGGATCTTGTCGCGGGGCAGGAGTACATTATTGCAAACGCCGCAACCTTGACGAGTGACACGCGTATCTTGAGCGCCACGCAAAACGACAATAACCGCGCTAGCGTTCTATATACGGCGGCCGGAACGAACTTCCAGGTCCTTACCTTGGGCGGTAAGTCCGGGGCATGGACGTTTTATACGGGGAGCGGTTATCTATACGCCGCCAGTAATAGCAATAACCATTTAAAGACCAGAGCGGTTAATAGCGATGCCAATGGCGAATGGAGCATTTCCGTCACCGCCGAGGGTGTTGCTACGATTACTGCCCAGGGTACCAATTCCCATAATCTTCTCCGCTATAACAGCACAGCTGGTTCGTTATTGTTCTCTTGCTATACCTCTGGCCAGGATAATGTCTTCATTTATAAATGCATCGACGGTACCTATACGACCTTGGAACAAGCGACTGCTTTGAAGACCTATTTGGATGAATTTAGGACATGTGACGTTGTTTCCGAAACGGATGTTAAACGTTTGGCCTTGGAATATAACACCCTCAATTGCGCGACCGTTGGTACGACCACGGCCAAAGCGACGTTCGCGACCTTGACCACTTCGGCCCAGTTCGTTAATGGAACCGATTATCGTAATGGATCCTATATCACCGACGATCCAAGCGGTGATGCGGTGAGTTGCTTGACGAAACTGCGTTACATTGTTGGCAGATGGAATTCGGCTCATACAAATGACCTTGTTTACCTCTATACGGATTCTTATTACAACGGAACCGATAATGGTGGTAGCGGGACAAAAGAAACGCCTTATGCGGCGAATCCTATCGCGATTAAACAACAGCAGAGCAGCCCTTTAACCATAACCTTATGGATTGTTTTAGGTTCTGGTTCGGTTGGCATTGGCCTAATCCTTGGTGCCTATTTGGTTTCAAAGAAAAAGAAGAAACACAGGGCTTAGGCATTGAATTGCCCAGTTACTTACTTGGTTTTCCGTGCAAGTCTTAGATCTTTTACCAATCTAAGGCATCGGGGTTTGTCAGGAAATCCAAAAGGCTAACGCGGAGGAAGCCTTCGTTTGTATGGTAGGGTTTTCCTTCGTTTTTTACGACGATGACTTTGCGGAAGGAATCGGGGATATGGCGGATGGATTCATATTCCTGATCCTTTTTCTTTTGGCTAGAGATTTCTAAGGCGACCTGGACATAGTATTTTTTGTCACCCTTGTTGGCGACGAAATCGACCTCGGTCTCCTTATCAACGTAAATGGGTTTCCCGTTTTTGTCTAAGCGGTCTGTTTTTTCTTTTATCGTTACGACGCCGACGTCGACGGTGAAACCGCGGAACCGAAGCTCGTTATATACGATGTTTTCGATGATGTCGGTCTCGTCGATGTCGCGGAAACTCAAAGCGGCGTTTCGGATACCGATGTCTTCGAAATAAATCTTGTACGGCGTGCCGATATAACGACGTCCTTTTACGTCATAACGGAGTGTTTTGTTTAATAGATAGGCCTCTTGGAACCAACCGATATAATTGGCGATTGTGTCATTGCCGAGATCAATCCCATATACGCTTTTGAAGGTGCGTTCGATTTTACTTGGGTTTAGAGGAGTGGATATCATCGAGGCAACGACGGCTAACGTATCGTTCAAAGAATTGACATTGACGTTAGGGTGACGGAGTTTAACGTCTTTGATGTATGTCTCGTTTAGGATGGAAATGGCTTGGCTGGTTTTGCCTTCGTCACCTCTGGACAGTTGAACAAGGGGAATACCACCATAACGGATGTATTCGTCTAGTGCGTCGCGCCGTTCTAAATCCGTTCCTGATAAGTACTCTTGAAACGTAAGGGGCAGAAGATGGATTCGGTCGCCCCTTCCCCCGAATTCGGTATCGACTTCGCTGGAAAGGAAGCGGGAGTTGCTCCCTGTAACGTAGATGTCGAAATTGTCGTGGTAGAGGAAGCCGTTTAACACTCTGACGAATCCGTCTAGTATCTGGATTTCGTCGAGCAATAAATAGTATTTTCCGTCTCCACCTGTGACTTCGTCGATATACAGGAGGAACTTCCTGTTATTGACAACTTCTTGCCCGTCTTTGCGGAACGTGGTCGGCTGGTCTGGGAGGTACTTGTCGAGAAGGGCGACGCTTTTTTCGTCGTCGAAGGCAAATTTGATGATGTGGTCTTCGTTGATCTTGGCCTCGTCTTTTAGGTGGTGATAGAAAATGGTGTTAAGCAAGAAGGATTTTCCACTTCGCCGTAGTCCGGTGATGACTTTGATGAGATGGTTGTCTTTCTTATCGATCAGCTGTTGTAGATAATGGTTTCTATTAAACATACAAACTCCACATTTTTCTCAGTACTGATGTTTTTGTCGAGTTTAGTATAGCCCAATGACTCTTAGTTGGAAATACAAAGCCGAAATAGTTTAACAAACTGAGGTTTTTGTCGAGTTTGGAATGAAGCGGATAAAAAAAGCACCGATGAAGGTGCAGTAAGCACAAACGTTTATTTGAGCGTCTTCCGTTGCCGACGTGACGCGGCGATTTCTTCGTTGATTTCGTCGAGGCTCATCTCGTTATTGCCGTTAGCTTCAGAGGTTTCTCTCATCTTTTCTACGGCAGCCATGGCTTTACGAGCATCTTCGTCAAGTCGCAACTCGAAAGGCATGCCTCCTTCCGCGATTGCTTTTTTAAGAAAGGAACGTATCGCGGTCGAAAGATCCATACCAAGAGCATCAAAGAGTGTTGCGGCAGCTTTCTTTGTCTCTGAATCGACTCTAACCTGAATTAGTTCCATGACCTTTCCTCTGTAATACTTTTGAATTACAAGCAAATGTTAACACAATGCTGTTGTAATATCTCCTTTGTCGATTCATTAATGCATTATTTATTCATTATTCTTGTCATTTTTTCGATAATGAATCATGGAAACCCCCTGAAGTGTGCCACCTATTCAAGGGGTATAAAAACTTTGCGAACGCAAAGCAAAGGCGTGGAAACTTTGCAAACGCAAAGATTTTGCCGAGCGTGGCCGGAAGCGGCTTTAGCTTTGATTTCACAGCGCTGAGGTACAAAACGAAGAAGCAAACAAAACCTCGCTTGGAACATATATTTGGGACCACTATGGCCTACCTTCCCTTTTATCTAGGGATTGTAGGGGACTTCTTACGTAGTACACTTTCCAAGAAAGGAGCTTAACTATGAAAAAGGGTGTTCTTATTTCGGGAATCATTACCATTGTTGCCTATAGTATTCTTACGTTGGTCTTCTCCATCGTTGGTATTGCGCAACTAGTTGGCAATAGCATGGCCGAGGGCGATCCGGGCGCGATTCCAGCCGACGAGGTTACTGCGGTTGCTACCGTGTTCCTTGTTATCGCGGGTACTTGCTTGCTCGGCTTGATCTTCGCGGCGATTCTAATCGGCAAGCGCAACTCCAATATGGGCAAAGGTGGCGGCATTGCCTTGGGCATTGTCGGCATCATTATGGGTGCGGTTGTCCCCGGCATCTTCTTTATCGTCGATTCTGCCAAGACGCGTAGCTAATTGCTTGTTGTAATTGTGAAAAGCGGGTTGTCCCGCTTTTCGTTTACCTAAATGGACTATTTACAGATCGAAGCGTTCGCGAAGTAGTCTTTTGCTCTTTCTTCACCGAGGATGTGCTTGGTTAGGGCAAAGTGGTCCAGGATGGATACGGGGGCTCCGCCATACGTCAATAGGTCATAGGCAACGCCGTATTCGACAAGGCGTTCCCCGGCAGGGGCGAAGCCGCATTTCTGATAGAAGGCTAACCTACGTACTCTTTGTTCATAATTTGCCGCCTCGATGTCGAGGGCTTCGATACAGAGATAGATGCGCTTCGTCTTAAACCACTCGCAGACATGTTTTAGGGCGCCCGTGCCATACCCTTTCTTTTGATATGCGGGGTCGATCGCGAGGAAGAAGACATAAACGAGATCTTCGTATGCGGCGAGGTCGACGAGGCCGATGGGGTTACCTTGATCTATGACGGCGTATAGGTCGTTATCCTTCAAGTCGAACAAGAAATCGAAGGGTGGGCGTTCCTCTTCGGGGAAAGAGGCCTCATAAAGGTCGCGTACGTATGAGTAATATGGTCCGTTTCGATATAAACGGGTATAGGTCGCGCTCATTTTCGATTCCTTGGTCCTTCGCTTCGAATAAAGAGTACACCAAAAAGACGAAGAACATGCTTCGTCTTTGATAAGGAAAACCCGTGGCTCCATTCGAAATGAGACGAAGATGGTGTTTTCCTTTCTCCACGGCTTTGATGGTACTCGGAACGGCAAAAGAACGCAGATAACCTGCCCGTGTCTGCGTTTTCGATCATCTGAGGGGAGTCTATGGAGAGGAACTTCTACTCGCCCATTTTCAAATCAGCATCCCCAACGGACAAGTCCTTCGCGCCAAGCAAAGCCCTTCTTAACGCCGGACGATTGGGAAACGTATCAAGAAGCGACTGGACGAAATCCTTCGTTTCGTTGACCTCCGATGTCAGGATGGCCGCTTCCCTTGCGATTTGTCCGTAATGCCTGCTCGACGACCTCCCTGCCTTTTTGATTAGGTCTTCTTCTAGGAGTTGGAGCATCTTCCGTCCTTGAAAATGGACGGTGGCAAGGTAACGGGATTGTCCACGGAACAGGAGCTCGCCTAACGGATCGTCGGTTTTCGTTTCCGGACCTTTGAAGAACAAAGAAAGCAACCGGCGCTTCGTTTCCAAATCGTAAAGCGAGGCGATCGTGTCCATTTCGAAGAATACCATGTCGTCTTTCTTGATATCGTCTAGGCTTGCGTCAGGCAAGCAGAGATATAAGAACAAAGCGTCGAGATCGCGGGAATATCCATCAAGATAATAATGCCGTATGTAAGTTTCCTCGTTTGGATAGCAGGCAACGGCCGCGCGGAGCATGTCGCGTGCGTTACTGGATAGGTATTCGTCAGTGACTAGATAGGAATCGACGATGGGGCGAAGGTCCATCTCCTTGCCGAGACGTTTTAGGCACTCCTTCAGTGCGCCCGGATATATGCGCCCTAGGGGATCGGCATGCTTTTTCATTTCCTCTTCCGATAGTTTCCCGAGAAGGTTTTCCAACAAGGAGAAGCGGTTATCGATTCGGAGTTCGCTGCCTTCAAGGTAGAGGAGAAAACCGTCTGCGAAAGCGGGGGAGACGGAATCGAGTTCTTCGCTTCCGGGGTGGTAGTTCTCGAAATACAAGAAGGCAGAGTTGTAGTCTTCGCATTGCAAAAGCAAACGATAAAAGGCCTTCTTTACTTCTTCGCTTCTAGGCAAAAGGCTGGCCAGGTCAATAAAACGGCGCGAGTCGTAATCGAAGGGATCTTTGCCATATCTGTCATAAAAACGGAATTCGAATTCGAGCCCATGGAGCAAAGAAAGAAGGAGAAGGGCGTCTTCGTTTTGGCGATTGTCTTCCAAAGACAAGGCGATGGCGATGGCGTCCGAAAGGAGTTGTTTGTCCTCTTGATGGGCGAAGCTTTCCTCACCGCTATCGTCGTAGCAGCCTTCGTAAACGACGTTTATGGGGATTTTGTCCGCCTTGCGAAGCGCTTCGATGATTTCGTTCTTCCTCGGCAACAAATAGGCATCGGGGCTTTCGCCGTATTCGCCCATCAGGAGTTCCAAATCCTCCGGGCCGATATAACGTAGCAGCCTTTTTGCCTCTAAGGCCAAATCTGCTTGACCGAGGGCGTCCAAATGATTGGACAAGGTGTCGATGCAATATTTTTTCTTCTGTGCGTTCATTGGGGTATATCGAATCAATCCATAATATGCCATCGACGCCTTCGGAAAACAACGAGGCCCAACGCGATGTTGCCAAAACTTGCGTGTTCTCTCGATAAACCAGTCTTTGTTGTCCTGCCCTTTGGTTGGGGATGCCATCTATCGACAGGTGTTTGATGAACCCCTTCTATCGTTTGTCGTGGCATTGTGCTTCATGGTAATGAAGTCGAAGTGAAGCGCTAGTGAAGTAATGCTTCATTTCATTCAACTCGAAGTGAAGTAGCGCTTCACTACAGTGTAGTAAATTGGCATAATAATGAAGTACGGAGGAAAATCGCGATGCTTATTGAAGACTTGATTCCCGATATTGAACTTGAATCGACGAACATCGAATTCAAAGGAACGTTGGAAGAAGGGGAAAACCCAAAGGACGGCTCCCTTTTCAAGCGTTTGGAATACGGTTGGCTTAAAGCCGTTAACGCCTTTGCCAACACTTCGGGCGGAACCCTTTATGTCGGCGTGGAGGACAAGACGCATCGCCTGCTATCTCTATCGCGTGCGGAAGTCGACAAGGTTTCCTTGCGTTTCCACCGTCTCGTCAAGGAACACATCCATCCTGATATCGACTATGAGATTCGCCCGATCAATGTGCCGAAACTCGGCGGAGAAGGCACCGAGAACCGTTATGTGTTGGAAATTGACATCCATAAATCGGCCACTTTGCCGGTAACCCTGCACGTGGAGGGGTTCAACTTTATCTTCGTCCGTTATTTCGGCAAGAATTCGCCCGCCACCCCGGAACAGATCCGCTCCCTGTCCCTTATGGGCGAGAACGCCTCCTTCGATACGGGCAAGACGGACCGATATTACGACCCCGACGATTTCAAAACCCTTCGCGAGGCCTATAAAAAAGAACAAGGGAAGGAACTTGGCGAAAAGAATTTGATCGATGCCAAGTTCATGGACAAGGACGGCCTCCTCTCCCGTGGGGCGCTGCTATTTTTGGACGAGTGTCAGGAGGAACGCACTCTCCTCGTCGCGATGAAAATCAAAGGGGTCACCAAAGGCGGGGACTTTTTCTACCAGACGCAGGAAATCAAAGGCAATTTGATTACCGTCCTCCTGCAGGCTGAGGAATTCGTCGTTCGCAATAGCGCAAACGGGTTCCAAAAGACACCCGGGGGGACCGAGGGTTATTTCTCGTACCCGTTCAAGTCTCTGAGGGAAGGAATCGCCAACGCCATCGTCCATCGCAACTATTTCCTCGACGGCGCGCAGATCGAGCTCAACTTATACGAAGACCGTTTGGAACTGATATCGCCGGGTTCCTATCCTTTGGGGGAGAACATCGACAAAGGGACGGATATCGCCACAATCGCTCCTGGCCGTCGAAACGAAGTCATCTGCGGGGTTTTCGCCTTGCTCGGCTACATCAACAAAAAAGGATCGGGCTTCGACACGATTTCCGAGGAATACCGCGGCAAAGGCGAGTCCTTCCGTCCCTACGTCGTCTCTACGCCGACGTATTTCACGCTCGTCTTGCCTGACCTTACCCATCCCATGGGATTGGTGGAGCGAAACGAAATACCCGAAATCGAACCGTTGCCACTCCTTCGTAACGATAAACAATACACCGCGCTGCGATATTGCTATAACGTTTCCCGCACGGCAGGGGAAATCGCGGAGAAACTAGGTATCAAGCCCTCGTCCTATTTCCGTAATGAAATCCTAGAGGACCTCGTGAAAATGGACTACCTGCGCGTCGACGATACGTCCCGCCCGGCCAAATACAGTACCAACAGGGCAAAGGTATTCGCCAAATAGGCGGAAATTCTTGCCGTGCTTCACGGTAATGAAGTCGAAATGAAGTGCTAGTGAAGTAGCACTTCATTTCATTCACCGCGAAGTGAAGTAGCCTTATTGCCTGGGTTCTTTTCATGCCGCTTCTTCTCGTCGCTGATAGGCTTTTTTCGCCAAAGAAAATGGTCTTTGATAAAAATGTCGATAAATTCTATGTTTTTTTGGTGATGTGCACGGATTGGAGCATTTTTGGTGGGTCAAACTGCACGGATTGGAGGTTTGCCTCTTTCAGCTTCCCGTTTTTCCTTGCGCTTTTTCCGCCGAATCGTATCAATATACGAAACGAAAAAAGAACAGGAGACATTCATATGGTCATCGGTGTCACGAGGGAAAGAAAGAACCAGGAGAAAAGGGTAGGTTTAACCCCGGATAACGCGAAGGAATATATCCGTCACGGCCACCGCGTGCTGATCGAGACGAATGCCGGCATCGGCGCGGGCTTTTCCGACGAGGAATACCGCTTGGCCGGATGTCAAATCAAGCAGAGCGAGAAAGAAGTATTCGACGAGGCCGAGATGATTATCAAGGTCAAAGAACCCGAGGAATGCGAATACCCCTTGTTTCGGGAAGGGCAGATCCTCTTTACCTACCTCCATCTCGCCCCGGCACCTGAATTGACCGAATTCTTAATAAAGCGCAAGGTCGAGGCGGTCGCCTACGAAACCCTTGAGGATAACGGGCGCCTTCCTTGCCTGGCCCCGATGAGCCAAATCGCGGGCAGGTTATCGTTTTTCGAAGGGGCGAAATACCTGCAGGAACGCTTCGGCGGGGAAGGGGTATTGCTAGGCAAAGTGGATAACGTCCCTTCGCCTAACGTCCTCGTCATCGGCGGGGGTACCACGGGCGAATATGCGGCGAGGTCCGCCTTGGGCGCGGACGCCCATGTCACGTTACTAGATATTTCCGAAAAGAAACTGGCTTATCTAAAAGAAACGTTGCATGGTGACCTCGAATTGAAGCTTAGCAACGAAACAAACCTCGTCGAGGCATTGAAGGAGGCCGACCTCGTCATTGGGGCCGCCTTGGTGCCTGGTGGAGCGACGCCGAAGGTCATAAGGAGAGAACACCTCATATACATGAAGAAAGGCGCGGTCATCGTCGATATCGCGATCGACCAAGGCGGGTGCTGTGAGACGAGCCACGTCACCACCCACGACGACCCGATCTACATCGAAGAAGGCATCGTCCATTATTGCGTGGGCAACATGCCTGGCGCGGTCGCGCGCACTTCCACGATCGCCCTTACCACGACGACGCTTCCTTATGGCCTACTTATCGCGGACCTCGGATTAGAAGAGGCGTGCAAGCGTTATTCTAGTATCAGGACGGCGCTTAACATCCACGACGGGCAAGTCGTGAACGAGAACGTCAAGAAGGCACTTGGACTCTAACGCATAGGCCCCTTTCGGAAAAACCGAGCGATTTTGAGCAACACAAAGTGAATTTGTACTTGGCTATTTCGCCTTTCTATTCTTTACAGATGTCATTGGACTAGCTCTCGGTTTGTATTTCCTTTGTTGCTTTTCGTTCACCATGGTTCTTTGTTTTGTCTTTAAGTTTACCTTTGGTTTTGGGTGGAGACATACACTGGGCAAGGTTCGATTCATTGGAAGTTCAAAGCCAGTTTCCGAATCCCAAGTAGAAAATTAGCAAGAATGGGGGTTGCACTTGCTCGTTAGAGAACTCAGGCTTGATAGGAGACTGCGAAGGCAATAAAGGGACAACTGAAGGCGTGTTATTCCGATTTATTGGCGTCTTCTAGGACTTTGGGCTTTCGCTTCTCACGGTTAAAGATTACACCAAAAGAGGCAAAGAAGATCCAAAGGTCTTGATGGAAGGAGAGCTTACGGACGTATTCGCTGTCTAGCTTTGCTTTGTGCATAGGGTTATGGTCGCGATGGAGCTTGACTTGGGCTAAGCCACTTAGACCAGGCTTAACCATATAAGCAGTGGGGTCAAAGGAATCGCGGGCATCAACCAAGACGGCTTCGTGTTCATAATCTTGGGAGGGACGAGGGCCGATAAAGCTCATCTTGCCGCTTAGGATGGAAAAGAGCTGCGGAATCTCATCGATCGACGTAGCGCGCATGAACTTGCCCCACTTTGTAACGTATTTGGCGGCCTCCTCTGGAGCTAACTGACGTGTGGCAACCTGAGGAGCGTCCGCCCTCATGGAACGGAACTTCCGCATCATGAAGATCGTTTTATTGATGCCTAGGCGGGGCTGCTTGAAGATGGCGCTTCCCTTGGAAGTTGCCTTGGTGATGATGGCGACGATGGCCATGGGGATAAGCAAGACGATGATAAGGAACAGAGCGCAGACGAAATCGATGACGCGTTTGACGCCGAGGTAGAACTTTTGTGACTTACTAAATCCGAATTTCATGTTCGACGCGGGCAAGTATAGACGATGGGCGCGCACGTGGGAAGAAAGAAAACGCTTTCCTTAACAATAAACACTGTCTAATGGGGTATTGGTTACGTATTCTTTCTTTTTCTTTACCGCCCAATAGGCGTTTCGCAAGGCGCAGAACCAGGAATGGAACCAGCCGTAATGCATTTCGGTTTTGAAGAGGAATTGGTGATGCTTTAAGAGCTTCCACCCCGAAACCCGGGAAATGGAGTTTTTGCGAACGCGGTAGTAAGCGAGTGGTTCAGAAAGGAAGTAGCAATTTGCTTTCTGGCAGACATGGAGCCAAATGGCGTAGTCGTTACGTTTTTTGATATCGGGGCTGATTTGAATGAGACCGATGGCTTTCGCGTCATACATCGCGGTCAGGCAACCGACGTAATCGCATTTTAGCATCAACTTTTTCCCGATGATCCAAGGCGCTTGAACAATGGGGCGATTCGAACCTTCTGGACCATTTTCGTAGCACCGGTAATAGGCGGTGCAGGAAAACTGGATCTGAAGCTTCTCCATAAAGGCGAGTTGACGTTCGAGTTTTGTGGGCGCCCACCAGTCATCGCCGTCAAGAAACGCGATGTAGTCGCCCTTGGCTTCGCGCAGGGCGCGATTCCTTGAATAAGCGGCGCCCATGTTCTTTTCGTTGCGGAAATATCTAATTCGCTCGTCCTGGTATGTGGCGATAACAGAAGCAGAATCATCCGTTGAGCAGTCGTCTACGATAAGCATTTCCCAATTCTTGTGCGTTTGGGCAAGAACGGAATCAATGGTTTGCCGTATGAAAGCAGAGTCGTTGTGGACGGGGGTGACGATGGATACTTTTTTGCTGCCGTCTGTTTTCATAATGCGTTCGTTCTAGATTTTATAACGATGTTTCTTCAAAGATTCGGTGTAATCGCTTTCGTACTTTGGCGTGAATCGGATGAATTCCCGAATCGAAAGAGCGATGAAAATAGCCCCTATTGGGATGATGACCCACGTGGAGACTCTCGAAAAGACAGGCACCAGCATGCCGCTTACAGCGACATACTTTATTGGCCAAAGTGCCGCCACAGGTAAAAGAATTCCAAAGAGGAAAAGCGTGATGAATTTATGTTTTGGCATGGGGAGGCGTTTTCTAAACAAGAAAATCGAAGTGGCATAGCCTCCAATGGATAGGAGTGGAAAAACGATGGCGTAGATGATAAAAGCGGGCTGCTTCCAAAAACCGCTAAGCTCCGCTAACGCGACGCCCGACACCAGAATCTGGCCGGTCTTGCTTTCCTTGCTCACGTATACAGTGCCACCAACGATGCTTTGAAAGAATTGAATGTCGTTATAAACAGATAAATTGTGTTCCTGTTTTTCGCCTAAAGTTACGTAGAAGTGGTCTCGAGGAATGCTCATGGTGGCTTGGCAGCGGTGGAAATATACGGCGTCTTCGAAGTAATAGTTCATTAAAACGTTCTTGAATACATTACTGACGATAGAAGCCTTATATATGCCGCCAATTTTAACTTCCATTTGCTCGCCGTGAATCGTGTATTGGAATGGGTGATTCAAAGCAAGCGCAGGGTCATCGACTCCGGCGATCCGTTTGGCAAAATTATCGCTGACGACAACGTACATTCCGGTTGATCCTGCGGGATAGAACGCATTCTGATATGATCCGCTGCTAGGATAGGCGAGTTTCACGAGGTTTGTCGCGTTGATCGAATTGTCTCGCTTTAAAAAGTCAACATCAAGCAACGGAACATTCCATTGCTCCTCACCAAAAATGTTAATATTCGTGCAAGAGAAATAGGTGCTCTTTTGATAAAACTTGCTCTCCGAGCTAAAGTCGTTTGCAAAACTTAGCCATTCTTCTTCGTGAGTCGAATAATCAAAATCCGCAGAGACAACGATTTCCGGTTGTTCCGAGTGTTGCGCAAAAATATGCGCGTTGGCAAATAACGTTCTCGTTGAATCGAATGTCAGTGCAGACAATCCGATGATTCCTAATAACGATGAAAGCGTGATAAGGAAAGCGAAAAGGATATTTGGGAATCGGAATGCCTTTTTGAAAAACGACTTAGCCTCGTTCATATTCCTTTACCTTTCGACGGATGGACAATGGGGTGATGATGATAAACGGGGCATAGCAAACGGCATCTAGGAGGACAAAAGCAGACCACCCTAACGCGCCTGTTAAGTCAGGACGCTGGATGATAAGAATGGAAATCCCAATCTTTACAACTGCGGCTATAACGGTTATCACCGCCTGCACTTTCAATAGTTTTAATGCATTGCAAACGATGATTAAAGCATCGGACACGAGGAAAGAGAAGGAATAAGCAATCAGCATCACGACATAGAGGTAGTTGACCTTGAGCGAATTCGAGCCTAACCAAAGTGTAAATATCGGCTGCAGGAACAAGCCGCATAAGCAGCATAGAACGAATAATGCAAGACCAATAAGCAGACTAATCTTGGTGTATTTTTTAACTTGTCCGTATTTTTTGTTCGATATCCCTGTGGCGATCGCCGACCAGATAGGTTGTTGAACCACTGCGCCCATGAGCCCAATAATCGCGGAGAAGAACTTGATGTATTTCGAATAATCGCCTGCTATGGCGGGACCAAATGCGGAGGAGATAAAGACGGAGTTTGTATTAGCGAGGGCGACGAATCCGACTTGAATGATGAAAAAGACAATACCAAACGACATGACGGATTTGCACTTTTCCCACGTGTAATACCTCAAGCTCGGCCGCATGGGTTTGAATTTTTTCAAGGAAAAAACAATGAGAGTTGTGAGAACGAGAGGAAAGTTGACGGCAAGTGCATATATGATAGCGCCAGCGATGAACAAAGAGCCCTTGAAAACCCCATTAAAAACCATGAAAAAGACTAGAATGGCGAAGTGGGAAAGGAAAGTTATCATAGAGCCTAGGGCGCTCTTCTTTGCCGCGTATAAAACAAAACAAATATTCTTGAGGACGAATTCGAAACAAAGACCTAGGAGAAGTGTTGTCATCGAGGCTTTAAGTTCTATTGGCGACAATATGACCGGGTCGATGTTAAGAAGCGTAGACAAATCCAAACTCCAAATGAGAATGGATCCAATGCCCAACAGTACGAAACTTGAGGCAATCGATCCAACATAAGTGGACGAAACAAGACGTTTTTGTTCCTCGACATCGCCTTGCTCCAAAGCGTCTGCAAGCCGTACCCTCAAGCCACCTCCGAAGCCGAAATCAAGCAGCAAGGTCCAAGCCAAGATGCTGATGATGACGGACCAGGCGCCATATAATTCGTTGGTTTGGAAAAACCTATTATAGACGGGGACGGTAAATAGGCCCACGAGCATCGCCAAAACTTTTACAATCAGGGAACCAATCAAGTTCCTTGCGGCTCGACTATCTTCGCCTGGTTTCGTAAGCATGGCCTTCGTGTTTTCGTATTCCCATGCGACATTGGACGTTTCCATGGAGATGGGACCAAACAACCCCTCTTTGGCAAAGAACATCAATGGCAACATTGCCCCAACGACAAAGCGAACGTTTTCCAAATTGAAAATCAGGATTAAAAATACGCCAAACAAACCGAATGTGAATTTATCGTGGTCTCTATTAAAAATGATTGGAGCGATGAACAAGAGACCGATTAAGAAAATCCCTGGGATGCCTAAGGAAGCCATCCAGTAACCAAAGGTAGATGTCGCTGAGATGTCTTTTGAGGTTATGGCTAGGATTGCTTCATATTGTTTTAACGCCCCGTTTGGGCCAAAACCGATGAGTGGCGACTTCATAAATACTTGCATGAAGATAGAGAAGGATTTGGCGCGCACCATGACGCTTCCGCTATCGGCATTGGCAAATTTATAAAAGATGCTTGGTAATAGATGGGTCAAAAGAGGGAGAAGTGGACCTAGCGCAAGAAAAGCTAGTAGGGCTACGCCTCCAAGACTAACCCCGACGATAATATATCGTTTTTTCCCCTCGCCCCTGAATCGAGTAGATAACTCGAGGAAAACGCAAAATAACGCGAGAACATATCCGCCTACCGATACCGTTAGAAGCATGCAAAGCAGCATTGGAATCAACATGACGATGCGACGCTTGAACTTGAAAACGACGAGAAACGCCATGGCAATCGCAATTAGAGAACCAAAAATACTGGGCTCCCAAAACGGGCCACACATGCGCGCGATTAATTCAGAACTCGACGACCAGTTCCAGTAACGTATAAAGGAACTCAAAAAGCCGTACGAAAGGATAATTTCCCCGCCACCGGTTCGGTAAAAGGTCGTGGCACCGCCGGCGGAAATGGATAGAGCGATGGGATAGATGACTAACGATAAAAGACATATCGCGGTCATGCCAATGCAATAGGCATAGGCGAACTTGCGGAATGGGATGCTGAATACTAATAGAATGGCAGACCCGAATATGAGAAGTGCGCGGATTGCGCCATTGAGGTTATCGTTTCGAAACACATTGATTAGCAGTGATACGAGACAGAGCAAAAGAATGCCAACGATGATGATTGTCTTAAGATTTATCAGTTCTTTGAATCGCTTTTTCTTGAATAGGTCTGCCCAGTAACGCGGGTGAGCGCGCAAAAAGAAAACAGCGAAAGAAAAAACGAAAAGTCCTAAGTGAAGCGCGCCTACAACCGTATTGTTAAAATAAAACTCGGTAGCGGAAAAACCTGATGTCAGAACGATAAGTAATGCCAAAAGCGAAAAAACGACGGCATCTAGGACCTTGTCTTTGTTTTTTTTGGCGATGCGGGTCCATTTAACACATTCGCCCGTACATTTGCCAACGAGTGCCTGCAGTCGCATGACCACCATTATATAGACAAATGCAGATTATTCCATGTCAACGTGCACAACGCGCAGGCGCATTAAACAGCAAGCTCGCGGAAGTGCTTGATTGTGTTCGCAACTCCCTCCGCCAGCGTGGTTTTAGCCTTCCAACCAAGCATTTTTAGCTTGGTAGCGTCTTGAATTGCGTTTTTGGCTCGCGAATAGCCGGCCTCTGATAAACTGTCTTGAATTAATTCCTGGTGGAATGGGACGCCGCCGATGCTGGCAACGAGTTCGGCGATTTCCTTGAGTGAAAGAACTTCATCTCCGCAAATGTTATACGCTTCCCCCGGTTTCCCTTTTTCGAGTATCGCTAATATGGCGGAGACACCATCCGCAACATACGTGAATGAATAACGCTGATCGCCAAGACTTTTGAGCAAAACAGGCGCGCCATGTACAGCGTTTTGTATGAATTGTGACATGGCCTTGGTGTCTTTTGCTGACATCGTCGGGCCATAACTTCGGGAAAGTCTAGCCACATAGACGGAGACTTTTTTTTCAACGGCATAACTAACGGCTAGCGTTTCGGAGGCGCGTTTGGATTCGTTATAACAAGAACGCACGTCCATCGAATTCAGTTTTCCACAGTAGGTTTCAGGGATGGGCTCAACGTCCGCTTCTCCGTAGATTTCGCAAGAAGAAACCAACAAAAATTTTGCATTATCTCTGCCCGCGATGTCCAAAAGGCTTTTTGTGCCCTCGATGTTGATGAGCATCGTTTCGATGGGGCGCTCTTTGTATCCTTTGGGATCTGTGATGGAAGCAGCGTGGATGATATAGTCAACCTTCGGAATCAGGTTAGACGATAGCGGTTTGCTTAAATCTCCCTTTATCGATCGGAGACGCGAATCCGCGGGAAAGCGATTAGTCACGCTTCCCGATGATGTCAAAGCGATGATTTGAACGGCAAAAGATGGGCGTGATAAAAGTGCATCGATCCAATAAGACATTAACATTCCCGAAGCGCCGCTGATGAGTAATGTCTTGTTCTCTAGAAAAGCAAAATCATGCTCGTTGGCAAAGTTGATGATTTCTTGACGATAAGTGGAAGACGCGTAGATGGGTTTCATGCTATTTAACGAGTTCGTCCTCGTTGAATTTCGACAGCGCTTGGAATAAGGCGATGTCTTCTTTGGTCGTGATTTTTATGTTGTTGTCAAACCCCGCCGAGAAATAGATGCGCATCCCATAGCTAATGGCTGCCGTATTGATGTAAACGAAGTCATGTCTATCTTCTTTCGCCGCCTGAACATAGATGGGATAAATATCGCCAAAGCGATATGCTTGGGGCGTCTGGACACGACGGATGATGGAGCGGTCGATTTGTTCTGTCCCCGATGCTTGGTCGGCTGTTACAACCAATGTTTCGTGACAAGGAAGGGAAGCGGACGCGTTGCCGTGGGCCACGGCTACCCGCATGAGGTCGCTGAGAATGCATTGAGGCAATAATGGTCGAGCGGCGTCGTGGACAATGATAAAGTCATCATCTGTTAATTGATTACGGAGATAAAAGATGGCGTTAGAAGTGGAGTCGTGGTTCGTTTGGCCGCCTTCAATGATCCATCGCACCTTGTCTAAGTGGTATTTTGCGATGAGCGATTGAAGATAGTCGATCCAATCTGCGACGCAAACGATGAGTATGCTATTGGCCAAAGTAGAGCGTTCAAAATTTTCTATCGTGCTCACAATAATGGGCTTGCCTTCGACTTCGATGAATTGCTTTGGAATATCGGCGCCAAGCCTCTTGCCAAGGCCACCCGCGAGAATGATTGCAACGGTTTGCATAGGGCGATTATCTTTCAGAATGATGAAAAAGTAAACGCAATCATACCTTTATGTTCGAATAACACGCTCCATGGCTATAGCCGCGTGATACAACAGGCGTAATCATGTAAAATGCATGCATGCAAACCCTCATGGTTCACCCTTGGGGTATCGGGCAAACGCTTAGAGGTTTCAAAATGGCAAAGAAGATTAATTATGTCATGTGGTGTGGCTTCTCCGGCTCTGGATCAAGCGCGGTTGGAGATTTGCTGCGTGAATTCGACCACACATTTGAATGCGGCAAAGAAATACGTTTCATCAAAGACCCTTATGGGATTTACGATCTCGAGCAGCATCTGATTGACCACTGGGAACTCATCAATTCATTGGCTGCCATCCACGATTTCATCCGCATGTCGAAAATCTGGGGCCGTTATGGCGATGGGCCTTTATGTCCGCCAGGCCTTTCCTATAAAAAGCACATCAACAAGAATTATTACGCCATTTCCAAAAAATACATCGACCGCATTTCATTATTCGAATTCAAACGCGAGTTTTACACGACCAAGTTCAAGAAGAACTATTTTAAATACGTCATTGATCGCAACAGGGCCTACATTGAGCGAAAAACCAAGGGGAAGATAAAACTGGCGAATCGGCACATAACGCCCAACCATTTTGCCGTTCCGACAAAAGAAGAGTTCTATGCAGCCACGCGGGATTATATTGATGAATTGTTCCTGCCCCATGTAGGGGAAGAAGGAAACGAGAATACCATCCTGCTCGACCAGCCGCTTTCTCCGAACAACATTGACTGTCTATATCATTATTTCCGCGACGCGAAGATGATTATCGTAGACCGTGATCCTCGCGACATCTATGTAGAAAAATTTGAGTGGGGTTTGCACATTGACAAAGAAAGCGGAACCGTAAAGGATGGCATGCACTTTGCCGAGTTCATGAAGGGTCTTCATAGGTACATGAAGTTGCCTAGTCCCAACGTCCTATATATCAGGTTCGAAGATCTGGTCTTGCACTACAATGAAACCAAAGCGAAGATCTTGGAATTTGTTGGTTTCGATGAGAAAGACCATCTTTACCCCTCCAAATACTTCAACCCTGAGATTTCAAAGCAAAACGTCGGGAGATGGAAACGATACGCGGATAAATATGCCGATGCGCTAAATTACCTTCGCGACGCGTTGCCAAATCAGTGCTATAACCCGGAAAAATGAGTAAGAATTGTATTCTCTTCCTTTACCAATACCCCTTTCAAACAAGCGAACCTTTCATGGAGACGGAAATCCGGTATCTGTGCGAGCGTTTTGCTCATATTTGCATTTTTAGCGTCAACATTAAGCCGGGCGCCAAGATGACGCGCACCATTCCTGATGGCGTCGAGGCTTTTCCTTTGGATTGTGGTCATAAAAAGATTTCGAATGTCATTCGTGGATTGTTTACACGAGATGACCCTTTCCGCCACAGCGTCGACGGCAAAGGGCTAAAGCGTCATATTGCCGATTTGTATACGCGTGGCCGTTTTCACCATGTTTATAAGAAAGCCAAGACGGTTTTGGCCAAAACCCATTTCGATTGCACAGATGTCGTTATTTATAGCTATTGGCTCAATGCGTCTTATGCCGCAATTTTGCTTCGCGATCATATACAAAAGCAGGGCGGCGTTGCCACCGCTATTGCGCGTGCACATGGCTATGATTTATACGCGGAACGTAATGCATTAAAGTACTTGCCTTACCAAGGCGAATATGTGAAAGCCCTGGATAAGGTTTATCCCGTTTCTGAGGATGGGCGAGTTTATTTGGTGAACAAATATCCTGCATGCATAGAAAAATTCCACGTGGCTCGCCTCGGGACGAAAGATCACGGCATCGCCCCGATTCCTCCTGCAGACGAATTCATTTTCGTGACATGCAGTCGTTATCGCAAATTGAAACGCCTCGATTTATTCGCGAGGGCTTTTGCATTGCTTAAGGCTAGGCATCCCAAAGTAACATGGGTTTGCATCGGGGATGGTGAAGAGAAAGACGAACTCTTTGCTTTGTTCGAGACACTTGGCATTCGAGGTAACATGCTCATCACGGGCAGAATGCCAAACGAAAAAGTGCTCCAGTATTATCAGGATCATCCTCTTTCCTACTTTGTCAACGTAAGTTCGATGGAAGGGGTTCCCGTTTCCATCATGGAAGCTATGTCTTTTGGACTTCCTTGTATCGCGACAGATGTCGGGGGAACTGGTGAGATCGTCAATGGCGAGAATGGCCTTTTGTTGCCGGAAAATCTTACTCCTGAGTCGCTGTTCTCGGCTTTGGAAGGCGAAATGAGGATCGGGCATAAGAGCTATTTGAAGAAACGAGCGCAGGCACGGAAAACATGGGAGAATCATTGCGCGGCAGAAAAAACCTATCGTCAATGGGCGGATTCTCTCATTGGGTCTTAATCCTTTTCTACGATTTTTTGCCGCGCCTTGCGCAAAAAAGCACGGCACCTATAAAACGGATTGCGGCCATAACGGGCAAACCGTTGTTCATATTCTGCAAATAAAGGGTCATTTGTGTATTCGGCTAGGATTTTTAATTGGGCGATGTGCAAGCGGTGGTAGAAAGGAGAGGCGATGGTTTTATCTTCCCGATACATGCTCCAGAAGCCGTTGTCCATATTGGGTAAGTGGCGTTGAAGCGTGTTTATTGTTTTCACTAGAGCCTCTTTATAAAACGCATCGTCGGTGACGATAACGTAATCCATAAGCCCGAAAATAGCAAAAATCCACCCATTGTAAACACAGGGGAAACAGGTGAATTCGTATAGCACGAGATCTTTGCCATCGCTTCTTGCGGTGCCGCCTTCCTCTAAAGGCAAAAGCATGAAATCCAGCGCCTTTTTGGCGGCTTGTAAGTAAGCCTTATTTTGAAAACGAACATAAGCGCGGAGCAGCAAGGACGCCCCCTCTCCTTGGGCCATCGCGGATTTTGGGCAATCGGGATGATTAAAGGCGAACGCGTCCCAGGAACCATCGTCTTGCTGATGGTCCATCGCCCATTGAACGTGTGCCTTGAACTTCTTCAGCATCAACTCTTTGTCGATGCCGGCTAGATAAAGGTCATAGGCACCTAATCCGTATTGGAAAAACTCGATGGGTGCGTCACATTCGTTGCCCTTGGCGTCGTGATAGGGAAAGACTTCCGTCATGTTGTAGTGGGCATGATCCTTGGTCACTTTTTCGGTGAGATCGTTATAGTAACCGCGAAGATTTGTAAGAGAATACTCTCTTCCGGGGCCTTGATGAACGTGCGAAAGGCTTTTGCCAAAGATCATCTTGGTCCACTTTTTAATATTTCGCATCGATAGCGACATGGCTAACGGGTCCTCCTCGTGCGGAAAAGAACGCGGAAAGGCTTACCTAAAATGCGAAGCAGAGAGAACTTACGGAATTTGATATCAATTACTTCGTAATGCTCGGATTTATTGTAAGTATGGATGCCGATTGAATGGCTTCTCGGCGTTAAATAATCCAGCCCCTCAGAGCCGATTTCTCGGATTGCCATTCCCTGAATGCCCTTCGTTTGATCGAGTAGGTACACACAAAGACCTTCACCATAGGAAGATTGGCAATTCTGCCCAATAAAATATGCTAGCCCTCCGTCGAAGAAGGGGTTTCCGGCTGGGCGAAGTTTCTTATCCTTATCCTGCAAGGACCAGAGCTGTGTCCCGTTGCTATCAAAAGCTGTTAACGACGCGTCTTGACGGCTATTCCGGACATACGATGCTATGCTACCACTTTCGAAAAGCACAACGGAGTCAACGGCGTTGACATTGGCCAAACGCGTCTCGCACTTCATCCATCTCTCGGGGAACTTCGTCGCTTGATAAACGTTTACTTGGCGAAGTTCGCTTGTTTCAGGCATCATGAGGGTTTCCCCTCCTTGCATGAACACATTAGGAAAGGACAGATGGCACTTTTCGATGTTGCATCGCTTCCATTTGGCATGTTCATTTCCGATTGAACGAACATATAAAGCGCCTTTGCCGGTGAATAGGTTAAATAATTCGGCGAATAAATAGGCTTGCCCATCCTTCTCGAAAAGGAACGGATCGGCACCCCATTTTCCACGAGGAACCTTAACACGATGGAAATCGAATCGGTCTTCAGGGTTTAAAGGGAACAAGGGGCGGCCTTCTTTCCGTGCCCGGATGGCTATGCAAAAGCACTCAGCGCTGAGACTCTTCATTATTTCTCTCCAATTCCAGGAAATCGCAAATCGGTTTCTCAAAATGCTCAATACTCAATTTTTCTTTCGCAGTAGCAAATGCGTTTCGGGCCATCGAAATGTACTTAGTTTGATCTAAAGCAAGCACCTTCCGTAACCCCTCGGCGAAAGCAAAAGGAGAGTCGTTACGGCATTCGATCGCGTTTTGCCCATCTTGCAGATACACGCCAACATCACCCGAAAGGTTAAAAATCACAGGAGTAGACATCATGAGGCTTTCAGACACCTTGGTTGGAAAGCCGGCTTTGGAAAAACGCTTTTCCGCCGGCTTCATATAAAGCGTGAATGCTGCCCTCTTAATTAAGTTTAATGCCTCTTCATGGGGGACGGTACCTAGATAGGAGCAATGGGACAGGCTCTGTTTTAATTCTTTTTCGTTCAAACCAAGCCCTTTGATTTGTTCTTCGTTTGCCCCGGCGATGGTTAAATGGAATTGAGCGCGCTCTTTTTCATTCAGACAGGCCAAGCCTTTAATAACGTTCGCCAAACTATCTCTTCCTCGTGAAGGGCAGCCTGCGTATACGAGTTCGATGGTTCCATCCTGCAAGCGGAGCGATTTCCTTTCATCGATGTTGGCTTTCTCCATGTTGAAGAAAAAAGGGACATACATGGCCTTGCTCTTTTGTCCATTTAATAGATTTGATAAATATGTCGAAATCGCAAGCGTTTTCGCTTTTTTTGAGAATCGCTTAACTGTCATCCAATTTGGAAGATAAAACTGGAAGAACGTGAAGAGGCTTTGCTGCGATATGGTTTGGAATTCCACGATATCGAAGAACAGTTTAATGCCGTTTCTTTTGCAATAACGCATGATATAGCGAGTGGCGGGAGAGGATAACTGTTGATAAATGCAGATGGCTGCTATCTCGGAGGCGCCACCAATATCTTGGGCGACTTTATGTAACGCAGATACGATCGTCCGCTTCATAAATAAAAAGACCCCGAGTTTTTCTTTGATGCCATGGCCAACGGAAGGGTCATAGATGGAATAACCCCTATAATCTGGTCCGAAACGTATAAAACTACCAGGTTCGGTCTTACACTGACCAACGACTATGCATTCATAACCAGCACGAACGTACACCTGAGCCATTGAGGCGATGCGCAACGCGCTGGCGTTCTGATCCGGTAAATTGGCCCCTGTTGAAAAAACAAGTATCTTTTTCACATGCGTATGATAATTTGCTTTAACCTTTAACGCAAATTACGATTTATTGAGTTTGGAGGTGCATTCGCGGGAGAAACGCCACAGGCCGCAGCCGGCTGTTACGATTTATTTGCGAACTATCGCCATGGTTATAGGCAATTCGATACGCGCGTACGTTGATGACAAATGTGGCGGCTGGTAGGATAATTACCATCAAGTGAGGTGTTCAGATGGCTGATATCTTTGAAAATAAGGTTCTTCTTGTTACTGGTGGAACCGGTTCTTTTGGGCATGCCGTTGTTCGTAGGTTTTTGAAAACGGGAATCAAAGAAATTCGTATCCTTTCTCGCGACGAGAAGAAACAGGATGACATGCGTAAGGAATTTGATGATTTGAAACTCAAATTCTATATTGGTGATGTTCGTGATTATAACTCAATCGTTAATGCCTTTAAGGGCGTTGATTATGTTTTCTCGGCCGCCGCATTGAAACAAGTTCCCTCCTGCGAGTTTTATCCCATGGAAGCTTTTAAGACCAATGTTATCGGCGGCGATAACGTTATCTCGGCTTGCGTCGCTAATCATGTTAAGAACGCCGTGTTTCTTTCTACCGATAAAGCGGCCTATCCCGTGAATGCGATGGGCATCTCTAAGGCAATGATGGAAAAGAACGTTGTTGCACGCTCCCGCCAACTGCTCCCTGGGGACACGATTCTTTGCCTTACTCGCTACGGGAACGTCATGGCGAGTCGGGGCTCCGTGATTCCTTTGTTCGTCGAGCAAATCGAGCGAGGCAAAGATATCACGGTGACCAACCCGGATATGACTCGTTTCATGATGACGTTGGAAGATGCGGTTGATCTTGTTGTCTTTGCTTTTCAAAATGGTCAGCAGGGCGACCTATTTGTCCAAAAAGCTCCTGCGGCAACCGTTGGAACTCTCGCAGAAGCTGTGCTTGAGCTAAAGGAAGCCAAAGTCGGTATCCATAACATTGGCACCCGTCACGGCGAAAAGCTTTTTGAGACCTTAGTCACCACCGAAGAAATGGCAAAAGCTATCGACATGGGCGAATTCTATCGTATTCCCGCGGACAATCGTGACCTGAACTACGATAAGTATTTCTCTAAAGGCGAACACAAAATCGAAGAAGTCGAGCCATTCACTTCTCATAATGCGCCTCGCTTAGATAAAGAAGGCATGAAAAAACTGCTTCTTAAGCTTGATTTGTTTGGAGGGCCTGTTAAGTCTTAATGAAGGTTCTAGTTACTGGATCAAAAGGCTTTATCGGCTCCAATCTTGTTTGTCGGCTTTGTGAACTAAAGCACGAAGTTTTGGAATATGATATCGGCTTTTCCGATATCGATTTGAAACAACACGTTCAAGAAGCGGATTGGATTATCCATCTCGCTGGTGTTAATAGGCCGTTGACGCCCGAAGAGTTTCAGGACGGGAACGTTAATTTAACAAAAAAGATTATCGATTATATTGCCGAGACTGGGTCGCAAGTTCCTGTTATCTTTTCGTCTTCAACTCAGGCAGCATTGGATAATCCTTATGGTGTTTCAAAAAAGCAAGCCGAGGATTTGCTGTTTGAGTTTTTCCACAAAACCGGCCATCCCGTGTACGTGTTTAGACTTTATAACGCTTTTGGCAAATGGTGCAGGCCTAACTACAATTCTGTTGTTGCGACTTTCTGTCATAACGTTGCAAACGGTTTGCCAATTCAAATTAACGAATCCGCACTTGCGATTGATTTTGTTTACATCGATGACATTTGCAATTCCTTCCTGAGAGTTATGACCGGCGATGGCAAAGGTTCGATGGATATCCTTTATCCTGAACCTCATTATAAGAAGACCCTTCACGAAATTGCGGACCTCCTACATTCTTTCAAGGCCTCCAGAGATAACCATATGGTGCCTGAGATATCGGACACGTTTGCTAAGCAACTGTATTCAACCTACCTATCTTATTTGCCTGAGGATGAGTTCTCTTATCCTTTGGATATGCATAAGGACTTTAGAGGATCGTTTACCGAAATCTTAAAGACCGAAGGTTATGGTCAGATTTCGGTAAACATTTCCAAGCCCGGCATAACCAAAGGAAATCATTATCACCACACCAAGAACGAAAAGTATTTAGTGGTTCATGGTGAGTGTGTTATTAAGTTCCGCAAGATTGGAACTGATGAGGTTATTAGTTACCACGTATCTGATAAAAAGATGGAACTAGTAGATATACCCTGTGGTTATACTCACAACATTACCAACGTTGGTAAAGATGATTCGGTAACTATAATGTGGGCTAATGAACTATATAATCCGGAGCATCCGGATACATATTATTGCCCGGTAGAGGTTGAAGACAAATGAGCAAACTCAAGGTAATGACCATATTAGGTACTAGACCTGAAATTATTCGGTTAGCGGCCGTTATTAAGGCGTGTGACCGTGAGTTTAATCATTTACTTGTGCATACGGGCCAGAACTATGCTTACGAGCTTAACGAGGTCTTCTTTGAAGAGATGGGCCTTAGGAAGCCTGATTACTACCTAAATGCAGTAGGGGTATCCCTTGGCGAAACCATGGGTAATGTTATTGCGAAATCCTATGACCTTATTAGAGAAGTTAAACCTGATGCCGTACTTATCTTAGGCGATACCAACAGTGCGCTTTCTGCTATATCCGCCAAACGTCTTAAGTGCCCTATTTTCCATATGGAAGCTGGTAATAGATGCTGGGATTGGAATGTTGCCGAGATGACCAACAGAACCATTGTCGACCATATAAGCGACGTTAATCTTCCATATAGCCATTACGCGTACGATAACCTTGTTCGGGAAGGAATGCCAAAAGACCGAATCGTTATTACGGGTTCCCCAATGAGGGAAGTCATTGAAATGTATTGGGATAAGATTGAACGTTCCAATGTCCTTGAACGGCTCAATCTTAAGAGAGACCAATACATGGTCATCTCTTCTCATCGCGAGGAGAACGTTGATATCGAGTCTAAGTTCAACAGGTTATTCCCGGCTCTGAACAAGATTGCGGATGAGTTCAAGATGCCTGTCTTTTTCTCGATTCATCCTAGAACTAGGAAGAAACTTGATGAGCGGGGCTTTAAATTATCGCCGTATATCATCGAATCTAAGCCGGTTGGTTTCTTCGATTATATTCAGTTACAGCGGAATGCCTTCTGTGTGCTCTCTGACAGCGGAACCGTTCCAGAGGAGACTTCTATCTTAGACTTCCCGGCTGTTTCGATCAGAACTTCTACGGAAAGGCAGGAAGCCCTAATACATGGCTCGTTTGAATTGGGCGGCGTTGATTTCGAAACTATCCGCTCCTCGATTGGAAAGGCGCGAGAAGTGCATCGGGTGAACCCCAAACTTGAACTAGTTCCAGACTATGCGGGAAAAGATGTATCATTGACCGTTGTTGATACAATCAAACGGTATGTGGATGTCGTGAATTGCGAAACTTGGTTAAAGAAATAGTTTTCGTGGCATTAGAACCAACTAATCGTATCTTTTATAAAGCATAATTGACGCGAGCAAGTAGCAATGCATTTTGAGGAACTGTAGGAGGATTTTCTTTTTCCTTGTTTGCATCCAATGGACGGGCACTTTTTTGATTGCTTCTGCAAAATAGCCTCGCTTAAGGGCTTTTTTAAAGTATCGAGATTTGCGGAAGAACGATAACTGGTTTTCTTTATGAAAATAGAAAGAAATCGCGAGGTTATAAATCGATTGATTGCAAATATGAAAATAGAAATCATCGAACTTAATTCCAAATTTTGTGAGCAATGATGCATACGCATCCAAAAACAGAGTGATTTTAGCAGGGGCTTCAGGATCGTATTTATATGTTGCGCTTCCCTGTCTCTGCCTATAGTAATAGCCGTAATTACCCTCGGATGAATAACAAACTGCTTTAGAAGCATACATCGAGAACAGCAGGCAAAAGGTCATATCCTCTGCAATGAAAAGATTGTTGTCAAACGTGAGATTATTGGTGCGAATTACTTTAGTGGAGAAAGCTTTTGCCCAAACGCATCTCGTGTCTGTTGGTTTGACCGGATTTCGAAGATTGGTGAACAGATCGCGAATTGTTTCGTTAGACTCTAGAACCTGGTAATTGTTTAGTTGATTCGAAAGCGCGGGGCGACTGGTCGTATATTGAAAACAGATCAAATCAGGAGTCTCTGCGGCAATTGCTTCTCGACACGCATGTAAAAAGTCACTGCTAATTAGGTCATCATCGTCGACGAAGATAATGTATTCGCCTTTGGCTAGCGACACACCCATATTTCTTTGCGCGGACGGACCTTTCACTTCCGAAATTGTGAAAATGATTCCTTGGTCTAAGGTGGTTTCAACCTCCTTTCTTTTTTCCGCGCTTGTAAAAAAACCGATAATGATAATCTCAAAATCATCACCGCTTTGACGCCGTATTGAAGCAAGTGTTTCGCTTAACAACCCAATATCTGGATCTTTCGTCGGAATGATGATAGAGAATAGTGGTGTCTTAGTCATATTGGGTTTGTTTTCTTTATAGACAAGAAGTCATTTCACCTCCTATTTATAGATGCGCTGTTCTCGATGGACGTAAGTACATAACAGCAATTAGAAACTTGTTTTCGAGGATGAATGGGATTGGCGGCGAGTGGCTTCCAAGCCATATTTTAATCGAATCATCAATTAATAGACTATAATTACTAAGCTTAAAGAAACGTGGTTTCGAGAGGACTCCAAATGCAAAAAGAAGAGCTGCAAAAATCTTCCGAGTCACAGACTAAATCATCTCTGACGATTGTCATACGAATCGTATGTTTCTTATCACTCTTGTCTCAAGTCATTTTGTCGTCCAAGACATTATTGGTTGATAAAGAGTTATCGGTTTTGGCTTTGTCTCTACTGTTTGCCGTGGGCTTTGCAATTGGCTACATAATTTGCGGCAAAAAGAGCCTTGCGTTAAAACCGGTGCTGTGGTCTGAGTTTGGTTTATCGTTTTTGACGGCAATTATCGCTGTCGTCGTGCTCAACGTTTCTTTAGGGAATGCTATTCAGAACTACTTTATTGGCGCTTTATGCGGCCTTGTCTCCGCCGCATTCCCCACGCTGCTTATCGTGGTTTCTAAGCTTCCTGCTTTAGAATCAGATTCTGGCGATTAGCCTAGGATTTCTCGTTTGATGGCTTCGACCAATTCTGCGTCTTTGAATGACGAAAATTTTCTGGCGAACAATGCGTTTGAATTCAGCAGCAAATCCAAATCTTCCATGGTAAATGTGTATGGTTTTCCCCTGTTCCAATCTTGGAACAGTTTTGAAGCGTCGACGGGATCGTCTAAACCGTTATATCCATACATTCTTTGGGAGAAATCTGGGTGGTGCATGGCCAGGGAATGAAGCCATGCTTCGTCGCCAGCTAGCGTTTTTCGGAAGACGTCGATCGTATCCTCTTTCCTCGAGAGCACATAATCTGCGAAATCTCCGGGAATCGAACCCCAACCCCAGCCGTTATACAAAGGGAAAAAATCAGGGTGTTTTCTTCTTCGGTCGATGCCAACGATGCCTTGCGCCTTGCCTAGCACCAAACTTAGGGCTTTCACGAGTTTGTTCCCTTTAAAACAGTCATGGTCGATAAAGGGGTAATAATACTTGCAACGACCTTGAATGTCTTTAAACGTGCCCACGTTAATGTGCAAATAGATACTTTGATTAGGGTCTTCCTCAAAGAATCGATGAATGTAATCTTGATGTTTTATCGGCAGCTCTTCCGCTGTTAGGAAGTGATAATAGGCATATTCGTCTTTGCTTCTTGCGAGTTCAAGCAGTAAATAAAGGGCTTCTATTTCATCACCCCAGTAACATCGTGTACGTTTCGTAAAGTAAATGCGGGAGTGCTTTGCCGTAAGGGTCGAAGTATCCTCCGCGCTTTTCAAATCCCAGTGGATGAAAATATCGTTTCTTGGATCGTCGATCAAATCTATCGCGGTCTGGAGAACCGGAATGTCTTTATGGGCGAGGAACAGATAAGCGAACCGGCTCATTGCTTCTTGCCTCCTAACGATTCGATTAGTCCAAGCATTTTTCGCTGGCTGTCAGCTCTATTCAACTCGTTAACCGCAAGGCTAAGGGCTCCCTGTTTGGCCTTAATCAGTTGCTCAGGGTGCTTTAAAGCGAAAACGAGAGCCTTCTGCAATGCGATAACGTCCTTCGGCCAAATGTTCCACCCAGCTTCATAATTGGCTAAAAGGGATCGATATTCAGCGGACTGCTGGGTATTGATTACTGGCACGCTGCATGCGGCGTAGTCGGCGATCTTATTGATCAGCGACGAAACAGATGTTGCGATAATGGGGTTTAACCCTACATCGCAATCAAACAAGACTTCGCACATGGCATTGTAGGGGAGAAGTCCTAGGAACTCGACTTTGCCATGTTTCTTGGAAGCGTATTTTCTAACGTCTTCTAAATTAGGCCCGCTCCCCATGATTTTGAGAACGAAGTTGTCGAAATGGGCGATGGCCAAAGCATCGAGGGCGTCTATGACGGTGTAGAGATCATAGGACTTGCTCAGCGTGCCGATATAGCCGACCCAGAACTCGCCTGGCTTCTTTTTGGATACGTGTTGCATTTGCAAAGCACGGACATACTCTACGTCTGCGCCGATCGGTGCGCTTACGGCGGGTGTTCCCGCTTTTGCTGAAGCCAACCCGAGATTTAGATAAGTTTGCGAAACCGCAACCAAACCATCGGCTTGGGCCAAAGTCCTTGCTCGCCTCTTTTCGGATTTGCCGAATAGGGGGCGGTAAAACGGCCTGACTGCTTTGATCATCCGAAATGACTCCGGCCATAGATCTTCGATGTCGAGGATGACTTTTGCCCCGACGCGTTGGGCGAACCTTTCGCCTATCAGCGCAAGCTCATTGGATGGGATGGGGATGTAGACCTCATCAACGCCATCATGATTAGACAAGAACCGTTCCACGCCTCTATTAAAGGCTCGGATGCTTCGCCATCTTCTAAAGGATATGTTCTTTTTGTATCCAAGCTCCGGAATCAAAGTTGTTTTATATGGCAGGCAGGCCAAACGGGGATCGGAAACATCGCGGAAACTTTTTCCCATGTGGTAGAACGTAGAACAAACAACCTCGACATCATGGCCTTTCGCTGCTAGTTCGTCGAGAAAATCGGAAAAACGGGATTTCCCCTTTTCGAACGGGAAATAGTGGTAGTTCCAGATGAAGAGGATTGTCATATCAGTGCTTTTTCAAAAACCTCCAAATGGCTCTTCGTTCATTCATTGCTTGAATAAGACGCTTGCCTTTCTGGTTTTTTGCTTGTACGGGCTTGGTTTGGGATAAGCCGTTATCACCGGATGCGTTCGAGCCGTGCCGACGCCATACAGATAGTTTGTCGGGTATGAAAAGCGATTTGGAATGCTTGTCGGCCATGAAGCCAATCCATGCGTCCGCAAAGAAAGGCATGTCATCGGGGAAGGGGAGAACATATTCGAGAAGTTCTCTCCGAAACGCAAGAAGAGAGCCGCCATAGCCAAGCCTGATTATGTTATGGAGAAGACCTGGTTTTGATTTGCGCCAAGCTTGAAAAGAAGGAGCGATTTCTTTTAAATCCTGATTCACGATTGCTGCGTCATGCATAACCAAACCAATTTCGGGATGTGCGGAAAATGCCTCCAGCACCGTCTTTATTTTGTTGTGATCCCAGACATTATCATCGTCCGAATGGAAAATGAAGGAACCCCTGCAGTTGACATATGCCCTCTCAGCGTTTTTGTTAAATCCGAGGTTTTTGTCATTCTGTAGCAAACGAATTCGTGAATCCTGCTCCATGTATTTACGGATTATCTCTATGGTTGAGTCGGACGAGGCGTCATCACTAATGACTAGCTCATCAGAATCTTCCATTGCTGCGAGAATTGATTCGATTTGGTCGGAGAGAAAACGCTCAGAATTACAAGTGGTCATAGCAATTGAACAACGAATAGTGTCTGTGCTCATGAAACTACATCTCGCTTATATAGTCGCTGGCATATGAAAAAACAATATCTACGGTTTCGCCCGTGGCCTGAATCGTCATCCTTCGAGTTTCGGACAATTCATACGGGGTTGAACCTGCATCGTGCCAATTGGGCTCCCAACGATAAGTTGCAGTTCGACCTGTCTCGTATTTAGCCGCAAACCAACCGCCTGGATATGGTGAAGTACATGTATAAGTGCCAAATTCTTCGGTGACAACAAAAAGACCACTTGCGTTTTTTTCGGACACAATAAATTTACACGTTCCGTTTAAATAGAAAAAAACCTTAGCGTATTCAAAGTATTCACGGTAGTTAATAAACCCATCGGGGACGCCACTCTCGTCGCAGTACATATTTCCGTAATAATGCGCATGAAACGACGTGTCGTACGCCGAAAAATAGGAGTCTGATGGGGCAGAACAAGACGCCAGCAGTATTGTAGAAACCAAAATTATCGCGCGTCTTTTGCGCATATGGCGCCCTCCTGGTCCAAATATGGTGTAAAGATAACGAAGAGACATAGTGTGGGGAAAGCGATGCCCGACATATTAACAAACAAAGTATATGATTCAGGCATGGAAAACAAAACTGCGGCAGATAATAAAATGATCAGTAAAGCGGCAAGGCGAGAATTTGATTTTTTAACACGCAGGCAGTTTCGGAAAACCCAGATCAAAAGCAGGACATAAATGAACAAACCGACAATTCCGTGGTTTGTGTAAAATGAAACAAAAGCACTGTGATAATCATTGAGAGACAAGATTGAAGTCATGTCTAGATATGAAGTGAGTTCTCTGTTGGCGACGGGGTCCGTTTTGCCTATAAAAACCGACGGGCCGGTAATCAATCGATACGAGGTATTCCATACGTCGGTCCTAGACAGTATCTCGCGTTCTGCGGCCAGTAGGTTGTTGTATACTGAACCGAAGAAAGGGATGGCGTTTCTAGCCGCCTCGTTGAAGGTCAAAACCACGACTGCGATTAATCCTCCCAAAACCCCTCCCATTACCAAGAAAAAAACGGTTTTTTTACGTTTGAATAATGACGCTAAGTCATAGATGAGCGCGGCGCCATCCAGGAAAAGAACAGGGACGAGACCCGTGTAACAACGAACCGGTATCGATAAAAGAAAAAACAAAATGGTCGCACCCAAAAAAGCAAACCTTAACTTGCCTCGTGCATAATGAAATAAGAAGACGGAAGATAGTGATCCTAAAAACAGCATTGCGCCAAATTCATTTTTATGATGAAAAAAAGACGCTATGCTTTTGGTCCCAGTTCCAGAGAAAGCGGAAAAATAGAGTTGGTTTTCATAAATGATGCTGAACGCGCAAGCGAAAGAGACAAAACCGACAAAGAAGGCGAAAAAAGTGATAATTGTTTTCCTGGAGCGGACCACGTAAGGCAACCATGAGACCCCGCATAGAAACACAGCAATTTCTGCTGCATATAGGAAAAATGAAATAATCATCGAGCTAAAGTCGATATACACCGTGGAAAGGGTAACGAATCCCATTTTGCCGACCGAAACATATGAATAGCCATTAGGAAGAAAAACCCACGCTAACACATAGGCAATCAGCGTAATGGTTAGGGGCAAAGCCCATCCGATATTTAGGGGCTTTTTGAATGCAAAGGCTATGGTAATCGAATAAGCAAATAGAAATGCCGTCGTTAATGCGCGATATGCAATTTTGGGATACCGGCTCGTTAAAAGCGTTCCAATAATGGGAATTTGTGAAGTGTAATAAGGCGCCAAAACAAGAATTAGGTAAATTACAAAAAAGAAAGGAGCAAATCTAATTAGGGCAGTTTGTAAAACTGATGTCGAGTTCTGTGTTTCAACTTCAATGGTCCTAGGAATTGCCTTGGTTCGAGATCTGCCGGCGAAATAAAATACGCAATCCAAAAAAACAGCGATAGCAACAGATACAAGAGGGCCCCAGCCTGCCAGCGATGCCCATGATTTTGGAAAAAGATAAGCAATCGGACGAAAAATACCAAAGCATAGAATTAGGGCCAAACAAATTGCCACCACGAAAATGACGGTAGATGAAAAGCTTACCCGCCCCACTCTCGTCAATTTATAGTTTTTTGAGTAAATTGGGATGATAGTAAGAGACAAAAAGAGGAAGAGGATGCACCCAAAACCCCCAACGAAGAAAACGCTAGTTCCATCGGCTTGAAAACGGTCCAACCCACACCCGAGCAAGAAACTAAACGCAATCTGTCCAGTAAACAGAAATAATAAAATGAGAGGGGCAAAGCGGCTCTCTGTTAACAAATCAATTTTACGCAGCATCCGGCGTCTCCTCTGCCGCGAAATATGCAATGCGTTCGAAAGATGCGTAAACTTCACTATCCACTCTCACTGGGTTTGTGTTTCCATCGTCCCAGCGTACAAACCGATACCCATTAGCAGGTATGGCTGTTACACATGATGTGGCGCTTCCGGCCATAACGGCTTGAAGTACACGCGCCTTTCCATTTATGTTCCCGTTCTCATCGGCGCGATAAATGACTAGGTATGAGAGCACTTCAATTTGGGAACAACTAGTTAGGAGTTGGGCTGTACATAGGGTGGTTGCAGAAAAGAAAACGACTAAAAAAAAGCGACCGGCCTTACTATAATTCTTCAACCTTCTTGTGTTCATAATCATATTGTAGTCCTTGCGTGCTAATTTGTATTCAGAAAACCACGAATCGAAAGCGCGCGGATGTCGATTGGAAACTTCTTGCTATAGCGTGCTAGTTGCCTTTATGCCCCTTATCATTTAGGCTTTTCCGAGCGCAATACCTCCGAATCGGTCGTGTTTCCGCCTAACGACGCATGGAGTATGTTTGTAAAACTATTGCGAATGATGGAACGCCGCTTGTGCTCTCTATATAATTACTAGGCAAATCATGAAAACAATTAAAGAGTTTCTTTGGATTCTAAATAAAAAGCAAAAGTGGCAACTCGTATTACTTTTCTTCATGCTGATATTGAGCTCGGGTTTGGAATTATTTGGTCTATCTATTTTGGTGCCCGTTGTTGATGTAGTGGCCTATCCCCAGGAGGCGGTCCAATCCAACGAACTTGTAAAGTTTCTTGTAACCCTCTTCTCCATACCACCGGAGAACACCCATCGTATTCTTTTGGCAACGATCCTTTTTGTCATCGTCGTGTATTTGTTTAAATGTGCATATTCCCTTTTGTTAACTGCTTATCAAACTCGTTTCGTAAATCAGTTTATTCGTCAAATCTCGGTTCAACTCCTCTCCAATTACCTTTATCAGCCATACGAGTTTCACGTTTATACCAACTCTTCAGAACTCTATCGAAACGCTACGAGCGACGCATCTGTTTTCGTTGGGTCAATCAGTCTTATCATCTCCTCTCTCTCTGACCTTCTTTTCATGATTATTGCGATGGTGTATTTGTTTTTTGTGGACTGGCGTCTGACACTAATTGTTTTTGTGGCTTTGGGTTCGCTTACGCTGCTCTTTGTTCGGTTAATGAAGAAAAAAGTTCGCGTTTATAGCATGGAAAACTGGCGCTTAAATGCAATCGGAATTAAAAATATAAATGAAGGTCTTTCCGGAATCAAGGAGACGAAAATTTCCAACCGCGAACAGTATTTTATAGATAATTACGATGCAACAAAGGAACGGCAATCAACTCTTTGGGTAAAATCCGCAATCATTAACGCTGCGCCGCGCGCCCTGGTCGAAGCAGTCGGCATGATTACAATGCTTGTTGCCCTTCTTCTGTATGCTATTTATGTTCAGAACACCGAGGCGATAGTCACAACTTTTGCGACTCTTGCTCTTGTCGTGGTGAAGATTTTGCCATATTTATCCAGGCTCAACGGTAACGTGAATTCTTTGCGCTGGAATATGGTCTCTATTCACAAAGTATATGAAGACCTTAAGCTGGTTGCGGAAACGCCTGTGATAAATGACAGCGAAGTTGCCGAGTCCATAATGCCTCTGCCTTTTCGACATGATATCGCAATCGAAAAGGTTGGTTTTCATTACAGGAACGCCGATAAATATGTCCTAAGGGATGCCGATGCCACCATCCGTAAGGGGGAATCCGTGGCGTTTTGTGGAGCTTCTGGCGCCGGAAAAACTACTACTGTTGATATAATTTTGGGTCTGCTTAAGCCCCAGGAGGGCCGAGTACTATGCGATGGCGAAAATATCGCCAACCATCTGCGAGAATGGCATAAAGATATTTCATATGTACCGCAAGAAATCTTCTTAATCGATAATTCCATCAAAGAGAATATTGCGTTTGGCCATGATGCAAACAAGATTCCAGATGAAATCGTGTGGAAGGCTCTTGAGCAGGCTCAACTTGCCGATTTTGTTCGTTCATTGCCAGAGGGATTACAAACTCAAATAGGGGAAAAAGGCGTCCGTTTATCCGGGGGTCAGCGCCAACGTATCGGAATTGCGCGGGCTCTTTTTAGAGACACGCCTATCATAGTTTTTGACGAAGCAACTTCGGCCCTTGACTTTGAAACGGAAGCTGAAGTTTTGAAAACGGTTGTTGGTTTGAAAGGCGAGAAAACCTTGATCATCATTACGCATCGTCTTTCAACCATTAAAGGATGTGATCGCATATATGAAATTAAAGATTCTCATATGGTAATGACGAAAGGGCCAGAAATAGAGGCATAGTATCGTGACTATTCAGGTCCTTGTCCCTTGTCTGAACAAATCGAAGGAAGATATCGTCGAACTTTGCGATTTTCTTAATATCCAGACCGATGCGATTTTCCTAAATCAAACCGGAAAGTCTGCCGAATACGAGCTTTGCTACCAAGATCATCAAATTAAAGTGGTTGAAACGGAATGGCGTGGTGTTTCGCGCGCGCGCAACGAGTTGATCAGGAGGGCCAATGCGGATATTGGCTTGTTCATTGACGATGATTGCGTTCTCGCGCCGGAATATCCCACTCATATTTTATGTGCCTATTCTTCCTTGCCAGAAGCGGACTTCATTCGTTTTAATACAAGACGTGATTATTGGAATCCGGTTGGTGCTCATACTCGAAGCCATAAAAAAGCATCGTTTAGGGATTTATCTAGTCTCGGAATGTGGGGTTTGTCATTTAAGTGCGAAAAACTTCGCCGACTCAGTGTTAGGTTTAACGAAAGTCTCGGAGCTCCAAACTATCTTTACAATGGTGAAGACAGCGTGTTCCTTTATGATTTATGCAAAGCTACGGACCACGTTTATCTTGATCCTTTTTTTGTGTGCGAGGTGAAAGAAACCAAACAATCCACATGGTTCGAATCTTATGACAAAAGGTACTTCGTTACGAAGGGATTTGTTTATTCCCATCTTTATGGCAATTTATGGGGGTTGGCCTTATTGAGGATGTATGTCAAATATCGAAAAGAATTTAGTATGAGTTTTCTTGAAGTCAAAAGACATGCAAAATTAGGGCATTATTTGTACGTCCGCAATCAATATAATGCGCTTGGCGACGTTTGGCCAAAAGAGGGGAGATAATAATGATGTTTGATTTGGGTCTTTTAGGAAAGAATGCACTTATAGTTGGGGCTTCCAAAGGGATTGGAAAGGCAATTTCTTTGAGCTTTGCCCAAGAAGGCTGCGGCCTTGTTCTAGTGGCTCGCAGTGAGAATCTTCTAGCAAATTTGTGGAAAGAGTGCAATTCTGCCAGGGCCTTAAATGCCGTCACCGTTTGTGCAGACATCACCCAAAACTCACGCGCACTCGCTGAGCGACTTGAAAAAGAATATGGCCCATTTGATGTAGTAGTGCAAAACGTTGGCACGTCCCTTGTATCTCGTGACATCTTCGGAAGCGATGAAGATTATTTAAATGCATTGAATGTTAACGCCTTAGCATCCATCCAAATGAACGCCGTATTTATACAGTCCATGATCAAAAATGGAATTAAGGGGCATATCGTTCATGTGTCGTCTATTTCCTCCAAGAATTTACGGGGCAATCCGCTTTACGGGGCATCAAAAGAATTCCTTAACGCCTATGTTACTGCTGCCGGCCGTCAGGTTGCTAAACACGGTATCTGTCTGAATTCAGTTATGCCTGGCGCAGTTACCTTTGAAGGCGGTTATTGGGACCAAGCCATTAAAAACAAAGAACCAAAGGTTGAGGACTTCTTATCCCATCATCAAGCCATTGGGAGATTTGGAACGCCGGAAGAGATTGCAAACTTAGTCCTCTTCTTAGCGTCCGATAAATCCTCCTTTATCGTGGGGTCCAATATTCCAATTGATGGAGGAGCGATGTAAACGTATGCCACTCATCTCGGTCATCCTGCCGCATTATAAAAAGAACGACCCTTATCTATCTGAGTGCGTAAGCTCCTTTTTGCAGCAAACGTTTTCAGATTTTGAATTATTACTGATCGACAATTCACAAGGCTCGCATAGCGTTTTGGCTGAGCGAGTTTCGTCGACGGATTCTCGCATTATATATGTTTACAAAGATGGAATAGGGAAATGTGCTGCACGTAATTTTGGAATCGATATGGCAAAAGGTAAATTCATTTGCTTCGTCGACTCCGATGATTATGTAAAACCTAATTACCTCGAGGCTTTGCTATCTGTCTTTGATAGATTTCCAAACGCTTCTATCGCCATCGGAGAAGGGGAGCGCGTTGATGAAAACGGCGTTCCGCTTTCTTCTTTTAGTAACGCCAACGGAGAATACACGCTTATTTCTTCCAATCCGTATTATGCGTTTTGCAACGCTGGAAGAATTGGCCCTTGGGAGCACCTCATTTTAAAAGATACGATAGGTAAGCTTCGTTTTAATGAAACGATTAGAACTATGGAAGACAGGCTTTTTTTCATGGAACTATATTTGAATGTCCGTGAAATGGTCATAATTAGTTTGCCGCTTTACTGTTATAGAACGTCCCCTGATTCTGACACTGTCTTTCAGGGTGCTGATTGGCTCAATGCCACTCATTTGGAGCGACTTTTCGTCTCCAATCGCATTTTTGAAATAGTTCGGAACAAAAACGCTGAAAAGATGGTCAGAGATAAAGCGCTGAAGTCGGCTATTGCAAGTTGTCTTTCCTATTATTGTGGGATGTATTCGTTCCGACACCCCATCGATGGAAAAGCGGAGTTCTATCGTAAACAGGTGCTGTCCTATAGTAAGTTAGAACAACCATTCTGCGGAGTCGCCGCTCGCGCGACCTTGCGTTTCCCTCGTCTTTTTTATGTTTTTCTGGGACGGTGGTTGTTTAGCCCCAAGGCCCGGCAAAGGAGGGCGAAGAAACGTGGATAACGCATTTGTCGCCTGCAGCATCCCTTTGGTTTATTCGACTTGTCCGAGGTATAGGCCTCTTTCCAAAGGCTTCTTCTTTTTCTGGAAACGTTTTTTCCCCGCACACAGCGGCCCCATTTACACGACCGACAGCAAAGTTTGCATCGACATTGCTGATCGTCTTGTTTGGCGCTTGCCGGACAAATACGAAAACAAGTCTTTCTCAACCCGATTACTAAAAACAATTTGTGCGATGAACGAGGAGTTTATCCTTTTTGCTCTTGATGATTTTTGGCTGAATAAACCAGTTAATATTTCGTTGTTACAAAAAGCATACGCATGTATTCGTAATGATAGTTCCATCGCATTTATCAATCTAAACGAAGCGAGCGCAGAGGTTTCCGGCTGCGGATGCTCTTCCTTCTCCTTGGTAGCAAAAAAGGATCTATATCGAGTTTCTACTCAAATAGGGATATGGCGCGTATCTTGCTTACGGAGAGTTCTGCGTGTTGGCGAAAGCGCTTGGGCGTTTGAACATTATGGAACCGAAAGATCCTCTTTTATGCGATGCCATTATTTGAGGCTGGCGCCGCATGAACAGCCAGCATTTAGCTATCCAACAGGAGGCGTGCTTTGCCGGGGCGCTATTCGTCCCACGAAAGAGGTGATGGCCCAAATTGAACAGTTGGGCATTCAAGAAATAAGGGTTTTTGATTATGTGCCTTTGCCAGCAAAAAAACTTTCTCGTTTACTTCGTTTGTGGAGGGCCATTTATAGAACGTTTTATCGGGCCGTTTCCCCTTTCCTGCCTATTCCCTATTTGCTTAGGTGACTGATGAGATGGTGAAACGCGTTTTAGATATCCTGCTCTCTTTCATTGGCTTAATGGTTGCCAGCCCGGTTTTTCTCATCCTCGCGATCATCACCGGTTGTTCTTCAAGAGGTGGTGTCTTCTTTCGCGGCCCGCGCGTAGGCAAGAACGGCAAAGAGTTTCGGATCTTCAAGTTCCGATCTATGGTCAAAGACGCCGAAGGCCATGGCAAATGGAATGTGGGGGATAAAGATCCTCGCATAACGAAGTGGGGGCACTTCCTTAGGAAAACAAAGCTAGATGAGTTGCCTCAGCTCATCAATGTGTTTTTAGGGCAAATGTCTTTCGTAGGTCCTCGTCCTGAGCTTCGGGTATATACGGATATGTACACCGAGAAGGAGATTAAGATCCTCGATAATAGACCCGGTATAACAGACTGGGCCTCCATGGCGAACATTGCCCAATACAAAGTCTTTACCGCGGCAGAAGACCCAGATAAAGCCTATTTGGAGAGCGTCAGGCCTCTAAAACTAAAGCTACAGCTTTATTATCATGACAACAATAACCTATGGATTGATTTCGAGATTCTTGTATTAACCGTATTAAAGGTTATATTTAGGTTCAGGAAACTACCCAAAGGGCCCCAAAAGGTTATCGATGACTACGTTAAGGAACACGAGCATGCAGAATAGTCCCTACACATCTGAAGAACTGGCTTGGCTAATCCGCCGTGATTGCATTGAGATGACACATAAATCTCATGCCTCCCATATCGGATCAGATTTGTCATGCGCCGACATGCTTGCGGTTCTTTATAACGAGGTCCTCCGAATTGATTCCAATAATCCGGATTGGAGTGATCGGGATTACTTTCTGATGGGCAAAGGACACGCTAGTGCAGCTCTATATTCCTGCCTAGCCAATGTTGGTTTTTATTCTCGTGCACGCTTAGAAACGTTCTATCAAGATGGGTCTTGTATGTCGGGTCATGTTACAAAGCACGGTAATCCTGGTATCGAATTATCTACGGGTTCGCTTGGCCATGCGTTGGGTGTGGGGGTTGGCCTCGCATACGCTTTTCAAAAGGATAAGCGGCCTAACCGTGTATTTGTTTTGATGGGCGATGGCGAATGTCAAGAAGGCTCCGTTTATGAGGCAATGTCTGAGGCTGCACGTGACGGTTTATCTAACTTAGTTGTCCTCGTTGACCGAAACTTCCAACAGGGCTTGGGGGATAGCGGTGACATCATGCCCTCTAACGCAATCGAGAAACGATTCTTGGCCTTCAGTTGGGAAACGCACGTCATTAAAGGCCATGATTTTAGGGCTTTGAGAAATTCGATGTCGCTTGAACATAAGAAACCTCTTTGTATTGTGTGCGATACGATAAAGGGCTATCCGATTTCATTTATGATGAACCAGATGCTTTGGCATTATAGGTTCCCACACGAAGGGAATGAATATGAAGGGGCAAGGCGCGAACTCCTCGCTTACAAGCCCGAAGAACTAAAGAACCCTTATGCCGAGGAGGACGCGAACTTATGAGAGATGCATTTGTTGAGCGCTTGATTGAGTTAGCGCGCGAAGATGAATCTATCGAACTCCTCACCGGTGATTTAGGTTTCGGGGTATTACGCCCTTTCAAAAATGAGTTCCCGGATAGATTTCATAACGTCGGCATTGCCGAGCAACTATTGATTGAAATGGCCACGGGCATGGCCATGGCTGGCAAAAAGGTTATTTGTTATTCCATCGGCAACTTTCCTGTTCTACGTTGCCTTGAGCAGATTCGTAATGACGCTGTTTATAGCGATTCCAACGTCAAGATTGTCGAAATTGGTGGCGGTTATACCTATGGTCAATTAGGCATGAGCCATAACGCAACCGAGGATATGGCCGTTCTTCTTTCGATTCCGGGTATAACCATCTACACGCCTTCGGATAAACATGAAGCAAAGCTAGTTACGGAGTTAATGCTGAAGCAGCAGGGGACAACCATGCTCCGTTTGGAAAGGCCTGATTCAAGAACCATCCATGATGATCCGGTTTTGGGATATAAGTCTGGAGATATGATCAAGGGGCTTAGTGGCAAAGGAACTGCTGTTCTCTCCTATGGTGGCATCTCTGTCATCGCAAAAGAGGTTGCCCGTGAGAAAGGCTTTGCCTTCTATTCTTCCCCGATGCTCAAGCCGTTGAACGAGCAAACTATTGCTGCTGAGCTTAGCGGTTATGACCGCGTCGTTGTCGTGGAGGAACACTCCAAACGTGGTGGGCTAGGATCGATTATTGAGTCCATGTTCGCGGGTAAAGTGAAACATCCGATCGTCCTGAAGTTCGGCTTGCCCGACGAATATGCTCCTGTGATTGGTTCGCAGGACTATATGAGGGATTATGTCGGCCTCTCCAAAGATAAACTTCTTGAGGCAATAGGAGATTAAAACATGGGGGACATGCCACGTGTTTTAGTTATAAGCAACACGGCCCTAAAGAGGTCGAATTCGAATGGTTTATCGATTTTGAATGTACTTTCGGCAATACCTGTTTCGAATATCGCCTCTTTTTATATTCAAAGCACATTTCCAGACAGGGGAGTGGCAGCGACACATTTTCGATTAACGGATTCTGAAAAGATGCACGGCTTCCTTTTTGGGGGGCGTGATGGAACCATAATTGATGATCCGACAATCCCTGCCTGCGATGAAACATTGGATGTTCAGGATTCGTCCGTAAAGGGCAAGGAGTCTTTCTTTAGGCACGATGTGAGGGACTTCATCTGGAAATGGGGATATTGGAATAAAAAGAAGTTTTATAGATGGATTGAGGGCTTTGCACCCACGGTCATTCTGTTTATGAATGGCAGATCTCCTTTCATGTTCGATATCACGAGGGGCCTTGCAAAACGTTTTGATTTGCCCGTCGTTTATTTCACAAGCGAAGATGAGTACTGGCATCCTGCAACGAATTTCTGGGATCGTATTCTTAGGAAGAAGCTTCGTAAAGCCACGATTAAACTCAATAAATATGTTAAGCATGTCGTTGCTTTCCATGAAAAGCTCGGAAAAATGTATGAAGATGAGTTTCATTTACCCGTTACTGTCATTATGCCCTCATCTTTATTGAAACCCGTGGAAGAAGTTAATGAAAAGGGCAACTGGTTGTATGCTGGGAATCTCAAACCGTATCGCTTTGAATCGCTGCTCGATATTGCTCAGGCGCTTCAATCGGTCGGTCCAACCAAACTAATCGATGTCTATTCCAATGATCTCGATGATGAAATCAGAAGTTTCTTAAGTGGCTGTTCTAACGTAATTTTTCACGAGCCTGTCGGGCGAGACCAACTAGATGGTATTCGTCGACGGGCATCGGTTTTGCTACATTTTGAATCTTTTTCGGCAGAGGCTAAACCACTTATACAAAATGCTTTCTCCTCAAAGATTGCAGATTGCTTAGCGTTGGGCATTCCGTTCTTTGTTTATGCGCCGAACTATTGTGGCTTTAGTTCCTATTTTGAAAGGAACGCAGATGCCGTGTGCTATGTGTCGAAGAAAGACGGTTTGGAGCCTGCTATCAAAGCGTTGGTTGGCGATGCCAACTATCGCGCAAGTCTCGGTGCGTCCGCTATCTTGCTAGCTAAGGCGAATCATAATCAAAGCGTAAACGCCGAGATTATAAGGACAGCTACAAATTTCAATGTTCCGAATTATGATGGGGGTGAATATCAAGAGTCGAGGCTCTGATTCAAAGTCGCCTAGTTATGCCCGGTTGATCTATTCATTCGTTTGAAAGCAAAATAACGACTCGAAAGATCATCTTTTCATGAGGAAGAAATATGCACAATAAAATATCAAGAGTACTTCAAGTGGGTATGTCGACCAATTATGGTGGGACTGAATCGATAATTTATGAGATTTATAGAAATATTGACAGGACCAAGATTCAGTTTGATTTTTTGAACGTCTACGATGAACCCATTGCCAAACAGGAATGGCTAGAATCGATGGGCGCGCGAATCCTTCCGTTGAAACTCAAAAGAAGGGAAGGCTACCTGAAATATCTCCGAGGTATCAAGACGTTTTATGAGGAGCATGCGCATGAATTTGATGTTGTGGTTTGCAACGTTCAATGTTTAGATCAAATCGCCATGGCCAAATACGCAAAGAAGTATGGCGTGCCAAAAACGATCATACATTTGCATAATGCAAATTATGGAATACAGCCATCCAAACTTGCTCGTGCGGCTATTGCTTGGAATAAACGTCATTGCCATAAATATGTTGATCAATTTTTGGCGTGTTCGACGTTGGCGGCAAAATGGGGGTTCCGTTCGAAGGATTGCAAAAAGACTACCATCATCAAAAACGGGGTTCCAATAGAGGCCATGCGGTTTGAACTAAATAAACGAAGTGCTTTCCGCCGAGAATTTGGATTTGGTACAGAGAACCGAGTGTATGGCTCTGCCGGCCGTTTGGATCCACAAAAAAACCAGCTCTTCCTACTGAACGTTTTTCGCGAGATAGCACTGCGTGATGATGGTGCTCGCTTTGTACTATTGGGCAGGGGCCCTCTCGAAACAAAAATAAAAGAGACAATCAAAGAGATTGGTCTGGGTTCCAAATGTGTTCTGATTTCCAAAATTGATGACATCGGTCGGTTTTACTCTGGAATTGATTGCTTTTTGTTCCCCTCGAAGTTCGAAGGACTCGGCATGGTTTTGATCGAAGCGCAATGCTCAGGTTTGCCGTGTTTAGCTACTAAAGGCACCATTCCGCCCGAGGTCAAACTGAGAGACGATTTCCGGTTCCTCTCACTTGATCTAGGCCCTACCGAATGGGCCGAAGAAGCCATGAAGAGTTTCGAGGATAACCAACGCAACATTGCTTATAAATGTGTGATTGACGCTGGTCGTGACGTCGCGGAAACCGCAATCGATTATTGCGAACTGGTTTTGTCATGTAAGACACAGGGCTGAATGCGAGTCCAAACCAAGGTAGACGTTATCGCGACTTCTCTTTTCAACTGTTCCGCATTTGTAGAACAGCGCCCATCTATAAAATGTATATACCTTCGTTTACTATATTTCGATTCGTCGGGTTATATTATTCGAGTTTGAGCAAAGATGGATTTCAAAACATAGTTTTGAACGGCAAAACAAATTAGGTGGAAAGTGGACTTTTGATTCTAGCCCACAATGAAAACAAAGCCACTCTAAAATATATATAGCTAAAGTTCATGTCTTATGCTGGTTAGTGGAATGTCTTTTTGTCAAACTTTTTGGCAAACGAAAAACCTTTGCTATAGCACCTCCGAGGCTGTATCCAAAATAATAGTACGGCCAATGGCGGCAAATCGAAAAAGGATTAAACGAGCTAGGCGTCGCACTCTGCCCATATAATATGGGCTATACAAGAGGAAAGCTCGGTTGGAATAATTGGCCGAATTCCATGGTTTGCGTTTGTCGGTGAAATGAAGAATGCGAGAATTATCTTTGATCCAACGGTATTCGCCTTTGCGAAAGGTTCGAGTGTCGGGAATTATTCCGTTAAACCTTTGGTCAACAACGGAGGCCTGGTCCTTTTCATAAACAAGATTAAGGATATCCTGATCCGAACATCGAATGTGACCTTTGTGATTTCGTGAGCAGTTGACATATGCTTTCATCAAGGTTTCCACCCCGGTTTGACGCATTTTGTTTATATTAAACAAAACCACGCCTGAATTTAAATACCTTGACCGTGAATCCAAAGGAATCCGAATCATTTCGTAAGGCACCGGATCCGTCAAATATGGACTCCCGTTTCTCCCCCCCTCACAAGCGTATCGCAATCGAGGTAGAGAATCCTTTCTTCATCACAGAAAAGGGAGAAGGCGATGAATAGATTGACGATAGAATTGAGGCAATGTCGTAAATACCGGATCATCAAAATAATAGGGGATGTCCTTTCCAAGACGAAAAAAGCCGGATTTTAGCTGGGAATCGGCACGGCTCATTTCGGCTTAATCGTGTTTTCGTGATAATGACCTGCAAGTCAACTCCTTTACTTGGGCTTTGCGCGACCCGATAATAATTTGGATGAATGTTTTATTTGCGATAAATGAAACGTTTGTACCGGGTTTTATAAGCACGGCTTTTTCCTTTTGCTATAACAATGAGGGGGGTCATCGTTTTTTCGTAATGCACGATGGCTTAAGCGATAAGAGCGTCTCTCTCATCCAAAAAAGGCTCTCGAGGTTTAAGTGCGAGATTAATCTTGTGGACATCGGCGAAGGCGCATTTGGGGATGAGTTGTTCCGTTCCTTGCCGCGTTACTATAGCCAAAGCATTAACAGGTTGCTTCCTCAATTGGCGGTTCCGGATGACGTACATCGTCTGCTGTATTTGGACAGCGACCTTACGGTTAACGGTTCCTTACAAGAGTTTTATGATTTAGACCTGAAAGACAGTTTCTTAGCCGCTCCCTCCGTGCGCCGGGATGGTCAAGACGGTGGCCCATATTGGGACCAAGAAGCAGGGGTGTATGACCTTCTCAAGATACCTCTTAAACCCGAAACTACTTACTTTAATTCGGGTGTCTTGCTTCTTGATGTTGATAAGTTCAGATCTTTGAATTCGGATTTTTATGCCGAAATTGTTAAGAAGCACAAAGAACAAATAGTATTTGCTGATCAAGATATTCTGAATTTGGCGTTTGAGGTCAAAACGTTAAACGTCATTGACCGCAGATTGAACTGCACGATTCCCAATAACATGCGGCTGAGAAAAGGCGAACTCAAGTGGATTAAGCGCGAGGTTAAGGTCTTGCATTATGTCGTGGCTATAAAACCATGGATGTACGCGAAATACACTAATCCGCTTTTCAAAGTTTATATGAAGTATTTTCGACACGAGACGGGCACCATTCCTTGGGCTTGGCGGTTTTGCGTTTGGTATATTTTCAAGCCATTTCATTTTTTGGCACATTGTCAAAGGAAAGCAATTTCTATTATCAGGGGGGAGTGAATTTGTGGACAAAGAATATAGAGATTGGTGCGTGGTTTCTTTGGGGTGCGATTGCGAAGTCGATTTTCGTTTCCGCCATTTTTCCAAGCGAGTTGAATCTTTTCTGTTTTCCTACGCTGCGGTCTTGAATCCATTTGGCTTTGTAAACCTATTGGGCTCCTTAAATTCTATAACTGAGGCTGATTTTTTCCCATATAAACGGGGCATGCTCGTAAATTACCAACATGGTATCGCGTTCCATCTAAAAAATCAGGATTCCTGGCCTATTGTCGTTCGGAAAGACGATATGACTGACTTTAGAGGCAGACTGCTTCATCTATTGGAAAAAACGAAACAACTCTTCTCTGATTCGTCTGCCAGAATTGTTTTTGTTCAAAAAATACCTTATTGTTGGATGTCTAATGGTTATTTCAACTCACTTTTCGACCAATTGTGCAAATGCGTTAGTGGCGATTTTAGACTAGTGTTTATAGTGGAAAAGCGTTATGTCCGGGAGTGCAGGTCATATCTTCCAAATGATCGTAAGATCTTATTAGAATCGGTGAAGCGTTTTTCTGTGCCCTCAAAAAGAGGTGATATGTGGGCTTGGCTGAGAATTTGCAAAAAATACACGAGCGGCAGCTCCGCCCGGTACATTTGTAGCACGTCCCCGTTTTTTAGAACGATATTGCTTCCATGTGCGCTACGACTCACGAAGAGAAAGCGAGATAACGTTTCCTGATATGACGAGTAACAAAATCATGCTAGATTCGAAATCCGAAAGGCCATCTTGCTCTCCATTTCGCCGTGTGTTCCGGTCCAGTGCTCCGTTTGAGCCCCTCCTATGCGTTGTTACGACTGTCTATAAAGCAAAGGGCGCTCTCAAATTAACGCTGAATAAAATGGCTTTACAAACGGAAATGCGGTTTATCCACGTTATTTACATTGATGGTGATGGGCTATCTTATGATGACATAATATCTGAATACAGAGCAAAAACGGCTAGTGTGCATAACGATTGGCCTAGAATTGTTTTTGTCCAGGGAAACAAGAACTTAGGCTGTGATTTGGCTCACGCGCACTGTTTCTCGCATCTTCCTCAAGATTGCAGCCACTTTTGTTGGCTGGACGCCGGCGATTGGCTGGATGCTAAGTTCGTTGCCGCTTTTTACAGAAACGCAAAAAAACATCCTGAATGTGGGTGGTTCCGATTTAACTCGGCTTTATTTGACGCCCAATCTTTCACACCGTTAGGTAAAGATGCCTATCATTCTTTAATGAAGCGTTATCTTAAGGCGAAGGAGCAACTTCCGGCTATGGGTTTTGGGCAATTCACTTATCACGTGATGGTGGTGGCCAAAGAGACGTTTCATAAAATTAACCCTCGTTGCTTGTTTTTTGGCCCCGATATTCATAAAGGTTCCTTTTATGACGCACAGATAGTTGCATCGCTTTTGGCGTCACGTACCTTATCTTTTTACCACAAAAAATGTTTTGTCCACATTATGTTTGACCCTAAATCTGTCTCCAACTCTTTTGTTTTCGACCGCTCTCAAAAGGGTTTGTTTTTGAATATGTATCTTCATAAAATAAACCTCACACCTCAGCAAGTGTCGCTTTATTCGAATTATCTCAAACTTGCCCTTCCATTATCACAATGGAATGCGCGTATTTTAAGTGGGCGTGCCAATTGGAAAGAGATGGTCTCGGAGCGCGCCGATTTTTTGAGTTTCCTTCACACCAATCGCTTGCCTGGCTGGTTTTATATGCGAAGGTATTACTACGCAATGCTTTTGTTTGTGGCTCGGCATAAGAGCATCACTCGAGTCTACCAAAAACTGCGTAGCCTCATTCGGTGATTCCCAATCAGCAAAATGGGAAGAGCGAGTTGTGTCGAAACCGTTGATTCTTGGGGTATTGCTGAACAAGCACAACACACAGGTTATCGAGACAAGAGGCGAAAAAGCAGCCATGAGAGAAGAACCGGCTTCGCGCGAGCGAGAACGGATTTAATCCGCGTTTTAGTCGGTAACTTTTCCGCAGAGTTCGCTTTTAAATATCCGTATAAGGGATTGCTGAGAGTGGTTTTCAACAATTGGCGATATTCCAAATATGGGTATCGGCCATACTGAGGCAGCATTTCCACTATTGATGATAACTTCAAATATGACGCTCGTCGTCTTGCTTCCATCGAAAGCATATGTTCCGTTTCTACAAACGCCCGATAATAAAGATCTAGTGCTAACTTGTTTCCTTCTGCGGTGATGTGCGTGGAATGTGAGCAACCGTTTGGGTTATCGATGTGCTTATAGACGACTAAGTCAGAATGCGTAAATGTGCGCGCGGATTGATATAACAGAAAACAATGGTAGAAATCTTCACCGAATTGTATGCCATTAAGGCCTTCCGTGCATGCATAATTAAAGCCTGCTTGCGAAGAGCTTTTTATGCATTTATTCCATAATGCAGCGTGGACGCAATCTGTTAATAGTTTGAATATGGCTTGTTGGGAATCCACACAATGTCCACTGAAGGGCTTGTATGGCTCACCAGAACCAAACACAACATTGAAGAACGCAACGTCACTTTCGGACTTGAGAAGAAACTCCATTAATTGGGGCAATGTATTCCCATAGACAATATCATCGGCGTCTGCGAACAACCAATATTTGCCGCGTGCAATGCTTTGCCCGGTAACTCGAGCGCCAAATGGTCCTTTGGTCATTCTATTATCGCAGAGGATCGGAACGGGGCAGTATTGCGATGCAAGTTCTTTCAATTTAGCCTTTGTAGCCGGGTCATCATAATCTGTTACAATTATGAGTTCAAATAGTCCAATCGCCTCCGGCACATACAACGAAGCAAGAAAGAGGGCGATAAAGTCTATGGCCCTAAAAAAAGGAACAATTATCGAGAAGAAGGGGGTAGAAACCGTTTCCGCTATTTCGACTGCCGTTGCCTTGCCCATAATTATCCAAAACCCTAAATTTTGTTCTGATTGATCGCGGCTGCTTCTAAGTCAAGTTTCTCATGGAATTTCGCCAAGGATTGAAAACAAGGTGAATACAACTCGATTGTTTGATCATCCCACTCCCACCAACGAACAGATAGAAGGAATTGTATTTCTTCTGGAGAGAAACGGTATCGAATAATCTTCGCAGGGACACCGCCGACAATTGCATATGGTGGAACATCTTTTGTAACGAGTGCATTAGCGCCAATAACCGCGCCATCCCCGATTGTTACCCCGTTCTTTATCGTGACGTTTTGGCCAATCCAAACATCATTCCCAATATGGACAGATCTTCCATCCTGACAATGTAGGTATTCAAAAAACGGGGTGGAGTCATTGAAATGCTTTATGATATCCGGCGAGTTAATTGTGTGGAAAAACCCTGGCCAAGTTGATACAAAATGAATGGGGTGAGTGAACATTATGAGCCGGCACCCATCCGCAATAGAAGTAAAGCGGCCAACAACGCTGTTTGGGAGTTTTGAACCGTTCCCTGCGTAAGTGTGGCGGCCCACAATCGATCCGCGAAAATCGCAGCCCGGATCCAACCGAACATGTTTTTCCAATTCTGTATTTTCATCTATTTTGGCATCCGCAGAAACGCGGGTGCTATGAGTTTGATTAAAACGAAAAACCCACTTCCGGTAATTCCGGTTTTTGATTGCACCTTTGACCTTTCTGCCTATGGCGCGGATTAAGCTCATGAGAGGGTTCCTATCATTTATGTCGGAAGAGTGGCGCCTTATTGATGCTGGTGAGCCACTTTTTGCCTTTCCACATTGATGATAAAATAATAGCCGCTTTAACAAAAGCAAAAAGCATTCACCTGCCAATTCGCTTCAATGAACGTTGTGGTTAGTCTAAAAAACTTTGTGGCAAATATAGCTATCCCTGTTTTACGATTTCACTCAGTGGCCCAATATTTGATGCCCGGTTACTATTCCTTGGCCAATCGGTGCTTTTCGCGAGCAGAACAGCCCACAGTATTTAGGTCTAGAAATCATAGCGGATTTTCATTTGTTGCCATTCGCTTTGGAAGTTTCGGCAAAGCTATTTTCTCAAATCCTACCGCTTTCTGTTTTTTGTTTTCTAACCTAAACCATAAAGAATTCCAATTGATGGTCTCGCATCTACAAATGCTTAGCTATCCTTTCCCGAAAATTATCGAAATCCGGTCGGATAAAAGAATGCTTGTCGTTGAGCGGGCTATTGGAGAACCTGGCTACGATAACGATTGGCGAATGCATTTGTTCTCGTATTGCAAAAACATAGCAAAGAGGGCTTTTCAATCCTGCTCGACTAGAAAAACTACATCAAGTCGTTCTGTCGCAAGGAAAATTGGCATTGATGAATATTGGGCAGTTCCGCAGCATGGCGATCTTCATTGCGAAAATGTTTTGCGCAGAAACCGAGAGGATTTTGCCTTCATCGATTACGATATGATCGGTGTTTGGCCGCTGTTCTTTGATGCTTTTTCCATAGTGCTGTCCCCAAAAAACACCACCTCCTCTTTTGATGAAAATATAGCAAACCTCAATTACTTAGTTCAGAACGCCTCTGATGTGTTCGACTCGTTTTTTTTAGGGGGTAACACTACTTCGCTCAAGCTTTTAGACAGATACCTTAGTTTGTTTTTCCTAGCTCGTTTTGACTGGCTTATGAATACTGCCAAGATTTCTCATTCGACATACAAAGCTGAAATAGCTTATAGGGTCGCCCCCTTTTTGGGCGCAGCTTGCCTTGATAAACTGCCTTTGACTAGATCTGCGATACAAATCATGTGCGAAATGACTAAACATCCGCGTATTGCTCCGGCATTGATATAAACTGACGACGCTTCCTATTTGTTATCAGAAGAATCTTTGGCCTCCCCAAAAAGCATAATAACTGCACTAGACTCTATGTGGACGACCTGCTGTATAATCTTGAAAAGGTTCCAACGGGAAGCCCTCAATAAACGTGAAACACTTATGGTACAAATTTACGATTATCTAATTGTTGGCGCTGGACTTTTCGGCTGCACTTGTGCCGAACGACTAAAAAACGCCGGGCACAGCGTGCTGGTTATAGATAAGAACGGCTTTATTGGGGGGGCATGCGCAACGAAAAAGGTTGATGGTATCAATGTTCATCGTTTCGGCGCTCACATCTTTAGAACGGATCGTGAGGAAGTATTCTCTTATGTCAACAGGTTTTCCGTTTTCAATCACTATATAAACCAAGTCATCGCCATTTCGCATGGGCGCGCTTATAACCTACCATTTAATATGAATACCTTTTGTCAGGTATTCCAAGGAAAGGTTCTAACCCCGGCTCAAGCCCAAGAGTTGATAGCATCCGAGAGACTAAGGCTGGATCGCGAACCGCGCAATCTTGAAGAACAGGCACTTTCTCTTGTTGGGGGCACGTTGTATCACTCGTTAATTAAGGAGTATACGGAAAAACAATGGGGGAAGCCGTGCCACAGTCTTCCTCCTGATTTAATGCGTCGTATACCAATTCGATTTACGTTTGACAACAACTATTACAACGCCAGATTTCAGGGAATCCCGATTGGCGGCTATTCTCTTATGATGGCTCGTATGCTTGAAGGCTGCGATGTAATCCTGGATACCGATTATCTTCATAATAAAGAAAAGTGGTCTCGCAGAGCCCGAAAGATTATCTTCACCGGTCCCATCGATGAATACTTCGGCTATCGATTTGGCGCTTTGGAATACAGGGGGTTAAAGTTTGTTGAACGTGAATACGATTGTTCAAATTTTCAGGGCAACGCAGTCATTAATTGGAGTGACAAAGAGGTCCCGTATACCCGCACTATTGAGCACAAGTTTTTTGAAAACGCGACAACCGACAAGACTATTGTTTCCTATGAATACCCAATGGTATGGAAGAAAGGCGACTACCCATTTTATCCCATAAACGACGAAACGAACATGTCCTTGCTTTCTAAATATCTTGAACTTGCTTCCCTTGAGCCGAATGTTTGTTTTGGCGGACGTTTAGGCTCATATAGATATTTTGATATGCAGGACACGATCATATCGGCTTTAGACTTATGCGAGGGGCTTTTATGATGCCAATACTCACTATCGTTGTCCCTTCCTATAAAACTGCGAAGTTCTTAAATTATACTTTGCCACAGTATGCGAAGGCGGTCTTGTCGGGGCTTGTGCGTGTTGCATTCATTGACGATGGCTCGCCCGATGATACCGGTGTGTTACTACAGGATTTTGCGGCAAGGCATTCAAAGTATTGTTCATACCACAAAAAAACAAACGGCGGCCACGGAAGCGTCATTAATTATGCTTTAGACGAAGTCATTCAAACTAAGTATTTTCGAATCGTTGACGGAGATGACTACATCATTTCATCTGAACTATGCAGTTTTGCACGTGCATTAAAAGAAATTGATGCCGATATTATTATAGATCAAACCAGTATTTCAGAGCTTGGATCACATCCTCGTCCGCTGGGAGCTAATTATTTGAAACAAGGCCCAATTGATATGCATGAGGTTGCCCCATCCTTGGCTGCAACAACATACAAAACCGAAATGTGGAAAACACATAACATTAAGCTTACCGAACATGTTTATTACGAAGATATGCAATATAATTTGTTTCCACTAGCCTTCGCTAAAACTGCTTATTATCTACCTTTTAGTACGTATGTGGTTGTGGTTGGCAACGCTACACAATCAACTGCCCCGGAAAACGCCACGAATCACCTTGAAGATTACTGCCGTGTTATTCAAGATATATTCATTTTTAACCAGCATCTAACCGTATGCCCTCCGTATTATTTGATGCGATCCTCCAGTATTGTTGGCCAGTTGGTGGATTCCTATGTTCATCTCGCCGCCCTTTATTGCAAAACGCTGACCGAGGCTCGTCGAAGAATTGCGCTGTTGAAATCCATGCCCTTTTATAGAGAAATGCTTGAAAGTTGCAGCGAAGAAACAAAAAAGGTTATGCTCGGCCCCTTATCTTTGCTTCGGATTCGGACTCGGTTTAGGGCGAAAAGAAAAATGAGAAATCTTTTGGGGCGTCGAAAGAACGCATAACAAATTGCGACGCGCTCCTGTGGTCCTTGTCTTGGTCTACCTTTTCACCAAAATGCGGCTATTTTCTAAGTTTTCGAGCCAGCAACTTATAAAACCTGAATTCTTTTTCGAAAAGTCGTACTCGATTGTCGAATGTCCCCGCCTTCAATAAGGGGCGCGGAGGCTGATCAATATTCGTTTGACGAAATTTTTTCCCTAGATAAAGAAAGTCATCGCCATGATATTGTTTTGAGTTGACTGCAAATATTATTTTGGGTAAAGGGACTGATTCGAGTTGTCCAACTAATGCAGCATCACCGAGTAAATCCCATGTGTTTGCTATGATGACCGCATGATTTAGATTAGCCCTTGTCCTGCGACGATTCCAACATTTGGCGGCATCTTCAGCGGAGGGGTTATGCGGGCATTTTGCATAAATATCCACGATTCTTATTGTGGGGCACTCAGGATACGGAGAGTGCGCGGGATCGACTGCTTCGGCATTGTGGGAAAAGTAAAAAGCGGGGTGCTCCGCCAATTTGCAAAAATTGGCACCCAAAAACAAAAGATTAATCGTCGGCGAAAGAAACTTCATTTTCAGCCGATGATAGATAATTCCTCCAATGCAATCTTGGGAAATGATGGTAAAGTCGCGGTATTTGCACTGGCGCCGCCATATTTTGTTTCGCACGGGTGTCACAATATTATAAATCAGTCGCCTGAGCCTATATATTTGGGAATGTAATAGTTTTTTCTGCATAACTATATTTGCGGTTGAGCTTTCTGCGGGGCAGAACGAGAAGTGAGGTGGTCTGCTTTTATATCTTAGACGAGTGCCAAGCATCTTATAAGTCTAATAACGATATGTTTTCTTGTGTTACTTGACTGAGTGATTGCAACAGCCCGGCCGCCCTGGCCCTCTTTTTTCTTCTTTTCCCGGTTTTTGGCTATCATGTCCTTCCCCGCCGCCCCAACGCAAAGAAAGGACAAAGAACAAATGAAAGAGAAAAAGAGAC
>JAFSUM010000009.1 GCA_017445245.1 Bacilli bacterium | reverse complement strand
GGCGTTTTCGGCTCGCCTTCATCCGCGTCGGGCAGCGACATTCCCAGGGCTATGTCCGCTTGGGTAAAGCGAAAAGCCGCGATAAGTCCGATAACTCGGGTTCCGCGGCTTCAAACGGACTTAACTATTGGAATCGGCGATGAAATTCGTGGATTGTTTAGAACCTCTTTGCCACCCCTTTTTCTTTATAAAGAAATCCCCGCCAGAATTCTGACGGGGAAGGGTCTTGTTCCTGAAAGCGGATTAACGCTTGGAGAACTGCGGAGCGCGACGAGCGGCCTTGAGACCGTACTTTTTACGCTCTTTGGAGCGGGCGTTGCGGGTAAGCATGCCGTTGACCTTGAGGGTCGAACGATCTTCGCCAGCCTCGAGAAGGGCGCGGGCGATGCCGAGGCGGATTGCTTCGGCCTGGCCGGTGAAGCCACCGCCGTTGACATCGGCGACGACATCATAACGCTCTTCGCCACCAACGAAGACGAGGGGCTGCTTGAGGTTGAGAAGAAGGGTTTCGAAGGGGAAATAGTCCTTCACATCGCGGCCATTGACCGTGATCTTGCCCTTACCAGAGGTGAGGTAGACGCGGGCGACGGAGGATTTTCTCCTGCCGGTTCCGTAATACTGGGTTCCTTTAGCCATGGTTTATCTCCTTATTTGCTGAGGTCGAGAACGACGGGGTTCTGGGCGACCTGTTTGTGCTCGGCGCCTTCGTAGACGTAGAGCTTCTTGATCATGACACGGCCGAGGCGTCCCTTCGGGATCATACCCCAGACGGCACGCTCGAGCATTTCGATGGGATACTCTTCGAGCATAACGCCGGAGGTACGGGTACGGAGACCGCCGTTGTAACCGGAGACATTGTAGTAGTTCTTCTTGGTCTTCGGGTGGTTGCCGGTGAGCTTGACCTTCTTGGCGTTGATGATGACGACGTTGTCGCCGCAATCAACGTTGGGGGTGTAGGTGGGCTTGTTCTTGCCCATGAGGATGACCGCGACTTTCGAAGCGAGGCGGCCAAGGGGGATATCGGTGGCATCGATGAGGTACCAGTTGCGAGCAACGGTTTCCTTCTTAGCCAACGTGGTTTGACGCTGCATGGTTGTTACTTCCTTTCTTGTGACTTCCTGTTCGGGAAGCGCCGAGGCAAATCATAGGCAAGTACGCACGTGAAGTAAAGCGAAAGCGTTCAAAAATATTTTCTGTTTAGACAATCGTTTTATATAATCGTTGTATGAAAAAGAAGAACGATGAACTTTTGTTAGACCTTGCCGATGAAAACGATGGCTACGTTTCTGCCGCTACCGCGCGGGAAAATGGCATCGCGCAAACCTATTTGTCCAACATGTGCGAGCAAGGGATCTTCATCAAGGCTGGTAAAGGGCTCTACCGCAAAAGAGGATATGAATCTGATCCGTTTTTCGAATTGAGTTTCCGTTATGGAAAGGCGGTTTTCTCTTTAGATAGCTGCCTTTTCCTTCATGGGCTAAAAGACGAACAAATCATCTCCGTTTATCTTCCCACTAATTATTTGACGCGTGGAATCGAAGGCATCACCTGCCGCCACGTCGGGAAGAAAGAATATCTCACCGGCCAATCTCTCGTCGTCACCCCTAAGGGCAACCTCGTCATGGCCTATGACCTCGAACGGACGATGATCGACCTGCTAAGGCAGCGCGAAAGGTTTGATAAGGAAACGTTCCTCTTGCTATGGAATGCCGCCAAAAAGAAATCCCCCTACCCTGCTAAGCTCGCGCGCTACGCGCAAACCTTTCATGTAGAGGGAGAGTTGTCTTTACTCGAATACCTGGATTAGAGGTTCTCAACGTTGGTGTAGACGTTTTGGACGTCTTCGGCTTCGTCGAGTTGATCGAGCATATCCTTGACCTTGGTGAGGTCATCGCCTTCCAGAGTCACCCACTCATTCGGAATGAGGGTGATTTCGCAGCGGTCGAATTCGGTCACGCCGAGGTCGGTGAGAACCGTTTTGGCCTTATCGAGATCAGACGGAGTGACATGGACTTCGATGTTGCCTTCGCCGATATCTTCGACGGACTGGACATCGACGTCCCCAAGGATCAAAGCTTCTTCGACTTCGTCGCGGCTAGCGTGGGCGAAGTTCAAGGCGCCGAGCTGCTCGAAGTTATAGGCGACGGATGCCATCTTGCCGCCCTTGCGGGTGCAGATGGTACGGACGGTGACGAGGGCACGGTTGACGTTATCGGTAAGGGTATCAACGATGATGTTGCTTCCGCCGGGGCCCATGAATTCATAGCGGCCGGGGATGTAGGCAACGGCATCGCCACCTTTGGCTTTTTCGATCGCGCGGTCGATGACGTCCTTGGGGCACTGCTTACGATATTTTTCGATCGCGGCGCGGAGGGCGAGGTTCGAAGTGGGATCGGGCTCACCGGATTTGGCGGCGGCGTAAATCTCCTTCGAGGCACGCATGTAGATGGCCGATTTGGCCTTGGCGGATGCCGCCATGGCGGCGGCACGGACTTCGAAATGTCTTCCCATAAAGTTTCCTTCTTTTTTCGGCGATAAATATAGCACTCGCGCACGAGATGAAAAAGCGTCAATTGATGGTTTGTTGGACCTTTACCTTCATTTAACGAGCAAAACCTACTTCTTTTTCAAAAGGGGATTTTCCAGTAGAAGGTTCAAGCGATGCTTTTTCGCGAATCCTTCGTAGAAAGCGTATTGGGTCTTTTCGTAATCGAGAGGATTATGGGCATCCACCCCGATGACGACGGGGCAACCATACTCCCCGACGATGTCCCAGAAATAATTGCTCGGGTAGGTAAGGCAATCCGCCCTCGCGATCGTTTCGATGCTTTCGCGGTACCCACAGTTGATCTCCAGAGGGATTCCGGTGAGTTTGGACGTGAACGCGATGCGATGAGCGATATCATAGGCCCGTTTGTTCCACTCGCCGCACCAAGCGACATAAATATCCGGGTGGGCAACGTAAGTAAACAAACCGGATTGCATACCGTCGATGAGGTCGTTCGCGTACCGCTTCGGGCCAAGTTCGGGCCCTAAAGAGAAATACCAAGAGAGATGGTTCCGTTCCAAGAAACAATGTTGGCCCATGATAAGGAAATCAAAGCCACGCTTTTCTAATAAAGATTTGTAGTAACCCTCAAAAGCTGGACCATACCATTCGCATTCAAAACCGAGATAGATTTTGATTTGATCCTTATATTTTTCCCGAAGCGCCAAAACGGAGTCGATGTAACCTTCCAGTTCAAAAGCCTCCCCACGAATTCCCGGTTGGCTAACACCTGGCAGGAATACGTGATCAGAGAAACCGAGTTCTTTAAAGCCAGCCTTTATCGCGGCGAGAACAAATTCCTCGTCCTCCCCTGTCGCATGCCCACAACGGAACGTATGGGAATGAAGATTATATGGAAGCATTAATAGAGCACCTCCATAAGGTAAAGTCCTTCAGGGTCAGCCTTGTACGGAACGATTTTTCGTTCCCCGTTTTCGGACAAGGATTGCTCGATATCTTTTGGAGTCAGCTTGCCTAGTCCTACTTTGATCGCACTGCCCACCATCAGGCGAATCTGGTAACGCATGAATCCATCTCCTTGAAAGCGGGCGACGACCAAATCTTGCACCGCATCATATGTCGCTTCGATGGAATCCACATGGCGGATAAACCCTGCGACATCTTCGGGTTTCGTCGTGAAATTGCGGAAGTTATGTTCACCTTTAAAGGGCTCTAAGCCTTGCAAAAACGCCTCGAATTTAAAATCATCGCGCTGGAGATGGGCGACGAGCCCAACCCAAAGAGGGTTTCGTTTCAAGACGGTAAAGCGATATTCGTAAATCTTGCCTTTGCAGCTATGTCTGGCATCGAAGGAAGGCGAAACAGCGACCACGGAAACGAAATAGATATCCTTCGGCAAAAGTCGATTCATCGTTAGGCGAAAGCGCTCTTCATGAAGCGTTTTTGGCGACTCAAAACAAAATGTTTGCCCTAGGGCGTGCACCCCGGTATCGGTACGGCCAGCAGCCTTAATCGGCGTAGGGGCACCTAGATAATCCGAAAGATATTTTTCGATGGTCCCCTGAACGGTGACCTTATTCTTTTGCCGCTGAAAACCATAATAAGCGCGACCGCAATAAGAGACAGTCACGCAGTATTTCATAAGGTGGTAACTCCCATCATCGAAAAGAAGTCGAGGTGAAGACCAGAAGTAACGGCTACGCCAACAAGAATCGCAGCAGCGAAGAAAGCGATAACGAAATCAGCCGCGCGGAAGTGGAACAGACGATAACGAGTTCTTTTCTCACGCGGGTCATAACAACGGCATTCCATCGCATCTCCCAGTTCCTGACTGCGAGTCAAACTAGACACGAACAAGGGAATGATCAGTGACGTAAGCCCAGCAATTCGACGGAAGAGACCACCGTGTTGAAAATCCACGCCGCGGCTAGCTTGGGCTCGCATAACACGCATTGTGTCCTCAAGAAGCGTTGGGATAAAACGCAAGGCAATTGAAATGGTCATCGCGACTTCCGCAGCCGGGAAATGAATGACCTTAAGCGGGGTGAAATACCACTCTAGCGCATAAGTCAAATCCAGCGGTTTGGTTGACGAAGTTAACGCAGTACCAATCATGATCATCATGACAAGGCGGGCTACGATGCGCGCCGCCTCGGCAAACGAGTCCCAATAAACGGTCCAACCGTTAACCGACCAGGCGATTCCCAACACGTTTTCGGACTTTGGCACGACGATATAGACAACGAGTAAAAAGATCACCATGATCCAAAGCATTTTTAGCGATGAAAGAATCCAAGAAAGCGGAGTTTTCGTGCAAGCCAGAAGGATAGAGATAATTACGAGCAATGCACCTTGGAACAGTAACGTCATCGACCAGGTGGGCATCGGAAGGAAAACGGCCACCATCAAAAGGATCGTCGCGAAAAGTTTGGTGCGTGCATCAAGACGATGAACCCACGTATCGTAAGGGACGTATTTGCCTAGTGCGATACTCGTCATCGGCGTCCCTCCACGATTGCTTTGGCTAGATCTTCTACCCGATTTAGTTTGTTCTTATCAATCTTGTATCCCGCCTTTTCTAGACGGAACGCAAAATCAAAAATTGCGGGGGTTTGCAGCGAAAACCTTGAAACATCCTGGCCAAATAAGTCATTCGGTTTTCCTTTAAGCGCGACTTTTCCATGGTCGAGGACAAAGACATCCGTGCAGTAACCAAGGACAAGATCCATATCGTGGGTAACGAGGATGATGGTCGAGCCCGCTTCGTGAATCTTCGTGAATAGTTCCATGAGTTTTTTGGCGCCGAGAGGGTCGAGGCCAGCTGTCGGTTCATCCACGACGAGATACTTCGGCTTCATGGCCAAGACGCCCGCTAACGCAACGCGACGTTTTTCGCCACCGGAAATCTCAAACGGAGAACGTTTGTAAAAAGATTCATCTAATCCAACAAGCTGTAATGCCTCATGGGCTTTCTCTAAGGCAACCTCGTCGGAATCGCCGAAGTTTTTCGGCCCAAACGCAACGTCTTTTTCGATGGTTTCCTCGAAGAGCTGATACTCGGGGAATTGGAACACTAATCCAACCTTTTCACGTAGCGGTTTCAGTTTCTTATCACGCTTTTTCTTCTGTGATGCATTGACAAAAGTATCAATGAAAACAGTGCCCGAAGTTGGGTGGAGCAATGCATTGAGATGTTGGACAAGCGTCGACTTGCCACACCCCGTCCTACCGATGAGGGCAGTAAAGCTCCCCTCCTCGATTTCCAAAGAGATATTGTGAAGCGCCTCAACAGGTTCGGGAGTCTTCGGATTATAGACGTAAGTGACATCCTCGAATCTTATCGACATAGGTATGCCTCCAAAGATTCAAGGTCTTTCACAGAAGGCGGAATCTGCATTCCCTGTTCTTCTAAGGCAAACCGAAGTTGATAAAAGAACGGTAGGCCTAATTGAATCGAAGCGAGTTCTTCCCGGTGGACGAAAACCTCTTCGGGCTTCCCTTTTAAGATGATTTTGCCTTTGTTGAACACGATTATTTCATCCGCCCGCGTCGCTTCTTCGACGTCGTGGGTAATCGAAAGAATCGTCAGCTTCGGGTTTTCTTTACGAAGCGAATGGATCAGATTGAGGATTTCGTTTTTGCCTTTGGGGTCAAGCATAGAGGTCGCTTCGTCGAGAATGACGAGGTCAGGCCCCATCGCGAGAACGCCCGCGATCGCGACGCGTTGCTTCTGCCCGCCCGAGAGTGCGCTCGGTTCGTGATTCAAATGCTCAATCATACCCGTCTTTTCAGCAAAAGATTCGATGATTCCTTGCATTTGCTCATGGGGTACTCGTTTGTTTTCTAGTCCGAACGCAATGTCATCCGCCACAGTCGAACCGACGAACTGGTTGTCTGGATTTTGGAAGACGATGCCGACATGGGAACGGATTTCACGTAGGGTTTTGCCACTTAGAGGAATACCAAAAAGCGAAATCGATCCTTCGAAGCGAAGCACTAAACCCATCAAACATTTCGCCAAAGTCGATTTGCCTGAACCATTATGCCCAACGAGGCAATAATACTTGCCTTCCTCAAGAGAAAAGGAGACGCCATTCAAGACGATCTTTTCCTCGGTATAGGCATAGGTTAAGTCTTTGACTTCAACGACGTTCATTCGTTTCCGTCCTCGTCTTTTTTCTTAAGAAAATCGCCGCCGTATTTCTTCTTGATGATGATTTCGTTGATGACGATCGTTGCCACCAAAGCAACAGACCAAACCCCTAATAGTACCCAAAGAAGGATGTAATTGGGGTCTGAACTAGCGGCCAAAGGCACGAATAAAGCCGCGCCGATAAAAAGGTAAGCGCAAACAATCGCGATAATGCGGTAGGAACGATGGTGATGCCTACTTGACATCCACGCTCACCACCCTGCCTTTGTATTGGCGATAGGTCACTCCCGCCATATCAAGGATGCGACGGGAAGCTTGTTCTTCGACGTGATCATGGTATTTGTCATCGAGATAGATGATTTCTTTGACACCGGTTTGAATGATGGCTTTCGCGCATTCGTTGCACGGGAAAAGCGTCACGTAAATGCGGCAGCCATTTAGCGCAGAGCCGTCGCGCGTATTCAAAATCGCATTGAATTCCGCATGGCAAACATAGAGGTATTTGCTATCCAACCCTTCGCCATGACCCCAAGGGATGCGGTCATCATCCACGCCGCGAGGCATGCCGTTATATCCGATGCTGACGACTTTGTTGTTCGCGTCCACGATGCAGGCGCCAACCTGGGTGGAAGGATCCTTGCTCCGCTTTGCGGAAAGGATGGCGATACCCATGAAGTATTCGTCCCAATTGAGGTTATCTCTACGATGTAATTCAGCCATAGTTTCAAATCTCCTGACGGGATTATACACGCGCCCGCAAAAAGAGGGGACAAAAGTGAGCCCGTTTCAAAGAAAAGGGGCTCTAACAAGCCTCATTCTTCGGAGAGCAATGATGTCTCCAATGCGTTTCGCGTTTCCTCGGAGTCGCAGGATTCCACGAGTTCGAGGAATTCGTTAATTCCCTCGCGATCATCTATGAAATCGTTTTTGTCGAATTCGTCCATCGGGCTTCTCCTTTTGGGAAGGAAGTTTACGCGGCATAGCCCCTAGGACAAGCCCTTTCCCTAGACACTGTAAAAAGAAAGTTCAGATCTTAACGGAGCACGCAAATGACAACGATGCAAGCGATAATCGCGGCCAACAAAATACCCCAGATCAAAAGATATTTCTTTCGAAAGAAAGGCTTCTCTAGTTCGCGCTTCTGCTCAGGCGTTAATAGAGATTCATCGATCTCGGGTTCTTCTTCGTGAATGTCTTTTTCTTGTTCGGTTTTCATAGTTCACTCTTTGCGGACGACTTTTTCGCTCGTCCAAAATAGCAATCTTAAGAAGAAAATGTTGATGATCAAATCCGGGAAGGCGAAGAGACAGGAGAGCATCACAAGCATGGAATAGGAAACATTCCAGGCCACTTCGATATTGGTTCCCAAGAAGGCCAGGCAATACAAATAAAAGCAAAAGGGCTTAAGGAAAATGGCGAGCACTTCCACGAGGAGGCACGACCAATACGCCGTCCCAACGCCATCCGTTTTTCGGCGGGCCAAGAAGACGATAAGGAAGGCCAAAAGGGCCAAGAAAAGCACCCCAGACAAACACGAAACAAAGATTCTGGCCCCTAATAAATTGACATTCCATGATTCAATTCTGGAAGCAAGATTCTGGTCCAGCCAAAGGAAACACATCATCGCGATAAACAATCCACTTAAAGTCACGAAAAGAAGGGTAAGCGAAACCTTGCGGTCGAGGCGTTTGCCAAGCAATTTCACCAAGAAATAAGGACAGATGCCGATTAGGGCATAATAGACGGAAAGAAAGACATTGAACGTACCAGTCCACTGCCCGAGGATCAACCAGCCAATTGCATCCCCGGCCACGCCAACCACGGCCCCGTAAAGAGGTCCGAGGAAGAGGGAAGAGAAGATCGTGATGGCGCTGCTGACGCCCAAACGATTAAAGCTAAAGATCGGCGCGGGCTGAGCCAAACCTAAAAGGCGCGTCGTAATAACGTTAAAGGCCAGCAGCATCGCTGCAAAGGCAATCTTATGGGAAATTGATAACGATTTCCTCATCAAATCCCCTTTCTTTTTTCGAGGACGATTTTGCGCATTACGCCAGCGAAGGCCAGAGAACCTGTGATGACAATCAAAGCGTCCTCATGTTCCTTAAGAAGGGTATCGAGAGCTTCTTCGGGGTCGGCGACAAAGGGATGGTCGCCAACATAGAGGAAATAATCATCCTCCCCTCTTGCACGCGGATGATCAAACGTGGTGAGAGTAATCGCGGCGACACTATTTGCAAGGCGAGGCAATTCCACTGCGATGTTCTTGTCACGGAAAGAGGCGAATAACGCGTAGATCGGGCGACCGTTGGCAACTGTTGCCAAGTTGGCGGAAAGAGAATTAATCCCCTCCGGGTTATGAGCCCCGTCAATGACGATTCGTCCAATGATTTCAAGGCGGCCAGGAAGCGGTTTGGTTGACAATCCTTTACGAATGCTTTCCTCGTTGACAGGGAAGTCTTTTTGCAAGATTGTTGTCGCTTCGATTGCCATCGCGGCATTAGCCACCTGATACCTCGCTTTGGTTTGCAAGATGATGTCTTTATAAGGCCCGTAATCAAAGTGGTAACCCTGTTCGTCGAGATGATCAAAATGATAGGAATCCACTTTATGGAACGGAGCGGAAAACGCTTGAGCTTGTTCAAGGATGATCTTCTCGCTGTCCTCATCGATCTTGCCGACGAGGACAGGTGTTTCTTCTTTGATGATACCCGCCTTATGGAGGGCGATTGAAGAAAGCGTTGTGCCCAAATAGGCAGTGTGTTCGAGAGATATCGTCGTGATAATGGCGAGGCGGACATCCATCTTTTCGATGTTCGTCGCATCAACTAGCCCTCCCATTCCCGCTTCGACGAGAACGATGTCCGGCTTCTTTTTATTGAAATAACGGTAGGCCAAGGCGACCGAGCATTCGAATTCCGATAATTTGAACTTTTCGAAATCCTTTTTGTTGTCTTGGAAAAGGGATAGGAGTTCCGCGTCGGAAATCTCCTCCCCATCGTAACGAATGCATTCGTTTAGGCAAAAGAAGGCAGGCTTGATAAACGAAGCCACATGGTATCCTGCCGCCATATAAATGGCTTCGAGATAATGGATGGTCGAGCCTTTGCCATTGCTCCCAGTCACATGAATCGCCGGGGCATCAAGGGAGAGAGACCGCTTTTGGCAATAACGGTCATAAGCGTCGCGCTCATAGGCGCCGTTATTTCGTTCTTCGAGGAACTTTTCGAGTTCTTCAATCATCGTTTCGTCCTCCCCTATTGTGATCTTTTATCGCTTTGGAAATGGCCTGTTTGGTATCGCGTTCTTTGATGGCTTCACGTTTATCGAAAGCCTTTTTGCCTTTGGCAAGAGCGATTTCCACCTTGGCATATCCCCGCTGGAGGAAGACTTTCGTAGGAACTACGGTCATGCCGGTACCCTTCAACTCGCGTTCTAGCTTTCGGAGTTCTTGCTTGGTGAGTAATAGTTTCCTCGCCCTAAGAGGATCTTCGTTCCAGATCGTCCCGTCCTTATACGCGGAAATGTGCATGTTGTTGATATAGGCTTCGCCATTACGGAGAGTAACGTAAGAATCCGAAAGGGAAGCGTTCCTGGCCCGCAAGGATTTAATCTCCGTTCCGGTCAATACCAATCCCGCGACCATGAAGTCGCTGAGGAAAAAGAGAAAACGCGCCTTACGGTTTTCTAGCAATACGTCATTTCCTGATTTCTTGGACATCGCGAGTGACCTCCGCGCAATTATAATGCGCCTCCGCGCAAGGGCAAACCCATTTGACTGATATTGTGCGGTTCTTCGTTTCCGATGCTTCGTCAGTCAAGATGTTGTATCCTTATTAATGGAAGAAGACGGACATATCCGCATATAGGCGGAATCGGCATCTTCTCCGTTATTGGAGGCAAATTCCGCATGAAAGGCATCATCCTAGGCGGTGGCAACGGCTCAAGGCTCTATCCCTCGACCCTCGTCACCAACAAACTACTCATTCCCCTATACGACAAACCGCTCGTCTATTACCCCCTCGCGACCTTGATGGAAGCGGGTATCGATGACGTGCTCATCATTTCCAATCGCCGCGATTTGGACCGTTTCGAAATGCTATTTGGCGATGGCTCGCAGCTCGGCATGAAAATCTCTTATGGCATGCAAGAAGTTCCTACCGGCATCGTTTCGGCCTTCCTAATCGGCGCGGATTTCATCGGCGAGGAAGGCTGTGCCCTAATCCTTGGCGATAACCTCTTCCACGGCCCCGATATGCACCATCTTCTTCGCGAAGCTGCGAAGGCCAGCGAGAAAGGCCTCGCGACGGTCTTTGGATACGAAGTCGAGGATCCCGAACGCTTTGGCGTCGCGGAAGTCGACCTCGAAGGCCGCGTCCTCTCCATCGAAGAGAAGCCGAAGAAACCCAAGAGCAACCTCGCCGTCACCGGCTTGTATTTCTACCCCAAAGGCGTCGTCGAGATGGCCAAGAAAGTCGAGCCGAGCGACCGTGGCGAATACGAAATCACCGACCTCAACAACCTCTATCTCGAAGAGGGTGTCCTCCGCTGCCAAAACCTTGGAACCTCCTTCTGGTATGATGCCGGAACCTTCGATTCACTTCTTGAAGGCGGCGAGAAAATCAAGGAGATGCAAAAAGGCGGCGAACAAGTCGCGGCCATTGAAGCCATCGCCTACCGCAACGGCTGGATCTCAACCGATGCCCTTAAGAAAGTCGGTCAATCCATGGCCAAGAATTCTTACGGACAATACCTACTAAGTCTTGTCAAATAAGTAGAAAATCGCCTGCAAAACACAGGCGATTTTTCTTTTGCCCGACGAAAAAAGGCCGCCATGTCGGCGACCTAGAAAACGTTCTTATCGATTAGAGATAATACTTGTTCAGAACTTCGAGGGTCTTCTCGTCGAGCTCGTAGACAAGGGGCTTGCCCGTCGGGATTTCGACCGAGATGATTTGCTCGGGAGTCAAGTGTTCAAGCATCATGACGATGGCGCGGAGGGAGTTACCGTGCGCCGCGATGAGGACTTTCTTGCCAGCCTTGATTTCGGGCGCGATCTTCTCGTCCCAATACGGTTTGACGCGCTTGGCGGTATCGATGAGGCATTCGGTGAGGGGGCAGTCGTCAATAGTCATCTCGCCTTTCTTGACGAGTTCCTGATACTTCTCCTGATTGCCGGGCCATCTTTCGTCATCGCGAGTGAGGGCTAGAGGCGGAACGTCCGCGGAACGGCGCCAGATATGGACCTGTTCGTCGCCCCACTTTTTAGCGGATTCGGCTTTGTTAAGGCCCTGGAGGGCGCCATAGTGACGCTCATTAAGACGCCAGGAGTAGAACTTGGGAATGGCATCCCATTGTCCCTGTTCGCGAAGAGCATATTCCATCGTCTTGTTCGCGCGTTCGAGGACGGAGGAGAAGGCGATATCGAAGGAATAGCCTTTTTCCTTGAGCAGCTTGCCTGCGTCGTGAGCTTCTTTTTCGCCTTGCTCAGAAAGGTGCACGTCGGTCCAGCCGGTGAAAAGGTTGCTGAGGTTCCACTCGGATTGGCCATGACGGATTAAGACGAGTTTGATCATAGATCGTTTATTTCCTTTCGTTTGCGAAATTATAACGCATTTGCACGCGTGCTACTTAGGCAATTTCGAGCCTAAACGAAAACCATCGTGGAGAATCTCCGACGATGGTTCACGAAAACGAATACTGTAGTGTTATTTTCGACTAGAAATCCTTGGTCCGCCAATAATCGACCGCGGCACGGACGGTGTCGATGTATTCGTATTTCTCGACCCAGCCGAGCTTCTTGATCTTGTCGCAGTTTCCGGCGTAAAGCGGTTCGTCCGCGGGGCGGAAAAGCTTTGGATCGGGAACGAGTTCGTATTTGACGCCCATGACTTCCTCAAGGCATTCGACGACGTGAGTCATGCGGAAGAGATGGGACGAGCAGATGTTATAGGCTTCGCCCGGTTCGCCCTTCTCGTTAAGGATTCGCAAAGCAGAGCAAAGGTCGCGGACATCGAGAATAGCACGCAAAGCAGTCAAATTGCCGACGACGAGTTTGTTTCCGCCTTCGCGTTCCAACTTGACGGCGCGCTTAGCGAAGTCACCAGTGATGTCTTGGTCTTTGTTACGGCCCGTGCAGTTAAACAAACGGATACGGATGGCTTTGATGCCGAAGTTCTTGAAATACTGGTAGCAGAGCAAATCCTCCGCCGCCTTGGAAACGCCATAGGGATGGAGAGGGAGCAAGTCGCAGGATTCATCGGGAAGATGATCCTTGTCGTATTTGGCAAGCGCATCGCCATAGATCGCCGAAGAGGAAATCGCGATGACCTTGGGATCATATCCAGGATGGGCTTCCCTAGCCGCCTTCACGCCTTCGAGGATGCCAACGGTTCCGAGGACGTTGACGTCCATCGTGTAGTAAGGGTCGGACCAGCTAGGAACCGGGCGGGACTGCGCGGCGAGATGATAAATCACGTCAGGCAAATAGGATCCGATATAGGTTTTGACGGCCTCATGTTGTCTTAAGTCCAACTCAAAGATGCGGGCGCGGGGATCGATTTCGGTGATGTCGGTGGTCGGGGTGTAATAAGAACCCTCGACTTGATAGCCAGCCTCGACGAGATGATGCGCAAGGGCGCTGCCGACGACACCGCCGACTCCGGTGATATAAGCTTTCATGAGTTGCCTCCCTTAACTTATTAATTATAGATGAATGGATAAGAAATTCAGAGCCACTTCGCTGCCGATCTCGCAGGCCCGCGGCTTGTATTTCACGTACTCGTTATGATGATCGACCGCATCCGAGATGATGCGTAACGCGGCGAAAGGCTTTTGGTAGACATACGCCACTTCCGCGTATGCCGCGGCTTCCATATCGACGGAAATTGCATCGAATTCCGTCACAAAACCCTGCTTTTTTTCTTCGTCCGTCACAAACGTATCACCAGAGACGATGACCCCTTCATAGACGGATAGGCCTGAGTTTTTGCAGGCCTCTACCAAGTCTAGGGCGATTTGTTTTTCCGCTGGGATTTTGACGATTCCTAAACCATTCAAGAAGCCTCTTGGATCGCCAAAGGGGGATGTATCCATATCGTGTTGGACGAATTCCATACCCACGACAGCGGAAAGAAGGTTGGCCCGTTTCGGATCGAGGCTACCCCCGATACCTAGATTAATGTAACCAGTGATTTCAGGATGCGCGGTGATAATGCCCGATAGGCCAGATGCACTCAGCACTTTGCCGATGCCACAGATGGCAAGGAAAAATGGATGGCCTTGATAAACGCAGGAATAGAGGCGGGCAAAACCGACTTTCTCTTCCTTTTCGATTTGAGATTTTTGGAGAACGGGGGCCGCTTCGCCCTCCATCGCGCATAAGAAGCAAATCATAGGCGACGTCATTTTAGACTAAGACAGGCAAGTCGGCACCAAATAATGCTCGCCTTTGCCTATTTCGCGCCCGTATACGATAATAGAGCCCATGAATATCACTGTCGTCGGAATCGGTTATGTCGGCCTCTCCTTGGCCGTCATGTTATCGAGCAAACATCGCGTGACCGCGTTGGATACCAATTTGGCTCGTTTGGAATTGTTAAAGAAGCGCATTTCGCCTCTTCGCGACGATGGCATCGAAACGTGGATGGCCGAAAAGAGTCTCGATCTCTATCCTACCGCCTCCTTAGACGAAGCCTACCGCGACCCCGAATTTGTCATCCTCGCCGTCCCGACCAATTACGATGAGAAGACCCATCACTTCGATACCTCCATTCTCGATTCCGTTTTGGACGAACTTCAGCGTCGTGAGTGCAAAGCGACTGTCGTCATCAAGTCGACCATCCCCGTCGGCTATACCGAAGAAGCCGCGAGGAAACGTCCTAACTTGACCCTCTTGTTCAGCCCCGAATTCCTCCGCGAATCCAAGGCCCTCGAAGATAACCTTCACCCCTCTCGCATCGTCGTGGGTTCGAAGGAAGAAAATCGTGAGGAAGCCAAGCGCTTCGCCGACCTTCTCGCTTCCTGCGCCGAGAAAGCGGATGTGCCCGTTTTGTTAACCGGATACGAAGAAGCCGAAGCCATCAAGCTCTTCGCGAATACGTACTTGGCGTTGCGCGTTGCCTACTTCAACGAACTCGATACATATGCCATCTACCGTGGCCTCGATACCAAAAGCATCGTCGAAGGCGTCTGCCTCGACCCGCGCATCGGCAGCTTCTATAACAATCCTTCTTTCGGCTATGGCGGCTATTGCTTGCCCAAGGACACCAAACAGTTGCTTCAAAACTTCGATTACGTTCCCCAGAACTTGATCCGCGCGATCGTCGATTCTAACGCTACCCGTAAAGCAGCCATCTCCAAACAGATCGTTAGCCTTGCGAAGAAGAAAGCGGAAAAGCCCGTTATCGGCATCTATCGTCTCACCATGAAATCGCACTCCGACAACTTCCGCCAAAGCGCGATTCTTGACGTCATCGAAGCAATCAAAGAAGAAGGATTAGAAATCCGTATCTATGAGCCAACCCTTCAGGAAGAAACTTTCCTTGGCTTACCCGTCGAGAAAGACCTAAACCGCTTCAAGGCCGAATGCGACATCATCGCCGCGAACCGCTTTACCAAAGACCTCCTCGATGTTGAGGACAAGGTCTACACCAGAGACTTATTCGGGAGAGACTAATGGCCTTGATCACCCGCGAAAACGCCATTCGTACCGTCGCTCTTCTTTCCTATTCGACGCCTAAGGGCATCCAATGCGCGACCGGGACGTTCGTCCTTTCCAAAACGGGCGATCCTTTCTTGCTAACTGCAGGTCACTTCACCCGCTCGGCGACGAAGAACACCATCGTCGAACTCCCTAATGGCATTGGCAAGAAGCCTTCCTATTTCTATTTGGAAGACTTATCCAAAGGCCAACGCATCGATAGTGCGATTGCCGACTTAAGTGCATATCCTCTCGTCGGCATTAAGGAAAAAGACCGCCACCTCTTCACCTCGCGTTTTCTTACCTTTTCGGCTTTGCTAGGCGAGGAAAGTCGTCCCGTCGACCGCGAGGCGGAACTTACCACCCTTGGTTTCCCCTCTGGCTTAGGGCATGACGCGAAAGGTGCCTTGATCCCCTTATCCTTCCGTACCCACGCATCTTCAAATTTCTTCTATCTTAAAGACGACGACTACAAGGAGCCCCTTCTCCTCTTCGCCTTGGAAAGCGCGGCCCTAGGTGGTTATAGCGGAGCCCCCGTCTTCGACATGGATAGCAAAAATAACGGTATCGTCGGCTTCATCAAAGGCAACCTCAACGATCCCGAAGGCGGAAAGATGGCGCTTGTCACGCCGGCTTCGTTTGCCAAATATCTCTTCTAGAAACGATGAAAAGCGAGGAATTGTTCCTCTGCCCCGCCAAGTCTGACCTTGGCTTTTCTTTTATGGTCTTTTTGATCGGTATAGACCAGGAAGACGGAGTCATAGGCTGCCGGCAAACGGAACTCCAAAACGGCTTCGTTCCGCGAATGGGGCGGACAGAGCAAGGTGGCATTTTCACCTTGGCCTTGGATAAAGTTCAATTCGCCATGGCGCAATAAAGGGGTCTCTGCCAAAGAGGCCGCTTTGACGAGATGCCCATCCTGCCTGGCGTATAAAGAAAGGTCACCAAGCTTTGTTCCGAAGTTCTGCCCGTTTTCAATACGGAGCTGGAGCTTGATGCAACGTGGATTCAAATCGGCGATGCGTTTCGCGTAGGCGGAGACTTCGCCACTATGAGATAGATAGATGGCTAGACGCACGAGAACGAAAACCAAAAGACCACCCGCGAGGGAGGAGAGGATCGACCAAATGGCGATCGGATTGGCTGTCTGCGTAGTCTCGGCCCAAATCATATGAGGCAAACCATATCACGAATTTTCCGCGCGAAAAGATGAAACCCCTACCATGACGAAACTTTCTGTTCTTAGCAAGGGCAAAAGGCACGAAATCCCTGCGTTTTTATGACGTTATAAAACAAAAAGGAAGGCGGTTTTGCGTCATTCTAGGCGCGAAAGTATCGCGACCATTGCATCTTCTTTCGCATGGCCATAGGTGTCTAGAAGCATCGTCGCGGAGTGACCGAGGAAGCGGGCCGCCGATTTTACTTCTTCCATGTTCTTGCACACCTCAAGAAGCATCGTCGCCTTGCTATGACGAAAGCAATGCGGGGTTAAGCGGGGAAGCCCAGCTTTTTGAATATAGAAGTCCATGCGATGACGGAAGGTCGACTCGCCAAACGGGGTGCGATGGTCTGCCTTCAATGAGAAAAGAAAGAGCCTGCCTCTTCCCTCCAAACGTCTTGATTGAAGTTCATCGTAAAGGTGCTTTGGTATGGGACAAACGCGATAGGAATCGCTGGTCTTTAATACAGGTGTCAGCACCCATTTCCCTTTTCCCTCGTAGGTGTACTGCTGCTTGATTTCCAAACTCCCATCGCTTAGGAGACAATCCCTCGTCAAACCGAGGAATTCCCCAATGCGACAGCCAAGATAAGCGAAGAGAGTAAACATGAGGCGATCGTTCTCATCTTCGATCACATTAAGAAACCGCTGGATTTGTTCTTTGGTATAGATGGAGCGTTCTGCTTTTGGTTTGGATTGATTCCCGAAAGGCTCAAGCACCACAAGAGAATCACGGCAAGCGCGATTGGTGATGTAACGCCAGGCATAGGCTTGCTTGGCCATGAAGGCCAATGCCGAGATCATTCGGTTACGATAACCAATTGTTGTTTCCTTATTCTTATATAAGGCATTCCTCCACCTAGACAGATAGGTACGGGTGAAGACTTCTTTGACCGAGCGTTCTTTCATCTCGGACATATGGGCATTGATGATGGCATCGACCTGTTTCTTCGATGCGTAGCGGACTTTGGTCGCGCGGAATCGTTGGTACCGTTTTGCGAAAACGGCAAAAGACGTTGCTGGTTTGGGCATTTTGTTCCTCCTGTGTGTAAAAGGATTATCGGAGGAAGGGGACGGCAGCGAGAAGTGAATCACCGGCCGCGCATCCGTAAGTATGTTTACTTTGTTTTCTATATTTAAATATTGGTTTTAAATATGTTTTGCGCTATTTGTTCATTATTTGTTATATCTAGATATTTGTTTTATAATCTTGGCATGAAGCTATTCTATGGCGCGAACAAACTCATTCGAACCCCCATATTCGGTCTAGGCAGCCCGGATAACGACTACGGGCTTGGCTTTTATTTGACGCCAGAGGAAAGCATGGCGGCCCTTTGGGCTTCCAAATTCGAAGGAGGCGGATATTCCATCGCCTTCGACGTCGACATGAAAGGGTTGAATGTCTTGTACCTAGATGGTCAAGACGAGACATCCGTTTTGCGTTGGATCACGATTCTGGTCCAGTTCCGCTTCGATAAATTCACCTTGGCCCAATACGAGGAACGCATCAAGAAACTGCGCGAACTCTATTACGTCGACGTATCCGCTTATGACGTCATCGTCGGTTATCGGGCGGACGATAGTTATTTCAAATACGCCCGAGACTTCCTCGACAATACCCTATCCATCGAAACCTTAAGCGAAGCGATGAGGCTTGGGAAACTGGGAAAGCAGATCGTCCTAAAATCCAAAAAGGCTTTTGAGCGGATTTCCTTTCTCTCGGCCGAACCCGTCGCCTATTCCGATCGTTACGAACGCTTCCGCGCCTTGACCCTAAACCAATACAAAGCCCTTAAAACCACCGACAAGGATTCCAACACCTTCATCCGCGAAATCCTCAGGGGGAAATAGCCATGAACCTCACCTATTTCAGCATCCAAAGCCTAAAAGACAAATTCGCCACTCTCATCTCGACCATGGTCTCTTCCTTGGGCATGACGTTGGAACAGGTTTCGGAACTAATCCTTCGGAATTCTTATTTCGATTTCATGGAGAAAAACGAAGCCCAATCCTTTTTGGACGAGAACCCTGAGACCATCCTAAAAACGATCTTCGGCCATGAAATACACGTCGACCCCCTTGCCCCCATCTTGGATATTCCCTATTGGGCGGCTTATCAGGCGATCAACGTTTCCATCGTCGCCTCCGTTCCACTGAAGCAAATCGTCCTTTTATTTCCATTGCCGCGCATGGCTTCTTTCTTTCAAGAATTCCACGAAAGAGGAGAAAAGGACTTCGTGCGTTTCTATTTGGAAGAAGCCAAAAAGCAAAGCATTCTCAAAAGCTGTCTCGACGGCATGAGCCTCATGACGCTTTCACATCTATCTGGCATCAAACTTCCCACCATAATGCGTCTATTAGATAACGAGGCATTGTTCCGCACCTCTTTCCAAAACGTAGACACCCTATCCTCCATCTTGGACAAACCCCTCAGCCTCTTCAGGCAGGAGTCTTTGTTCATCCCCCTTGACGAGACCATGTTCCGCATCCCTGAATTCGTCAACAGCTTGCTGAATGAGCTCCCAAAAATCATGGGAATGCGGAAAATGGACGGCGAATCCATCGAAATCGTCCATGGCCAACCTAGCGATGCCGCGATACTCGTCTATCTTCCCTACCAAGAACCGGATATCAAGGAAATCAGAAGACTGACGTTTTTTCACCGCGCCATCGTCACTTTATCTACCGGCATGACCGTCTATAAGAAGTCGACCACCACAACCCTTGACGCATCTTTCCTCGCCTTGTTCAAAAAGATAGCCAAAGAGGTTTTGGCGCTTTAATAAGTACCGTTACGCTTTCGCGTGGTTCACCACGAAATCCAAGGTTACGTTCAACACTGGTGACTTAACCGTCCACACGCTTTCCAAACTGAAAATCTATGCCGCTAAAGTTGCTGGCGAAAGCCCCGCTTCTGCTGCTGACACATCGGTTACTATTGCCAACGGTAAACTTGGCTCCGTGAGTTCCGAAACGGGCGAGGATTTCTATGCTCCGACCGTATTGGGCACTAATACTGCCTTAACCGCAATTAATGATCAAGACGCAGTGGATGCTCTTGAAGCTGCAGGCAACAAGTACTGCGACTACCTCAAATACAACATTCTCGTTATGTCCGAAAAGGAGAGTGATGGCGGTAAGGATCTCAAGCTCAACATCAAAGTCACTCCGACCGGTGCGAATATCACAAAATGGTATCGTGTCGCTGTCTATGGTATTACTCCTTCTGATGCAGATAGCACAGCTAGAACTGCCGAAACGCCTACAATTGCCGCGCTAACCGGCAACAAGCCGGCAAACTCCGATACATGGAATGCTGTCTATGCCAACTCCAATTACGGCGAAAAACCCGCAACGGGCGTCAGCACTTATAGTGAGTCAACTGTTACTCGTACCGCTCTTACCAGTGGCGAAGCCACAATCACAGTTGCTTCGGAGTTCACCTCTACGGAAGGCCCGGCCTTTAAAGACATCTGCGTCGCTGTCTGGATGGAAGGGACTGCCGAAGACGGCATAGACCAGAACACTGCTGGTGGTGAAAAAGTCAAAGTCGATTTCACCTTCTCTGTCTAATCTATCTCCTTAACTTCCCTTGGGTCGTCATTGAGACGGCCCTTTCTTTTCGGACCAACCGCCATGAACCGCCTTAGAAGTTGCAGAGCCATCAAAAAAGGGGCTGTTGAAAAACTGGCTCTTCAACAACAAAACGCCGGAACCGCGATGGATCCGGCGTTTTTGGTAGAATGCTCTTGTTCAGGGAGGCATCTGCCATGTCGGATTTTACCACGGAAAGGTCCTTTTTGCTTCCTTCCTTCGACCCCATTGAGGAGGAAGGCGACAGAATTCGCCGTTTCATGCTCTTTCTTGAGTCTTCTGGGGTCGGCTCGATCATTGGCCGCTACGTCAAAAACGAAGGCCCGAACGGGGCCGGCCAAGCGTCAACTACCATCGCCTTTTCGCCGCCGTCCTCTACGGTTTCGCCACCGGAAGGGCGACGCTCAGGAAGCTCGAGGACGCCATCGCCCACGACGTCAGGTTCATCGCCATGACGCAGCAGGCCAGGCCGGACCATTCCACGATATGCAAATTCATAAACAAGGTCGTCTCGCCGAACGAGGAGGCGGTATTCGCCGCGGTGGCCTCCGCCGCGGCGAAGGAAAAGGGGCCATCTACTCACCTATTGGTTTTCGAACAGCCCCCAAAGAAACAGAATGCCTCTTTTTAATCGAGCATGAATGTTGCTTTAAAGGTTTCGGTCGCGCCGCCCAAAGCGTTAACAGCGTTGTCCTCCGTGCCTTCAACCCAAAGAGCAATTACATAATACGCTTCAGCTACGCTAGAAGAATTCGTGAAATCGCTAACCAAAGTTAAAGCCTCTGCGGAGGTATCAATGGTATTTAGATTGGTGGTTGCTGTTGAAGTCGTCGCAATCGTGCTGGTAAACGGTGAGAAATTTGCGCCATCATCTGAATAAATGGTTACAGATCCGCCGTCAGCCAAGGCGCCAGCGGAGGTAGAAGGATAGAAGCCAATTTTAAGGCAGGAAGCCAAATTGGCAGAACTTGGAGTAGAAGTAAAGTAAACCTTCAAGTCATGAGAAGTAGTTTCTGGATCCGCTGTGACATGAACTACATAACGGATATAGCCAACATATTTATTCGCACCAGTCCAAGCAGAAGAGTTGGTTACGGCCGCCATTGTCGTGTAGTCCGCGGCATCGTCGCTCAATTCGGCCGGCGCATAGAAGGATTGGGCGTTGCCCGAAGAAACAAGGCCCAAGGCTTTGTTGGACCCGGTGACATTCGCGCTGGCAGCGGAGAAATCCGCTTCGGCATCATAACCGATATCTTTAACGGAGACTTTGATGCTGGAAAGAGTGTCGACCGTAAGGGTTCCAGTGGTGAAAGTGGCTTGATTCTGTGTGGTGAACCACGCGAAGGTGGAAGTGACGCCTGCGGCAAGCACGACGGCACTCAGGGTGGAGATAGCTAACAAGAGTTTAGCTTTCGTCTTCATATGATTATTCCTTTCTGGATCCGGTCTATGGCAACCGTTCCATTGTTTGGGCAATACCTAATACATAAAGACATTTAGGGCGAACGTTATATGTACAGGCACGTTTATTATAGGGAGCAAAAAACGAAAATGAAAGGGCTTACATGAAAAAAGCCCAGGGCTATGGTGAGCCCCGAGCTTCTTGCTAATCGCTTGGATTAAAGCGACGGTACGTTCAAAGCGAAAGCTGTACTGACAGAGAATGTCGCTCCACGAGCAATGTCCTGGTTTGCTGCCGCAGTTCCCTCCAACCAAACGGAGATTTTGTAAAAGGAAACGCTGGCATCTACGATGTTTTCCTTCAGATCAATTTGGTTTCCGTATTGTTGAAGTTCCGCAGCAGTATAGGTCGAGACGTCGGATTCGGATGTTCCACTGACATATTTGTCGCAGTTCTGCTGGGTCTTTTTGTACATCAAGGCAACCGCCTTTCCAGTAGTCAGACGTTCTGCGTACGTTTCGTCGGTGCATTCGTAGACCGCGGTGCGGACCCAGTTACGAACGTTATTGGTCGCGGCGAGGTTCGCACCGGTGATAGAAGAACGGATGGAGAGGTTCATCGGGCGTTTCATGGCTAGCGTGGAAACCTTGACGCCATATTGGAGGACGGAACCCGAAAGGGATTCGGCAGGGATGAGATCATAATAATTGTCCCCACTATCGGCTTTCTTATAGAAAGTTTCGCCGAATTTGCTGGAAATATCGGAGAGATCGATTTGATCGCTGATGGTTTCAGACGCGGTGACGGTGAGGGTTTCGGTCGCAGTGGGGACAAGGCGGGTGACGGTGAGCTCAAGGCTCGGGTTCGTGGTCGAAATGACCAACTGGGAGTGGGTGATGGAGACGTTGTTCTGAGTGACGAACCACGCGAAGGTCGAACTTCCTAAGCCGGCAATAGCGGCGCAGGAAAGACAAGAGGCCCCGAGGACCAATTTGGTTCTGGTTTTCATATGTTTTCCTTTCTTTACGAACCTTTATGGCGAGATCCGCAAACTTGGGCAATTCGCATTCCGCGTCATGGGCGATGACGGGTTTTGGAACGACATAATTATACCCCATCAAAAAATGGTTTCCCACCCACCTGGCCCATTTTTTGAAAGAAAAAAGTTTCGATGCCATCGATGTTTTTCGGAATTCGATGAAAACTCGTTGGAAAGAGGGGTTCGCGCGGGCGTAGGTAACGTGGGCCCCCTCTTCTTTTTCTTTTTTGACGGTGCTACACTATCGAATACATGGAAAAGAAAACGAAGATCCGTCTATTTGCCGCCGGTGCCATCGAACTTGTCATCGTCGTTTTCTGCTTGGTCGTCTCGATTTGGGTCATGGCCACCATCGCCGACCCCAATCTTCCCAACCACGAAGAACTCAATATGAGGAACGGACCGCTCATCGGCTGGTTCCAGAACAACTCGACCCCGTTCTTCTTAATCATCGTCTTACCGCTATTCATCATCCTGGCCATCGACGTCATCTACCTCATCGTCTTCGCCACCAAGCGCGAATCGAGCCTCTCCGCCACCGAACGCGAGGCCATCGAAGAACAAGCCAAACGCGAAGCCCGCGAAGAGGTCCTCCGCGAGATGCAGGAAGAAGCCAAAAAGGAAAAGAAGGAATAACCTCCAAGAAATCTAACGAGCCCGACCGGCTCGTTTTTCTTTTTTTGTCCACGCGCGCATTATGCGAAGCGCAAACTCACACGGGGTGCCTTGAAACGCGCTCATGAAGAGCCTAAAATAATCTCAGCGAACCAAAGAACTTGGTAAGCGTGGCTCGTCTAGTCCCCTCTTGCGTCGGGCAAACGCACTCGGGATAAAGCGAACCGCAGGGCATTGGAAGATTTGTTCCAGGCTGATTTTATGGCTAAGCCACGAAACAGATCCTCTCGAAGGGTATCTTTCTTTTGATATCCGAGGAGGTCATCCGTGAGTAAACATACCGAACCGACTCCCGACAAGGACGCACGTTTTCCCAAGACGTTTTCTTTAGCGCGCACTCGAGCGCTGAAGCGCGTCATTCCCTGGGTGGGCGGCGTCTCGCTCGTAGGCGCAGGGCTTATTGCCGTCGTTGCCGTCTTCGCTGGCAACGGGCATGGCTTTACGACCAAGATCGACCGTGGCGGAGATTTAAAGGACGTCGTTTTAAAAGCGACCCGAGGTGGAGGCGAAGCGTCCGTCGACGATGACGGCGTCTACTACCTCAACGCCAAAGGTCTCGAAAACGCCTTCCCCACCACCGCCGAAGTCATCCTTCCCGCCGTCGCCAATGCGTGGAACGATCCCGAAGTCAACATGGACGGGTCCTACACGTTCTATAACGACGGGGACCAGCAAATTGGTCTCGCCTATACGTTCTACCTCCAGAATTCCTCCGCGGAAGAAAAGCAAAACTATACCTTCTACCTCAGCCTCGACGCCTATAGTTCCCCCACCAACGCCGCCGTCTCTCCATATGCTTATATGCGCGCAGTCGTGTATACGTCTAACGAGGACGGCTCCGAAGCGACCCACACCGTTTTCGCGGCCCCTAACGACCTAGGCCAAGGAACGGCTGAGGGCGAAACCGATACCCGCGAATGCATCTCGACCTACTCCGAGTCCAAAAAGGGCACGATCCGCACCCCCATCTATTTAGATGAAGGCAACGGTTACTGCACCAATTTCGGCCCGAAAGTCGAGGAACTCGTCCGCATGGATGAGACCCTCGAACCCAAGCAGGTGCGCCGCTACACCATCCTCACCTATTTCGAGGGTTATGACCCTGACTGCTATGGCTCCTATCCGGAGAACGCCGGCATCACCCTCACCGCTCACTTCGGCTCCTAATCATGTCCAAACGTAAGAAAAACCCCTTCCTCTCAGGCAAGATCTTGGCTGCGACCATCGGGCTTTTCGCATTGACGCTTTCGACCTCGACCATGGCTACCTTCGCCTGGTTCCAAGTCTCGGACTTCGCCCGCATCGAACAGATCGGCATGAAGCTCGACGACTCGACGACCATGCAGATCGGCTACCGTCAGGGCGATGGCATCCTCTACCAGGACAAGATCGACGAGAACGATCTGCGCATCATCGACCCCAATTACGACCGCAACGTCCATCTCCGCGACGTCACCAGCGCATTCTCCTCCAATTGGCTCAACACCAGCGAAGCCGAGAAGACCCCCATCCTCCGCGTTCCCTACGGGAAGAGCAAAGAAAACACCATGACCGAAGCGGCCACCGAAGGCTTTGTTCAGGTCGAGGCGTTCCTCCGTTGCTCGCAGCCCTGCCACCTCTACCTCGGCCATAACACCTCGGCCACGGTCATCGAACGCTGGAACAGGGAACTGGCCGCCCAGACCGGTTATTCGGAAGACGAATTGAACAAGGTCCTCGACTGCGTTCGCGTCTCCTTCTATACCGAGGACGCCTTCTATATCGCCGAGCCCGGCCAAGAAGAAGCGAGCAAAACGGTCTTCGCCGGACCTCTTCAGGCCCGCAACAACCTCGGCTACTACGATTCCGAAGACGGCAAGGAAATCCTTTATGGGGAATACGAAGGCGAACCCTCCTACCTCCCCGCTCCCGAAACGGACGAAAAGGACTTCGACGATGACTCGGCCTTCCACGCTATCCACAAGGCCGGCATCGAAAAAGTTGATGTCTCCTCGGTCAAACCCGCCGTCGAAAAGAGCTATCCGCTATCTTCCTTCATCCTCCCCGAAAAGGCGGTCACCGCCGGGGACACCCTATGCCTAGGGACCCTTCATCCAAACGAGGACTATCGCATCGTCATCTCCATTTACATCGAAGGATGGGATCTCGACCTCACCGATTCCCTCGCCACGGGCAAGTTCAGCCTCGACCTCAGTTTCGTCGGTCTAATGGACATCATCTAGGAGGCATCATCCCATGAACGCCTATTTCAGCTATCTGAACGAAATGCTTAAACAAATCTTCACGAACATCGGCCTGATCTTCAAAGGACAAGGCAACATCGCCACCGATTTCGCGACCTATCACCAGGTCTTCGCCGCCCATGCCGGATCATTCGGCCCCGACGGATGGATCCTATTCATCCTCATGTTGCTCTTCCTCATCGGCATCGTCGCGGCCTTGTTCCTATTGGTCTATTTCCTGATCCGCAAAATCATCTTCCGCCCCCGCACCAAGAAGGGCGAAGAGGAAAAGATGAAGCAGGAAATCCAGCGCCTGAACCTCGAACTCTACGATGCGATTCGCGAAAAAGACAAAATCCTTGGTCTTAAGACCAATGAACGCAACGGATTGACCCCTGGGGCCAGTCTTAGCGGCGAGGAGGAAGAAAGCGACAAGCGCTTTGTCCGCCTCGACATGATCGACCAGCGCTATAACGGCGAGAACATCGTCACCCCGATTCCAGATGACGCCAAAGACATGGACCTCGCCGGTATCTGCGAAAGGTTCCGCAATTTCGCCTGCTCGCAGATGAAACTCTATTACACCCTCGATACCGTTCGCTTCTTCTTCGCCGCCATGGGCACCGGCAAGTTGATCATCCTCGAAGGTATCTCCGGTACCGGTAAAACTTCGATGCCTTACGCCATGGGCCGCTTCTTCAAGCACGGCGCCTACATCTGCGCCGTCCAGCCTTCCTGGCGCGACCGTTCCGAGCTACTCGGCTACTACAACGACTTCACGCATAAATTCACCGAGACCGACTTCCTCACCGCCGTCTACGAAGCCTCCTACCGCGACGACGTGAACATCGTCGTCCTCGACGAAATGAACCTCGCCCGTATCGAGTACTACTTCGCCGAATTCCTCTCCATCATGGAAATGCCGAACAAGGACGAATGGATCATCACCGTCATCCCCGGCCCCCGTGAAGACGACCCGAAGCATTTCAAAGACGGACAGCTTCTCATCGGGCAAAACATCTATTTCGTCGGCACCGCGAATAACGACGACTCGACCTTCACCATCACCGATAAGGTCTACGACCGTGCGATGTCCCTCTTCTTCGATAACAAAGGCTATGCCTTCGAAGCGCCTTTCACCGAACCGCTTCCGATTCCCTATTCCTTACTCGATAACCTCTATCAGCAAGCCAAGAAGGACTACCCCGTCTCGCAGGAAACGCTCGACAAATTCAACCAGCTCGACGCCTACGTCATCGAACACTTCAAGCTCGCGTTCGGCAACCGTATCATGAAGCAGATTTTGGGCTTTGTCCCCTGCTATGTGGCCTGCGGCGGCACCGAAATCGGCGGCATCGACTACGTCTTCAAAATCAAGATTCTCAAGAAGTTCGAAGTTTTGAACGTCGGCTTCCTCCGCGATGAGCTCGATGGCCTCGAAGCGGAACTCACCCGCCTCTTCGGCGCGTCCGAATTCCCCCTCTCCAGAGCGAAAATCAACGACCTCAAGAAGATGAGTAAATAATCCATGGCCGAAAGCAAAGAGAACAAAACCCTCACCCTCGCCCAGAAGGACCTCGCCGCTTCCTTATCGAACCTATCGAAGGAATCGGAAGCTTTCGAAGCGACCAAACAGGCCATCCGCGAAGGCGAGACGTATTTACGTCAGACCGAGCGCATCGAGGTCAAAGCCTTCGATAACTCCTTCGTCGAAGAGATGGAAGGCGCGATGGAAAGCCTCTCCAAAATCGTGGCCAACCCCCGTTCCTTCCTCCGCGAAGATCCCGAAGTCGTCGAAGCCGGCCTCGTCAAGAAAGTGAGCAGCCGTTCGGTCGCCCATCTCTCTTCCCACGCCCACTTCGTCCAGACCGTCGACGAGCATAATAACGTCATCCCCAAGAAACTTCTCACCACCTTCACCGAGATGGAGACCCAAATCTACGAGAACCGTTTCATCATGACGTTGATCCGCCGCTGCCTCGACTTCCTCCAGCAGCGTTACGTCTATATCACCGAGCACGGCGAAACCTATGACTCCGACTTGCTATTACTCCACACCAAGACCGAAATCGATGGCCTTACCTATACAATCGATACACGCGTTCAGGTGCGCGAACCTTCTAAAGACAAAGGCGAATCCGCCCGTAATAACGATTTGTTGCTCCGTCTAGCGGACCTCCGTCAGAAATTCGCCTACTTCCTCTACTCCCCCTTCATGGAAGCCATGAAAGGCGCGAAGGAAGTCTCCTCCCCCATCCACATGACCAACATCCTTCATAAGCAGCCGGATTACCATAAGTGCTTCGAACTATGGAACTTCCTCGACGCCTATGAATCCCTTGGTATTTCCTATGACGTCACCGAGACCAATCAGCGTTTCGACAAGGCCTACTATGACCGCATCTATTCGCTTCTTGCCACCTCGCTTTTGACCTTGTCTTCCCACCGTGTTAAAGACCGCGTCGTCCATAACGCGGAGAATAGCGACCACAAGGTATACGAACCCGAGGTCATCTTCACCCTCGAAGACGAGACCTATGACGAAGGGCGTTTCCTCTATAACCACTTCCCGCAGGAAAAAGGCAAGCGCGAAAACCCGCTCGCCCTCACCCCCGAAGAAGCAAAAGCGGAACAAGACGCCCTCAAGGCCCTTATCGCCGAGCAAAAGAAAGCCAAACCCAAGATCGAAGCCGATATCCTTCAGGATAAGGACCGCCTCGTTTTGGCTTTAGCCAAGGCCAGGAAAGAAGCCCGTGCCGCCCTCGAAAAGGCGCGTAAGGAAGAAGAAGCCAAGCGCCTCAAAGAGGAAAAGAAAGCCCAAGAAGAAGCCGCGAAGAAAGAAAAAGAAAAAGCCCAGGAAGACTCCGAGAAGGAGACCGAAGGCCTTGAGGAAGCGCGTCGCCTCGCCATCGAAGAAGGCAAAAAGGACCGCGAAGAAGAACGGAGGTAACGATGAACAAGCGGAAAGTGATTTCGTATTCGATCGACGCAGTCCTCGGACTCATCGTCGTTTTCCTGCTTTCCGTCCAAATTCAGATGATGGCCACCCAGCGTTCCAACTTCGGAGTGCCCAAAGCCTATGGCCATTCCTTCCTCTACGTCGCGACCGATTCGATGGTCGGCGACAAAAGCGACTCCCTCCCCGTCGGCACCGGCATCATCATCGAGTCCGTCGATCCCGCCACCTTACGCATGGGCGACGTCATCACCTTCTACGACGAATCGATCGGCGCCCCCAACACCCACCGCATCCAAGAAGAGCCCTATAAAGAGGGCGAATACTACGTCATTCACACCAAAGGCGATAACACCAAGTCCAGCCGTTATAGTCCCGACTACAAAGGCGAGTTCTTTACCTCCGACCACGTCATCGGCAAGGTCATCGGCCATAACAATTTCCTCGGCACCATCTTAAGCTACGTCTCCCCAAGTGCCTCCGGGGCCGCCGCGGCCTCGATCGGCAGGGACACCAGTTGGGTCTTCCCCGTCGTCGTCTTGACGCCCATTGCCTTAATCGCCGTCGTCTCCATCGTCTCGACCGGCATCGAGGTGCATAAAGACCGCAAGGCCGAAGAAAAGGAAATCGCCCTCGCCATGGCCGAAGAAGGCATCGACCAAGAAGACGAAGCCGCCGTCATGAAGTTCACCGAAAAGTGGCATTTCAAAAAGGAATACCGCGAAGAACTCGAAAAAGAGAAAGAAAAGGCCAAGAGAAAGGCCCGCGCCGAACTTAAAGCCGAAAGAAGGAGGAATCCCGAATGAAGAAAAAGAAAGCGCCCTTAGTATGGACGTTCATCCTGACCGCCTTTTCGGGCCTAGGATTCGGGTTGGCCCTTTCCGCCTCCGTCATGCTTTGCCTCCGCAAATTCGACTCCCTCTACGCCATCGCCTGCTTCGCGGGCCTTATCGCCGGCATCATCTTCGGCATCGGCGCCATCGCCTGTTTGCTCCGCTACAAGTCCCTTTTGGACCGTTATAACCTCCTAAGCACCAGTTTCCTCTCCCCCCATAAACGCCTCCTCCCCAAAGACGCGTTCCTTTCTTACGTCGAAAGGGAAAACCTCGGCATCGCCGTCTTCGATTACGTCGTCCTCACGAACATCTCCCCCGAGGAAAAGGCCCAGATCGGACCGCGGCTAAACGAAATCCCCCTTCAGCGCATCGAAAGCGCCTTTGGCGAGAAGGACGCCTATTGTTCCTTTATTCCTCCTTCCACCATCCTCTTGGCCTGCCGTAAAGGCGACATCAAGGCCAACGCCGAGGATATCTCCAAGCAGACGCTTGCCACCTTCGGCCTCGACCCGACCCTTCCTTCGTTGAAACTATTGATCGGTGTCGAAGATAAGAAGGATATCGATGCATCCACGCGCCTCGCCCACGCCTTGCTCGCGAGTTCTTATGATTCTTTGTCCCGTCTATCGGGCGAAATCCTCGTCTACGATAAGGCCATGGAAGTTTCCGCGATCGGCGAAGGCTATGACATCGAATCCGCGATTGCCGAAGAACGCCTCGAAGTCGGCTACTTCCCCTTGCTCAACAAGCGTAACAAAACGGCCGCCCTCTTCGCCGATATCAGTTTGTTCGATCCTAACCGCGGCCTCATCGAGCGGCGCGAACTCTACCGCGAAGGCGATAACTTGGGTTTTGCTTCCCGCGTCGACTCGTATCTGGTCGCCACCGTCTTCAAAGACCTCCTCGAATGGGATATCGAACTCCGCCACAAGTTGTCGCTTGTCATCCTTCCCTGCAGCAAATCCGCCTTCTACGAAGCCTCCTTCCTCTTCGCCATCAAGAAAACGGCTATGGACATGGACATTGAATTGAAGCGCGTTTGCCTTGGCATCCCCGCGAATCTTCTAGAAGCCGATGAATCCTACGCAGCCACCATCTCCAAGAAAGCGCATGCGATGGGCTTAAAAATCGCGATCCTCGATTTCTCCGCCCGTTGCCCCCTCCACCGCTTGTCCGAACTCCGTCCCGACATCATCTCTTTCGGCGAGGATTTCGCTTCCATCGACCCGCGCCTTCGCGACGCGGAGATCGCGATGCTCTCCGAATCGGCCTTGCTTTTAGAAGCGCCGAACATGAAGGGCGCCTATATCCCCGATCTCTATCCGCAGAAGAAAGTCACGCCTAGTATCGCGCTTGAAACCCTTCGTCTCGAGGAGGAATTCCGTCTATGATCGCCATCATCGCAACTTACGAAGACGATTTGCTCTACCTTACTTCCCGCCTCACCTTCCTTTCTGCCGAGCGCGAACTCCAAAAAGGAGTGAAGACCTACCACGGTTTCTTCGGCAAGGAGGAAGTCGTCATGGTGGCCGCCGGACCGAGCAACTACATGTCCGCCCTCGTCACCAATCTCGTCATCAGCCGTTATGATCCCGACGTCGTCTACTCGGTCGGCGATTGCTTCGCCCTTTCGCCCATCCTTTCCGTCGGCGACCTCGTCATCGGCACGAAAGCGTATCTACACGGCATCAACTATCACGCGGAAGGCCATCCCTATGGGGAAATCCCGGGTCTGCCCGAAGTCTACCCCTGCTCCGCTTCGCAAAACAAAAACGCCTTGAACCTCGCTGGTTCGGGCGGCATCCGCGCTTTCGCAGGCGCTTATCTGTCTGGCGAAAAGCTCACCTTCGACAAAGACGAATTCGAAGCGCTTCACATCCGCCGTTACGCGGGCATCGACCTTTATGCCTACGACCTTTCGACAGGTGGGACCGCGCTTGCCTGCTGTCTTCACAAAAAACCCTTCCTCCCGATCCACGTGGTCTCTTATGTCCCCGGCGTCGAGGAAGGCAAACTCAGCTACCGCCGCAAAGCCGTCGAAGCCTTGCCTAAAGTCGGTAGGCTGATCTTCGGATTATGCTCCGCCTACCAGAGCAAAAGGGGGTCCTGATCATGAAACCGTGCCCGCTTCGTAAACTTAGCATCATCTTCGGACTCGTCGGGGCCGCTTTGATGCTCGCCGCGACGATCATCCTCGCCTTCCTTTCCTTTGAAGGCGTCCTTTACGTGAGCCTTGGTCTCGTCGGCGGAGGCGCATTACTCGTCATCCTTTCCCTCATCTTCGCTCTTGCTTATAAAAAGGTAAACAAGGCCGCCGCTCATGACGTCTTGGCCCAGCTAGACGCGATCGCCCATGGCGACCTCTCTAGCCGCAATATCGCTCATAGCAGCGAGGAAATCCTCTCCATTGCCAAAGCGGTCAACGCCTTCCCCAATTCCAACTTCAATGCCCTCTCCGAAATCAAAGAGACCCTCGAAGGCGAAGATTTCAAAAACAAACTCGATATCTGCTTGGCCTCGGTCACCTCAAACCGTTCGGCCATCGTCCTCTATGGATTTACCGACAAAGCGCTTCCCCAGAGCTATGGCCGCCTCGAAGCGTATCTAAGGAACAACTATCCCGACACGTTGCTCGGTCGTGTCCCGGGCGGCTATTGCCTCTATTTGCCCTACGCCACCGCGGCCGCCGAAATCGAAGGCAAGGTCAACGCGGTCATCTCGCGCTTCGTCCTCGCCGAAAACCCCTCGGCCCTTCAACCCGTCTCCCTCGGCTTAAAAGCGGTCATCGCCTATTACCCCGACATCGCGAAAGAAGAAATCTACGAAGAGACCCTCGCGGGACTTCAAAACGCGAACCCCGTCTTGGTCCTCAAAACCGGCGAAGTCCACGTCGAACCCTCGACCGTCTCCGGCCGCGCGATGCTCGACGCTTTGCCCTATGAGAAGTATCGCCGCGCGATGGCGGACGCCAAAGACGCGAAAGGCCGCCGCAAAGCCCTCCGTATGTTGCTCGTCACCGCCGGTTTCGCGACCGGTTACGAAGCGATCGGTTTGGCCTTCTATGACCCCTCCAAAAAGGCCTATCGCCTCATCGAAGAACTCCACCGCGAAGGCATGGCCCCCGCTTTCAAGGCCCTCGAAAAGGAAAGTTACATCAAGGAAGACCGTCTCGATCCGTATTACAAGATCGCCCTCCATGAACGCTTCTTCGCTTCTAATGACGGCTTGAATCTCCCCTCCCGTCCCGCGGGCATCATGGATAGCCTTGGCCTTCGTTCCATCGCGATCCGCGCCGTAGGCACCGACGATGAAAAAGAAGGCATCATCTATCTTTCTTCCACCAAACCGATGCCTGACTGCGACTACGCCAAGCAAGACGCCCTCGTCACCTTCTTCGATACCCTTACGCTGCATTTGCTACTAGAAAAAGGCATCTACGAACGCGAAGAAGCCGCTAAGCGCGAAGAACTCCTCACCGCGCCTTTCCGCCACTTCATGCTCCAGCTCGATCCGGTGACTCTAAACGTCGTCCACGCCTCCGAAAACCTCGCCTCGGCCTTCCCCGAACTCGCGATTGGCAAACCTTGCCCGACTTCGATTCTTCCCAAGGACGTCGATATCCTTTCTACTGACGGCTTCAAGAAGACGCTTCCCGCCCTCGGCCCAGGCATGGTCCACTTCCAGGCCATTTCCCGCGCCCCGCTTATCACTCTCATCTTGACCAAGCAGGAGCAAAACCTCTCCTCCTTCCGTATCGACCGCGGCCTCTTCACCCTCAACCGCCGCGCTTTGATGGCGGACCTCGAAGAGGAATTCCTCGCCGACAAAGAAGGCATCGTCTTGGCCTTCCGCATCGAAAACGCTGACATGATCGTCACCCGCTTCGAGAATTCCAACATGGACGAAGTCATGGCCGCGATTCTCTCGCGCCTATCCGTCTCCGACCTCGAAGAAGGCCTCTATCGCTATGACGACAATACCCTCGCCTACCTCATCTCCGGCGGCGAGAAAGGCGATGGACGCGATCTCGCGATTCAAATCGCCGAAGCCCTCTCCAACCCGATCCCCTTCTATGGTAAGGACTTCTTGCCCGAAATTTCCTACTACGTCATCTCCTACCCGACGGAAGCGAGTTGCAACTTCGACCTCGAATCGTTATTGCGCACTTCCTTTGCCCGCGTTGCCGCGGTGGGCAAAGGCCGCATCGTGCCCTTCGACGAGAAGGAAGAAGCCCCGCTCGTATTGCCGCGCGCCTATAAGGAAGAAGCCCTTAAGAAGGCTCTTTCCAAGGGCAAGTTCCCCCTCCTCTTCTCCCCCGTCGTCGAGAACAGTTCCCTCCGTCCGCGTTATATGGAAGCGGGCATCGGCATCGTCTTGGCAAAAGGCGAGAAACCGACCCCCCAGGCCGTACGCGCCCTCGTCCACGACGAGAAGACCACGTCCCAGCTAGAAGTCGGTGAAGCGCAGTCCTTCTTCGAATTCTATAAAGCGCACTCCGACATCCTAAAAGCCTCTTCGATTCGCGGAGTCATCTTCCGCGTCTCGAAATCGAGCATGTTCTCCTCCACTTATATCCGTACCCTCTCCAGAGGCATCAAGGACGCCAAGTTGCCAAAGGGTTATATCACCCTTCTCGTCCCCAATACCTACGAAGAGGCGGATGAACCGAAGCTTGCCGACTTCGAAACCGCGGTCAATGACCTCCACCTCAAAGTCATCTACGAACGCGGCGGCCAAGCCAAGGGTAACCTCCTCTATCTGCCTACCGGTCTCATCGAAGAAGCCACCTCTTCTTCGGTCAAAGCCGGTGATCTAAGCGAGGAAGTCATGAAGGCGAAAGAAGAACGCGTCAACCTCATCTTGCCCTCCATCTCCAAGCAAGAGCACCGCAGCTACGCGATCGCCCTAGGCATCCCCTATGGCGCAGGCTCCCTCTATGGTGAGAACCTAAGCGAAGACGAATTCCTGGAGGCCATCAAAGAATAAGGAAGCAACCATGACACGCAGGGAAAAGGAAAGGAAGATCAAAATGTTCGGCATGATCGGCATGTCGCTTTTGGTCATCGCTTCTTTGGCCACTGCGACATATGCTTGGTTCACTAAAATCGTCGCGACCGTGAACACGGGGACGATGACGGTCGAAGCCCCGGACGAGTATTCGTTCTATTCCTATAACGGGAACATAAATAACTCATTTAAACCCAAGGGAACCTTCATCGACGACTTCACGATGGTGAACAGTTTAAACAAAGCCACCCATACCGTTTTCGTGAATTCCAACAAAGCCACTTATCCCGGCCAATCCAAGATTTATTGTCTCTATGTCGAGAGTAGAACGAAGGCGGTCAGTTTGAAATTGAACCGCTTCATCTCCAACGATTCCGCGAAACAAGGACTCTCTCAAGCCCGCATTGACAGCAATACGGATAAGAGAATCAACATCGGCCAGGCCATCGATATCACCTCTATGTCCAGCCAAGACGGAACTGGTTATTACGACGGTACCCTTGAAACGGGTTGGCTCGTTGACGTCGATCCGGACGATGGTCTTACAGGCGATATCTTTGATCCCAGTATCGATGTCCTAAATAGCGGTTCTTATGCCAGTCCCGAAATCGACCTCGGCAGCAGCCCGATTACCATTTATCAAGACACGAGCACCCAGTCCGCATGGACAAAGATTTACGTGTTCTTCCGCGTTTATTTCTCCGATGCGACATCAACTTTATACCGCGAGACCAGCGTGGATCAGTATAATATTCCTGTTACAACAGGAAACCGCACATTCGTCGCCGACCCCTCAAACGGGACTTCCAATTGCTATGCCGGGTTGGAGTTCCAGCTTACGGCCCTAACATTTGACTTTTGATTATGAGATTCGGTAGGAAAGCAAAAGCAGTCATCCTCAGTGCCCTGGCTCTGTTCGGGGTCGGCACCACCGCCATTGCGACCGCGGCATGGTTTACGCTGCGCAATCAATCGCCGGAACTCAACATGAAAACCGCCAGCCCTGATCTGGCTATTGATAACAACAACGTTACTGGGTACAAGATCAATCCCACCTTGGGCACGGATGGCTTCCCCGACTATAACAGCAACACCGTTGCCCACAAAAAAGGATCCGGTTCTACTTACGGAACAACCAACAATAACCAAGCAAATGCCGACTTAAACTTTGACGTTCCCTCAGACGGTCTTGGCTATTACCTCGTCAAAAAGAATCCTAGCGATACCTATAAATACAAGTACGATGGGAATTCTTATGCTTGGAAATTTGACGAATTTACTGACGGTGACATTCATTATGTCGTCTTGAAAAACATCTCCATGGGGATTACGGATTCCTTTATCGTCCGTAACTACTCCTACGACATCAGTAACTACAAGACCGTTAATACCAAAGTCGCAATTCAAAAAGATAACGGAAACTTCAGTATCGATGCCGAGACTTATGAAATCAAAGCCGGTGCCGCTGGAACCTATAATCTTTGGTTCAACAAAGACACCAAGAAGCTAACGCTTGAAGAACAATTGGTTGTTTCTAATCAAAACGTCGCTTCTCTACAGGCTTCAAGAAAAGAGCTCAAAAACGCTAACTCTTATACCATTACGGTTTATTACGCGATTTCAACATCCTACACCGTAAAAGCACATCCTAACACAGGGGATGGATGGTCAAGTGAGATAACGATGACCAAGCAGAGTTATAGTTATAGAGACAAACCAGTTTATTCCGCTTCTATTACCGTTTCTAATGCCACGTTTTGGGAAATCCAATTCCAGTTATGGGATGGCGGAACATGGAAATCCGAACAACTGGCATTAAACAACACCGGGACCAACTATTCGGATCTGAACAACAAAATATGGTGGGATGGCGGTGGAACGACTCGAGATAACTTCTATGACAGCACAGCCGGGCTTCTTTACGACGGCTGGGTTATTGTCGGCTATAGTTCAAATAGCGCATCTTCCTTTTATGGGAAATCGTGGAATGCCAGCGGGGCCATCCGCCTAGAAAGTGACGCCGGCAACTTAGGAAAAGTCGTCGTTGACCTTAGGGCCGGTGACAAATTCAAGATGGCCTACATGAAAGGGGCAAACGTCACCAACGAGGACTATAGCTACTACATCGACAACGATAGTACAAAGGGCACCCGTATGGAGGTTTATGGCGGGTCCGTCGATTCCTACTTTAAAACAGACAGCGACCTAAACTGCGTTGTTAAAGATGGCATTAGCCTGCACTGCACAATTTACTTTACCAATGCCAAAAAGATCAACGTCAACATCACTTCGAGCTTGATCATCAAGGCAGCGAAGTTCGATATCACTGGCGCATATGTCGGGGTCGAATCGACAAATGCGGGCTCAAAGAGCGTCCTTTTAGGCGGCACGGTTACAAAAGTGGAAATCAACGCTTTATCGCTCGCAATTCCCGCCGGCTACTCACGCGAATCGACAAATGACGTCTTCACCACTTCTGCGTGCACCGTCAGCGTTGGAGCTTCTTTCACGGCCGATACCAACCCCAAAACTGTTTACATTAAGGTCGTAGAGAATCCCATCACCATTTATCTGACGGCTTACTTCTCAGATACAGCTTCGGGAAGCAACGGTTCAATTGATAACACCAGATCCATGACGCTTAATACTCAATTTGGCGCGACTACGGTAATCAGCGAAGGAGATTTGCACACTCTTTGGAGCGGGACATATTCCGACAATTTGACATATGGCGATGAGGGAACCAAATATTCTTATGGTCGCATTGAAACTAGCACCCATACTTCTGCTATCTCAACGGGAACGATAGCCAATAACACTACCCTCTATGTCCGCTACGTCAGGGTCACCCACACGATCACCCTCACTCCATCGTATTTCGAACCCAACGGAACGAATCATCTTTCGTTCACCATTCAAGGAAGTCAGACTGAAGGCCTTCTCGACAACAACGATTTCACCACGAGCAAGACGTTCGACAATTGCGAATACAAAGACCATACGAATGGTATTTGGTACGTGTTCCACCGCGCTGATAGCAATTGGTACACCGACGTCAACTGCACGACTACGCCCACAAATAAGATCCGAGCCAACACGACCCTTTATGCCAAAATGGTCGCCTATCCTCTCACAACCTTCTATATCGACGCAGACTATCCGGGTTGGAACAACTGCTACATACATATGTGGGGAACTTTGTCTGGCCTCGATAGTGCCATGAACAATTCTTTGACTGCAAAAGCCATTGCGACGGATACCTACAACAAGGTGTATCGAGTCTCGATACCGACAATGGACATCACGGGATTCCTTTTGCACGCAGGCGATGGCACCGGAAAACAAACCGTAGACATCACGCCATCTTCGATGACGGGTTCTTCCTCTAAGTATTGTCGTATCGCCGGCGATACGGAGAGTGCGAGAACCGCAACTTTCACCGACTATAAATCGACATCCGCAACAAATGTATGGGTCCAAAAATATTCGGGCGGAGTTTGGACGAACATCACCGGGACAAGCGGAACAGACGGACAATTATCTTATGGCGACGGTCAAGGGAACGATTATATTCTTGAGACGGGCTTGCAATTGACGAATAACGATATTATCCGCGTTTATAACGTCGGAAGCGAAAGGGCATACGGCTACGCGCAATATGTTACAGGTAACAAAGACAAGCATACCTACGTTGCAAGCAACACGGTTTCCATTTCGGGTGACTCCATAAAGATTTCGAGGTTAGGTTCCGATACGGCAACCGCCCGATTTAATTTCTACGTGACTCATGCCGGAGAGCTATCTATCGCCATGGTTCCCGACTACGGCAACGGCTATTACATCATGAAATATAATTCAACGGACAAAACCGAGAACTTCATTGGGGCAATCAAAATGGACTCCGCTGACTATTCGGCAACATATGAAGGCTGGTATTGTGGCAATACTTCCGAAAAGATCTTTATTCGTTCCTATTTGGATGCCGTCGATAGGATTTGCACCAGCCTGACCACCGCTAGTGAAACTTACGCCACGATGAAAACAGATTCGGGCGACGATCAGTATTGCATCACCTTTAAGAACACCGGCCACTACAGTATCCGCGTCACGGGGCAAATTGTCGAAATCAAGTCGTATACAGTAGACGACTTCTTTGCTCTGAATCGGCTAGATTCCAGTTTGGTTACCGGTACCGATACGGCGAAGCAACAAGAAATCTGGCGACAAAAGACAGCTATTGTCATGGAGATTCCGTTTACTGCGAACAACCCCTATTCGGCGAGCGTTAACTTGAAAGTCGATTGCAGTGCCTCCTGGATTGGCGTTCGTTTCGCCGTATATTCCTCTCAATTAGCCGACCCTTACACAACGATGCACGGGGCAAGCAAATCGACATACACCACCAGTTATCTAACTGACGCACACACGAGCACTCCAATAAGCGATACCAACAGTCTCACCATCAGCCCAAATAGCGGCGGAACGTTCTATGCTTATGTCCTTATCGATTATCGATACACGGTAACCGCCGGGAACTTAACAGGGGGCAGACCAGAAATCGGTTTGTATTTGCAACTTGTCCAGAGGTAGAAAGAACACCATGAAAAGGAAGAAGGCATTACTGATCACCTGCTTGTCCTTGCTAGGCATCCTAGCAACTACCTTTTCCTCGGTCACTTTAGCGAAGTTTATTGAGCTTAGAAAGACTCAGCAAAGCGCTTATGGATTAGGCGGCGAGAGACAAGTCTCTATCTTCTTCAACCCCAATATTTGGAAACAGGGCAAGGACTCTGAAGGGAATATCGTCGATGCCAATTACTATATGTATGTTTGGCATTCCTCCGATGCCGAAGGGACAAGAACCACACTTCTTCCATCCGCCCATGTCACGCCGACTATTAGCGGAACGAAAATGGATCTTTACGTTTTTGAATACGACTCAACCACGCTAGACCATTTCCTGTTCTTGCGTTGGGATCCCTCAATCGCTCCTTCCGCCGACCTCGAATCAGGCTCTGGACACGGAAAGTGGAACCAGACAAAAGACCAAACTTATTCTAGTACCTACAACTACTACTGCATCGACAGTTGGGGAACTGGAGACCCCGCCGAAGCAACTCCGAGCAAAAACAAAATCGTCAAACATGACAACGTTTTGAGTTGGGCAAACTAGCCCGCTCTGCGACCTTTCTGCGACCTTTTTGAGGTTTTCTGCGACCTTGCTGTGACCCGGAAAAAAGGACTATAAAGAGTCTATAAATATGTTTTTGTTTTGGATGGAAACGCGATTGTTTTTTTGTCATCGAAAACAAATGATCCCTAAATCAAACATGGATGCGAAGCCATAGTTGAGGCATTCGATTCATTCCAAAAAAGAGAATTGAAACCTGTGAGTCCATCATCGAAAGACAACGGTTTAATAAGCAGCGTTATCTATCAAATTTGCTACTTATTCGTCATTTAGGATAAAGATCCTGCAACGAAATACATTCAACAGTAATTCCAGTCAATGAACAGGCGAAAAGCAACCTATTGGAACTTCCGAAAGGGTTCGTATTCTAATTAACGCGAGAGAGGCATTCCGGGATCTTGAGGTTGCATAATGTGACCTCAAGTTTGGTAATAGTAAGGGCGTTTTTTCCAGTTGCTCAAAAAACCACTATATATAAGGTGAGGAGACCTTTTAAAAAAGCGTATGGAAAAGAACACAATCCCCTTTTACAAAGTCGGAGATAAGACAGTGGTTTTGGACAGGGATCTTGCATCGGCTTTGAAAACCCAAGCCAAGAGGATCAGAGAACGAATAAAGGAACACGTTGATGTTTTTCCTAAAGACTCTCTATTTTGGGTTGACCAAAAAGGGGTTCTCTCAGATGCCCAAAACGGCATTCTGACGTCGGCAGCGCCCGCGCTACGGGCGAAAATGCCTACGCTACGGGCCTGATTGCCCATGAAATGCCCACCATGAAAATGAGGCAGAAACAAGGCGAATGAGTCCGCTTCTATTTCATTTCTTCCATTCTTCAAAATTTGTCAACGTATTGAAAAGGGAGTTTTTATTGTCCCACAAAAGGCAGCATCGGGAATCCGGGACAGACGAGAATGATAAATGAGGATTCAGCGTAATCTAAACCAATATGCGTCCCTCCTCTATAAGTTAGTTTTTAGAAAGATGTTTTTCACACATCGCAACCAACCCTTAATTCGTGTCAACGAACAAGTAAAAAGATCCGGTTGGATTCCCAAAAGGGTTCTTCTTCCGCTTAACTCCAGGGTTAGCGTTTCACAATCTTGAAGTTGCAAAATGTGACTTCAAGTTGGAAATGGTAAAAGCTTTTTCTAGTTACCCAAAAAAGCACTATAGAAATAGTGAAAGGGCAACTTGCAGTAATCCTTATGAAAAAGACTATTTCCAACTATTTAAGAGTAATCCGAGAAAAAACAGTTATTTTGGACAAAGATTTGGCTTTGCTCCTCGGTTGTGACCCTCGAGCAATCAAAGACAAAATCAGAAAACAACTGTTTGGTTTTTCCGAAGATTATCTTTTCAAACTAACGTATGAAGAAGCGTCCAAACTACTCCAAACAACGCCTCTAGGCGCGAGCAAGGCGCGAGAAACGCCACTTCTAGGCGCGAGGAAACAGCCTGCTCGCGGGAGGGAAAATGACGATCGCTATCTTCCGTATGCGCTGACATTTTGCGGAGTTCAATATTTGTCATCAAAAACAAAGAATCTCGAAAACAAGAATCGATACGAAGCAATAGTTGGGGCATTCGATTCGTTCCCAAAAGCAGAATCAAAACCTGCGAATCTATCAGTGAAAGATGGCGGTTCAATAAGCGGCGTTATCTATCAAATCCGAAACCAGTTCGTCATTTTAGATGAAGATCTAGCAGCCTATTATCATTCAACGGTAATTCGCGTCAATGAACAGGTCAAAAGAAACCCTTTGAAATTCCCGGATGATAGTTCGCAAGTAAATCGCAACAGCCGGCCGCGGCCTGTCGCGTTTCTCCCGCGAATTCGCCTTTGCTATCCTTTTGATGCCCTTCAGGCGGGGAACAGAAAGGAAAGCATATGAAACACCTGAGATACCACGACAGGGTGCTGATCGAGTTCGAGATATCCGAGAACCCCGAATCCACCCTCAGATCCGTCGCGGAGAAGCTCGGCGTCAGCCGCTCAACGGTCATGCGCGAGATAAT
>JAFSUM010000008.1 GCA_017445245.1 Bacilli bacterium | reverse complement strand
GTAGTGGGCCGTGACGACGACGACGGACGTGTTGAAGTACTGCCCGGCGTAGTAGGTCGTCTGGCACGACGATCCGTTGACGGATATTGAAGAAAGCTTTTTCGGGTTGGCCATGGTAAGTTGTTCCTTTGGAACATTATAAACCACGCGGAAAGGAAAAAAGAGTTGTTATCCGCACGACCGCAAAGAAAAGCGACCTTAGGCCGCCTTCTTCTTGGAATGGATATAGGCGATGGCCGAGGTCGCAGCTACGGAGGCCTCCCCTGCCGCGTTGACGAGTTGGCGGAGCCGTTTATCGATGACATCCCCCGCCGCGAATAGGCCCGGAACAGACGTCGCCATACTCGCATCTACGCGGATGAATCCTTTATTTGTATCTAAGCCAAGGGAAGCGAGGAACTGGCTTGAGGACTTTTCACCATAGAGCTGGAAGAGGCCCTCGCAGGCAAGTTCTTCTTGTTTCCCTTCTTTTTCAAGTAAAACTCCGCGTACATGATCTTCGCCTAAGACCGACAGAATCTTTGTATTCTCATGCAAAACCACGTTCTTTTTGCCTTTGAGCTCATTTTCGTGAGCTTCTGTGGTCTCTAAGGGTTCCGGAATCAACATATGGACTGTACTCGCCAAAGAGGAAAGATAAATCGCATCCTCAACTGCGTGGTCTTTAAACCCATAGACAACGACATCCTTCCCCTTGAAGAAGTTGCCATCACAGGTCGCGCAGTAAGAGACGCCCTTACCGTTAAGCGCGGCTTCACCGGGCACACCGAGCTTCTTGTTCTCGATACCCGTCGCGACGATCAAGGTCGTGGCAAGATATTCCCCAACGTCGGCGATGATGTGGAACATGTCCCCTTCTTTTTTGACTTCGCTTACCGAGCCATAGGTGAATTCAACGCCGAGGGAATTGGCTTGTTCGTAAAGGCGCATGGCTAAATCTGGTCCGGCGATTTCGGGGACGCCCGGATAGTTATCGATGCGGTGAATATTATTGAGCTTGCCACCCGGAGCATCCTTATCCATCAAGATGGAAGAAAGGTTGCTGCGCTTCAAATAGATGGCAGCCGTAATGCCAGCAATACCAGCTCCGATGATAAAACAATCCATTTTTTCCATGTGTGTGCCCTACTCGTTTTCGTCTTCGCCCGGCCGTTTGATTTTCTTCGGCGCAGAGAGAGGATCTTTGGTTTCTTCTTTGGGTTTTGCGGCGTTAATGGGCTTCGGGGCTTCTAAAGCATCCGGTTTCTTTTCAACGGGTTTGGCCCACTTGCCGTCCGCGGTAACGTTCGTGCCAATCCAAACGGGGAGGCCTTTCTTTTTCCTCCAATAAGCAAAGGCATAAAAGAAACCGATGACAGCCGCGCCGAGAATGATATAAACCATCGAATTCCAGACGCTCCACATACCGTTCGTGCCCATGTTGAAGGTCGGGTCGCGCATCGGTTCCATGATGATGCGGACGATGCCATACCAAATGAGGTAGCAACCAGCCAAACAACCAAGGGGGCGATATTTTTCTTTCCAAAGACGACGCACGATGTGATAGATGACGATATAGCCAAGGACGTTGAAGAACCCTTCAATTAAGAAGAGAGGGATATACATCGTATTCGAAACGGGCAATCCGTTTTCGAATCCCGTGGCCATTTGATATTTGACCCATGTCGGAATAAGAGGCCAATTCCCCATCGAGGTTTCGTTACCGTAGACTTCGTGGTTAAAGAAATTGCCCCATCTGCCGATGGCTTGGGCAAGGAGAATGGTCGGAACGATTACATCCATCGCAAAACGGACGTCGACCCATTTCCGTTTGAAAACCATGTAGAGGACGCCGCCGAGGATTCCGCCTACCGCGCCGCCTAGAATCGTAAGTCCGCCTTCCCAAATCGCGAAGATGCGGTACCACTGCCCGTTCGCACAAAGTTCGGAGAAGTTCGGACCACCCGCCCCATCGCCGTTCCAGTTACCGACGACATACCAGATACGTGCAGCGATAATGCCACAGGGAAAAGCGATCAAGAAGCAGGTGTCGATGATACCGTGCTTCCCATATTTCAAATACATGTGGTGGTCAGAAAGTTTATAGGCGAGGACGGCGCCTAAGACGATAACGACGCCGTACCAGTTCACCGTGAATCCACTATGAGATTCGCCATAATGCGTCCAGACCCAGCCTTTGTCGTTAATTGAGAAACCAGAAACGAGGGGATAGGAAAGATAAATCGCCATGCCCTCCCCTGCCATGATGAAAGAGCAAATGGCAATAAGGGTCGAGGCGATGAGCAATTTATTCGAGAGTTTGTATTGTTCCGCTTTTAGGTCTTTCCTGTAATAACGGATATAGAACGTGCAACCGAAAACGGCAACAGATGCGTAGAAGAGGAACGCCCCGATCAACAGGAAAACATAATGCACGGCATCGATATTCCAGGATCCCGCTAGCGCATAGCCGATATTGGAACAGATGCCACCAACGCCAGCAGCCCCAACGCCTAGAAGTAGGAGATTGAATTCGTTTTTGGCAATTTCCTTGATGCCTTCCTTATGGAAAAAGCGGAAGCGCCAGAAAAGGAAGGCGCCCGCCCCGAGGATCAATGCCCAACCTAGGATAATTAGAAACGGTCCCATGTCTTCGTCCTCCTATCGATATTGTCCCTTGTCCAAAGCGACTTGAAGACATTTTGCCACATACTCGCCCGTATAAGAGCCTTTGACTTTCGCGACTTCTTCCGGCGTGCCTTGCGCGACGATGCGGCCGCCGCGATTTCCGCCTTGCGGCCCGAGGTCAATAATCCAGTCCGCCACTTTGATGACATCGAGGTTATGTTCGATGACGATAACGGTATCGCCGTGATCGACGATCGACTGCAATACGTCGATAAGCTTGGACACGTCGTAGGTATGCAAGCCTGTTGTCGGTTCGTCGAGGATATAAAGCGTCTTGCCCGTTGGACGGCGTTGAAGCTCGGTGGCTAGTTTGACGCGCTGTGCCTCGCCGCCGGAGAGTTCCGTCGCGGGCTGGCCCAGTTTGATATAACCTAAGCCAACTTTGTTCAATGTTTCGATTTTGTGGAGGATTTGCGGACGATTTTCAAAGAATTTGCAGGCTTCTTCCACGCGCATATCCAGCACGTCATAGATGTTCTTGCCCTTATAGGTGCAGGAAAGGGTCTCTTCGTTATAGCGTTTCCCCTGGCATTCGTCGCAGCGGACATAAACATCGGGCAAGAAAGACATCGGGACGCGGGTCACACCAGCCCCTTGGCACTTCTCGCACCGACCGCCGGAGATATTGAAGGAGAAGCGTCCTTTGTCATAGCCTTTTGCCCTCGCTTCATCGGTCTCCGCGAAAAGGGCGCGAATGTCGTCAAAGACACCCGTATAAGTCGCAGGGTTACTACGCGGCGTACGACCAATCGGTTCCTGGGTAATCGCAATCATCTTATCGATGTTCTCGAGTCCCTTGATTTCCTTACATGGGGCAGGCTGGATATTCGTTTTACGGCTAAGCTCGTTCTCGACGCCGCGGACGAGGGTCTCGTTAATAAGAGAAGACTTGCCCGAGCCGGAAACCCCGGTGATGACCACGAATTTGCCCAAAGGGAATTTGACGGAAAGCTTCTGGAGGTTATGGCAATACGCACCCACGACCTCCACGTTTTTCCCGTTTCCTTTCCGGCGTGTCTTTGGAACAGCGATGTATTTTCGGCCCGCCAAATAGTCGCCCGTGATGGAATTCGGGGTATTCATAATGACATCAGGCGTGCCCTCAGCGATGACTTCGCCGCCATGGACGCCCGCACCGGGACCGATATCGACGATATAGTCCGCCGAACGCATCGTATCTTCGTCATGTTCGACGACGATTAACGTGTTGCCGAGATCCCTCATTTTCTTAAGGGTTTCGATAAGGACGGCGTTATCTTTTTGGTGCAAACCGATAGACGGTTCGTCCAAAACATAGAGGACACCGGATAGTCTCGATCCAATTTGGGTGGCTAGACGGATACGCTGTGCCTCGCCACCAGAAAGAGTCATCGCATAACGGGAAAGGGTCAAGTAATCCAAACCGACATCGATGAGGAAGCGCGTCCTGTTTTTGATTTCGCGCAATACCATGTCGGCGATTTGATGACCGGTTTCGTCCAAAGATTCATCCACCCGTTCCAGCCATTTGGCAAATTCATCGAGGGGCAATGAAGTCGCTTCCCAGATATTCAAATCGCAGATGCGAACCGAAAGAGCAGCTTCATTTAGTCTCGCCCCACCGCACGTCGTGCAGGTCGAATCGCGCATAAACGATTCGTAATAACGGCTCATCCAATCCGAACTGGTCTCGCGGTAGAGCCTCTCGATGCGGGTCTTGATGCCCTCGATGCGCCCGGCGCGGTTGGTCTTGTTGCCCGAAACCGACGTCAGCGTGTAGCGGAGTTCGTCGGGCGAACCATAGAGCACGATTTCCTGTTTTTTCTTGGGGAGGTCCTCCCATGGGGTATTCAAATCGATTTCGTATTTTTTGCAGAGAAGCTCGAATTCCTGCCATTCGAGGTTGGTGGAATCGACGATATTGGCCATGTAACGAATCGCGCCTTGGCGGATCGATTTCGTCGGATCGGGGATGAGCAAATCGAGGGCGACTTCGCGCTTGATGCCCAAGCCTTTGCAGTCGGGGCAGCATCCTAGCGGCGCGTTGAAAGAGAACAAACGCGGTTCCAAAGAAGGGACGGCAAAGCCGCATTCGGGACAGGAATGATGTTGGGAGAGCAACCTTTCTCCGTTAGGCGAAAGAATGATGAGAAAGCCATGTCCGAGGTCGAGGGCCAATTCGACGTCTTCGTTCACGCGGGAACGGACCCCTTCCTTGACGACGATGCGGTCGACGACGATCTCGACGTCATGCCGCTTGTTCTTCTCGAGCTGCGGAACGTCGTCGAGGAGCATGACTTGCCCATCGACGCGAACGCGGGTGAAGCCCTGCTTCCTGATTTTGGCAAAGACGTCGGCCTGCGTTCCCTTTTCGTTTTTGACGATCGGGGCGAGGATCTGGATCTTGCTCCCTTCCTCGAATTGCATGATGGCATTGGTCATCGCCACGGGGGAATAGGCTTGGATGGGCGTATGGTGGTTCGGGCAATACGGCACGCCGACGCGAGCGAAAAGAAGACGGAGATAATCATAGATTTCAGTGACGGTACCGACGGAGGAGCGCGGGTTATGCGAGGTCGACTTCTGGTCGATGGAAATCGCGGGGGAGAGGCCTTCGATCGTTTCGACGTCGGGTTTTTCGAAACCGCCGAGGAATTGCCTGGCATAAGAAGAAAGCGATTCGACGTAACGGCGTTGACCTTCGGCAAAAATGGTATCGAAGGCGAGGGTCGATTTGCCCGACCCCGATACGCCGGTAAAAACCGTCAGCGAATCCTTGGGGATTTCGCACGAGATGTTCTTGAGATTATTTTCCTTGGCTCCTTTGACGAGGATCCAGTTACGCGAATTCTTTTCTTCCATGGCGAAAAGATTATATAGGACAATGTCCTAAAACCAAACCATATGCTTGCGCTTGCCCACGCAAAAGAAAAATCATGTTTCTATGGTAAAGTGAAACGGCTTGAGTATAATTCCCCTTGCCGGGACGTAGCACAGCTTGGTAGTGCGCTACCTTGGGGTGGTAGAGGTCTCGGGTTCAAATCCCGACGTTCCGACCAGTTGAACGGCATACGGCTGATGCAAATCGGCCGTTTTTTCAATTTCAGACATTGAAAGTCGCGCGCTTGTCCTCATAATCACGTTATGAAACGTAGATCATTAATACTGCTCGTCGCCGCGACCGTCGGTTGTCTGACCCTGCTTACCACTTTTACATATACATCAACTCTCAAACTGACCAAGTTAGAAGCTTTGCCTGATCAAACGACGAGGCGCGTTTTCCTGCGAACGGGCGATTCCGGTTGGAGTGGAGGCGCCTATATGTATTCCTGGGGCAGTGAAACGAGGACATCCCCGATGACACATGTCTTCGACTTCGGTACGAACGATAGCCTCTACTTCGTCGACATCACCCTTTCTAAAGTGGATGGTTTTCTCTTCCTCGATGGCACCGCCATCACGGACGGGGCTCCCAATTGGTCGGTGACCGATAGTTCGCCTTGGCTAAAAAGTCAAAACGCCGCCGCTCTTCCCACATGGGGCCAAGCGGATGTCTATTACCTGAAGGGTGTATATGGCCAAAACCCAACCTTCCAAAGCAGCAAAACGCTCGCCTTATCCGCATCTCAGCTAGCCACCTTGCTCAAGCGTTATACTTCCTGCTCTAGCGACGCGAGGCGTTACACCGACTCATGTCTAGCCTATCCACAGCTACAAGCAGACTTCAACATCGATTCCTTTGGTTCAAACACCACGACCGACGTTCCCGTCTTTGCTGGGGGCGAGAAGACCGGGGTAAAACTAGGCGCCAAGGTGAAGATGATGAAAGACCAATACCAACATTGGGATGTGAATCCGCCCGCGGAAGACGAGCCCGTCACGTTGGAACGTACAGAAATCAGACAAACCTACGCCGACGTGATCGATAACAATTGTTATTCGCTCGACGGTGCCCCCACCGTAGGAGAATGCAAACTCCTCGTCATCCCGGTTTGGTTCACCGATTCCGCGACTTATGTCTCAACAGATAAAAAAGCCAACGTCAAAGCCGATATCGAAAAAGCCTATTTCGGAACGCAGTCGGAAACCGGTTGGCACAGCGTCAAGTCCTACTACGAAACCGAATCCAGTGGAAAGCTTTCGATTAGCGGAGTCGTTTCCGATTGGTATTCGCCAGGCATTTCGATGGCGACCGCCGGCCAATATGACAGCTCCACCACGGCAAACCTCGCCACCGCTGCCGCGAACTGGTATTTCACGCAAAATCCCAGCCAATCCCGCGCGGATTTCGATTATGACAACAACGGATACCTCGACGGTGTCCTCCTGATTTACGCCGCTCCGGACTATATGGTGCTTAACAATTCCGATTACAGCAATCTTTGGGCCTACTGTTTCTGGGCACAGGATACCAGCGTCAAAAATGTGGCCTCGCCAGGGCTGAATGTCTTCTTCTGGGCCTCCTACGATTTCATGTATGGTTCCAATACCGTCTCTTCCCGCACGGGCAAATCCTATTACCATGGCGACACGCGTTATTGCACCATCGACGCCCACACCTTCATCCACGAGATGGGGCACGTCTTTGGTCTTGACGATTATTATGATTACGGGGAGAACGGTTATTCCCCTGCCGGCGACTTCTCGATGCAAGACTATAACGTCGGCGGCCATGACCCCTATTCCACCATGGCTTTCGGTTGGAGCGATCCTTATATCCCGACCGAATCCTGCGAGCTCGTCATCGGGGCATTCCAAACGACCCGTGAACTCGTTTTGCTAACCCCGGCATGGAACACCTACGACTCGCCTTTTGACGAATATCTCCTGCTAGAACTCTATACGCCAACCGGCCTAAACGCCTTCGATTCCACCCACAAATACCAAAACGCTTACCCCCAAGGACCCAATCAAATCGGCCTGCGCGTTTGGCACGTTGATTCACGCCTTCAGTATTTCTCAACTTCTTGGGACTTTTCGATCAATAACTTGACCGCCGACGCCCGCCATGAGTCCACGTATAAAGGGGTAACCCTCGCTTTCTCCAACACGTATGATGGTGACTATATGACGCCTCTAGGTGAGGATTATGCCGACTACAACATCCTCCAACTTATCCGCAACAACACCACGGAAACCTACCGTCCCACAGGCAGCCTTAGTAACGCCTCCCTCTTTGGTGATGGTTCTTCCTTCGACATGTCTACCTACCGCAGCCAGTTCGTTAACGGTACCAATCTCAATAACGGCAAAGCGTTAGGATGGAGCTTCTCCGTCTCGATTGAGGAAAACGGGGCCGCCTCCACCGCAACCCTAAACCTCGTCCGCGCCTAAACGAAAACCCGACAATCACTGCGACAGTCGGGTTTTTCAATTGCCTTTTTATTCTTCGGGAGGGAGTTTATCCATTACGAAACGCAACGCAGGATAAGAGTACTTATACCATGCTTCTTCGTGATGAACTTCTTCTTTGTCGAAGGCGAAGCCCATCTGTTTGGCATCGAAGCCATTGCTAGCAAAGTACTCGCGCATCCACTGCACTTTCTTGGTGAAAATCTTTTCGAATGCCTTCCCACCGACATAGAAGAAGATCTTGCCGTTTCGTTCGGGATTTAAGGCGTTTTCCGTGCAAATCCGCTTCAATTCTTTTTTCGAATAGAAGAAGAACGGCGGCGAGAAGGAGAGGGCAAACCCGAAGGTGATGGGACGAGAAAGGAAACCCCAGAAGGCCATGATGCCACCCATGGAAGAGCCCGCGATGCCCGTATGCTCTCGGTCGGGAATGGTTTTGAAAAGCGAGTCGATAAGGGGTTTGAGCTCATCGGCGATGTAGTTGACGTACTTATCGCCATAAGGGTTCGGGGCGGTTTTACGCGCACGTCTATAAGTAATTCTATAAGGTGGATTTAATTCATTCGCGCGTTCGATGGGATCGATTGGGCAATCGATGCCGACGAGAATCGGTTCTTCGTATCCTTCGTCTTTCAAATCGCGGATGACGCGGTCGAGATGCCAATCGCCATAAGCGCTTAAATGACGGTCCACGAGATTCTGGCCATCGGAAAAATAGATGACAGGGTAGCGTTTTTCGTCTTCGAAGTCATAACTCCCCGGTAACCAAACGCGCACATGGCGTTCCTTGGTTACGGCAAAGGGAAGTTCCATGACGGAATCGAAATAATAACCGTATTCCATGGTGGTCTTCTTGACGACCCTCCACGTAAACGGCCCGATTTCCTGCGGGATGAATTTAACGGTGATGACCTTCGGCATGGGTTAATTATCGCACACGCGTAGAAAAAGGGAACACGCCCAAAACGAAAGCCGCCTAGGCGAACCTAGACGGCAATCGATTGAAGCTTTTGATTAGTCGGCGAAACGCTTGATCGCAGCCCAACGCTTCTTCGCGTATTCCTCGCACTTGGTGAGGAGTTCTTCCGCGTGGGCGGGGTTCACGATCGGCAGCATGGAGAAGCGGGTCTCCTGCATGATGAAGTCGCGGAACTTGGTCCAATCGGGCTCGGCGCAGTCGATCTGCAAGGGGTTCTTGCCTTCGGCAGCGAGACGCGGATCATAACGGAAGGTGCGGAAGTAGCCGCATTCGACCGCCTGCTTCTCTTCCTTGATGGAATTGACGAGGCCGCCCTTGATGTGCTGTTCGGCGCAGGGGCAGTAGGCGATGACGAGGGACGGGCCATCGTAGGATTCGGCTTCCTTCAAGGCCTTGATCGCGGCGGCGGGGTTAGCGCCGAGAGCGATCTGGGCGACATAGACGTGGCCATAGGCCATGGCCATGAGGGCGAGGTTCTTCTTGGCTTCTTTCTTACCGGAAGCGGAGAACTTGTTGATGGAACCGGTCTGCGAGGACTTGGAGGCCTGACCGCCGGTGTTGGAATAGACTTCGGTGTCGAGGACGAGGACGTTGACGTCAGCTTCGTTGGCCAAGACGTGGTCGAGGCCGCCGTAACCGATATCGAAGGACCAGCCGTCGCCGCCGACGATCCAGACGGACTTATCGACGAGGTCGCGTTCATAGGCGAGGACGCCTTTGACTTCCTCGTTCTTGCTCGCCTTGACGAGGCGGACGAGTTCGGGAACGAGTTCCTTGACGACGTCGCGGTTCTTGATGTTCTCGAGGTATTTGCCGATGACTTCGGTGAGTTCGGGTTCGACGTTATCCTTGGCGGCGGTGAGGATCTGGGCGATGATCGCGAGTTTTTGATCGGTCGCGATTCTCATACCAAAGCCGTATTCGGCGTTGTCTTCGAAGAGGGAGTTGGCCCAGGCAGGTCCGTCTTTGCCGTTGTCGTTGACGAACGGGGTGAGCGGCGTGGAACCGCAGTAGATGGAAGAGCAGCCGGTGGCGTTAGCGACCAACATATCCTTGCCGAAGAGCTGGGAGACGAGGCGATAGTACGGAGCTTCGCCGCAGCCGGCGCAGGCGCCGGAGACTTCCATGTAGGGCTTCTTGAAGCCGATACCCTTGACGTTGCCTTCGATGGCAGCGGGGAATTGGCCCTTCTTCTCGCTGACTTTGTTATAGCAATAGTCGGCACCGACTTGCTGTTCGCGCTGAGAGCGGGCATCGACCATCTTGAGGACGGGTTCCTTGCCGAGCTTGAGGGCGGTCTTGTTGCCCATACATTCGGCGACGCAGAGGCCGCAGCCGACGCAGTTGTCGCTGGAGACCTGGATGCGGAACTTGAGGGTCTTGTCCGCGGTTGCCATGGCCGGGAGGAGACCGCCTTTGACGATCTCGGGGGCGTTAGCGACTTCTTCCTCGTTGAGGAGGTAAGGACGGATGGTGGCGTGGGGGCAGACGAGGGCGCACTGGTTGCACTGGATGCAGCCTACCGGGTTCCAGACGGGGACGCGGTCGGCGATGGCGCGACGCTGACGGAAGGTGATGTTCTCGTTCATCGTGCCGTCGAGGAGTTCGTGCTTGGTGAAGGCGCTGGTCGGGAGTTCGTCGCCATCGAGACGATCGATGACTTCGACGTATTCGTCATAATAGGTATCTCCGCTATCGGCGGTGATAACCTTCTGGACGGAGAGTTCGACCCACTTCGGATCGACGGGGACTTCGCGGAGGCCCTGGGCGCCTTTGTCGATGGCGGCGTAGTTCTTTTCGACGACGTCCATGCCCTTCTTCTCGAAGGTCTTGAGAACGTACTTCTTCATCCACTTCTCGGCATCGGCATAAGGCATGATGGAGGGGTTGAGATAGAAGAAGGCGGCCTGCATGGTCGTGTTGGTGTGACGGCCCATGCCGGCTTCGAGGGCGAGTTTGTTCGCGTCGATGACGTAGAACTTCGCCTTCTTTTCGGCGAGGAGGTGCTTCATGCGGTTCGGCATGGACTTGATGAGGGTCTCATCGTCCATGGAGGTGTTGAGCAAGAAGGTGCCGCCTTCCTTCAAATTCGCGATGATATCGAACTTGAAGATATAGGTGTCGAGAGAGCAGGAGATGAAGTCCGCGTTCTTGACATAGTATTCGGAATGGATGGGCTCCTTGCCGAAGCGGAGGTGGCTACGGGTCGTGCCGCCCGCTTTACGGGAGTCATATTGGAAATAGGCTTGGGCATACTGGCCGGTCGCGTCGCCGATGATCTTGATGGAGTTCTTGTTCGCGGAGACGGTACCATCGGAGCCAAGGCCATAGAAGAGGCAGGACGTATAGTTGCCGGGAACGAAGAACTTGTCGTCGACGGGGATGGAGAGATGGGTCACATCGTCCTTGATGCCGACGGTGAAGGAGTTCCAGCGCTTTTCGGCGTTGAGGAAGTCATAGACCGCCTTGACGTCCTTGGGCTGGGTGTCTTTGGAGGAAAGACCATAACGGCCACCGAGGATTTCGATGTCGCCACGGCCGACGGTGGAAAGAGCGACCACGACGTCGAGATAGAGAGGCTCGCCCTGGGCGCCGGCTTCTTTGGTGCGGTCGAGGACGGCGATCTTCTTGACGGAGGCGGGGATGGCCTTCGAGAGGAGTTCGGCGCAGAAGGGGCGATAGAGGTGGACTTTGACAAGACCAACCTTTTCGCCGGCGGCGTTGAGCTGCTTGACGACTTCGCCCGCGGTTTCGCAGACAGAGCCCATCGCGACGATCACGCGATCGGCATCGGGGGCGCCTTCATAGACGAAGGCATCGTATTTACGGCCGGTGAGCCTGGTGGCTTCGGCGAAATACTTACGGGCGGCCTTAACGGCGTCTTCGACCTTGATGTTCTGGGCTTCGCGAGCCTGGAAGTAGATGTCGTCGTTTTCGGCACCGCCACGGGTAACGGCATGGGTATGCGGGTTAAGCGCACGGGCACGGAATTCCTCGACTTTGTCCATCGGAAGAAGTTTCTTCCACTCGTTGTCATCGATGAATTCGACGTTCTGGACTTCGTGAGAGGTACGGAAACCGTCGAAGAAATGGCAGACGGGAACCGAGGACTCGATCGCGGTGAGGTGGGCGACCGGGGTGAGGTCGGCGATTTCCTGAACCGAATTCGAGCAGATCATGGTGACGCCGGTCTGACGGATGGCATAGACATCCTGATGGTCACCGAAGATGGAAAGGGCGCGGGTCGCGAGGGAACGAGCCGAAACATGGAGGACGGCGGGAAGCAATTCGCCAACCCACTTGTAGATGTTCGGGATCATCAGCAACAAGCCTTGCGACGCGGTGTAGGTCGTCGCGAGGGAGCCGCCTTGAAGCGCGCCATGGACGGCACCGGAAGCACCGGCTTCGGACTGCATTTCAACCAGTTTTACCGGGGCGCCGAAGAAGTTCTTCTGTCCTTTGGAGGCGAAGACGTCCACGTTTTCCGCCATCGGGGAAGACGGCGTGATTGGGTAGATAGCCGCAACTTCGGTAAAGTTGTAGCTACCCATGGCCGCGGCAGTGTTGCCGTCGACCGAATGGAAAGTTTTTTTGATTTCTGCCATTTAGCTAAAAATCTCCTTTTGGGTAACGAAAATAGTATAGCCCCTCCACGCACACACGAGCAACACGGAACTAGGCGCGCCTAAAAGCCATGAAGGAAAAGAGCTCTCTGAATTCGCCTCGAAAAGTCTTTAGTTCGCCACTATTTTTGCCAAACGCGCGACTATCTTTTGCTAGAAATCAGCGCCAACTGCGGACGGTCCAGTTGGAGGGTAAGTTAATTTCATAACCCCAAGAAGGATCCATCGGATTGGTCAAATAAGCATAGACATAACCAGGGCCAGACTCGGCATCGATATCTGGAACGAAGGTCCCCCTGGCGCAGAGATAGATGCGGACGTGAGTGGTATCGCTCGTGGCGTGGTAGTAGATGTAGCTGGCGCTGTTACCAACGTTCCCTTGCCAGGTACGGTCAAAGCAGGTCACGTAACGGATGTGCTCATCGTCATGGAATAGTTCGATGATCCACACGCGGTCCGTCCAATAGATACCAAATTGATTGGGCAGGCAGGTCTCGGTAATGGGCATGTCGGCGGTCGAAGGATCGTTTTCTTCGTGGACGTGGACGCTTTTGAACTGCGTCGCCCCAACCGAGCAATCGACGTCGAAGGTATAAACACCGCTATGTAAGACGGTCATTCTTCCATCGTCTGTCGCTTCGAAATGGCGAAAGCCATCGTCCAAATCAAGGGCGAGATCGCCATATCCAAAGACGCGAGTGGAATAATCATCGTAGATGCGAACCTTCTGCCCTGCCGTAAGAGGGATATTTTCAAACGAAAAGAGCGCCTAGGCGCCCTCTCTTATTTGTTCTTCTCGGCTTTCTTACGCCGCTTGATTTCGTTTTGGACGAGGCGGTCCAGAATCAACAAGTCCTCATCGGAGAGTTTGACGGCCGTATCGACGAGCCCGCCCACGTTCGTCATCTTCTTGAACACGAAATCCGGAATGGAGGAATACTGGGCGAGTTCTTTGCGCGAAACGGTTGCTTTTTTGGGTTTATCCGCAGCAACCGGTTTCATCGGTTCGGTAAGATATTCGCGCAAAAGCGGTTCCAAATCGCGAACATTGATGGAAGGATCCATGCGAATCATGGGTTCGAAATAAGCAAGAGTATCCGCAAGGACGTCAGGGTAAAGACCGACGACGCGCGAAAGGGTGTCGAGGTTCACGAATTTCTTCTTGCTGCGTTTCAAAGCGCCCAAGATGCGTTTGACTTCGGCTTTGGTAGGCTTTGCGTTCATGAAGGTATTATAGTCCTAATTTCGTTTTGATTTCCGAAAATGTTCGCGCGTTCCCCTCAGCCGCGATGACGCGCCCGAGGAATTTATATATAATGCAAAGCATATGGACGACTTCTTCTATCGCCTTATCAAAGAGAGCCCGATTATCACCATCTATTCCCATCACTTCCCCGATGGGGATTCCGTCGGTACGGCCATGGGTTTGAAAAGCGTCCTTTTGAACGCCTTCCCCGAGAAGAAAATCTATTGCCTAGGCGAGGATGTCCGTAAATGGGTCCACGCCTTTGGACCGCACGATGCTGCCGATGACGAAACCGTCAAAGAAAGTCTTGGCATCGTCGTCGATCATAGCGCCCCTCGCCGCGCTGGCGACAAGCGTGTTCTAACGACAAAAAACTTGATCCAGTTCGATCACCATATCCCCAACGTTGAGCATTACGAATGCCCCTGCATCTGCGACCCCGAGGCCGTTTCGGCTTCGCAAGTCGTTTTGGCATGGTGCCTTCGCGTCGGCCTAGCGATCCCCAAGGACGCCATCCAGGCTTTCCTCATCGCCTTCCTCGATGATTCAGTTCAATACACGGATGCGAATCGACCCGCCGACTGGGACGCGCAATATAAAATCATGCTCGATCTCGGCGGCGAGCCCGAGGAAGCCCGTAAGTTCGCTTTTTGGAAGGACCCGGCCGAATCCGCCTATGAACAGCTGTTGCTAAAACGCATGGTTGAAGAAGACGGCATTTGCTACGCCGTCATGAAGGACGAGGATTACATGAACCTCGATTACCCCTACCCTGCCGCAGGCGCCAAATCGAGCTGGCTTTTGAAGAATAGCCATGCACGTGCTGCGTTATTGTTCACTTATTGCGCAGACGAAATCCGTCTCTCTGCCCGTAGTAATGATGATTATTCGGTCGAAGCTTTGTGTGCCCATTTTGGCGGAGGCGGACATGAGCAGGCCGCAGGAATGATCTTCCATTCCGACAATTTCGATTTAGAAGAAATCCTAAAAGAAGCCAAACGGCGCGTAAAAACTCGTTAATTCTAGGGGCTCTGGCCCCTTTCTTTTTCAAGTTTTTCTTCTTCTTGTTTTTTCGCGACTATAGAAGAAGTGAGAGACACAAGGAGGAAATCCAATGTCTCTACTCGACAGAGGTTGCCCATCTGACCTCCTCGGGTTGAAGGAGGAGCATGACCCAATTGATCATCCTGCTGGTGATCCTTATGGTCTTGATCTACCTGGCCCATAGGAAGCAGTAAGAAAAAGGGCGCCCAAACGGGCGCTCCAACTTACACAACCTCATTATAGGTGATCTCCCGGCTAGGCGCAAGATGGGGTGCCACCGGGAGACCTGTCGAGTAAACAGGGCTACTTGAGGAAACGATATTCATAGGCCATATGGCCCATGAGAGCGAGTTCCTGTTCCGTGAAGTGGTAAATGCCTTTGGCCAAATCCTTTTCACGTTTAATGGACGTACCAAATAGCGTCGGGTCATCGGTATTAAGGCATACGGGGATGCCTGCTTCGAGGAATTTACGAATCGGGTGTTGGTTCAAGGCAGGGATGCCTTTGGTACCGAAGTTGGAGGTCAAACAGCATTCGATCATGACCTTACGCTTTTTTGCCTCGGCCATAAGTTCGGGATAGTGGACCATATACGTGGCATGACCCAATCGTTTTGCCCCGAGTTCCATTGCCAATTTCAGATTCTCAGGACGGTCGACTTCGCCGGCATGGATCGTAAACGGGATACCCTCTTTCTTGGCTTCTTCAAAGAAATGGGCATAGTCCTTCAACCCGTATTTGCCCTCATCGCCCGCTAGATCAAGACCGCAAACGATCGTTCCTTTGCGGCGTTTGGCGATTTCAAGAGTTTCGCGATTTTGTTCTTCGCTCATCCCGCGCATCAAACAAAGAAGGACACCGATACGGATGGAAGGGCGTTCTTTCAAGCCTTGTTCGATTCCCTCGATGACGGCATCCATGACCTGATCCTGGGTCAATCCGTTAGAACAGGACTTCGCGGGAGCAAAGCGAATTTCCGCATATTCGAGGTGCTGGTCATCCAATTGTTTGACAACCTCATAAGAAACGCGACGAAGAGCATCGAGCTTCTGAAGCGGTTTGCAGATATAGTCGAAAACCTTGAGAACCTCGCCGAGGTCTTTGGCGTGCGGATCGACGCGCAAAAACTTGGCCATCGTCTTTACACTATGAACGCCCTTGGGAAGGGGAATGCCTTGCTCAAGGTAAAGCTCGTAACAAGTGCGTGGTGCCATCGCGCCGGTCAAATGTAGATGAAGTTCAACCATGCTCGCATTCTCCTTTCTGGGTTTAAGGTAAAAGACGTCCCTATGACAAGCCGCGTCTTTATTGAGAGAAAGAATAGCACAAAAGATTATGGTGCAAAGGTGAAAGCGCTTGCGAAATGAAAAAGGAGAAGATTTATCTTGTCTAAAGGAGCGCCGCCACTTCCGAAATATCCGTAGCAACGAGGGGCTCAGCATTCCATTCCATAGCGATATAGCCCCGCTTCTTCATCTGGTTTAGCATGGCGATAAGAGGCTGATAGAATCCGTCGAAATCGCAAAGGATGAGCTTGCCCTTTTTATGGTTAAGGCTAATTGTCGTGAGGACTTCGCCAATTTCGTCAAGCGTTCCAATTCCGCCAGGCAACGCAATGAAAACGTCGCACATCTCAATCATTTTTTCTTTTCTAACGGCCATGGAGGGTACGTGAATCGAGGAATCGGAATGTGGGTCTTCCACGCCGCGATGAAGGAAGAATTCGGGAATGATGGAAATCACCTTCCCGCCTTTTTCTTTCATCCCGCGGGCCACGCAGCCCATCAAACCGAGGTCCGATCCACCGTAAACCAGAGTGTGACCTTTCTCGGCAAGCAGTTCCCCAAGGGCAAATGCCTTTTCGCGATCGGAGGCAGTGCCTTGACTCGCCCCGCAGAAGACACAAACGTTTTCGGAATCCATGTCCAGAATTATGACTGCACCGTCTGGTAAAGGCAATTCGCGCACGTTCTAATCGCGTGAATTCACGTCATGTGGTATGTTTTAGTCATATGGATCCCGTCGTCGCGACCTTGCGCCTCGTCCTCATCGGTTTGTTGCCTCCTTTGGCAGGGATCGGTTTTTATTTCCTTGAACGCAAGACCAAGTTCGGCCAATGGAAACAGATCTATCGGCAGCTGATCGCGGGTGTCGTCTTCGGCGGTATCGCCGTTTTGGCTACCGAGTTTGGGGCGATATTCAACGGGGCCGTTTTAAACGTCCGCGATGCCGCAGCTGTTACGGCCGGCCTTCTCTATGGTTTGCCTGGAGGCGTCGTCGCTGGTTTGATCGGCGGCGTCGAGCGGTATTGCTCCGCTTATTGGAACGGGACTTACTACACCCAACTCGCCTGTTCGATTTCGACGTTTATCTCCGGCCTTAGCGCAGGCGTATTACGCCAATACGTCTTCCGTACCAGTCGACCGAATCTAGGCCAAGGTATCCTGGTGGGTTTGATTACTGAAACTTTCCACATGTTGATGATCTTCCTCACCAACGCGACGGACCCCGTTGTGGCTTTCACTTATGTCCGCGCCCTCGGAAACAAAATGATCACCGCGAACATGACTTCCACCGCGGTGGCTATGGGCGCCCTCGGATTATTGGATTACTTCTACCGCGACAAGAGCGTTGCCAAGACGAAACGAAAGCGAGGCATGCGTGCCGCCGTCGCCATCAACCTATCCGCCATTGCTTTGATCGCCATCGGCGTTTCGGGCACATTGACCTATGGATTACAAAGTTCCACTGCTCACCTTCAATCCATCAGCTTGCTGACCAAAAACGTCCAAGACGCAATCTCTGACATCGAAGACACTTCGGACAACAACATCCTCGGCACGGCAAGAAACGCGGCCAGCACCCTTGAGGACTATGGTTCGGCACCCGATGACGTGTATCTATTGGACATGTTGCCAGCTTCTGGCGTCTCCGAGATTCATTACATTAATACCGAAGGCATCGTCGCGGCTTCTACCGTTCCCGAATCTCGGGGATACGACATGCATAGCGGAGACGAGCAAGCCGCCGCTTTCCTTACCCTTTTAGACAATCCCGGCGTGTATGTGCAACCATTCATGCCAACCTCGCAAGACCCGACGGTTAAAAAGAAATACGCCGCAGTGTCCCTCTCTTTTGGTGGATTTGTCCAAGTGGGATTCGATGCGGAAAAGTTCTATTTGAGCATTACGGAAATCGTTACCCAAGTCGTCAAAAACCGTCATATCGGCAGGTCGGGTTATATGCTCGTCTGCAACGATAACGAAATCATTTATTCTCGTGACGAAAAGCTCGATGGGCATCCATTGTCCGAACTAGGTTTTCCAAAAAACATCCTCAACCTTCAGCCGATGACCCGTCACCAGGGGATGATCCAAAACGTCGACTCCTTCTACATGTTCGAAAGCGCGGAAGGCTTTATCGTCTTCGGGGTCGTCGAGGTCGAGGAAATGCTCTTAACGCGAAACCTCGGCACCTTCATCGGCGTCTACATGGAAATTCTTATCTTCGGTTTGCTCTTCATCGCCGTCTATGCCCTCATCGATCGTTTGGTCCTACGCGATTTAAGCGAGGCCAATGATCAACTCGCCAAAATCACCGCGGGCGACCTCGACCAAAAGCTCACCGTCCACCATAGCCGCGAAATCGCCGAACTTAACGATTCCATCAACGCGACCGTCGATTCTTTGAAAGACCATATTGCCCTTGAGGCATCCCGTTATGACGAAGAGCTCGCCTTCGGTAAGCAACTGCAGTTGAATTCCTTGCCTAGCAAACGCGCTTATCTCTTCCGCCATGACTTCTCCGTTTTCGGTAACATGGTCACCGCAAAACAAGTTGGTGGCGACTTCTACGACTACTTCATGCTAACGGACAAGCGAATTGCTTTCCTCATTGCAGACGTATCGGGCAAAGGCATCCCGGCCGCTATGTTTATGATGAAGACGAAATCGATCATCAAGTCTTTGGCCGAAAACGGTTTGCCCATCGCCGATATCATTCAGCGGGCCAACGAGCGCATCTGTGAAGGCAACGAGACGGAGACGTTTGTCACCACGTGGCTAGGTATCTGTGATTTGCAGACCGGCGAAGTCGAATACGTTAACGCCGGTCACAATCCCCCGATGCTTTTGACGCATGGCAAATATACGCGTCTAGAGATGAAGCGCGACCTCGTCCTCGGCGCGATGACTGGCGTCCCCTACCGTAAGCAAACGCTTCATTTGAACCCCGGCGACATGCTGTTCCTTTATACCGATGGCATTACGGAGGCAGAAGCGGGCGAGAATCGGTTCTATGGCGAAAATAGGCTTTTGGATTTCCTCAACGCAAACATCAGCTGCCGCGACCCCTTCACCATCTGCGGCTTGGTCGAAAACGATGTGCGCGCCTTTGCCAATGGCCATGAGCAGACCGACGACATGACCATGGTCGCCTTTGCCTATTTGGGTGTGCCAAGACAAAAGCATTTTGAGTTCCCCTCCACCCAGCAAGGCGTTACTACCCTCTGCGATGAAGTCGCATCCGAACTAACCGCCGCCGAGATTTCCGCTCCCCATATCGATAAGATCCGCCTCGTCTGCGAAGAGGTCGCGGCCAACATCGCCTTCCACGCTTACGAAGGAACGCAGGGCATCGGCAAGCTCGACCTTTGCCTTAACGCCACCCAAATCGTTTTGACATTCACTGATAACGGTCCCAAGTTCAACCCGCTCGAGAAGAAAGATCCCGACATCACCCTCAAGGCCGAGGACCGGCAAATCGGTGGGTTAGGCATCTATATGGTCAAGAAGAGTTCCGACAAGATTTTCTACACCTACCAAGAACGGCAAAACGTCTTGCTCATTATCATCAACCGCGGATAAACCTGCAAATATCGGTTTCTTTTAAACAAATAGACCATGAAATCTTCATTCTTTCTATCGATGACGGGACCATATACGACCAAAAAGTCATTCCGATATTAAACCATCACCACATCAAGGGCACTTTCAATCTGAACAGCGGGCTCGATGATTTCGTCTGGTATAACGAAAGCCGCCCCGTCCGTCGGCTCTCTCTTCCTAATAGTCTTGATTTATATAGAGAACATGAAGTCGCTAGCCACTCACTTACGCACCCTCACCTGACGGAGTGCAGCGATGACCACGTCGGTTACGAAGTCGGGGTCGACAAGGAAAATCTCGAACGCGTTTTCGGCCGCCCCGTAACGTCTTTTGCTTTCCCTTTTGAGGATTTCGATGAGCGCGTCATTTCCCGTATTCGCGCCATCGAGGGATTCACCGCGATCCGCGTTTCAGAAATAGACTCCTCCTTTCGTTTTCCGCTAGACCCCTACCACATCAAAATCACGTCGCTGGATGTCCGCGAAGCCCTCACGTTATTTCCCTCATTTCTCCAAGACGAGCATGCGGAACTATTCGTTTTCGTTTCCCATGGCTACGACTTTGAATTTGGTGATACCTATGCTGAACTAGAACGGCTTTGCCAGATGATCGAAGAAAGCGAAGTCAAAAGCATCTTCACAAGCGAATTGCCCTCCGTCATGGGGTTTTAATTATTCGACGACAAACGGAATGATTTCTTCACGGTCAGGATAACAGACCACCACTTTTTGGTAACGGCTAGCCATACCATGATGAAGGTAGGAAACGGATGCACGTCCTTGCTCAATTTTTAATTCATAGAGATTGTATTTGCCTTCGCGGTAAGCAAGGCCGTCCCCTTCATCTTCATAGAGAAGACCACGCGGAGAGGGACCATCTCCACATAGTAACCGTAAAGTCGTTTTATCATCTTCTAAAGGAACAATTCTGTTCCGTTTGTAGAAGAGGGGGATATTTGGCAAAGAGACATCCAACAAGGCATCGCCAGCCTCATAGAGTTTTTAGCTTTCGACATGGCGAAAATCCTCAGGGAAATACCCGGCCCGACGCATCTCACCCGGGAACAACGAAGGGATCAAAAGCAAATTCTCCCCGAGCATGATTTCGGTATTTTCGTTCAGGACACGTTCTTGGGATGGATAATTATAGACAAGGGGCCGTAATGCGGGGGTTCCTTTTGTTTCCGATAGATACAGTTCCGTATAAATGATAGTTCGCAAGTAAATCGCAACAGCCGGCCGCGGCCTGTCGCGTTTCTCCCGCGAATTCGCCTTTGCTATCCTTTTGATGCCCTTCAGGCGGGGAACAGAAAGGAAAGGAAAGCATATGAAACACCTGAGATACC
>JAFSUM010000007.1 GCA_017445245.1 Bacilli bacterium | reverse complement strand
GGTATCTCAGGTGTTTCATATGCTTTCCTTTCCTTTCTGTTCCCCGCCTGAAGGGCATCAAAAGGATAGCAAAGGCGAATTCGCGGGAGAAACGCGACAGGCCGCGGCCGGCTGTTGCGATTTACTTGCGAACTATCATTTGCGATTTCAATTGATCCCAGATCCTTAAGCTGCTAGCTTAATAACATGTTAACGCCCACCATGCAGGCGCCTTTAGGAGTTGGTGCTCTCCTAAACGGCATTGCGTACTATTGCGATACGATAGATTCTTTTATACGCACCAAAGCCAAAGACGTCTTGCAACGGCTCCTCGACGCTTGTCCGGTAGAGGACTATTGTGCCGAACAAGAATACGCCTGGAAAGAAGAGATACGTTGTCTTCAAGCAAGACTAGACGAACTGCATGCACGGGGCTATGTAGTCTTTGAATACAATATCGTACGCATGGCAAAAAGAATCGATGTCGTGCTTCTTTTGCGCAATGTTGTATATTCGCTTGAGTTCAAAGTCGGGCAGAAGTATACGGTCGAAAACATGGAACAGGCTTTGGATTATGCATTGCGTCTACGCAACTTCCATAAAGCCTCCGAAGATATGTATATTTGCCCCATTCTCATCGCCACAGATGAACGGAAAGCTTTCCTGAACACGTTAACCGACGGGAACAAAACAATCGGTTTGCAAAAGACCAATGACAAGAAGCTTGCTGACATCATCGCCAAGATCGATTCCTCTTATGGCGAAGACGGGGAATTCGATTTCAACAAATGGTTTTATTCGTCTTATTGCCCTAGCCCTTCCATTATTGAAGCGGCGGTCGATGCGTTTAACTCGGTGCCCGTCAGTAGTATTGCTCGTAGCGAGGCTGGACAAGAAGGCATCGACGCCTGTGTCGCTTCCGTCGATGAAGTAATCGAATACGCTAGACGCGAGAAGAAGAAGTGCCTCTGCTTTGTCACCGGTGTTCCCGGCGCGGGAAAAACGCTCGTTGGACTCGATATCGCCGCCAAACACTCTTCGACGAAAGATGAACTTTATTCCGTCTACATTTCGGGGAACGGTCCGCTGGTCAAAGTTCTTCAAGAGGCACTGGCTCGTCCTTGGCATGAAGCCGGTAAAGTCAAATCGAAGGCAGAAGGTCTCCGAAAAGCCAGTTCGCTCATTCAAGATGCCTATGAATTCCGTAACCATTATCTGAATTCGCCCGAAATTCCTTTTGAAAAAATTCTCATCTTTGATGAAGCTCAACGCGTTTGGAACAAAGAAAAGGTTAACGATTTCTATTTAAAACGCAGGAAAGGACCGGATACGACCATTCCGGATGCTAGCGAGGCCGAACTCGCCATCCGTTTTATGAATCGTCATGAAGACTGGGCCGTAATCGTTTGCCTGGTCGGCTTGGGCCAGGATATCCATAATGGGGAAATCGGTGTATTCGGTTGGTTCCATGCGCTTCTAGACCGTTATCAGGATTGGGAGGCGTTCTATTCTCCGAATCTATTCCGCGACAGTGTTACTGACGAAGCAGAACGAATGGCCATTTCCCATTTCCCGGGATCGCACGAAAGCACGGGTCTTCATCTTGCCGTTTCGGTGCGCTCCTTCCGCGCCGAAAAGGTCAGCGCTTTCGTAGATGCGGTAGTGGAGAATCATCCCGAGAAGGCGAGCGAAATTCTTTCAGAAATAAAAGCCAAATATCCGATTTATGTAACAAGGGATTTAAGTATCGCAAAACAATGGGCAATGAAGATGCGCGTTGGCAGCGAACGGATTGGTCTCATCGCCTCCAGCGCGGCGAAAGATGCCCTCGAAAACGGAATTGATGTGCCCCCTCATCGGTTTTTCAACTGGCCAGACTGGTTCTTGTTGAATGATCCGACCGACAAAGCGTCCAGTAACTCCCTTCAATATGCTGCAAGCGAATTCAATATCCAGGGATTGGAAATCGATTTTGCCATCGTCCATTGGGGTGGCGATTATCAATATGTGAACGGACATTTCGTTCCTTATGTTCTGCGTAGAGGAGGATGGTCCGAAGTCGATGAGAGCAAGTTCCGCGACTCAACGCCGGAAGAAAAGGCGCGTTGGATCGGAAATGCTTATCGCGTGAATCTGACAAGGGCAAGGCAGGGAATGATTATCTATGTTCCATCCGGGACAGAAGACAAAACAAGTTCGAATTTCCACTGTTACTATGACGGGGTATACGAATACCTGACTAAACAAATCGGGATACCCGTCCTAGAGCCTGAATCTCTCCCGAAAACAAGCAAGAGCAAAATGATGTTTGGCCCGGATGAAAATCTAATCGAGAAACGTCTTGCTCAACTAAAGAGTTATTACGAACAAGACCTTATCGACGAAGAGGAATATAAAGAACGCAAGGCAAGCGTACTGGATAGCTTGTTGGAATAAACCTCATTCCGCTTTCTTCGTGAACTTACACTTGGGGTAATTGGAACAGCCGTAGAACTTGTGACCCGTGGTTTTCGATTCACGTAGGACCAACTGGCCACCGCAACGAGGGCAAATGCCCTCTTTGATTTCTTTTTGGGTTTTCTTGATTTCGGCAACGTGCTCTTTGCTGCTTTTGGCAGGGTTATCAATAAGGGTTTGAATCCTGGAAGAATAGGCTTTGATTTCATCATCCGAAAGGACTTCTTTGGGATAATCTTCGAGAAGGTGTTTTAAATCGGGTAGGGCATACACGGATTCGCTATCGATATATTGGATGGTGCCACGGACAAAGACGATGATGTTTTTGATGTCGGCTTTCTCACCGAAATAATCACGAAGACGATAGATGCGAGTCCAGTTTTGCTTTACGGGGTTATATAGTTTGCGTTTCTGATGGCTATAAAGAAGGACTTGGGTCCATTCCTTATCTCCGTCTTTGCCGTAAATCCTTCCGCCGTAGTTCTTCGTTTCGATAACAAAGATGCCATTATGGCAGACATAGATGTGATCGATTTGGGATGTCTTTCCTTCTTCGGAAGAAACGATGACGTCATGGAACAGGTTGCCACCATGGCTTTTGACCAGATTTTTGAGTTGACTGTTTACGCGGAATTCGCCGATGCGTCCCTTTACGGAAGGGATGGACAAGACGATGTAACCCGCTGCGAGAACTACTAGGCTGACAAAGAAGGTGATTAAAAAGGCGGTGAGATCGAATTTGCCCTTAGTTGCGAACGAAATGATGAAAGATAAGGTTAGGGCAACAAGGAAGGAAATGCAGACGAACAGGCGGAACCACAGGTCCGCTAAGGGAATCTTTTTGCGTTTATTAGGCATGGCATGTCTCCGATTTTAAAAGGGATTATAGGTTTTTTGCCGTCAAAGCGCATTACAAAGGACCGCGCGAGAAGATGCTACGGCGTTTGTTGCCCAGAACGCTTTTAGCGTTTACTATTTGTTTATCTGTTATTCCTGCTCGCGTTAGGGGGTGCCGCATGAGAAAACGTCTTTCTTCCATATTGTGTCTATTAGGCTTGTTGCTTTCAGGTTGCACTATCTCCGGTGGAGGTTCGTCTTCTTCTAGCGAATCTACCCGGTCAACCTCTTCCTCAAGTCAGACATCCTTTTCTTCTAGCGAAGCACCCTCCAGCGAACCTTCTTCCATAGAACCCTCCTCAAGGACCCCGTCTTCGGAAACCCCATCTAGCCAGCAACCTTCCTCTGAAGCGCCTTCTAGCGAACCGGAACCTGAACCTTCGTCCGAAATTGAATCTTCCAGCGAACCTGCGCCGGAGCCCTCTTCGGAACCGCTGCCAAGTTCATCAGAAGAACCGAGTTCCGAAAGTGTTCCGGATTCTAGCGAATCGATTTGGTCTAGCGAGGATTCGGTTCCTTCTTCTAGTTCGGAAGAAGTGGACAAAGCTCTCTACGTATTCGTTCAAAACGGGACACAGGAGGGTTTCTATAACGTCCATATCGATGCGAAGACGGATATCACCATCCAGGATTTGTTTGTTGAAAGCGTCTTCGTTCTCGACGAGGGTGTGGAAATCGAGGCGGATAACATTCAGCACTATTTGTTCTTTGATGGTCACGTCGAAACGTTCCATTTCGGGGAACATATCGTCCAAATCGGGAGGCTTTCCCTCTATTTCCTATTTCCCAACCCGGAAATCCATTTTGACAAAGCCCTCCAATCGATCGATTACCTTCACGTCTCGTTAAGCTGGGACGCGATGATAGGAAAGGAAGGCGATTCGAGCCGAATCGACCTCTATTTCGGCGGGGATTGCCCGCAGATGGAAGACGGGGCCCTTTATAACAACGGTTTTCGGGGGATGATGCTCCATTATCACCAAGGGGCGAAAGGGTTTAAGACCTTCATGCAAAGCGCTTCGACTATTTGTATCGAAGAAGAGGCCTATATCCCAGATATCACGATCGAAGAATATGTATTGGAAACCAATAGGCGAGCCAGGGAAATGGCCCAAACGTTATACGATCGTTCGGTTGAAACGGGGAACGACGAGTTCCTCCTATTCCCGATTTCGGGACTCGACTTCTATTTCGATTTGAAGGATTTCGTATTGGAATTGACGCAGGATTGCTCTTCCGATTACGAAAGGGCCCGTGTCATCTTTGATTGGATCGTCGATAACATCGAATATGATATGGACTATCTAACCGCGAGCGTCGAAGAAGTGTTTCGGGACAAAAAGGCGGTCTGCGCCGGCTATTCCTTTCTTTATCACGATATGCTTGCCGCTGCGGGCATTCCTTCTTTCTATACGGGTGGGACCGTCTTAGGCGAAATAGCTGACGACGATATCGAAACCTTCATCCGGGCTACGCTGGATTCTTCGCAGATCGATGTGGGCCATGGGTGGGTCTATGCCATCATCGACGGGGAAGCGATTTGCTGCGACCCGACCTGGGGCGATTTCGATATGAGCGACGAATACCTCTCGTCGACGCGCTTCATTTTCCACGTCGATGGAATCAAGGCTCTCTACGACAACCGCCTCTACCCGTTGATCCGCGATATCTCCGTCGTTTATTGCGATGGGGAATTCTATTTCGTGGAAAATGGGGTCGCCTCGGGCACTAGTGAGTGTCGTTTCTCGATAAACTATGTCTTGGATCTCGATTTTCAGGCAAACCGCAATTCCCAAGTGACCCACGGCGCGGAGAGCTTTGATTCCGCCCTCGTCGTGCCCTATGGGGCGATTTATCACGACGGGCTCCTTTATTACGATGATCCCTATTTCCTGGTAAACACAGGGATTTCCATGTGGAAATATTGCCTCGGCGACGGGAAGGCGATCGAGTTTAGCCTGTTGCTGCGCTACATGAAGTTGGAACGGGAACGTTACGGCACGGTGTTCGAGCACGAATTCGACCTCGGTTTCTGCAGCATCGTCGATGCGGAAGTCTATTACGAATACGAGCCCGGAGAGTTCATGCTTCTGGCCGTGGTGGATAACCCTTCTTCCTTCACTGTTCCTATCTCCGTTAACGGGAAGAGAGTTACCGCTTTGGGGCAGGGCTGTTTCCAAAAATTAGACGGCCTTCAGGAAGTTATCTTGCCAGAAGGGCTGGAATGGATGGTCGGTTCTTGCTTTGCCTGGTGCACGTCTTTGACTGCGGTTTCCATTCCTTCTACCGTCACCAAATTTGGCCCGAGCATGTTCTCTTCTTGCGCCGCATTGGAAGAGGTGACGCTACCGGAAGGCTGGACCGTCATCTCCAATGGAACCTTTGACTTCTGTACCTCTTTGGAACACATCGATATCCCATCTTCCGTTACCATCATCGAAGGCCTGGCGTTTGGTTGCTGCTACTCCCTGGCCGATATCACTCTTCCGGAAGCACTTGAAACGATAGGAGAAGACGCGTTCTCGTATTGTTCTTCCCTGGAAGAGGTCTTCCTCCCCGCGAAGGTGAAGGAGATTGGGAAGGCGCCGTTTGGTTTCTGTCCGAAACTGACGTCTATCGTGGTTGATCCGAACAATCCCTATTTCGATTCCCGTAACGAGTGTAACGCAATCATCCGCACAAAGACCAATACCCTAGTCTCCGCTTGCAAGACCGTAACGATTCCCGAAGGGATCGTCGGGCTAGAAAACCATTCCTGCTGCGGGTTGCTCGACGTCGATACGATTGTCATTCCTTCTAGCGTTACTTATATCGGCGAACTCGCGTTCAATGGATGCGAGACGCTTGTTCATGTTGACTTCGGGGCGGAAAGCGACCTTAAGACCATCGATCGTTATGCCTTCTATTGTTGCTTTGCGATCGAAGAGTTCGTCTTGCCCGAAGGACTAGAAACTATCGAAGAAAACGCCTTCTCGTATTGCCGTTCTTTGACTGAGCTTGTCTTCCCATCGACGATTCAAAAGATCGGGACGTGGATTGCTTATGATGCGAAGAACCTAACCGAAGCGAGATATCGAGGCAGCGTGGAGTCCTGGGAGATGGTGAACAAAGACCCGCAGTGGTATTACAAGACATCCTGCACGGTCGTACATTGCCTTGGCGGTGATGTCGCCCTCGCCTAAAAGTCTTTATTCTCATAGCCCAATATATTGGACAGACGAATGTGTGGTCTTGGCTGCCTTCATGTAGCCTAGGTTTTATGATAACCAAGGTACATGGCTAGGGGAGGGCTAGAAAATGGATTCGTCGGTTTTGCAAAAGGCTGAAGCGAGGTTAAAGGATTTATATGGCGAGGACGTGCCGCCAAAGGTCCGGGAACGCGTAGAGATTGAGATGGAATGGTTTCGAACCCATTTCGGTTTGGCTTTGGTCGAGGATGTTATTGCCTTTCTTAAAGAAGAACAGAAGCAGGGCGCTTATATCGTGCCTAGGTTATGGACGGCTTCGTCCTTCTTACTCTATTTACTAGGTGTGAATTCGGTAAATCCGCTTTCTTTGGGAGAACGCGGGTTCGATTTGGATTTCATCTTCTTTCAGGATGCGTTAGAACGACCAACCCTAAACCTCAATTACATGGGGGAGGAGAAGGAACGTTACGATGGTTTACGCCTAGAGTTCTTCCCTTCTCCTAAGGCAAAGAAATTGCTTCAGTGTGCCTCTAATCTTGGGTTAAACCAAGAAGATATCGAAACCGATGTCGATTCAGCTACTTTAGTTAAGATCCTCGACTATATAAAAAAGAGGGATGCGAACGTTAATGATGGCTTAGGTGTTTTGCCGATGCTTCCGAATCCGTTGTTCGTCGAGTTGGTGCGCCTATATGGGGTTTTGGATATCAATGCCTTAGCAGAACTTGCTGCATCGATGCATGGTATTTGGGTTATTGAAGCGGCAGGGCTATTCTCTGATATGGGAGTATTGCCTTTAGGCTTTGCCTTATCGAGGGAATCCCTACAAAGAGTCCTTATGGAAAAGGGGCTAGATTCCGTAAGTGCCTATGGAATCATCAAGGAGCTTTGCCGTAACTACGATGGCCACCTAAGCAGGGGGAGCGAAGAGAAGCTTGGGTCGCTTGGCGTGGAGCAGGGGTTCATCGATGCGTTGAAGGGCATCCGTTATTTGTTCTTCAAGGGCAACGAAGTGGCGGAGCTACGCCTGGAACTTCGCATTGCGGAAAAGATATTGTTCGACGAAACGGGCGGATTCGAAAGCGGACTAAAAAAGTAGATGCATTTTCGCCTGCGATGGTTTTAAATAAGGGACTGTAGTTTGTATATAGAAAGGGGTTCTTCATGTTTAGACTACTCTTCAAAAACCTGAAGGCGAAACAGTGGATCGCGGTTGTGGTGATTTTTCTCCTGACCTTGGCCCAGGTTTTCTTCATGATGCAGATCGTCAGTTACATCAGTTTGTTGACTGGCGCGGTGCAAACCAGTAAGCAGAATGGCGTTGCCGAAATTTGGTGGTACGGCCTCTACATGGTTATCTGCGCCATCTGCATGGCCGTGGTGGAAATCATCATCCGCTTCGTGGCCAGCGCCACTGCCGCCAGCACCGTGACAATGCTCCGTCACAAAATGTACGAGAGGGTCAACGAATTCGCCATTTCCGACTTCGCCTCCTTCTCGACCGAGTCGCTGATCACCAGGACGACCAACGACATGCAAAACGTGCACCTCGCCTGGCTCACCTTCCTGAAGACGGCCTTCGTCGCCCCGATTACGATGGTGTGGTCCATCATCCTCTTGGTCCAATACGCCAGCGGATCCTTGACCCTCGTCACCGCGATTTGGCTCATCCTCCTCGTCGTGGCGGTCGTCGTCTTGCTGCTCATGGTGACGCCGAAATACAAAATCGTCCAAAAGCTCACCGACGCCTTGAACGTCGCCTCCCGCGAAAACCTCACCGGCGTCCGCGTCGTCCGCGCCTTCAACGCCGAATCCTATCAGGAAGGCAAGTTCGAAAAGGTCAACGCCACCTTCACCAAGGTCCAGATCTTCAACGGCCGCGTCCTCTCCTTCTTCACCCCCTTTGTCATGTTCGTCATGATGGGCCTCTCCCTCTCCATTTTGTGGGCGAGTGCCTATGTCATCAACGGCATGAGCGTCGACCAGGCCAACGCGACCTTCGCCGCCACCAACGCCTTCGTCATGCTCTCCGGCCAGGTCGTCATGTCCTTCATCCTCTTGGTCACCTTGATTGTCATCTGGCCGCGTTCTTCCGTCAGCGCCAAGCGTGTCCAGGAAGTCATCGAGCACACCGTCTCGATCCTCGACACCGAGAACCCGGTCGAATTCAAGGAACAGGGCACCATCGAATTCAAAAACGTCGGCTTTGCCTATCCCGGTTCGGATAAGGAAGCCGTCTCCGATATTTCCTTCAAGGTCAAGCAAGGCGAGACCATCGCCTTCATCGGCGCGACGGGCTCTGGCAAGACCACCATCATCAACATGATTCCCCGTATGGCCGATTGCACCCGCGGCGAAGTCCTCGTCGACGGCGTCAACGTCAAGGATGTCTTGCAGAAAGACCTCCGCGACCGCATCGGCTATGCCCCGCAGCGCGGATTCCTCTTCAAGGGCAACATCAAAGAGAACATCGCCTTCAAGGATCCGAACATGACCCTCGAGGACGTCCGCTGGGCCGCCGAAATCGCCGATGCCGATGGCTTCGTCATGAGCAAGCGCAACGGCTATGATTCCGAAGTCGCCCAAGGCGGCAGCAACTTCTCCGGCGGCCAGAAGCAGCGCCTTTGCATCGCCAGGGCCATCGCTCCCAAACCGGAGATCCTCATCTTTGATGACTCCTTCTCGGCCCTCGACTACAAGACCGACAAAACGGTCCGTGGCCGCATCGCCGAAAAACTTCCCAACGCGACCCGCGTCATCATCGCCCAGCGCGTCGGCACCATCATGGACGCCGACCAGATCGTCGTTCTCGACCATGGCAAAATGGTCGGCATCGGCAAGCATTACGACCTCGTCCGCAATTGCCCGGTCTACCAAGAGATTGCGCTATCCCAGCTTAGCAAGGAGGAACTCGGACTATGAGCACCAACATCATCTCCGTCCCCAAGGAAAAGAATAAATTGGGCAGCCTCCTAAAGGCGTTCAAAAAATACTACGTTCCCTTTGTCATCTCCATCATCCTGCTCATCGTCTCGGTCATCTTCACCATCTTGACCCCGGGCACGATCCGTAGCCTCACCAACGAGATCTCCCCGGTTGGCAAAGAGGCGGTCGAAGGCAAGTTCATCGTGAACCTCGACGCCGTCGTCCGCTACGCTATCCTCTTGGTCGTCTACGTCACCACTTCCTTCCTGACCGGCTTCATCTCCGGTTTCATCCTCAACACCGTCATCCAGAAGTTCTCCAGGGACTTAAGGGCCCAAATCGCCAGCAAAATCAACAAATTGCCCCTGAATTACTTCGATACAACCCAGACCGGTGACATCCTCTCCGTCGTCACCAACGACGTCGATATGTTAAGCACCTCCTTGCAGAACTCCGTCAGCATGCTCGTCCAATCGGCGGTCATGCTCGTCGGTGTCCTCGTCGCCATGTTCATCGCCTGCTGGCAGATGGCCTTGGTCGTTCTCTGCTCGCTGCCGATCATGCTCGTCATCGTCGCCCTCACCTTCAAGTTCGCCCTTCCCTTGTTCGACAAGAGCCAACAGGTCCTCGGCGAAGTCAACGCCACGGTCGAAGAGAACTACTCCGGCCAACTCGTCATCAAGGCCTTCAACGCCGAATCCCGCAAGGTCAGCGAATTCAAAGAGAAGAATGGCGTCTTCGGCACCATCCTCTACAAGTCCCAGGCCATCGGCGGTCTCATCGAACCGGCCATGTCCTTCGTCTCCTTCTTGACCTATGCCGCCGTCTTGGTCGCCGCCGGACTTCTCTTCCATAACGGATCCATCTCCGAAATCGGCATCATCACCGGCTTCATCGTCTATGTCTCCCTCTTCCAAGAGCCTCTTGCCCAGATCGGCCAGGCCAGCTCCACGATCCAGCTTGGCACCGCGGCCTGCAACAGGGTCTTCCGCTTCCTCGAACTCGAAGAGCTTCCCGAAGAAGGGGAGAAGAAGCAGCTCCTCGACCACAATCACATCCGTGGCGAAGTCGAATTCAAGGATGTCTGCTTCGGTTATGACCCCAAGAAGCTCACCATCAAGAACTTCTCGGGCAAGATCAAGCCCGGCATGAAGGTCGCCATCATCGGTCCTACCGGCGCTGGCAAGACCACCTTGGTCAACTTGCTGATGCGCTTCTACGAAGTCACCAGCGGCGACATCCTCGTCGACGGCGTCTCCATCAAGGACATGTCCACCCACGAGCTCCGCGACATCTTCGGCATGATTCTGCAGGAGACCTGGGTCATCAACGGTACGCTTCGCGAGAACATCGTCTACAACCTCCAAAACGTCGACGAGAATCGCCTCAAGGAAATCCTCGTGGAAACCAATCTCAGCCACTACGTCGAGACGCTTCCGCAGGGCCTAGATACCGAAATCCAAAAGGAAAGCGCCCTCTCCGCCGGACAGAAGCAATTGGTTACCATTGCCCGCGCCATGACGGAGAACGCGCCGATGCTCATCCTCGACGAAGCGACCAGCAACGTCGATACCCGCACCGAAATCCTCATCCAGAAGGCGATGGACTCCCTCACCGCCGGCAGGACGAGCTTCGTTATCGCCCATAGGCTCTCTACCATCAAAAACGCCGACCTCATCTTCGTCATGAAGGACGGCAACATCGTCGAGACCGGCAACCACGACTCCTTGATGAAACTCGGCGGGCTCTATAGCGAAATCTATAACTCGCAGTTCAACTGATCCGTAGTCATCGTTAGACGCCAGGGCAGCCCCTGGCGTTTTTCTTTTGCGTTATTTCGGTCTACCTTTCCTAGGCGAATTTCATCCATTAAGGATGGATAGCCGCTTGAAAGAGGATTATCAAAAAGCAACAATCGAATTCGAAGTGACTTCCTGACCTTTCTATTTATTTGGGTAGGGGGCTTAGCCACTGGTGAATCGCCGCCAACCAATGTAGGCGTTGAACGCATATTTTGGCTTGGCCTTGTACCCGCATCGTGAATCTTGGTCTCGATTTGCCCGATTCCGTCTAATGTTTTCAAAAATATGGACTACTAATCGCCTACCCAAATTCCGCGAAATATTTTGGCGGACGAAAACCACGATTCCTTTTGGGCTAAGCGAAGACGAATTCTTCGCGGGGAAGAGCCTGCCCGTGAATAGGACTCTGTTCGCCCTGTTCATGTCGGCGAGGCTCTCGGAGCAGTCGGGCCATGGCATGAGCACGATCGTCGAGAATTACGGGCGCGAAAGCGTTTCGCTCTCGAGCGAGATGACCATGGTTACCTTCCCCTTGAATTACGTTCGAGACGACGTTTTGGCTAGGAAAAGGCTCAAAGCCACGCTTACCTCAGGGCAAAACGCCGTTTTCGAGTACCTTTCCGCCCATCCCGAAGCGACCCTTCAGCAAGTCGCCGATTCCGTCGGGCTCAGCTTGGCCGGAGTCAAGAAGATCGTCGGTGGTCTCACCAAATCGGGACTGCTCGCGAGGGAAGGCTCGAAAAAGGCCGGGAGATGGGTTGCTCTCAAATAAAGTTTACCAAAAGTAGACTTTAAAAGTAGACTTTAAAAGGACGTTGGGTTATAGGCTGCGACCCGCATCGTGCTCCACCAAACGAAATTGTCTCGACGCCGTCGAGACTTTTTTCATAGATACGTTTATTCACCGCACGATTACCGTACGAATTTTGCGTATTTTTTAGTAGAGCACTATCTCAAAATTGCCATCAG
>JAFSUM010000006.1 GCA_017445245.1 Bacilli bacterium | reverse complement strand
GGCGTTTTCGGCTCGCCTTCATCCGCGTCGGGCAGCGACATTCCCAGGGCTATGTCCGCTTGGGTAAAGCGAAAAGCCGCGATAAGTCCGATAACTCGGGTTCCGCGGCTTCAAACGGACTTAACTATTGGAATCGGCGCTCAGATCAAAAACTTGCCTTTTTCTTGTTTGTGGTTTCATTTGGGATCCATTTCTCCCCTATTTATCGACATTTCGGCAGATTCAATAGTCCACTACTGTTTTTGCCGAACTGGATATAAATTACGGTGGTTAAAATGTTGTTAATTTGTTGTTAACAATGTTGTTAAAAAGTTGTTAATTTGCTAGGATGTCCTTATGGACAAGGAAACAATCGAAAGAATCCTAGAGCTTCAACGCGAGATCGCTAAATTGCCCAAAGGCCTTATCAGCGATAAGACGATCAATGGTCGCGTCTATTTCTATCACCAATGGAGCGAAAAAGGAAAACGCCATACCCGTTACGTTCCCGAAAGCGAACTGGTCCCTCTTTTCGAAGCGTTAGAAAAGCGAGACATCCTCAAAAAGGAACTTAACGACCTGAAGTGGCGCCATTTCTCCGCGAAGGAGAATGCCAAAGTCTTGCCCTATGTCCTCATGCATTTAAATGATGAGGTGCTCGGCTTATCGTTTGACGATAACGACGGCACCGTGTCAGAAATCGGTCGACTGGTAAACGCTTCGCTCCTTCCTGTTGGAACCGCAACGCCCTATGGAAAAGTCGACGCCGGCAAGCTTAAAACATGGTGGAGGACACGCGCCATTCCAGGAAGCCGGTCTGGGATCGCCGAAGCCCTTGAGACTCTTGGAGTTTCCTCCACCGCCCTCTTGCTTACCAAGGCCTATGGCCTAAGTCTATCGGATTGCTACTGGATCAAGCCCCGTGGAAGTAACCTTTCCTGGGAACAAATCAACTTCTTCGACAATCCCTTCAGCGAGGACTTAGGCAAGTTGTTGCTCTTAGGAAAAGGCGACCGTATCGTCGATTTCAGTTCGCCTGATTCCACTTCCGTCGGAAACCTAAAGAAGCGATGGAAAATTTCAGACGGAAAGCGATTCTTAGTAAAAGGCGGCTCCGCCCCCTATCGGCAGGAACCCATCAACGAAGCCCTTGTCTCGGTTATCGCCGACCACCTTAGCCTGCCCCATGTCCCTTACGATCTCGTTTTCCAAGATGGCTATCCTTACAGCGTCTGCCCCGACTTTGTCGATGGCAGAGTTGAATTTGTGCCTGCCGCGGCCCTGGTAAGCCTTTTTGATAAAAGGCCAAACGAATCGACATTCGATTTCTTGATAAGGGCTTGCGAACGAAGCGGCATTACGGATGTACGACCTTTCTTAGAAAAGATGATTGCATTCGATTACCTGATCGCCAACGAAGACCGGCACACGCACAATTTCGGGTTCCTTCGCGATGCCAAAACCCTTTATTGGATTGGTCCCGCACCGCTTTTCGATAATGGTTCCTCTTTTGGGTTCGATAAGCTAAATGATGAGATTTCTAATAACGTGCACATCATCTCCAAGCCTTTCCGTTCCGAACCCGAAAAGCAATTGGGACTCCTTTCCTCTTCGCCTTTCTCACAAGCGGACTTGGACCATATCCCTCTTTTAGCAAAACGGTTCCTAAAAGAACATATCAACCCGTTTATGGATGAGGTGCGAATCCGCGCGATTTGCAAAGGGCTACAAACTCGTATCGATAGATATAAAGAGCTATTCCCAAACGAATAGAAATATCTCTGCCGATCCTTTTTTCTCGCGTCTTGGTCCATCTCCTAATAAGCCCAAAACTGTACTCTTCCCTCAAAAGTCCCTTGGTTTTTTCCGAAACTACACCAAAAAGTCGCTTGGTTTTTTCCGAAATGGGTGCGAAAAGTCCCTTGGTTTTTTCCGAAATCATCAAAGAACGTGAATGATGAAAAAGCCTAAAAGCTCGATTCTATCGGATTAAATTACCCTTTATACCCCTTCAACGGGAAATAACGGCACACAGAGTCCCGGTATTTCGCGTATTCGGGATACTTGGACATGCTGATGGATTCGCCTAAAGTGGACGAGCCAAGGAAGAGTAATAAAAGCAATAAGGCCCCGATTGCAGAGTAGTTGAACACCCCTGCCCCAGCCCCAACCGAGAAGAGATAGAAGCTGACCCAGAAGGCCTGTTCCCCGAGGTAATTGGGATGACGGGCGTATTTCCATAAACCAAAGGTATTGAAGCCCTTGTTATAAGGCTCGGGCAACTCTACGAGTTTCTTGCCTTCTTTGATCCATTTCCATTTCTGGTTTTGGAAGGCGAATTGCTGTTCGTCGGCAATCGTTTCGATAAGCAGGGAAATCAAGGCGAGCCCCATCGCAAGATAATCCACCCAGTTAAGGGCCTTGGCAGAATCCAAAGCCGCAAGAGCGGGAACCGTCGTCAGCAAAACGATGAAGTTCTGGTAACAGGCGATGAAGAACAAATCGAATAACGCCCAGACAAGGCGGTTGGTAAACGGCGGGCGGGAACGCAAGATTGCCCAGCGGTAATCCTCTTCCCCTTCCCAGAACTTGAGCTTATAGGCACCCTTTCTAGCAAAGTTGGCGGTTAGCCTAATACCCCAAAGGGTCGCTAGAATCGCCATGATGACCAGGCGAGGCGCCCAATCCCCTTTATAGGCGACCACCCAGGTATAGGCGATCGGCAAGATGGACCATAGTTTATCCATCTGGGAGTTATTGCGGGTAATCTCCCCTACTACAAAGCAATACAAAGCGCTGCAAGAGCAGATGATCCCTAGGATCAATAACGTATCGCATTGGTTCTTATTTAGGGCTGGGCCTAGGGCAAAGAACAAGACGATGCAGGCAATGACCCCCGCCCCGACGAGAATGCCGAATAATACCAATAAGACTTTTTTCATATATGAACCTTCATTGTACCGAAGAAGTGTACCATCCAGACTCCCTGCGTCAATGAAGACTGGCTACTTTAGTGAAATAAGCCCAAGGAAGGGGCGAAAACACTTCGTTTCTTCACATATCCGCCTAGATAGAAAACACTGGTTCGTGGTTATGAGGCGATTTTGACGAGTTCACGATTCGTGAAATACTTGTTCGTCGGAGAACGCCCATAGGAGGTGGCTAGGAGTAGTTTTGCCTCCAGCAAAGGCTTAATGACGTTGTTCATTAGCGAGATTCGGCTCCGATATGGCGTGAGCGCCAGAAGGTCAATGGCGGATTTTGGCGATTCGAAGCATGCTAAAAGAATCGCTTCGTCGTAGTTCCGCACGCCACCAACAATCGGGGTAAAGGAAAGCCGTCGTTTTGCGGACGTGGAAACGTTCTCCTCAAGCCCAAGTGGGTTCAGGTCATAGAGGGTCAAGAGGCTATTCTACTTACTTGTCAAATACTTAACAATACTTGTCAAACACTTTTCAATACTTGTCAAAAAATCAAAGCCTTCTATCTGCGTAAACAGCATAGAACAAGGAATAAATTTTTACGCAAATCCATTTACGGAAAATCCATTTACGTAAAAAATAAGGTGAGCTATAATCTAGCCAAGGAGGCAATAAGAATGTTCATCGGACGCGAAAACGAATTGCAGGAAATCCACGCTTCCCTGCTCAAACACGATTATCAGGGAACCCTTGTCTATGGGCGTAGACGCATCGGCAAAACCGAGCTGATTGCCCAGGGTTTGGTCGAGCGTCCTTATCCCATGTTGTCTTTTGAGTTTCGTCGTAGAGCACTAAAAGGGAACCTGGATCTCTTTCAGATAGAAGTACAAGAATTCTTTCATGAACCTCACGTCCATTTTGAAACATTCGATGCCATTTTTGATTACCTCCTCGCTAAGTCTACGGAACAAGAATACGTCCTCGTCTTAGACGAGTTTTCCTTTCTTTTAGCCGAAGACTTCTCCATCGAATCTTCTCTGGCCGCCGCGATCGATAAATACAAATCCCGTTCCAAAATCCACTTGTTTATTTCGGGCAGCTATGTCGGCTTGATGGAAAAGATGATCGGCAAGCAAAGCCATTCCTATGGCCGTTTCAACCACATCATCCCCCTCGCTGCTTTTGATTACTTCGACAGCGCGAAGTTCTACCCCACCTATACCGATGAAGAAAAGGTAATGCTCTATTCCGTCTTTGGCGGAATCCCCTATTTCAATAGTCTCATCGATACGGAAAAAAGCGCGGCGGAAAACATCTACGAACTCGTCGTTAAAACCGATTCGATCTGCGAAAGGGAAATAAGAGAAACCGTCATGGCCGAGACCACCAAATCCCCGCAGCTCAACGAAATCCTATTGGCTATCGTAAACGGGAAGCGCCGCTACTCGGACATCCAGTCCTGCTTTAATCCTGGTGGAAGTGGCCGTCCGGATTATTTCATCGATCGCCTTATCGACATGGGCTTCGTACGCAAAAAGTGCCCAATCAACGACGAGACCAACAAAAAGAAAGCACAATACGTCATCGCCGATAATCTCGTCGACTTTTATTACCTTTATCTTTTCGCAGCCAAAGATAACGCATTAAGGAAATCCCCCGAATTCTATTTCCGGAATTTCATCGAAGAGGATTTCCATGTCAACTATGTTCCCGCCAAATTCGAAAGCATTGCCAAGGAATTCCTGATACGGAAAAACCTTGCCGGTAATATCCAGCCGCCTTTCTTCAAAATCGGCGAATACTTCTTCAATAACCCAAAGGCGGGAATCAACCGTCAATTCGATGTCGTCACACAGGACAAAAACGGTTATATCGCCTATGAGTGCAAATATACCGCAAGCCCCATAACCAAAGCGGTCATTGATGAAGAGGCCATTCAAACCTCTGGCCTCCCCGATATCTCTTTCTACAAACTTGGCTTTATTGCCAAAAGCGGCTTTGAAAATGGCCTCGACTTAAGCGGCTACAACACCTATAACTTGGCGGATTTCTATTCGCTGTAAAGATTAAGCTTCCAGCAACTCCTTTTGAAACTGAACGAATTCCTTGAAGCGAGGCAAGGCAAACGTTAAAACCCCGCGAGTCGAATCATCGACGATGCCGTTATCGACCAAACGCCTACGGTAAACCTGGAATTTGCTGTTGTTCACGCCAAGAGCCTTGATAATCTCCGCAGTAGTTTCGTGTTCCAACATCGCAAAAGCAAGAGAACGGTCCAAAGCAGACATCCGCTTCCAAATCAAGCTATAAACATTCTTTTCCAAGGCGAGATCGAACGCGTCGATGTCTTGTTGCCCCAATTCCTTCTGAGCCTTGGAAAACAGGGTGTTGCCAATCAACTGATACGCATATGCATAGCCATTGACGAACTTCGCAAGTTCGACGGCCTTCTTTCCATCAATGCCCAAGTACCGTTTGTAAGAAAGGGCTATTTCGCGAGCGTTAAGCTTGGACAAAGCCACTCTCGGGGCCCGCACGAAAAAGGTTAGATTTTTTACGTTCTGCAAAGCGGAAACGTTCTCGTAAAGCCCCGTCATGAGCAAATACGCAGGATACTTGGAACGGATGAAAATCTGGTAGGACTGAATGAACTGTTTGATGTAGTCGTTGTTGGACACATCGTCGACCAATATGAGGACTCTCATGCCCTTCTTTTCCAAATAGGCAAAGATGCGGTCGAGCAAGGATTCGATATTGCTGATCGGGTTATTGCCGCGAAGAGAAAGACCAATTCCCTTAAATAAAACTTTCCCAATGTGTGAGACTATACAAAGTACGCTTTGAATGCCTCCAACTGATGTGAGACAGCCAAAAAAATCGCCATATTTTGTTCTCTGATCCCGGCATTCATGCAAAATCGGCCATCCGCGGGCGCAACGT
>JAFSUM010000005.1 GCA_017445245.1 Bacilli bacterium | reverse complement strand
TTAGACGAAAAACCTTGTGATAGTATTATCCCCGCGCGGAGACTTACCCAAGCGGCCGAAGGGGGCAGTTTCGAAAACTGCTAGTGGGGTCATGCTCCAGCCGGGGTTCGAATCCCCGAGTCTCCGCCAATCGAAAAATAGTCCCTGATTCAATGGTCAGGGACTTTTTCTTCGCCTCGTTTCCCTAGGCTTGTTTTCCGAACATATTCGCCGTTTTTTCAAACAGGAACCACTTCTTTTTAGTCTTCGGACTCGAACTGTAATTGATAGAGCTTATGGTAGACGCCCTTCTTGCGGAGGAGCTGCTGATGGTTGCCCGATTCGACGACGCGACCTTGTTGCAAGACGACAATGACGTCCGCGTGCTGGATGGTTGATAGACGATGGGCGACGATGAGCATGGTACCGATGTTGCGCATTTTGCGAAGCGAATCCTGGATGAGGACTTCGGTCTCGGTATCGATATTCGCGGTCGCTTCGTCGAGAATGAGAATCTGCGGCTTGGCCAAAACGGTTCGGGCAAAGGAGAGTAGCTGACGTTGGCCAGAGGAGAAGTTTTCACCCTTTTCGATGACCTGGCTCTGTAATTTGTCCGGGAGGCGGTTGATAAAAGAATCCGCGTTGACGTAACGGCAGACTTCCTCAACCTGTTCATCCGTAAAGGCATCATCGTCATAGAGAGTGATGTTACTCTTGATGGTACCCGAGAAGAGGAAGACATCCTGAAGCATCTGCCCCACCGCTTTGCGAAGCGATTTGATCTGGATGTCCTTGATGTTGATATCATCGATGAAGATATCACCTTTCTGGGGAACGAAGTTACGAACGATGAGACTAAGGATCGTCGTCTTACCCGCGCCCGTAGGACCGACGAAGGCGATGGTTTGCTTCGGTTCGACCACGAAGGACACATCCTTCAAAATCCAGTTCTCCTTTTCATAGGCAAACCAGACGTTACGGAATTCGATCTTGCCCTTGAACTCGTCGATGGCCACCGCATTCGGAGAATCGACGACATCGGGCGGAACATCGAGGAGGTTATAAAGTCTTTCCGAAGCCGTGTGGGCACGGTGGAGGTTATTGAGCGAATCCGCGAGGGCTTCGATCGGCGAGAAGAAGTTCTGCAAAAGCATGTAGTAGGCGACGATGTCGCCACTAGAAAGATCGAGGCGGAACGCGAAGAAGAACGTCATCGCGATAGCGAGGAAATAAAGGAAGGTAATGAAGGGGCGATAAAACGCGAAGGCCGTGATGGCTTTCATGCGCAGTTTACGGATCTCTTCGTTCTTCTCGTCGAACTGGGCCTGCTTCCGGTTTTCCTGACGGAAGAGCTGGACGATCTTCATGCCCGAAAGGTTCTCGTTAAGGAAAGTATTGAAGTCCGAATGGGCCTTTCTTTCCTGACGGAAGATTTCCTTAACGTAACGCGAGAAGAAGAACGACGCGACGAAAACGATGACCAACAGGGCGCCCATGACGGCGGAAAGCTTGGGCGAGAGGACGATCATTTCGATCGATACGCCTACGATGGTCAAAACGTTTCTTAGAATCGACACCAACGTCGAGGTAAAGAGGTCCGACATGTTCGCCGTATAGAAGGCGACACGCGTAACCAAAGAGCCGACTGGCATCGCGTTAAGCTGACTGATCGACATCTCCTCGATATGGGCGAAGACGTCCATGCGGAGGTTATAGATGATTTTTTGCCCTGCTCTTTGTAAGAGCATCGACTCGCAATAGAGGAAGGCTTGGTTAATGAGGGTTACCCCAAAATAAACCGCGCCCAAAGTGACGAGCATTTCCCATCCGACTCTGGAATGGATGAAGTCGAGGTCGTTAATGAATTCCCTAAGAATCAAGGGCAAAACCATATTGAGGGCCACGTTCACCCCAAGGAGAACCAACGCCAAAACAAACGACCATGCCTCTTTCTTCAAGTAGGAGAACGTCCTCTTGGAGATGGTCCAGAGGGAGAGGTGCTTATCGCCAAATAACTGACTTAGAACGTCTTCGTCCATGGCTACTCCTCCTTTACTCCCTCAAGTTCCTGCAACATGACCATCTTCGAATAGGTCGGCGAGGATTTCATCAGTTCGGCATGCGTCCCGAAAGCTTCGAGTTTCCCTTCGTTTAAGACGAGGATGCGGTCGAGCTTGGAAACGGTCGAAACGCGTGAGGCGATCAAGATGGTCGTCTTGCCCGCGCGCTTTTCGCGAATGTTCTTCAAAATGCCTTCTTCGGTCTTCGTATCGACGGCCGAAACCGAGTCGTCCAAAATGAGGATCGGCGCGTCTTTATAGTAGGCACGTGCAATCGAAATGCGCTGCTTCTGGCCGCCCGAAAGAGTGACGCCGCGTTCCCCGGAAACGGTCTTGTATTGGCCGGGGAAGCTATTGATATCGTCATGGACATTCGCGAAGCTCGCGGCTTCTTGGATACGGTCCATCGTGGGGATACCGTTTTCTGCAAAGGCGATATTGTTCGCGATTTCGTCGGAGAAGAGGAAATTGTCCTGCGGGACGTAACCAATTGAGTCACGCAACGAACCGATATCCGCATGCATGATGTCCACGTCGTCGACGAAGACCGTTCCTTCTTCGACGTTATATAGGCGTGCGATCGCATTGACCAAAGTCGATTTGCCCGAACCGATTTTGCCAACCACACCGATGGTCTCGCCGGGGTTGATGGTCAGCGTCAAGTTCGAAATAGAATCAAATTCGGAATCGGGATAACGGAAGGTGAAGTCGCGGAATTCGATCTTGCCCTTTACATTTTCAAGGACGACGGCGTTCTCGGGATTCTTAATATCCTCCTCCGAATCAAGGAAAGTGGTGATGCGGCGAAGAGAGGCTTTCGCCCTCGAAAGCATCGCGAAGATCTGCCCAAGCGCGATCATCGGCCAGATGAGCATGGCGAAATAGGAGATGATTTCCGTGAGCTGGCCCGCGTTGAGGTCGAGCCCGAATAAGGGTTCCCCGTTAAACGAGCGCCAGACCAAATAGCCGCCCAAGGCCAAAGCGATGCCGAAGATCAAACCGATAAGGAGTTCGATGCAGACGTCGAAGAAGACGCTTAGGCGAGCGAACTTTACGTTCACGTCCTTGTTCTTTCGGGCCACTTTCGCGAAGGCGTGCAACTGCTGCTTCTCTTTGACAAACGCTTTGATGACGCGGATGCCGGTGAAGTTTTCCTGCGAGAAATCGTAGAGTTCGTCGTTGGACTTCTGACGTTGATCCCAGACCTTGGACATAAACTTTTCGACCAAAGACCCCCACACGACGACTAAAAGCATCGGGGCGAGGATGATGATCGAGACGAACCAGTTGAGGAAGAACATCTTGAAGATGACGAGGACGGACATGAAGACCGCGTCGACCAACATAACCGTTCCAAAGCCCGTGAGTTCGCCGATGGCTTCGATGTCGGTCGAAAACCAGTTGAGGATGGTTCCGACGGGGTTTTTGTGCAAATAAGTCTGCGAAAGCCGCGCGGATTTGCGGAACATCGTGTCGCGTAAACCCATCTCGATGCGACTTGAAGCGTTAAAGATGACAATACGCCAAAGGGCGCGACCAATCGCCATGGCAAAGGCCATCCCGATGACATTGAAGGTGATGTCCATGACCGCCTTCTCTTCGGGCGAACCGCCCTGGAACATGTTGACGATGTTGCCAAGAGCTTCGGGCAAAAGGGACTGCACGTAATCGACCGCGACCAAAGTCACGATACCGATGAGGAACAGGTACCAGTACTTCTTGTAATACTTGTTGATGTACTTCCCAAAAAGCATACGGCTTATTATAGGGGCTCTAGTTTAGCCGAAAAGAGGGTATTTCCGTAAACGGAAGGGCCAGGCGAAATTCTTATTGCTCTTTCCCACCGATCACGATGTCGCAGTGGCACCGCTTCACCGAGCCTTCGCGGATGATTTCGCCCACCTCGTCCGCCTCGATTTTTCCCGAGAGAGGGTTCTTGATCGACTCCACGCGTCCTTTGATTTTGGCGTGGACGCTCGAATACTCGAAGGCCCTATCCGCATTGATGAGTTCGCAATCGACGAGTTTAAGGTTTTTGCAATAGCAAAAGGGCTGCGTACCTTTGATGACGCAGCGAATCAAGGTCAGGTTCTCGGAATACCAGGCCATGTATTCGCCGTCGATTACCGAATCCTCGACCGTAACGTCTTTGCTATGCCAGAGGGCGTCTTTCGTCTCGAAACGGCAATCCAGAATCCTAGCATCGTTAACGTATTGACAGGCATATTTGGCCTGGAGTTTTACGCCCGTCAATTCGAGGTCCGTGCACTGGAAAAAGGGATAAACCGATGAGACCGTGCATTCGTTTAGCTTCAAATCGTCGCAGCGCCAGGCGAACTCGTCGGAAACGATATCGGAGCGATCTACGTTGATGTCCTTGCATTCGCGAAGCACCTTGATGCCATGGAGTTTCGAATCGACGATGACGCCGTCTTCGCAATACCAAAGGGCGGCGCGGGTCGACGTATCCATCGTTACCCGTTCCAAACGGAAATCGTTTACATGCCACAAGACATAACGCATCTTGAAGTCGCAGTCGATCACCGCGATTTCGTTGGTTTCCTTTAATGCGGATTCTCCGTCGATAGGTCCGCCGAAGGCGCAATGACGGACTTCCGTATCGGAAATACCGTAAAGCGCTCTTTCTTCTTCAAAGTGTTGGTTTTCGATGGTTTTTTCCATAGGGCGTTCCTCCTAGATGCGTGGAACTTTCTAATGATATGGGATAAGCGAAAAAACGCCAACCGATTTGCCTGGTCAAGTTGTCTTCAAAGACTTCGCATACGTAATTAGGTCCAACGTCCTATAATTCTATTGAAAATGGAACAACGCACACCTAACTACATTACCGGGGTTGCTCATCTGTTTACTGCCAAATTTCATGGACCGATTTCTTATTTCTTCGGACTTTGGTAATTATGAAAAGAAAACACATTTTTTGGATAATATTTGGTGCTTCATGGTCTACCGCAGTGCCTATCGTGTGCATAACTTTGCTCTTTTGGAACCCTATCTTAACTAGAAAAATGGTCGACTATTATTCAAACGACAAGAACTATTTTCAATATGAGGCAACCGTATCTCGGTTCTCAAAGAAAGATGGGGAGGCCGCCATTCAGCTTGCCTCCATTCGTTATATCGACGAAGGAGCACCAACTGCGGAAGGGAATTCAAATTGGGCGAGAGTCTTTTCCCGAGATCTGGACGCAACGTGGAATGCTTTCCTGCCGGAAATCGGTCTTCGTTTCAAATTCATCGGCAACCTGAGAGTTTTCTATGATGGCGGAGAGGGGGCGATTGTGTCGATAACCGTACGCGGGGAGACAATTCTGTCGTTTGAGGACGGAAAGGCAGCATTATTAGAATGGGCAAAACAAATGCGATAACTATTTGCATGCTTAGCATTTTGGCTAGCAGTTTAAAAGCACATTAATTTGATAAGAGATAGACCTATAAAAAATGGAGCAAAACAAATCAGCGAATGGGCGGGAGGAAGAAACGGCCATAAACCTGGCGTAGATCGGTAACGGTTACGAAAGCGTGCGGATCGATTTCGCGGATGAGTTCCGCAGTAGCCTTGGCTTCGCGAATCGAAACAATGGTCGTCAAAACGTACTTCTCACGGTCGGAGAATACGCCTTTGCCTTGGGTAAGGGTTACGCCGTGAGGAATGGAGCCGATGAGGATTTTCCCAAGGTCCGCCCGCTCGGTGATGACTTCGATTTTAACCTTACGGTTACGTGAATTGATCATATCGATGATCATCATGCAGACGAAGAGATAGAGGACGGAGAATAGCGACGCCACAAAGACGTGTCCCGCCTTGCCGGTCCCCCACCCCACCGAGGAGATGGTGACGATGGTATAGACGGATACGGTCACGAAGTTGATGGCCAAGGAATATTTGCCGACGAGTTGCGATTTCTTCAAAGCGATATAGTGGGCCACCACGTCGATACCGCCCGCGGAGCCATCAATGCGGAAGGCGATTGCGGAGGAAATGCCCGTGCAGACACCCGCCAAAAGGGCGCGGGTAACAAGGCCGCCGTTTTGGTCAACGAAGACCGCGATTGGGGTGAACAAGGAATCATCCACATAACGCAGCAACGTCGAGAACAAAGAGGAAAAGCCGACAGTCATGAGGGTCAAAAGCGTATAACGCTTTCCGATACCGCGGAAGGCCAAAATGATAATGGGGATATTCAATCCGAAATAGAGACAGGAATAGACGACGTCGTAAATCCCATTGCCCTCGATTGCCCTATGCGAAATGAGGTCCGCGATGGCGATGATCAGCTGCGAAATACCTGAGACGCCACCCGAGACGAGTTTCATGCCATCCGAGGCCGTAAGTTGAGGTAAGCAGGCCGGTGCTAAGAAGGCGCGGAAGCCAAAGGCAAAGATGAGCCCGGAGAGCGCGCAGACGAAAACGGCAAAGCCATTCGTCAGGATCGACTTCTGCACCGCGTGGTCGTAGAAGTAGGCGTCAACCTTCTTGCGAAGGGTTTTCTTTTTTCTCATCGCTGACGATTATAGGCCAGTTTCCTCGCTTCTACTATAGGCAGAAAAACAAGGCATTATCGGCCTTTTTCGTTTTCGGTACCCCTCTATTTGCCCAAAAGAAATCTTTGTTGCGACACTCATACGCGGGTGATATGATAATCGCGCTGTTTGTAAAACAGGCCTCTGGAGGAATACCCCATGAACATACTCAAATCGATCAGTGCTGCATTCGGCCGCCTCTGGCGTTGGATCACCGAGACCGCCTGGGTTCAGCCCCTTCTCATCGTCGGTGGCCTCTTCGCGATCATCTTCTCCATCTCCAAATTCGTGAACTGGTTTTCGGTCATGGCCGTCGGCACCAATAGCGGTTACTTCAACTCCTATCGCCTCTCCCTCGAAAACGAAGGGAAGGTCGATTACGACACCGAAGCCGACAAGATGACCCACACCATCAACGACTTCTCCTTCGATTCCGACGACTTCGGTTCCTACGAGGAAGTCCTTGCCGCCCTCAATGCGAAGAACATCATCTCCGACTACGGCATCAAGTATTACTTCGTCATCGTCGAGAACGACTGCACCCCCTGCGACGAAGCCAAAGATGCTTTCGAAAAACTCGAAAGCGGCTGGAACAATGCCAACTTCAAGATCGATGACGGCAACCCCTACGTCCTCCACACCATCAACGCGGACGAAGAATCCACTAACGACGTAGACTACAAGGACGTCACCGAAGAACAGAAAGCCTTCAGTCGTTATGTCCATAAGTTCGACGACCTCGACCTCTGGGCCCGTGCCGCCGGCAAACTCGAACAAGCTCCCTACAAGCTCAACAAGAACGTCTCTTCGACCAAGTACGAAGCCATCGAAAACGCCGCTTCCGGCGATTGGGAAACCCCGACGATCTTCCTCGTCGACTGGACCGAAGCCGCTTGGCGTGAAGACCGTTTTGGCATCAGCGAAGTCCTCTTCGGCCTCTCTGGTGATTCCGACTACGACAAAGCCACCCTTCTCCAGCAGATGTGGAACCACGTCCCGCAGCAGCGCACCGCCGCCTATGCGGACATCGATAATCCCTTCCGCGACGCGACCACCGGTTGGTAATTCAAGCAAAACGAAAACGTATCGAGCTAAACCCGATACGTTTTTTCGTTATAGTCCTTTCTTTTCGTAGGCTTTTAGGACAGGCTCAGGTACCAAGGAACTCACGTCCGCCCCGTTACGCCGCAATTCATTGACGACGCTAGAAGAGACGAAGGAATGTTTGCCCGAGGCCATGAAGAAGACCATGTCCACGTCTTCGCAAGCGAAACGGTTGGCCGCGGCGAGTTGGAATTCGTATTCGAAATCCGTGACCGCGCGAAGCCCACGGATAATATGGCTCGCCCCTACTTTCTTCGCGTAATCGACCGTAAGGCCCGAATAGGAGTCCACTTCTACGTTCGGGATATCCTTTAGGCATTCTTTGAGGATGGCCAAGCGTTCTTCCTGTGTAAAGACCGTCTTCTTAGCCGAGTTGACCGCGGCCAAGACGATGACCTTGTCAAAGACGGCAGCAGCCCGATTCAAAATGTCGAGATGGCCGTTAGTGAAGGGGTCGAAGGATCCGGGGTAGATGGCGATTTTCATGTTCATTTCCTCAATTGGATGAGTTTGGTCATGCCATAAGTATAATCGCGGCGGAAGGAAAAGCGCGAATCGTCGATTTGTAACTCGCCTTCATGTTCCACCAAAACTACCGCTCCATCGGCAAGCATCTCGTTTTCTAGTAAGAACGAAATCGATTCTTCGTAAAGTTCCTTTTTGGCATAGGGCGGGTCTAAAAAGACGAGGTCGAATTTCTTTTCTTTCATCCGTTCCAAAGCCTCGCGCGCGGGCATATTCATTACCTGCGCGTTTTGTTCTTTTATTAATGCGAGGTTCCGTTTGATGATTTCGCATGCCTTGCGGTCCGCGTCTACGAATACGCAATGTTTTGCCCCGCGGGAAAGAGCTTCGATGCCAAGGGCCCCACTTCCGGCGAATAGGTCGAGGACTTCCGCCCCTTCGGTCGCGAACGCGCAGATGGACATCATCGCCTCGCGGACCCTGTTTTTGGTCGGAACGGTACCGACTTCGGGGACCTCGAGGTTTCTGCCTCGGTATTTGCCCCCGCTAACGCGCAGCATGTTTCTCCTTGCAGGAAGCATGTTCCCGATATGGCCCGAAGACGATTTCGTCTAGTTCTTTGTATAACAAAGCGACTGTGGCATAGCTATGGCGGTATTTCTCGCCAAACTCGTTTTCATCTAATAGGCGCTTTGCTTCCGCGAGTTCCCGTTTGGCTTTTATCGTCTCTTCGTCTTTTTCGCCAAGTTCAAGGCGAAGGCGCTGATAAACCTCGCCCTTCTTGTTCATATCCGTTAGCAAAGCGGACGAAATAGGATCAGCAAGCATTGCTTCTTCGTCGTGGCGAAGCAAAACAAGGCGAGAATCTTCTTCCATCGCCAGGGCCAAATCGTCGAGAAGTCGGAGGCACACTTCTTTCATATCGAGCAAATTCTACTCTCCAAAGGAGATGAAATGCTACAATAGCCACGTTATGTTGAAGATCGTCAAAGACAGCGAACCCAGCCTTAGGAAAAGATCGGAGCCTGTTCCCGTACCCCTCTCTGCGGAGAATCAAGCCCTCATCGACGAGATGATGAAGTATCTCCTTCTTTCCCAAGACCCCGAATACGTCAAAAAGCACCCTTCCGTCCGCGAAGGTGTCGGCCTCGCCGCTCCGCAGGTCGGTCACAATATCCGCATGATTGTCATCGCCTATGACACCGGAGATGAAACCAATCCCCAAATCCGTTATCAGTTGGTCAACCCCCGCATCATCCGCTCCTCTATCAAGAAGTGTTTCCTTTCGGGTGGGGAAGGTTGCCTAAGCGTAGACGAAAACCATAAAGGCCGCGTCTACCGCGATTTCAAAATCGTCGTCCAAGCCTATGACGCTAATGCGAAACGGGAAATCGAAATCACCGCGCGTGGCTATGACGCGATCGTCCTCCAACACGAAATCGACCACCTTAACGGCATCCTCTTCTACGACCATATCGACAAAATCGACCCCTTCAAAAACATTCCAGGTTCCGTTGAGATTTAGAACTTGGTCGACAAGTCTCTATTTTTCTCGATTCGGTCTATAATCATTTTGATTATATGGAACAGGCCGTCACCGCAGTAACCACCGTAGGCGCCTACCGACGCTCCCTCGAGGGATACCTCCCCTACACGGACCGTTTGGAATGGAAGAACGCCTACAGGGCCGCCACGCGCCTTTTCGGCGACGTCGGCTACGGGAGGTTCAAGGCGATGGCCGTCTTCGGCTCGGAACCCGAAACCCCCGCCGAGCGAGACTCCCTTTCGCTCCTGGAAGCCTACCGGAAGGCCCTCGCCGACCCGGGATCCGCGGGCCAGCTCGCGGAAAACAAGGCGAACGTGCCGGCGAACCCCGGCACCCGCGAAGGGATGCCGCTTCAAAAGGCGTGCGGGCTCGCACTCTCGTGGGCGGGCGAGCTTTCCCAAACCCCCGCGAAGCGCGCCCTTCTAACGAACGCCTGCCTGGCCGCGATGGGACTAGGGACCGCGAGACTAAAGGCCGCGGGGAAGCTTTTCCCGGGCGACCCGGACAGCCTGGCGTGGGCGCTAGCCTCAGCCCCCAGGACGGCGTCCGCGATGGCCGCGACGGCGAGGCGTTGGGAAACGGATGAGCTGGTCGCCGCCCTCTCCGCCCTGCTTACGAGATACCCCCTGCGGAAGGCGTTCCTCTTCGGGTCGCACGCCGACGGGACCCAGGTCACTGGCAGCGACGCCGACCTGGCTCTCGTGTTCCGCTGCGGCCTGACCTACGCGGACAAGGTTTCCGCCGCCGAATCGATCCGTTTGGCGGTCCCGCGGGAACTGGGCCTCTTCGCGGACGTCCGCGAACTGCTCGAGGGGGACGAAATGGCGGTCTCGGCCGCCATGCGCGCCAATTACGTGGAGATACAGCTTAGCCAGGAGGAATAGACATGATCCAGGTACCGCAGACCATGACCCTGGTCCCGTTCGGGGACGAAAGGATAACCGCGAGGCTCGACGTGGGCTCGTTCGGCCAGAACTCGTTCTTCGAGATACCCCTCGTCGGGGACTTCGCCGGGCTCGGGTTCCCGATTTCCGTCGCCGTACCCTTCTCGAGTTCGGACGGGATTCCCAGGATCCAAGGGCTCTCCTTTTATTTCGAGATAGTCCCGGGCGGCTCGTCCCTCACCCTGAAACGGGCCGGCGTCCCGGACCTCGCCTTCCTTCCCCAAGGGGGAGGGGAGTACCTTTGCGTATCGACCGGCGAGAGAATCCAAATGCTAACGGACTCTTCCGAGGCGGTTCTCGGCTATCGAATGGCCCTCGAGGAAGGCACCGGCCTCCTTTTCGATGCCGACGGCGCCCTTTCGGAAATAACTCTACGGTCGGGCATTCAGCTCGCGGTCGAGACGATGGTGATAGAGAACCTTCCTGCGTTGGTCCTCAGGACCACCGATTCGGAGGATTATCCCTACGAATCCTTCGCCATGCGCTATAACACGGCCACCGGGAAAATCGTTGACGGGAAGGTCGTTCGCATGAAGCCGCAGTACCAGTCCCTGGAAACCCACACGGTGTTCATGGACGTGATAGGCGGAACCCCAATCCTGAGCGTCATAGCGGGCGAAGAGGGGAACCCCTCTTTCAGAAGAGATTACTCAATAACAGCCTCGGCAAGTCTCGTCAGCTTCGCTTATCAGGATTCCGTTGGCGACCTCGCCTTTACCATCCAAGCGATTTTGGGAACCTCGTGGGCTAAGGCAAGGTTCTACTATTCGTCCGCCCAACAAGCAGAGGTGGAAATATCTCGAAGCACCCCGAACCTCGCCAGATGCGTGGACACGGGTGGACGGCAAACGTATTTCGGGCTCCGCCAGGTCGGGGCCTTCAAATGCGTCGTCGGCGAAATCGGGCCCCACGGGGAATGCTTCTGCCGCGGGTTCGACCAGGAAGGGCGACTTTGCGAGGTCTCTGACGCGTTTTGCGCATCGTACGACGGCCGCGACTCCAGGGACGCCCTCGGCGGATGCGATTTCGGAGACGGAGGTTGGGTCTTGTCCGGAACGGCGGCTGTCGCCGATCCGCCGGAGGCCGTTGCGGCCGTTGCGGCGCTATCGGGATGGTCCTGGCTCAGAGTCGGTCCAAACGGATCCGCCTTCCTCACGAGGACGTTGGAGCTGCTGCCGCTGGAACCCGCAATGCTCGTGTTCGTGGGCTACGGCTCCCCGGTTTCCGCGACCGTCTATGTGGGGTTCGCTCAAGGGGGGCAGCAGACGATCCAATACGCCAGGGAAACCCCTGCGGACTGCCTTGCCCCGTCCGCAATCCCCCTCGTCTTCGAAAAAAAGACTTCGTACCTGACCGTCGCCTTTTCGGGGGCGGAAAGTATACGCTGGCTCGGGGCGGCGCAGGTGATACGCGGCGCCTCTCTCTCGAAAGCCGACGGTTATGTCGGCTGGCACCCGACCGTAACTTCCGTCGCAGGGAGGGACGGCTTCCTTTGCCTCGACTCCAAGGCGCGCCCCGTCTGCCGCGGGGGGCAACATGGCTCCGACCTGATCGCCTATTTCGGCGAGGGGACGCTGATCAAGAGCAGGACCGCCCCGTCCCAGGTCTCCACCGCCATTACCTACAAAACGTCGCCCGGGGACGGAACCGTATTCAATCCCGCCCTCTTCATCTATCCGGCAGAAACAACCGTCGCGGAAATCAAAACCTCGATGACAATCGACGATGCCACGCGCAAGGAAAACTCGAGGACGGAGGGCGGCATCGAAACGAACTATGAGTACTCGGATACGGGGATGCCCACCTCGTCAATCTTCAGAATGCAAAGCGGCCCGCGCGCCATCGAAACCAAGGCCGACGCGAAAGGACGCCCAACCCGCATAAGATGGGAGCTCTCCGGGGCAAGCGGGGGGGCGAATCTCGCCACCCACAACGGTTTCGGAATCGCGACGCTTTCCGACCCCGCGTCCGTCCAGACGGCATTTTCCTATGACGCCCTCGGAAGGAGGACCTCCGCCAGTTGCGGAGGGGAATCGAACCGCGCCTATGGATACGAGCCAGGATGGGCCGGAAGGGCCACGTCCGAGGGCATCGGGAGCGCCATCTATGCCGTTTCCTATTCCACCGATTGGTGCGGGGACTACCCATCAGGGCTGCAACTCGCGGAGACAGGACGTCCGACGCAGACCTGGGTCATCGCCCGCGACGGGCCAGATTCCCCAATGGGCGAATACCTGAATTCCGGGGCGTGGTCCCGCGAAGGCTACGCTGACCCGGAATCGGCTGAGTTCTTAGAGGTCTGGCGCTGCGCCGGTTCGCGTTATCTCCTGACAAAGAGCTCCCGTGGCGGAACCTCCCTCTCCACCCCCTGCCACGGCGAGCGGGGTTTGGGCTTCGTCCCCGCGTCTTCGGACGTCCACCGAGGCGATCCAAAGTCACTGTCCCTCTGCCTGACCGCCGACGGCGGTTGGCGCGCCACGAGAATCTGGCGGTACGGAGACGACGCGAGGCTCTGCTCTCTCGCCGACACCTACCCTCAGGAAGACCCCGTCCCGACGCAGTTCCCCCCAAACAGCGATCACCCATGCGCGAAGATGAAAGGGACCGCTTACGCCGCGGCGGCGGGCGGAACCGTCCCACTGGCCGTCCTTCTGGGATATCGCGGCTCGTCCGTTGGCCTCGTGGAACTATCAAAAAACGGATCGCCGGTGGGCTCGATTACCGAGGTGAGCAACCCATCCGACCCGGATTGCGGATACCTCGTCTTCCGGCCGACGAACGGGGGCAACATTCGGATAGGGAAGCCGAGAAACGGATGGAACCATCTCGCGTTCTGCCTTTCTTCCGGATACTGGGTCGCCTGCCTGAACGGGGCGGCGACATCCTGCGGGATTTCGACCCCTTGGTTTCTTTCGGGGACCACCTTCACGGTAGCGATAGGCAACGCCATCTCCGGCGCCAACGTCGGGATCCTCGCCATCGGGAACAAAGTTCTGACCACGGAAACCGCGACGGCCCTCTCCCTTTGCTCGGAGGACGCGTTCGGGCCGGTTTCCGTCCGCCGTTTCGGAACCTCGTTTCCCGAATTCCGCTCTTTCTCGGCGCTCCACCTTTGCGGCTCCAAGCATTCGGGAGGATCCGATCCGGTCGCGATACCGCTAGACGGCACCCTCGCGTCGAGCGGGGGCTTTGGCCCGTCATCCTTTACCCTTCTCCCCGGGATCGGCGGTACATCGGCATCCGGGCTCCCCAAGGCGCTCTACCCCTCGCTCTTCGCCTACGACGAGAAGCTGAAATCCCTGGCCTACAGGGCCTATGGCCAGAGGCTTTCCTACCCCTTTGCGGGGGGCTCCGCAGGAACCGTTGTCGTGCGGTTCTCGCTCGATTCCGGCCACCCAGACACCGTCCGGAGGCAGGTTTTTGAAATCAGTTCGGGCGGCAATATTGGGGCATACGTCCTCGGATCGACGCTGTTCGTGTCCGCCGGGGGGCAGACCATGCTTTCAGCGGGGGTTTCCATACCCGGCGCCCACGTCCTCGCTTTGACCTTCACGCACACCGCGGTCCCCGATCCCTATGCCGAATTCCCCTACGACGTCCAGGCGGCAATGATACTCGATGGCGGAACCCCCCAGCAGCAAACCGCCCACGTCCAATCCAATATCGGGCCTAACGCAGCGATCCATTTGGGAACAAACGCCGGCGGATCCTTCCCCTCACGGGGCAAGATATGCGGCCTGGAACTATATTCCGACCACATGTCCGCCCAATCCCTAGCCGGGTTCCTGGAATCCTCGTCCGGCCATTGCAGGGAATGCTGGAACGACGTCCAGGGCAGGCCGTCAGTCTCCGCCTTCTCCCGGGCCGGAAACGCGTGGCTGAAAAACGAATTCGCATACCAAGAGGATACGGGCGGCAACCCCACCAGGCTCCTGACGCAGGAAAAGATCCGCGTGGGCACTTCCATCTGGAAGACGATTTCCTATGGGCGCGATTCATCGGGCCTACTCTCCTCTTGGGAGGGGCAGACCGTCGCCCGCGACGCGATGGGCTTTGTGACCGCGGCCATCGGGGGCTCCGCGTCATATAACGCCTCAGGAGACATCGTTTCCAAGGACGGCTCGGACTACACGTATGCGCCTTCCGGGTTCCCCCACCGCCTCCTCTCGGCGGTGAACCCCCAAACCGGGAAGGGAACGTCCTTCGCCTACCCCTCCACGGGGCATAAGGGATACCCCAATTCCGTCGAAAGGATCGGAACCGGCGCCGGCCCAATTCTCCTTTCCTACAACGGCGACCTCCTTCTCTCGGCGATCGCCGGAAACCAGGGCTGCCGATACGCCTACGACCCGGACGGTTTCCTCTCGGTCGCCTACGACGCTGCCGGGACGGTCCTCCACCGGTACGCCTTCCGGGACGGGCGGCTAAGGATCGACTCCGTCCCCGGCGAATACGACCTAGTCTACGCTTATGGGCCCGACGGCAACCCGTGCTTCCTCTCGGAGGCCAGAGCCGACGGAACCGTCATAGACTATTCGATAGCCTGCGACGCGACCGGCCGAATACTCCGCCTGGACCGGCTCGACCAAAACGGGGCCTACGCCGAATATTCCTATGACGCATGGGGGAAATGCTCCCTCGTCTCTGACGGAACGGGCGGCATGGGCGCAAGGAACAAGCTGCGGTACAAATCCTACCTCTACGACGAATGGCTCGGGGCCTATTGCCTCGGGAAGAGGCACTACGACCCCGAGATCGGAAGGTTCTGGGAGCCCGATTCCCCCGACTATCTCGACCCCTCCTCCGCGGGCGGCCTGAACCCCTACGTCTACTGCAACAACGACCCGATAACTTATTCGGACCATACGGGGCGTTTCCCGCTCATAATGGCTCTAATCCTTGCTGGTGCAGCAATCGGGGCTGCCTCGTACGTGGTTTCGGAAGGGATTTCTTATGGATTAACAGGCGAATGGAGTTGGTCGTGGGGACAATTTGCCGGATGCGTTATAGGCGGAGCTCTTGGAGGGGCTTTTAGTGGCTTTGGCGCTGGCGCTTTTGTCGCAGGTTTTGTTACAGGCTTTTCTTCAACCGCCATCGGAATGAGTCTTCAAAATGGATTCGAGGGAAATAACTACTCCGGAGGAGAAATCTTTCTAACAAGTTTTTCGGTTGGAATTATGAGCGGCCTCCTTTCAAAGGCGATGGATTTCCTTCCCGTTTATGGCCTAAACGCCGGAAGAAACAGCTTTGCCGCCATCACAAAGGCATCTATAACAAAAAGCCTCAGAGGAACCATATCCTCCGTGAGTTTAAAGACTGCTTCAAAGGCGCTTCTCTATAACGCTTTTAGTTCAATTGGAACAACGCTTTGGTCCGGGTTTGCGGACGCAAGCAATTATTACTATCGAACACAAAAGTGGTGGCTAATTAGCCTCGAGAATGGGTGGCTCTAATGAAAGACAAACAAACCTTTTTCCAAAATGAACCTGGCTGGGTGATCGAATCGTCCTTTATCTGTTTTGCCGTTTTTGGAACTCAAGCTTTCGGCCTCTTTTTTCTACTAACAGAATGCTTCTTTGGTTTCCCAAACTTAAGAGGGGATCTGGGCCTGTTTCTAACGTTTGTGATTATCTTATTGTTTGTTCCTTTGATCATGTATCCAGAGGCCATTTCCCGCTTTTCGTGGAACATCCACATAGATAAAGAGAAGGTCTGGGTGAACGGAGATAAAATCGCCTTAAAATGGTTCAGAATCCAACTACCAGTCAAGGTTTATTACTCTGAAATAGTCGCTATCACCATCGAACACTCAGTTAAGAACAGCGCAGGGCAATCAATTCGAACGTGGTTCTATGGGCCAATATGGTCAAAAAAACGCTATCTAACTCTCAAAACGGAAAAGGGCCAGATAAAAAGACTGCACGTCACACATTTTACCGATGCCTTGCTTGCGGAAATCATTGACAGCATTGCTGAACGTTGTGAAAGGGCAAGCCAAAAATATGATGGTAGAAGAGCTGCACAAATATTGTTCAATTTATAATCTCGCAAATTTCTCTGATTTGGTGGAGCAAAATGTGCTTAGTTTGGTTATGCGGGGTAGAAACGGATACCTCCTAAGAGCGAAACTAAACAAATTTAAGGGTGCCTTTTCTAAGCACAGCCCGAAGACATTCTCCCTTCGATAAACTGAAAACGCTTACTTTTCGCCCTGCCTACTTGCCTAAGCAAGGGCTTTTTCGTTATATTATTGCCAAAGGCAAATACATATCCGCAAAAAATGCCTTTCTCTTCGTATGCTTCGTGACACACCCGTAAAAATCTATGCCCTAGGAGGTCTAGGGGAAGTCGGTAAGAATACCTATTGTTTTGAAACCGACCGTTCCATCATCCTCGTCGACGCGGGCGTGCGCTTCCCCGAAGCGACCCTTCCCGGCGTCGATTATGTCATCCCCGACTACACCTACCTCAAAAACAACCGCACGAAGATCAAGGCTCTTTTCATCACCCACGGTCACGAAGACCATATCGGCGGCATCCCCTTCTTGCTCCGCACCGTCTACGTCCCCGTCATCTATGCCCCGCGTCTAGCCGCGGCGCTTATCCGTCATAAGCTCGAAGACGCTCGCTTCAAAGAACCGGTCACCATCGTCGAATACGACGAAGAGACCGTCGTCCCCATCGGGGAAGATTTTGTCGTCTCCTTCTTTCGCGTTACTCATTCCATCCCCGACTCCTTCGGCGTTTGCATCGACTCCAAGCAAGGCCGCATCGTCGAAACCGGCGACTTCAAAATCGACCTCACCCCCGTCGGCCCCCATTTCGAAATCGATAAGTTAGCTCGCCTTGGTTCGGAAGGCATCGATTTGCTCATGGCCGATTCCACCAACGCGGAAATCGAAGGCTATACCCCTTCCGAAACCAATGTCCGTGCTGGCGTTGAGGAAATCTTCGAAAAAGCTCCTGGCCGTATCATCGTCTCGACCTTCTCCAGCAACATCAACCGTATCCAGCAAGTCGTCGAAGTCGCCCAGCGTCATGGCCGTAAATTCTGCGTCATGGGCCGTTCGATGAAAAACGTCATCGGCATCGCTAGACAATACGGCTATATCAAAATCGATGACAAGAACATGATCGAGGAAACGATGCTCCGCAATTACAAAATGAGCGAGATTTGCATCGTTTGCACGGGTTCTCAAGGCGAACCGATGGCCGCTTTGTCCCGCATCGTCAACGGCGATAACCATAATACCTCCATCTATCCTGGCGATACGGTCATCTTTTCGTCCAATCCGATTCCTGGCAACGGTGCCCTCGTCGATCGCCTCGTCAACAAGCTCGTCAAGATGGGCGCCGACGTTAAACAGAATTCTCTCGCTTTCTCTCTCCACTCCTCTGGCCACCCAAGTCGCCAGGAACTGCGCCTTATGCAGCGCCTCGCCCAGCCAAAGTACTTCATGCCCGTACACGGCGAATACCGCATGTTGAAGTTACATGGCGAAATCGCGGTCGACCTCGGTATGGATCCTAGTCACGTCTTCGTCTGCGATAACGGCGACGCCCTCCAACTCTATAACCACGAAGTCACCCGTAACGGCAGGGTTCCCGCCGACGATGTCTATATCGACGGTAAGGATCTCGACGGCATCTCCACCACCGCGATGAACGACCGCGGCATCCTCAAATCCGATGGCTTGGTCAATATCATCATCAACCTCGACCACCGCGGCTCCAAGATGACCCAGCCCCCGATCGTCTATACCCGTGGCTTTGCCACCTCCGAAGAAGCTCACGTCGTCCGCCATTCGCAGATGCGGGCCGACGAAGCCGTGCGCGAATGTCTAGACACCCATCGCAATAGCCAAGCCGAAATCCGCGCCCATGTGCGTTCTTATGTCGCCAAATACATCGAACGCCGCACCGGCAGAAAGCCGATGATCCTTCTCTTCGTCCTCAACGCGGACCGTAACTACTAATCATGTTCATCCTCGCTTCTTCTTCGCCTAGAAGAAAAGAATTGCTGCGGAAGATCGTTCCCGAATTCGAAATCCTCGTCCCCGAAATCGACGAGAGTCTTTTGCATATCGACGCGAAAGACCTGCCCTCCGAAGAAAGCAAGGCCAAGGCCTACGCCATCGCCTGTTTATATCCTCATGACGAAGTCCTCTCCTGCGATACCGTCGTCGTTCTTCACGGCGAGGCTCTAGGCAAGCCCAAAGACTACGATGACGCTTTTGCGATGTTAAAAGCCCAATCGGGACAAAAAGAAATCGTCCTTTCCGCCTATACCTATATCGGTCATGGAAAGGAAATCACCCGCACAGTCGCGACCGAAGTCTACTTCAATGACCTTAGCGACGAACAAATTCACGACTACCTCCAAACGAAAAAGCCCTTCGACAAAGCGGGGGCTTATGGTATCCAAGATGACTTCCCCCTAATCCGGGAAATCGTCGGAAGTTTCGATAACGTAATGGGCCTACCGACCGAAGATATCTACGAGCACGTCATCCTTCGGGGAAGATCGCGGCGTTGACCTTTTCTGCATCTCCCTTGATGACGAGGGTCAATTTGTCCGACATCATGATGAAGCCGTCCACGCCGGCTTCTTTTAATTTTTCCTTGTCCACGATGTCGTAATCCTTAAGGGTCAAGACGATGCGGGAACGGACAAGGCTATGGCTGACGATATTGTCCGCTCCGCCTAACGCTTCGATATAGGCTGAGGCGACGATAACCCGTTTGGGGGTTGCATCGGCTTTCTTCCTCTTCGAAAGGCAGATGAATAGCACCACGAGCACCACTACGAGGATGAAGGCGGCGATGCCAATCGCGATGTAGAGACTATACTGCCTTAGGAAATCGTTAAATTCTTTTGCGCTTGCGTCCAACATATGTTGGTATCATACTCCTTGTAGAGGTAACAAATAAATGTCCAACGCCATCGAAATCGAAGCCAAGGCGCTTGTTGGCAAAAGCGAATACGAGAAACTCGTCCGTCTTTTCCCACAAGTCCCCCGCTTTTTGCAAACCAACTACTACATCGACACCGATAACCGCGACCTCGCGAAATCCGGCATCGCCCTCCGCATTCGCGAAAACGCAGGCAATCTCGAATTGACCCTCAAGACTCCGCTTAGCCAAGGGCGTCTCGAGAAAAGCGTTCCCATTACCTTCAACGATTTCGCCGCTTTCCGCGATTTCGGCCAGTTCCCCAAAAACGATCTGCGCCGCTTCCTGACCATGCTCGACTTCGACGTGGACAAACTCAAGATCCTGACTTCCCTTTCCACCGAGCGTCTCGAATTCGAATACGAAGGCGGACGCCTATGCATCGACAAGAACACCTATTCGGGCCAAACCGATTACGAAGTCGAGCTCGAATACAATAACCTCGCCGGGGCCGAAAAACTCCTCCACGAATTCCTCGACGAGCACGAAGTCCCCTACGAAGATTCCGAAATCACCAAAGTCCAGCGGGCGATGAAAGCCATCGGGAAATAACCCGTTATACGAAAAGAAGCGCCGCGGCGCTTCTTTTTAATGGTTTTCGCAATCCGGCCACTTCGGGCAATCTTTGGTGCAGGATTCGTTGGCAAGACGCCTCGCCATGGGGAGGAAGGTGGAAATCTCTTCCGCGTTATAGCCAACCTGCAGGCGGTGATCATCAATGATGATTGGCCTCTTCAAGACGGAAGGATTGGCCAAGACGAAGCGGATGAATTCGGAGACGCTAAGTTCCTCGAGATCGACATTTCCTTCCTGAAACACTTTCGAGCGCGTCGAAACGATATCTTCGGTACCGTTTTCGCTTTTGACGATCGCTTCGAGAACGTCGTCATAAGTCAGCTGGTCCGAAAAGATATCGATTGCCCGATAGGGAATATGGTTCTCGTCGAGCCATTTTTTGACTTTCCGACACGAACTGCAGCTTGGGGACACGAGGACTTTGAGCATGGCTGAATTGTACAGGAGATTAGGAACAATTTGAAGAATTGTTGAACTATTGCACAAGGGTAGTATCTTTTATGCAGGACGGTAACGCTTATGACACGTATTCTTTCCGGCATCAAACCCACGGGCCACTTGACCCTAGGCAACTACATCGGTGCCCTCAAGCATTTCAAGGATTTCCAGGAGACGGGCGAAGTCTTCATTTTCATCGCTGACCTCCACGCCCTCACCCTGCCGATCGACCCCGAGGTTCTCCGCGCCAATTCCCGCGACCTCGCGGCCTTCTATTTGGCCTCTGGCCTCGACCCGAAGAAGGCCACCATCTTCACCCAATCCTCGGTTCCCGAACACGCCGAGCTTAACGCCATCCTCCAGAATTACCTCTACATGGGTGAATTATCCCGTATGACCCAATTCAAGGAAAAGTCGCAGCACATGAAGGAATCCGCGATTGGCTTAGGTCTATTCGCCTACCCCGTCCTCATGGCGGCCGACATCGTCCTTTATGACGCGGATATCGTTCCCGTGGGCGAGGATCAGGTCCAGCACGTCGAAATCACGCGCGACCTCGTCAACCGCATGAACAAGCGGTATGGTGAAAAGACACTCGTCCTCCCGAATTACAAAATCAACAAAGTCGGCGCCCGCATCATGTCGCTAAGCGACCCAAAGGTCAAGATGAGCAAATCCGACCCCAAGGGCGACATCTTCCTCCTCGACCCAATGAACGTGGTCCGTAAGAAGATCATGTCCGCCGTGACCGACCTAGGAAACGAAGTCAAATACGATAAGGAAAACAAGCCGGGCATCTCGAACCTTTTGACCATCTACGCCTCCATCAAGGAAATCTCGATCGAGGAAGCCGAAGCCCATTTCGTCGGCTATCGTTATGGCGATTTCAAGAAGGAAGTCGCCGACGCGGTCATCGAAGAACTCGAACCCTTCCAGAACCGTTATAAGGAAATCGTCGAAAGCAAGGCCTACCTCCCCGTCCTCCAGGAAGGCGCCAAACGGGCAAAGGCCATCGCCTCCAAAACGCTTGAACGCGTCCAGCACGCCGTAGGACTTCTCGATATCTATCATGATTAAAGGGCTCATCGTCACCGATCTCGACGGTACGCTTTTAGATGCACGGGGCACCTATTCCGAGGAAACCCGCGACTATCTACGGCAACTTTCTTCGCGCGGATATCTCGTCGTTTTGGCTTCGGGGCGCCCCTATCGTTCCATGAGACACCTCTACGACGATTTGCAGTGCACGGGTCCCCTTATCGCCTATAACGGAGGCCTCGTCTTTCATCCAAAAGACCCTTCCTTCCCGCGTTACGAAAAGCGTTTCGATAAAGAAGATGTCATCCATATCTGGAGGCAATCCTTAGACTGCGTCGATGTCTATATGGCCGAAAGCGAAACAAACCTCTACGTTCAAGGAGATGGCAGCGGTCTATTCCCCTACTTCCCCAACAAAGGAATCCATCTCGTCGAAGGCGATATCGTAAACATCCTAAAAGAGGACCCTTTTACGGCCCTTTTTCACGAAATCGAAAAAGAGGAAGGACGTTTAGAACGCATTTGCCGCGAACATCCTAATGTCCTCTACCGCTCCTGGAGCAACTCCAATTATTCTGAGCTCGCCTTGCCTAACGTCCATAAGGGAAGCGCTTTGGCTTATATCATGAAAACCTATGGAATCCGCAAGGAAGACGTCATCGCTTTCGGGGACGCGAGCAACGATGCGGAAATGCTTTCCGAAGCCGGGCGTCCATTCGCGATGAAAAACGCGCGGGCCACTTGGCTAAAAGACCTTTACCCCATAACGAAAAACGCCGTCGACGAGGACGGCGTCATCGTCGAATTGAAGCGACTTCTTACCGATTGACCCCAGCTTGGGAGAGAAGATCTTGGAACAAGGCTTCGGCCTTTTCTTTTAGTCCGTCTTCCTTATCGGAAACGACTTCGATATAGAATTTGACCTTCGGTTCCGTACCAGAAGGACGGACGCATATCGTCGAATTGTCTTTGAGGAAATACTTGACGACATCGGAAACGGGAAGTCCGACAATCGGTTCTTCTTTTCCACTGGCCAAGTCGACCATAATTTGTTTCTTATAGTCGCCGATCTTCGCCACGTTGATATTGCAGAAGCAACGAAGCGGAGTCACGTGAAGGCCCGCCATGAGTTTTTGCATCTTGGCGTTGCCATCCATTCCTTCGAAATAGATGTCTTTGGTTGTCGCAAGATGGTATCCGTAACGGTGATAAAGCCCTTCGAGCGCCTCGCCTAGATCCTCGCCACGGAGATGATGGAACAAAGCCATCTCGGTATAGAGGAGAATCGCTTGGATGCCATCTTTATCGCGAACGAAGGGGGCGAGGAGGCATCCATAGGATTCCTCATAGCCGAAGACGAACGTCGGCCCGTTTTCCTTTTCTTCGTAATAGCCAATGCGGCTGCCGATGAATTTGAATCCGGTGAGGAATGATTCGACTTTCACGCCGTACGACTGCGCGACTTCGCGGGCAAGCGAAGAGGAAACGATAGTGTCATACATGACGGGATTTTCTGGCAAAAGTCCCATCTTTTTCTTTTCAGAAAGCAAATAATCCACTAAAAGTGCCGCGGATTCATTGCCAGTCAGGCGATGGTATTCGCCATCTTTCCCTAAATAGGCAAGGCCACAACGGTCGCCATCCGGGTCAGTCATCACGACGAGGTTCGCGTGTTCCTTTACCGCGTAGGCAAGAGGCAACTTCCACGCTTTCTCGACTTCGGGGTTCGGAGATTCGGTCGCTCCGAAATTAGGATCATGGACGCATTGTTCCTTGACTGGGATGATTTCGTAGCCAAGCGATGAGAACACCGCCATCGCGCCTTCATAAGAAGCACCGTGTTGAGGCGAGTAGATAACCTTGAAACCCTTCTTGTCCAATTCGGGATGGACTTGGGTCGTCTTGACGAGCTCGTAGTATTTCTCGTCGACCTCCGGGCCAAGGACGATGACTTCGCCCTTCTTTTCAGCCTCGGGAATCTTGAAGGAGAGCTCGTCGGGAAGCGTTGCGAGGATGGCGAGCATCTCATCGACCAATTCCGGGATGAGCTGGCACCCCTTCTCGTCATAGACTTTGTAACCGTTATATTCTTTGGGGTTGTGGGAGGCGGTGATCATGATGCCGCCCGCGCACTGCTTTTCGCGGACCGCGAAGGAGAGCTCGGGAGTCGCGCGAAGCATATCAAAGATATAGACCTTGAAACCCATCTTCGCGAGGATGTCGGCAGAAAGAAGCGTGAATTCGCGAGAGAAGAAACGGTTGTCGTGAGAAATTGCGACACCCATACCGAGGGCCTTCTCACCGAGGTGTTTTTTCAAATAGAGGCCAAAGCCCACCGTAACCCGGCCGATCGTGTGCTCGTTGATACGATTGGTGCCAGGCCCGAGGATGCCACGCATGCCTCCGGTTCCGAATTCGGCGTTTTTGAAGAAAGCGTCGTCCCTTTGCTTTTCGGAGAGGGAACGAAGCGTGGCCTTATCCTCGTCGCTGACACGCGGGGAATCTAACCACCTCTGATAGTTCTGCATGACGTCCATACATGACCTCCAGTCTATTTCACCAGCAATTCAAGCACGTTTGCGAGTTCCTTGGGAAGAGGGGAAACAATCTTTTTATTCGCCAAAGGCGATAAGACTCCCGATAGCCTTCCAAAAGAAAGCTCGCTGGCATGGAGGAATTGCGACTCCAAACCTGTCTTTTCTTTGCTGATGCGGTTCACGGAAACAAGCCCGTATTTCTCATCTCCGACCAGCGGATGGCCAATCGAAGCGAAGTGGACACGGATTTGGTGCGTACGGCCCGTAACGAGTTCCACCTTCACCATCGTATATGCGCCATACCGTTTGACGATTTCATACCTAGTCAAAGCGTTTTTGCCGCCCGCTTCAATGGAACGGACATAGACACGCCCATTCATGGCGTCTTTCCATAACGGGGCATCGATTTCGCCGTCCTTTTCCAAATCCCCGGCCACGAGGGCTAGGTATTTCTTATGGATTTCCGTGCGGTCTTTGAATAGTTCGGTAAGTTTATGAAGCGCCGCATCCGTTTTGCCGTAAACGACCAGGCCCGACGTATTTCGGTCCAATCGATGGGCGGGCGAGGGCGTGAAGGAAGACTCGGCGGGATCGTATTCGCCTTTCAGGTAGAGATAATCCAAAACGGCGTTGCCAAGCGTTTCCCTACTTCCCTTTGCGTCGCCATAAACAAGCAGCCCCTTGGGTTTATCCACGATGAGGACGGCGTCGTCTTCATAAGCGATCGGATATGGAAACGGCTTTTTGTTTACGGGGCGGGGCTTTTTGAAATCTTCTAACTGGGCATCCGTAACATAAATGCGTACCACGTCGCCCGAGTGAACGATAGCTTCTTTGTTGACCCAATGGCCGTTGATTTTAATATCCTGTTTCCGGAAGGCTTTGTAGATAAAACCAAGCGGGGCTTCGCTGAGATAATGACGGACGAATTTCTCGATGCGCTGACCATCGGAAGCCGAGGTGACAAGGATTTCTTTCATAACGCCGTCAGTATAGCGCGCGCGTAATAATTTGGCCATTGCGATTAAAAACGGCATTGCTTATAATCATCGAGCCTCAAATTTGGAGGAATACCCAAGTGGTCGAAGGGGCGGGCTTGGAAAGCTCGTAGGCTTGTAACAGGGCGCTAGGGTTCGAATCCCTATTCCTCCGCCAGGCGAAAAATCGGCACGGCAACGTGCCTTTTTTCATTTTTCAATCCTTGATTGCAGCCCAACCGACATCAACCAAACCGCATCGTCTTGCCCAAATGCAACACCGTGGTAGGATAAGCACATGCAAACATCTGAAAATACCTTCGAAAAACTCAAACCCTACCTCGAGAAAAAGAGGAAATTGTCTCATCTGATCTCTCTTCTGAATTACGATGTCGAGACCGTTTCCCCCGAAAAAGCCATCGACGCGGAAAATGATTTAATCAGCGATCTTTACGGCGACTATATTGCCATCGAGCAAGACCCCGAATATGTTCGTCTAGTACGCGAGGCAAGCGAAGATAAAAACGTCAACGAAAGACAGCGTTGCCTTCTCAATAGTCTCCTAAAGAGCATCGACTATACGTCCAAAGTTCCCGCTGAGACTCTACGCGAGTGGAACAAGTTGACCAATAAGTGCACCGAAGTATGGCGCAAGTGCAAGCAAAAGGGCGACTATGAAACGGTGCTCCCCTATTTTGCCAAACTTGTCGAAGCAAAAAAAGAGGAGGCCAAGTTCAAGAAAAAAGCCAAGCACAAAACCCTATACGATGCCTTGCTCGATGATTACGAAGAGGGCTATTCTGAAGAAGTTTTGGACAAAATTTTTGGAGATTTGCAGAATTTCTTGACGAAAAACCTTAAAGTCGCCTTGCAAAATCAGGAGAAACTTCCTACTGCCGAAATCAAACCCCACCCCAAACATGAACAACATGATCTATCCCTCGACGTCCTTCAATTGGAAGGATTTGACTTTAGCCGCGGTTGCCTCGGCGAATCGGAACACCCTTTTACCGACTGGCCCGCGCAGTTCGATTTCCGGGTTACCACCCATTACTACCCCGAAGACTGGCGCATGTCGCTATTTAGTGTATTGCACGAAGGCGGCCATGCGATTCACGGACAGATGTGGCCCAAAACTCATTATGGCGATTTCGTCAATTCAATGGCGACAAACGCCATCTGCGAAACCCATTCGCGCTTCTTCGAGAACATCGTAGGCCGCAGCGGAGAATTCGCCCCACATCTATTAAAACTTTGTAAGAAAGACTTGGGCGGAGAATTCCTGACCATGGAACCTTCCGCCTTCGTCGCCGCCATCCGTCACGTCGAACCCAGTCTTGTTCGCACTGAAGCCGACGAGTATACCTACTGTCTGCACATCATCATTCGTTACGAGTTGGAACGCGATTTAATTAACGGCGTCCTTTCCGTCGAACAATTGCCCGATCGTTGGAACGAAAAGTACCGCGAATATCTTGGAATCGAGGTACCGAACAACACCCTTGGAGTCCTTCAGGATACCCATTGGTTCTCCGGTCTATTCGGTTACTTTCCCTCCTATGCCTTAGGTAACCTTTGCGGCGCTCAACTTTTCCATGCGATGGGAAAGGAAATCGATCCGGAACACGCCATGTCCACAGGAGACTTGAAACCTATCCGCGATTGGCTAAGCGAGCATGATGTCGCCTGCGATTATCTCCCCCCGAACCTTTGGATCGAAAGGTCCACCGGCGAGGCTCTTAACCCGCAGTATTTCCTCGATTATCTGCGCTTCAGGTATCTACAAAGACCAAAACGGTTTTAAAACCGCGAAAATGAGCATATTTGTGGACTGAAAAGGTCCACTTTTTATTTATGTTTGAAAACACATTAATACTTCTCGTTGTTTACAAAACGGCAAACAACTTAACGAACCTGGAGATGTCGAAGAAATTCGACGTCAACTATTCCACCATGAACCGCTGGCTCAGCGGTGAATGCCACATCCCGCCTCGGCAGGCCGAACGCCTCACGAAAGTAATCACCTCCGAAATGGGAGATATGAAATTCTTTGTTCTCCCCGGATGGCTTTCGCCTACGAGTCGATGGGCCATCGTCAACATCATCGCTGGCGACTACCGGCACGCGCTTCAGCGTAACGAAACCGTGTTTTACGCGCAACATGCGTGTGAAATAACGTTCAAGGACATCTTTTCTTTTCTCCAGCACCTCAGCGTTCTTGCATCGCCATCGGGAGATACGGAAGCCCTGTCCGGAAAGGAGTGACCGGCCGTAACAGAGTGGCCACTCTAGCCTAGAACCTCGTCCAGGGTTCGAAAAAGGGGAGGCGGTCGCGTGAAGCTCGCCTCCCCTTTGGTGATGTTTGCCTTAGATGTGGAAGGATTTAAGAACCTTCGTCAATGGGCGAACGGTCTTTTCGATCGTGCCGGGAAGGAAGGGGTCTTTCATTCCGTCTTTCGTGACAAGGGTGCGGAAGGGATACTTGCCGCCCATCTTGCAAAGCTTGACGTAACGCTTCCAAGCGAGTTCGTGGTTCTTCCTGTCGAGGTTATAGAATTGGAAGGCCATGACTTGGGCGAGCGTGTAGTCGATGTAATAGAAAGGCGAAGCGAAGATGTGCCCCTGGGTCAGCCAGCGATGGCCTTTGGCCATGTAGGCGCAATCTTTGTAGCACGCACGCTTGTATGGCGTGTATTTTTCTTCGAGCTCGCACCACTTGGCATCGCGCTCGGCCGGGGTGGCTTCGGGGTTTTCGTAGACCCAATGCTGGAATTCGTCGACCGTGACGCCATAGGGCAAGAAGGAAATGGAATCCGCGAGGTGCGAATAGCGATATCTTTCCGCGTTATCGAAGAACATATCCATGTAAGGATGGGCGAAGAATTCCATCGACATGGAATCGATTTCCGCTCCTTCCATGGTAGGGCAACGATATTCGGGAACTTTGATCGGCGCACCCATGAAGCCTTGGAAAGAATGGCCGAATTCATGGGTCAAAACGTCGACGTCGCCGCTAGTTCCATTGAAATTGGAGAAAATAAACGGCGTCTGATGAACCGGGAAGAAGGTCATGTAACCGCCTGCCTGCTTGCCAGGACGCGTTTCGAGATCGAGAACGTGGTGATCGGCCATGAAGCGGAAATAGCGAGAGGTCTCAGGCGACATCGCGTCATACATCTTCTTCGCGGCTTCAATTTTGTCTTGAGTCGTGCCGCGGGGAAGTGGATTACCTTCTTTATAGGTAATTCCAAGGTCATAGATCTGCGGGTCGCGGATGCCAGTGCGTTTAAACTGATCGGCGAGTAGCTTGCCAGCGATAGGCGTCACATTCTCGCGGATGGCTTCGCGATAACCGGCGACGTCTTGGGCGTTATAGTCGTATCTACCCATGCGCAGATACCCGAGTTCAACATAGTTCTTATACCCAAGTTTCTTCGCCATCTTGTCACGAAGTTTGACGAGTTTATCGTAAATGGCTTCGATTTCTTCTTCGCGAGTGGAGAGATAGCCATAGTAGGCTTCGGCAGCTTCGCGGCGTGTTTCGCGGTCGAGGTCCTGCATGAATTTGCCCATCGCGGAAAGGTTATAAATCTCGCCGCGGAAAGGGACCTTGCACCCGGCGATGAGGGTGTCGTATTCGGTGACGAGTTTGTTCTCTTCAATCGATTCTTCGACGATGCATTCGTCAAAGGCACGGAACGAGTAATCGTACATTTGAAAGAGAAGGCTACCGAATTTCTGTTCCAAATAGGGACGATGGGGCGAGTCGAGAATCACCTTGCGGAGTTTGTTGTCCGCGTTCATGATCAGCGGCATGCCCTCATCGAGGACGCGCTGGGCCTTGATAAGCTTTTTGTCCGTCGTATCGCAAGAATAACGGACGGAGATAATTTGGATTTGGTCGGAGAGTTTGTCGTTGGCCTTGAAGTATTTCTTCATGAGCTTCAACGCTTCTTCCGGAGTAGTGGCGTTGCGCATTTCTTCCGTAAGGGCTTCGATTTTGGCGACTTCCTTTTGGATGTTGGGAACGCGCATCGGCCATTCTTCAAACGGCGGGATGTCTTTTTCTTTCATCATTCATTCCTTCCTATAAACAAGGGCATGTCCGGCGCTTTTTCCTTCCGACGGATACCTTTGGCCAAACGAGCCTCCGCCACTTCTTTGCCTAAAGGCGTTAACTTCAAGTAGACCCGAGTGTGCGGGTATGGAGAGAACTCCTCTAGATAAGCGAAGCGAACAAGACGGCGCAGAAGCGCTTTTCCCCTTCTTGAAGAAAGGGAGAGCAGGCAGCCAAAGGTTTCCATCCGGGCAAAACGGACCAAGGTCCCATCGCCTTGAAGCAACAGGACAATTCCATCATAGGATCCCCACTCTCCTACGCGTTCTACTTCGAGGATGGCGCAGAGGCATTTGGTTTCTTTCGATGAGAGTTTCCGTTCGCGACCCGACATGTTGCGCACATTATGCGCGCTTTTGTTGATAAAAGAAACAAGGGCTCCTAGAATAGTGCGCATGGACGAACAAGAAACGATACGCCTCATAGAGGCGACACTAGACAAGGTTCGCCCCTTCCTCCAGCGGGATGGCGGCGACGTGGATTTCATCGGCTTTCGCGATGGCATCGTCTACGTGACGATGGTGGGTGCCTGCGAAGGGTGTATGTATGCCGCCGATGACATTTCCGCCGGCGTCGAAATCATCATCATGGAAGAAGTCCCCGGCGTCCTAGGCGTTCAAACTAACGACGTTCCCGAAGACCTAATGACGGCTTATCTGGAACGAAAAGCCAAGCAATAATTCTGCAAAAAGGCATCAAAAAATCCCGCAAACGCGGGATTCTTTTCATTTTCTAGGCTTATTCAACAAACCAGAAGATGTGGTTCGTCAACAGGATGGAGACGAGGTCCAAGAGCCAGCCGATGAAACCAGCGATGAGGATCCAGAGGACAGCGAGGACGATGTGGAGAACATCCTTGTTGACAATGGCACCGCCCAAACGGTAGACGCCCCAGATGATATCAATGATCGGCAAGCAGAAGAGAATCTTGATGATTCTGGGCTGGTCGTTCATCCATTTGCAGAATGCTTTCATTCTTTTTACCTCCTTACGGCGTAAATCATACTAGCATTCCACAAAGTGGAAACCCTTTTTTATCTTTTTGTCGAATCGCTTGCCATCCAACTTTCGTAATGAGAGCCGACAACGTACCCATGGCGGTTATAAACATCTTCGCGATTATAGATAAAAGGGGTCCCATCAGGCTCGCACATAAAGCCGTCCGCTTCGTGGACGATCAAGTCCCCGGGGGCGATATCCCACTCCTTCGTCCCATTTGTCACGCGGCCGAAGAAATCGGCTGTCCCTTCAGCGATTGCACAGAACTTCAACGCCGCGCCCATCGGAATCATCTCGCCGTCGAAATGGCTCTTTCGTTCTTCGGCGTAACGAATTTCCGCTTCTTTATAAAAGGAACGAGAGCGGAGAGCGATGACCTTCTCTTTTTTATCCGCGACGTGAAGGCGCGTTTTCGTTCCATCGGGATCTAAGCGGAACGCCCCTTCTCCTTCTACCGCATAGTAGGCAACCCCGGTGACAGGAACGAAAACCAAACCCAAAACGATGCCATGGTTTTTGCAAAGGGCGATGTTCGTCGTGAATTCTCCGTTTCTGGCCACAAACTCTTTCGTGCCATCCACGGGATCAACGATCCAGATGCGTTCTTTTTGAAAACGGTCTGGGGTATCCGCACTCTCCTCAGTCAGGAAACCGTCTTCGGGAAAGGCTTCGCTTAAGACGGCGCGAATGATCGCGTCCGCCCGCTTATCGGCTTCGGTAACCGGTGAATTATCCGCTTTGATTTCGACATCAAAAGACGTCGCGTAAACCTCGAGAATCACCTTTTGGGCAGCCTTCGCGGCTTCAAGAGCTTTTCGAAGTTCACGCTCCATCATCTTCGAGGTTCCTTTCAAGTTGGTCTAGTTCCTTGAGTAGACGCTCGATGGCGTCTGGATCTTTTTGCAGATTAAGTTCGCATCCGGAAGCAAAGCGATGTCCCCCACCCCCAAAGGAAGTGGCAACCCCATGAACGGGATAACTGCGATTGGATCGAAGCTCGGCTTTGGCCAGATCTTCGTTAAAACGGACGATGAGACAATACGTATGGACTTCGGGCTCATTGACCTTCATGGAATTGACGAGGCGAAGGGCTTCGTCCGGGGTCAGGTCGCGCTTGATACAATCTTCGGCCTTGATGACGGCATAACGGACCGAACGATACATCTTGCTACGACGGCGGATATAGGTAATGAAGTTACGGATTCTAGGTGGGCGATAAAAGGCGATCCTTTCGATTTGTTTGGTCCGTACGCCCATGCCGCGGAAACGATTGACGATCTCCATCGTGCGGGGAGTCGTGCCGTGATAAGCAAAGCGGCCCGAATCGGTTACGATGCCCAAATACATCGCAGAGCCTGTCAACTTGGAAACAGGGTAACCCATGGCTTCCGCAAACTCATAAAGAATCTCCGCTGCAGCGATTCGGCGATAATCCACCACCGAGACTCCATCAAAGGATTCTAGTCCCTCATTCGGACGATGATGATCGAATTTGAGGAAGGATTTGCCGTTAAAACTGCGCGGATCTTCGGCACGGCGGAGGCAACTGACATCAACCAAAATCACCAAAGATTGGGCGATGGTTTCATCGTCGACGATATCGGGCTTCCCTAGCAAATCAAAGAAGGAAGGGATGCCGGAGCCAACAATATAGACGCGCTTATTCGGGTAACGGTCCAAAAGCATGTTCCGCAAGGCGATTTGGCTGCCGTAGCAATCGCCATCGGGCATCGCATGGCCATGAATCGTGATGATGTCGTGGGCTTCGATGAGACGCTGTGCTTCCTTGAATGCGTGTTCCATAAAACACAATAGAATAGAGGAAACAAAAGCAAATGCAAAGAAAAAGAGCTCCTTCGGGAGCCCTTGAGGTTGACAATCTGATTAGAAGTTGTCGTTAGAGATGCCAAGAAGGTCGGAGGCATTGGCACGGGACCTGCCTTCGGATTCTTCGTCGCTGCCGCCTTCTTCGTCTTCGTCGTCGATGGCACTGCCACGGACGGAGGCGTTGTATTCCTTTTCTTCCTCGGCGTCGACCGGATCTTCGCTTTCGGCGACATCTTCGGAGTAGAAGTCGGTGTTATTGGGATGGGCATCGTCATATTTATAACGCTTGCGAAGGTCCCAGGTGTTCTCGCCAACATTCACAAAAACCTCGGCCATGGAAAGGTCGGTGTAGAAGTGGCCGATGCGACGTTCGGCTTCGAGAGGATCGATTTCGAGTTCTTTTTTAACCTTTTCCCAAAGCTCGGCGAACTTAAGGGCACGGGGTTCCTTTTCGAGGATTTCCTCAGCGGCGGTGATCATGGATTTGTCTTTCATATCAATGGTTTCCTTTTCTGCTTGCGCGTTATTATCTCACATCTTCGAAGGAGAGGAGACCCCCAGAATTGCAAGCGCGTTGCTGAGGACGATTTTCGCCGCTTTGACCAAGGCCAAGCGGGAAGAAGTAAGCGGTAAATTGTCGCGGTCGATAACGCGATTATGGGCGTAGAACTCGTGAACGAGTCCCGCTAGATCGTGGACATATCCGCAGATGCGATACGGGGCGCGATCCCTGGCCGCGTCGAGGATGGTTTGAGGATAGGAAGCCAGATGTTTGAGGATCGCCGTCTCCTGTTCGTTGCCCAGGTTCGCACCGGTTTCGTCGATTTCGATATCGGCGCCTAGATGCAAGAGGCTGCAGCAACGGGCATGAGCGTATTGGGCATAAAAGACCGGGTTATTGGAGGATTGTTCCGTCGCCAGATTGTAATTGAAATCGAGATGAGTGGACGGGGAGCGTTCCACGAAGAAATAACGGACTGCGTCAACGCCGACATCTTCGACGAGATCGCGGTGAGCGATGGCTTTGCCAGTGCGTTTGCTCATCTTCACTTCTGCACCATCGCGGAAGACACGGACGATCTGAACGAGTTCAACTTCCAAGGAGTCCGCGCTGTAGCCTTTCATCATCAAAGCGCTCTTCATACGGTTGATATAGCCGTGATGGTCGGCGCCAAGGATATCGATGAGCAAGTCATAGCCACGGCTCATCTTGTCATAGTGGTAGCCGATGTCGGGCATGAAATAGGTATACTGACCATTGCTCTTGACGATGGGGCGGTCCTTATCATCGAGTTTGTCGCTCGTGCGAAGATACGTCGCCCCTTCACTTTGGTAAACATAACCCTTCTCCGTCAATTCGGCTAAGGCCTTCTCTACCGCCCCACTCTTGCGGATATCGGATTCGTAGGAAAAGCGATCAAAGCAGACACGGAAATCCGCGAGGTCTTTTTTTAACTTGCCAAGTTCGGCGTCGATACCGAAGCGGATGAAGAAATCATGGCTCTCTTGGTTATCAACCAGATACTTATCGCCAAACTGGTCTTTGATCGACTGGGCGATCGCGATGAGGTCTTGCCCATGGTAATCGTCATCGCCAAGGACGAGGGGCTCGCCGAAGAGCTCGTGGTAACGGGCACGTAACGAAATGCCCAGATGCTCAACCTGGTTTCCACAATCGTTCACGTAGAACTCGCGGGTCACGTCATAACCCGCATGGGAGAGGATGTTGGCAATCGTATCCCCTACCGCGGCGCAGCGGGTGTGTCCAAGATGAAGGTCACCCGTCGGGTTGGCGGAAACATATTCGATGTTAATCTTTTTGCCATTAGGAGCAGCCTTACCAAAGGCTTCCCCCTGTTTGAAAACGTCTTTCAAAACGGTGCTCATGGCATCGGCGCGCAGGAAGAAATTGATGAATCCGGGGCCTGCGACTTCCGCTTTTACAATGATGGGATCTTGGACTTTTTCGATGATTTCTAACGCAAAATCCCGCGAATTTTTGCCTAAGCCCTTCGCAAAACGCATCGCGATATTACTCGCGTAGTCGCCAAAGGAAGGATCCTTGGTGCGTTGCAAAACGACATCGCTTTCTTTGATGTTGAGGCCAAGGCTCAAACCGGCCGACAAAAGTAATTTTTTCAGTTTGTCATCGTTACCCATAACTATTTCTCCTCCGTTTCCACAAGGCATACCGCGCAGACGCGTAACGCTTCGCCGTTGCCGATAGCGTCACAACCCTCGTTTGTTTTCGCCTGTATGCCAACGCAATCAACCTCGATACCAAGCACCTCGGCGAGGCTTTCCCGCATCGGGGCAATAAAGGGGCGAAGCTTCGGGGATTCCGCGGTGATGACGGCGTCCACATTGACAAGGCGATAGCCCTTCTCTTTCACTTTGTTCAGGCAGAAGCGAAGAATCTCTTTGGAGTCGATGCCTGCACAGGCGGGATCGCTAGGCGGGAAAAACGCTCCGATGTCATCGCAGGAAATCGCGCCTAGAAGCGCATCTGAAACCGCGTGGAGCAATGCATCTGCGTCCGAATGGCCTAGCAGCCCTTTCTCCGACGGGATTTCGATACCGCCGAGGATTAACTTTCTCCCCGAGGCAAAGCGATGAAGATCTTCTCCGAGACCAATGCGCATCATACGTTAAAGCGGAAGAAGACGACATCGCCGTCTTTCATCCGGTATTCCTTTCCTTCGACGCGGAGTTTGCCCGCCTCTTTGATCGCAGGTTCGCTCCCGTATTTTACAAAGTCCTCGAAATCATAGACTTCGGCTTTGATGAATCCCTTTTGGAAATCGGTGTGGATGATCCCCGCGCATTCGGGAGCGGTAGCCCCATTGGGGAAGGTCCAGGCGCGGCACTCGTCTTTACCGGCAGTAAAGAACGTAGAAAGGTTCAACAATTTGTAGCTGGCCTTGACTAGCTTATCGAGACCGGATTCTTTTGCTCCAAGCGAGAGAAGGAATTCATCGCGTTCGGCTTTATCAAGGGTCGAAAGCTCATATTCGATTTGGCAGGACACGGGAATGCACTGGGCCCCCTGCTCCGCGGCAATCGCTTTTAGCGTTTGGTAATGAGCGCAAGCATCAAGATCCGCATAATCGGTGTCGGAGACGTTCGCGACATAAAGAATCGGCTTGAGGGTAAGAAGGAAGAAATTCTTCCTTGCGTATTCGAATTGTTCTTCGCTAAGTTCTTTGCATAACCTGGCAGGGATTCCTTTGGAAAGAGTTTCCTTCAAAGGATTGAGGATCGCCATTTCATATGCGGCGGTCTTGTCTTTGCTCAGGCGTGCTTTGGCTTCGACTCTGCCGATGCGTTTTTCGACGGCATCGAAATCGGACATCGCGAGTTCCAAATCAATGATTTCGACGTCGCGGCGCGGATTAACCGAATCTTCGACGTGAATAATCTCGCTGGATTCAAAGCAGCGGACAACTTCGCAGATCGCATCCGACTCGCGGATAGCAGCCAGGAATTGGTTGCCGAGGCCTTCGCCTTTGCTCGCGCCTTTGACAAGTCCCGCGATATCGTAGAACTCAAAGGTGGCATTCACCTTCTTGAGAGGTTCGAACTTTTCGCAGAGATAATCCAAACGCTCATCAGGCACAACCACGACACCCGTGTTCGGCTTAATGGTCGCGAAAGGATAATTTGCCGCTTCGACGGCGGAATTGGTGATGGCGTTGAACAGGGTCGATTTGCCAACGTTAGGCAACCCGACGATTCCAGCTTTTAATGGCATGTCGTATCCCTCCTATCAAGGTGAGCCATTGCATTGTACGCTTACACACGCGTAAAAAGAAGAACCAAAAAAAGCCCCGCGAGGGGGCTATTCTTGAAAAGTTCCGTTAGCCGAGCTTCTTTACCTGGCAGGCTCTAGGCCCGCGAGTAGATTCTTCAACTTCAAATTCGACGTTTTCGCCTTTTTCAGCGGTTTTGAAGTCATCCATCAAAAGAGCAGAGTAGTGAAAGAAATAGTCTTTGCCGTCTTCAGCGCGAATGAAACCAAAGCCTTTTTCTTTGTCGAACATCTTTATGGTACCCTTCATGTTCTCCCCCTTCCTTACTTTGTAAGACGAATATTACAACTTAGATGAGAGTTTTACATCTTTTTTCCTTATTTTTGCCGCTTTTTTCGCCATAAGTAGACAAAAACACCCAATAGAATGATTCCGACGAAGACAATAGACGCCGCGCAAGTCGCGGCAAGGGGCTCCCAAGGGATCGTCCAATTCGTTTGGCTGCGGAAGTAGGAGGCAATGTAACTCTTGGCCACGAACTCTGAAAACAGGAGCATCAAAAGAGACGATGCCGTGGATACACCGGCATAGAGAAACGTATGAGCGTAGTAAGAACGGATGATATCGACTCGTGAGATCCCAACCGTCTCCATCATGACCGCTTCCGATTCGTTCTCGCTAACCGTAATTGTCATAACGATCAAAAAGAGTAACGCCGACATCGATAGGGCGATAAACGAAAAAGCGGTGAGTATTTTCCCAATGTATCCAAGCGTAGAGGCGATCGAGTCCGAGACCTCCTTGGACGGCGAGGAGAATAGATATGACGGAAAGGCTCTCGTAAGGACCTTTGCCCCTGCTTCCGCCTCTTCTTGACTGGCAAAGGCAAAGACTGCCCCGATGGGTTCAAGCGAGAAAGAGGACATCCCGAACACCTCGAAATAATAATCGACGCTCCAATCCGAGTTGACAAAGAACGTATCATAGGGGGCGTCTCTCGTTCCCACCACCTTAAGTTTGCCAATCCCGAAATCTCGTTCATACGAACGTTCCGTCGCATCTGCTCCTATTTCTGCCGCGACATAAATTTCTTTCGGTTCGCCCCACTCGTGGTATAGGGAGGTGGATAGCAGGCATTCTTCTACGCCTGAAGGAAGAGAGTCTTTTTCCACGTCATGAAGATCGGTTGAAAGACGCACCCCACCCGATGCGGTCAAAAGATAGGATCCGTCTTTCGTTCCTGTGATTTCCTCACCTGGTAAAAAAGCGTTTTCAAGTGGTAAATCGCTGTAAAAATCCACTATTTTCTCCGCACAATCCCCATCTTTGCACAAAAAGAACTTTCCTGAAAAGCCCATCGCCAAAGACCCCGCTTGAGCGTAATACGAACCGCTCGTCACCGGGGTTCTCCCAACGATACTGGGGCACGCTTTCTGGCATTCGTCTAACGTAAGAAAACTCACTCCGCTTTTATCCGCCCCATAAAGATAAAGACGCCGCACAGAACAATGCGAGTCGACCGGACAGACGGTGGGCAGATATTCGTTTCTGGCAGGTTCGAAAAGGAGGTGTTCCAAGACGGGATCGACCCGAGCGAAATGAAGGAATTCCGAATAGGATCCGTTCAATGCCAAGAAGGGGATTTCGAAAATGTACTGCGGGTTGAGTGTCGCTTCGGTTATGGAGGTGCGGAAACGCATCTGATCCACGATGATCTTGCGGTTCCATCTATGGTCCAAGTGATAGAAACAAGGGACATCGCTTTCGACGACTCCGATTACCGAAAAGATCTCTTGGTCATCAAAAGAGTATTCTTCGTTTGCGATGTTCAACACGATATCTAAACCGCGCGAATCGATATATTCGCCTAGAGCTTGGTAATTACGGAGGACATGAAGGCTCAGGCATAGCCTATACATGGATGCATACGGCAAACCCAAAATGACCTGGTCATCGTACATGATTGCCGGATAGCGAGGATAACAAACCGGGTTAAAAAGCGTGTCTAGCCACTGGAAGTCATTAATGGAACGCATCGAAAAATCCTCAAGACGAAACAAGTTGGAGCCAGAGGAAATCGTAAAGTAGTTCGCGTCTTTGAACCATGCTTCGTAGTCGAGATGAAGGTCACTTCCATAATCCATCACCAGGTCGCCATACTCCTCCACTGCCCATTCGCATTCCTCGAAACCCGCCCCATAAATAGCGCCCAAAGGAGACTCCACCCCGTTACGGGGAGACATTACGAGAACGCTAGGAGGAACGATGGAAGAGAACGCTGCATCCAACTCTTGGGATATGGAAGTAGATATATAAGTGGCCAAACCAAAGCCACATAATCCTAGGGCGATCGAAGATTCGGACACCAAAGCCCGCCATTTTTTGGCTTTGATGGTATGAAATGCGTGAAGAAAGAGGTAGGCCCAAGATAAATGAAAAGGCTTTTTCCGGTCGCTCATCAGCAAGGACGAAATCACTCTTTTCTGAGTCTCTTTTTCTTGAGCATCTATCCTTACTAGTTTCCCATCTTTCATTGACAATATCTTTGAGCAGTATTGCTCAATGGAATGACGGTCATGGCTAACAACGATAACGAGACGTTTAGCGGCAATTTGTTGAAGAAGTTTGAACACGAGCTCGGCGTTCTTCTCATCCAATGCCCCCGTGGGTTCATCGCATAGCAAAACCTTAGGGTCGTTGCATAAAGCCCGCGCCAGAGCGACGCGTTGTTTTTCACCGCCGGACAACGTGTTCACCGCTTGCTTCGCTTTCTTCTCCATGCCGAAACAAGACAATAGATCGATGGCCTTCTTCTGTTTCAATTCCCTTTTGGAGGCAAATAAGGAATCAAGAACCAGCATGAGGTTCATCTCAGCCGTCTCCAGTTCTAAGAGACTAAAGTTTTGGAAAACGTAGCCCATGGTCGAAAGACGAAATGCTCTTCTCCTCGCTTCGGAAAGCCGATGAAGTTTCTTCCCGCCTATCATCACTTCTCCGTCGTAGTTCCCGTCAATTCCAGAAAGGATATTTAACAAAGTGGTCTTGCCAGATCCGGAACTACCAACGATTCCAACAAGGCCTTTTTTGGGCAACGAAAAGGAAACTCTGTTCAAAGCTTTTTGGGTCCCAAAAGCACGAGTAACATCACGTACGACAACAAAATCATTCATCGCGTAGTTCCTCGGATAAAGGGTGACGTCTCGCAAACGAAATAGGGATAAAAGATACGAGGAACCCAAAGGCGGCACCAATTAAAACCAGCCCCCAAACCAATAGCCATGGTACCCCCAGGAAAGAAGCGTATGGAACGTTGATTATCCCTGAAATGTCAAACTCATTCTTTAAAAATTGGTTCGCGATTTGCTGCAAAAATTGGCATATTCCAAGCGAAAGAGTCGCAGAAACCACACAAAGAAGCATCGATTCAATCGCATATAAGAAAACAACATCTCGCCTCGTCGCGCCCTGCGTAAGAAGGATTGCATTATCCTTCCTGCCCTCGACCAGAGAAGAAAAGGACGCCATCGCAAGAATCAAAGCTACGCCGGCGAAAGCAATGCCGACAAAAAGACCCAGCGATGCCATGAACGCCTCGGAAAGAGAAAGAAAAGAGGTGCGTAGTCCATACGCAATAGAATCGGCTTTGATGTTTGAATCGTCCGCCTGAATCTTTTGAAATAAGCGAGTTGTATCCTCCGGGCTTCCCAAGAAAAGCCTCCATCCATACGAGGCCAGGCTTGAATCCTCTTCGGCCTCGCTGACGAGATCGCGGATGCATGTTGTCTTATCCAAGCCGTCGATATCGATTTTCGCCAGTTCTTCCTCAAGTCCTTGGTACGAGTAATAAATCCTCGGGGAATTGAGGAAGCCAAATTCCTTGATGGCCCCCACCAACTGTAGACGCGCATCGACGAAACGTTCGTTCTGCAAATCGTCATAGGTAACAACCGAGCGAGAACTCGTTTCTATCGTGGTCCCTAAAAGGTTCCACCCATACCGATCAAAGAATTCCGTGTTCGCCAGGCAATAAGAAAACGAATTGTCTTTCGCCGCTTCTCCTTTGATAAGTAGCTCTTCTCCAAACTCTTCCAAAGTAAGATCCCAAACAGGGGAGAAAAGCGTCGGCTCATATGCTTCGCCCTCGACTTGAAACACTTGGTTATCGGGAAAGAAAAAGGAATAATCATTGACAATTTTACAATCTGAAATATCCGCAAGGAAATCTTTCGATTCTTCCATGCTTGGACGCGTCTTTTTTATCAGTTTCAACTTCGTCCCCGGAACCGTCGTTTCGCTCTCTTTGCTCAACGTAGCGCTTAGGTAATGAAGAGCTCTCCCCTGCTCACGCTCGATTGCAGGCGTGCTTCCAACGAAAAAACCAAGGGATAACAGTAAGGAAGAGAAACCTATCGTTGCCGCCATAAAACACATCACATTCTTCAGTGCGTGTTTCCTAAGGTTCCGAACAAGTAATGGACCAATCCAACTGATTTTGTGTTTCTTAGGGGGATTTGTTTGTTTCTCTTTTGTCCGATGAAGCGGCTCGCTATCACCAAAAATAGTCCCATCTCGAATCTCGATGATTCTGTCCGCGAAACGATCGATCAGCTCTTCGTTATGCGAAACCAGCACGACAAGCCGTTTTTTGGAGATTTCCTTTAAGGCCGCCATGACGGTTTCGGAGTTCTTCTCATCAAGCGCACCAGTAGGTTCGTCGGCGAAGACGACCCGAGGTTCGCAGACCAAAGCTCGGCAAATCGCGACGCGTTGTTTTTCGCCTCCCGATAAGTTGCGAACATCTTTTGAAACAAACTTCGCTAGCCCAAACGCCTTTAGTAAGGCGATCGCCCTCTTTTTACTTCCGCCGTTGATTCTTGCCGGAAGCATAACGTTTTGCAGAACGCTTAGCCCTTCCACTAGGTTGTAATGTTGGAAAACCATCCCGATTTCATGTCCTAGTCGTCCAGAGATGTCGGTAGACCCATTAAAGAAAACTTTTCCTTCGCTAGGCTGGTCTAAGCCGGAGAGAAGATTTAGCAACGTGGATTTGCCGCTTCCTGATTTGCCTTTTATGGCAACTAAACCCCTATTTGGAAAGGCTAGACTCACGTTCTTAATCGCATAATAACGGCCCGAAGAAGTCAGGTAGAAGCGGCTGATTCTAGAAGCAAAAAGCAGTGACATGGCAAAAGGCCTCCTCACTGCTTCTATAGTTCTTTTTTGAACAACTTATAAATAAAGATTACGGAACCAAAGGTTTATCGTGATGGGCGAGGACCTTTTTAATCTTTGTATTAAAGGCCGCGCGGTCAATCATCATGACATTCCCACACCCTAAGCACATAATTTTGATGTCCGCTCCGACGCGAACGATTTGAAAACGTTTGCTGCGCGCAAAGCAGGGATGGGCTTTTTTCATCTCGACTTCGTCATAAAGACGATATTCGAGTAGTTCCACTAACGATCCTCCATCATGACGGCGGCTGGCACTTTCGGAAGTCCAGGCATCGTCAAGATCGAACCCGTCAAGGGGATTACGAAGTTCGCGCCCGCGGAAAGGCGGACTTCGCGGATATGAATCGTAAATCCTTCGGGAGCGCCGAGAACCTTCGGGTCGTCAGAAAGCGATTGGGGAGTCTTCGCGACACAGATGAACGCGTTTCGATAGCCAAGCGCTTCATAATCGGCGAGCTGTTTTTCGGCAAGTTCGCTGTATTCGATTTTACCCGCGTGGTAAATCTTGGTGCAGATGGTCTCGATCTTTTCCTTGAGAGGGGCATCCAACGGATAAAGCGGATGGTAATTGGAAGGAACTTCTTCGAGAGTCTTCTTGACGAGGCGAGCAAGTTCGACAGAACCTTCGCCGCCATTGCAGAATCCATCCAAGAAGGCAACGGGATAACCATTTTTCTCACAATATCTCCGCAATAAGGCAACTTCTTCTTCATCATCTGAAGCGAAGTGATTGATCGCAACGACGACAGGAATGCCATAGAGTTTCAGGTTGCCATAATGGGCGGTAAGGTTGCAAAGGCCCTTTTCAAGAGCCTCCAAATTCTTTTGATCAAGCGTTTCGAAAGCAACGCCGCCATGGAGTTTCAGCGCGCGGATGGTCGCGACCAAAACGCAGGCGTCAGGATGAAGTCCACCAACCCTGGAAGCGATGTCAAGGAACTTCTCGGCACCGAGGTCCGAGGCAAAGCCGGCTTCCGTGATTACCAACGGGGCAAGTTTGAGGGCAAGGCGCGTCGCCATCAAAGAGTTACAGCCATGGGCAATGTTGGCAAAGGGGCCACCATGGATGAACGCAGGGTTATTCTCAGCAGTCTGAACGATATTCACTTTCAACGCCTCTCTCATCAATTTGAGAATGGCTTTGGAGATGCGAAGCTGCTCCAAGCGAATGGGCTTCCCATCGAAATCATAAGCGACAATGATTTGGTTCACGCGTTTACGGAAATCCTCTTCGTCAAGGGCAAGGCAAAGGATTGCCATAAGCTCACTGGCGACAGTAATGCAGAAATGGTCTTCGCGCGGAGTACCCTTGGGATCGCCTTGAGCAACGGTAACATTGCGCAGCGCACGATCATTCATGTCGAGCGCACGCGTCCAAGTGATGCGGTTGGGGTCGATGTTCAAGGGATTGCCCTGATAGATTGAGTTATCAATAATCGCCGCGATTAAGTTAATCGAGGAAGTCAAAGCATGCATGTCGCCCGTGAAGTGAAGATTGATGTCTTCTGCGGGCTCGACCGTGGATTTGCCACCGCCAGTCGCGCCGCCTTTGATGCCAAAAACAGGACCGAGGGACGGTTCGCGAAGGCAAAGCATTGCCTCCTGGCCGATTTTGGCCATGCCGTCAGCTAAGGCGATGGATGTGGTCGTCTTGCCTTCGCCTGCTTTCGTCGGCGTGATGGCGGTAACCAAAACAAGCTTTCCGTCCGGATTGCCTTTCACTTTCTCAAAAAGAGAAGGATCGATTTTTGCTTTATAACGGCCGTATGGTTCAAGATATTCAGGCTCGATATGGGCCTTCGCGGCCACTTGTTCGATATTCTGCAACATAAAATCCCCTTGCTAATTTCGGATAAGTATAGTCTTTATTTAAAAAATGTTTAGGCCTTGATTATATCAAGGGCTTCATCTAGGTTCTTGACCCAATGGAGTTGGAATTGGTGTCGGAGCCAGGTCATTTGGCGCTTCACATAATGACGTGTGTTCAGCTTGATTTGCTGCTTGGCTTCCTCCAGCGAAATCTCTCCATCCAAATAAGGAAACAGTTCCTTCACGCCAATCGCTTTAAACGCGCTGGCAGAACGGCCGTACTGTTCGATTAACGGAATCGTCTCTTCGAGCAAGCCGCGAGCAAACATGTCTTCAACACGCTCGTCTACACGTTCGTAGAGCCCCTCGCGCTCGACGTCTAGAGCCAAGAACGTCGCGGGATAGAGACAGGCATGGGCCTGCTCCTCTTCGATTTCGCTTTTCGTCTTTCCGGAGGAGGCATGGATCTCAAGGGCTCGGATGATACGCTGTCGATTGTTCGGATGGATCTTCTCACACGTTTTTGGGTCAAGGAGGCGCAGCATCTCATAAAGCTCATCGTTGGACTTATCGTCATAGGCACGTTCGTCGTGAGTGCTTTCTTGGGTGAAAGCATAGTCATAAAGAGCGGCCTTTACGTATAGGCCCGTGCCACCTTCGATGATGATATTTTGGTTTTTCGCCTGAAGAAAATCGATGACACAACGCGCATCCGCTTGGTATTCGGCAACGCTATAGGCCGAATCTAGCGGAACAAAGTCGTAAAGAAAATGCGGAACTTTTGCAAGGATTTCCTGCGAAGGCTTGTTCGTTGCAATCGAAAGATCGCGGTAAACCTGAAAGGCATCCCCGTTAATAATCGCGGCATCGAGGGCCTTTGCCAAAGCGAGGGCGAGGTCACTCTTACCCGAACCCGTCGGTCCCAGCAAAACAACAATCACGGCAGCTTCTCCTGAATCAAATCGAGTTCGCGCTGCAACTCTTCTTGGGCGGAATGTAGGTTCATCACGATCGGATGATTCTCATATTTTTCTTTTAGGGCGAGATACGTTTTCTTCGCACCTAAATACGCTTCATCCTTCCCTTCTTTTACAGAGAGGGCCAAAGCGCGCTGACTTGCTTCCAGTTCATCGCGTAAGCGCTGGACAGATTCACTTTTTTTGAACGCTTTCATCGCCTCGTTATAACGGATGACGACTTCTTCGTTTTGAAACGCTTTGGCGAAATCTTTGGCCAAGAGGAGCAAAGGGTCTTCCGTTAGTTCGCCAATCATCGAAAAGGTATGGCTCTCTTTCACTAAGACATCGACAATGTGGCCTTTAAGCTGCGAAGGCCCGCGGAAATGAACAAGCTTCCCAGATTCGGTATAACCCGAGAGCAAAGAGGGGTCTTTTTTGCTCGGTCCATCAACCAGTACGGCAAACGTTTTACCAACCATCTTTTCCGCATGGCCAATAACGCCTTTCTCGATGACCTTGACGAGCTGATCGAAACGGCGGTGCTTCGTCGCATCGTCGACGTCGTCTTTCATCTTAGCCGCGGGCGTTCCTTTTCGAGGCGAATAGATAAAAGTAAAGGCCGCGTCGTATTTCACTTCTTCGCAAAGCGATAAAGTAGCCCGAAAATCTTCTTCGGTCTCATCGGGGAAACCAACGATGATGTCGGTCGTTAAGGCGCATTCTGGCATCCGTTCGCGGATGTGGGCGACAAGGCGAAGATATTCTTCTCTGCTATAACGGCGCCCCATGCGGCGCAGCACAACATCCGACCCGGATTGAACCGGAAGGTGAATGCATTTCATGATGTTTGGATACTTCGCGATGACATCGAGCATCTCATCCGAAAAGTCCCAAGGATGAGAAGTCATGAAGCGAAGACGCGGGATTCCCAACTTGGCAACCTCTTCGAGAATAGAGGCAAATGAGGTTCCGTCTTGGAAATCCTTCCCGTAGGAATTTACGTTTTGTCCCAACAAGGTAATTTCCTGGTACCCCTGCTCCACCAGTTCGCGACATTCCGCCAGAATGTCTTCCTTCGAACGCGAACGTTCACGCCCCCTTGTATAAGGGACGATGCAATACGTGCAAAACTTGTCGCACCCATACATGATATTGACGAACGCCTTATACGAGTCCAAACGCGTCGAGGGTAAATTCTCCACGATATCCCCCGGGAAGGAAAGAATATCGACGAGATCCTTTTTGCGTTCTAGATGTTCCGCAAGAAGATCAAGCAATTTGTCAATGTTATGCGTCCCGAAAATGATGTTGACGAAGGGGTAACGCGTCATGAGGTTCTCGGCCACTCCTTCTTCCTGCATCATGCATCCGCAGACGGCGAGAGTGAAATCTTTATCGCGAAGATGGTTGGCTTTGAAGTTGCCGATTTCACCATAGACTTTCTCTTCGGCGTTCTCGCGAACCGCACAAGTATTGATGATGGCCAAATCCGCCTCTTTTGCTTCATTAGTCCTGCAAAAGCCCGCCTTTTCTAAATAACCAGCCATGATTTCTTCATCGCGGACATTGGCTTGGCAACCAAACGTTCGAATAAAGAACTTCCGTCCTTCCGCATACGAGGAAACCGAAGCAGGAACGATAATGTCCTCACGCCGAAGAACAGGGCGATCCACCCTGTTTCTCGCTTTCCCCATGTCGGGGAGAGACTTGTAGATTTTCTTAGCCATAGACTCTCTCCTCTCCGTCAATCCAATAGATGGGTCGAATCGATTCTGTTCGTCCCGTTTCCGGGTTGATGTCCAGAAGCACCGCATTAATCAATAACGGTCCTTCTTCGCCAATTCGGACACCGGTTGGCCCATTGAATATGATCCGGTTAATTACACTCGTCGGTTCGTATCCGATGACGGATTCAAGGTTCCCACACATACCGACATCGGTCATGAACGCAGTTCCTTTTGGAAGGATGCGCGCATCGTTACTTTGCACGTGGGTGTGCGTACCAATTACGGCCGACAAGCGCCCGTCAAATAGATAGGCGAAGGTCGCTTTTTCGGAAGTAGACTCAGCATGATAGTCAACGATATGGATGTCGGCTTTCCCTTCGTCCAAAATATCCGTCAATGCAGCCATCGGGGAATTCACCTGTTCCTTCATGAAAGCCGTGCCCAGGACGTTCGTAACGCGAATAGTTACTCCACCCACCTCGAAAACGATACTTCCCGGTCCATAGTCGAAGTAGCGTGTATTGCAAGGACGCACCAAAGCGTGGGTATCCTCGATGTAATCTTCGACGAAACCATGATCGTTGTAATGATTGCCTAATGTAACGCAGTCGGCGCCGGCATCGCGAAGGAGGCGATAATCGCTATAGCGAAGGCCAAAACCCCCTGCCGCGTTTTCCCCGTTAACGATGCAAAAGCAAGCCCCGTAACGTTCTTTGATTTTCTTCAAAGACGAAGAAATCGAGGCGATGCCCCGATTTCCTACTACATCTCCGAAGAAGAGTATTTTCATCCCTATTTCGCGGTCTCGACGGCGCGAGTTTCGCGAATAACGGCGATTTTGATCTGACCGGGATAGGTAACCTCGGCTTCGATTTTATCGCGGAGTTGCTGGGCGATAAGGACGGCTTCGGAATCCGAAACCTTTTCCGCCTTGACGATAACGCGGACTTCGCGGCCCGACTGCATGGCATAGGCCTTATCGACGCCATCGAATCCTTTCGCCAGGGTCTCCAACTGCTCGATGCGTTTGATATAGGTCTCAAGCGTTTCGCTGCGGGCACCCGGACGAGCGGCGGACAACGTGTCGGCCGCGGCGACGAGATGCGAGATGACATAACGGGCCTCGACATCGCCGTGGTGCGATTCGATCGAATTGATGACGACGTCGTTCTCGCCATATTTTTTGGCGAGCTGGGCGCCCAGTTCGACATGGCTTCCCTCTTGTTCGAAGTCAATGGCTTTGCCGATATCGTGGAGCAAGCCAGCGCGACGGGCGAGGTTGACATCCAATCCGAGTTCGCCAGCCATAAGGCCGGTGAGGTAAGCGACTTCCATCGAGTGAGTCAAAGCGTTCTGGCCATAGGAAGTACGGTAATGGAGGCGACCGATGAAGGCCACGAGCTCGCGGTTGATACGCGGAAGTCCGAGTTTGAAGCAAGCTTCTTCGCCATACTTTTGCGTGGACTCTTCGATTTCTTTACGGCACTTCGCAGCGACTTCCTCGATACGGCCAGGTTGGATACGGCCGTCCTTAACAAGATATTCGATCGTACGGCGCGCGACTTCGCGGCGGATGGGATCGAAGCAAGAAACCGTGATGGCTTCCGGGGTGTCGTCGATAACGATGTCGACACCAAGCTCGGATTCGAGCACCTTGATGTTACGACCTTCGCGGCCGATGATACGACCCTTCATCTCATCGCTAGGCAAAGCGACGACCGAAACTGTCCGTTCCGAAACGACATCTTGAGCGTACCGCTGGCAGGCGAGAACGAGCAAATCGGTCGCCCTTTCAGCGGCGGTAGCTTTCGCTTCATCTTCGGCATTTTTGATGTAGGAAGCGATTTCCATTGACATTTTTGACTCAACACGTGCCATGATTTCGTCATGGGCTTCCTGCGTGGACATGCCAGCCACCTTTTCAAGCTCTTTGATGATGTCATCGATTTTGGCGTCGAGTTCATCCTGGCGGCGCTTGTAAGCCTCGATCGACTCCTCGAGACGAGTCTTCTTTTCATCGAGTACGCGCTCCTTGTCGGCAAGGGCGTTCTCCCTCGTTTCAAAGGCTTCGATACGAAGGGAAAGTTTTTGTTCTTCCCCCGCGATTTCGTTGCGGCGCGTCCTGGCTTCGTTCTCGGCGGCCTGCTTGATTTCAAAGGCGGCCTGTTTGGCGTCAAGCTGCGTGTTTTTCAAGAGGTGATCCGCTTTCATACGGGCCTCTTTCAGAATCTCATCTGCGCTTTTCTGGGCTTTTTTGCCACGAATTTGCAGAATTATTAAGATGCCGGCTAGGGCTAAGACAGCCACGCCTAAAACGATCGCGACTATCAATAGAGGAAGCCCTGCTCCCTCCAATGCAAATGTAACCATGAAGTTCTCCTAAGATATATCGCCAAAAAGCGAGATCATCCTTTGGACCGAACCGATTATATTAACGGAATCAGGATTGAATTTTATTCCTAACGGCAGGTCTAGGCGATCTGCTTCAGGCAACATATTTTAACTCTATGAAACAATATTGGACATACCCAGTTATCTTTGATGATAAGCGCACGTATAACAAACCAAGGAATCCGCCCTCGACCGTGTAAAGAAAAAAGGGCCGCCAAACAACGGATAAGCCCTTTTCTATTGACAGAAGTTTATTTCTCTTCCGGAGCCTTCATCGCCACGCGAATATCGGCTTCGAGTTTATCAGCGACTTCCGGATGCGCTTCTAGGTATCCCTTAGCGGCTTCACGGCCATTGCCGATCTTATCGGCTCCGATTTGATACCAGTTGCCAGACTTGGCGACGAGGCCATACTTCTCGCCAAGATCAAGCAATTCAGCAACCTTAGAGATGCCCTTGCCGTACACGATTTCGATGGTGCAGGACTTATAGGGGGCGGCAACCTTGTTCTTGACGATTTTAATCTTCGCGGTGTTCCCCACGATTTCGCTGCCGACCTTGATCGCTTCGGCGCGACGGATGTCGATGCGGATGGATGAGTAGAACTTCAATGCCATACCACCCGTCGTCGTTTCGGGGTTGCCATAGACGACACCGACTTTCTGGCGGAGTTGGTTGATGAAGATGACGATCGTGCCCGTGCGGTTGAGGACACCGGCGATCTTGCGGCATCCCTTGGACATGAGGCGCGCTTGCATACCGACCTGCTGGTCGGACATCACGCCGTCGAGTTCCGCTTGGGGGACGAGGGCCGCGACCGAGTCGATGACAAGGAGGTCGATCGCGCCGGATTCCGCGAGGACTTCGGCGATTTCTAAAGCCTGTTCGCCAGAGTCAGGTTGAGAGAGGAGAAGCTCGTCGATATTGACGCCGAGTTTTTCCGCGTATTCGGGATCGATCGCGTGTTCTGCGTCGATAAAGGCCGCGCGGCCGCCCTTCTTCTGGGCTTCGGCGATGGCTTCGAGGGCCAACGTGGTCTTGCCAGATGATTCGGGACCATAGATTTCGATGATACGTCCCTTCGGATAACCGCCAACCCCGAGGATTTGATCCAAAAGGATGGAGCCGGTCGGGATGACGTCCACGTCGACGTGTTCGCGTTCGCCAAGGCGCATAATCGCGCCCTTGCCGAAACTTTTCTCAATACCGCGAATCGCGTCTTCGAGAGCTTTTTGTGTGTTGTCTTTGTCTTGGGCCATAAAAGGTTCCTCCACCTTTTCTATAGTGCGTTTTTGATCAATTGGAAGAAAAAACGAAAATTATTTGGTCTGGCTTAAGCCAAAAGTAATCATCAGGTCGACCGCTTTCTCGCGAATCTCCTGACGGGTGCCCATGAGTTTATAGCCAAAGGACCAGGTTCCGTCTTTGGTGGCTAAACCGAAATAGACTTGGCCGATTTCCGCATCGCCAGGTTCGGCAGTCGGACCAGCGTTGCCGGTGATGGACAAAGCGACGTCGACACCGAGGACTTCACGTCCTTTCGCGGCCATCTTCTGGGCCACGATTTCCGAAACGACGCCTTCCTTGTCGATGATCTTCGGATCGATGCCGAGCACCTTTTCCTTGACGTCACGTGTGTAGGAAACGATCGCGCCTTTGAAGACGTTACTCGCGCCGGGGACCATGGTCGCCTTCTCGGCGAAAAGTCCACCGGTCATCGATTCGATCGATCCGAGGGTCTTGCCATTGCTGGCAAGGCTTTGAAGCAAATCATACATGCGGCTCATCTTTGGTATCCTCCTTTAAGATGTTTGCATTTTGTTTGACATAGATAACGCCCGAGATGATGGACATCGCCGTGGCGATATAAATAAGAATCAGGCAGATGCGGCCAAAGCCCCATCCGGCATCGAAATAGGTAAACGGCCAGCCGCCGAGAAGGACGAATGGAATCGCCACCATTTGAAAAATGGTCTTGAGTTTACCGAAGATATTGGCCGCAACGACCTTTCCTTTGGAAGCGGCGATGAAACGCATCGTGTCGACGACCAAGTCGCGAAGAACCATAAACGCAACGCAGAACCAGGGGATTCCAACGCCGCCGACGGGAACGATCAAATAGATAAGCAACGTGTTGACCAGCATCTTGTCCGCGATCGGGTCAAGGAACTTGCCGAGGTCCGTCACCTGATTCCACTTACGGGCGAGATGACCGTCTACCGCATCCGTCGCAGAAGCGATCACGAACACGATCATGGCGATGAAGTTAACCAAATAGATTCCCGAATTCCCGAGTTGGATATTGCGGAAACCGTTGTCGGCAGGTAACAACGAGCAGACGATCAAGAAGGCGATGAGAACCACGACCGCCACGATGCGGACGATGGTGATTTTCGTTGGGATGTTGATTTTCATGTTGTTCCCTTCTTTCCTAAAGATGAGTATCCGGCCCTGTAAGCCATGTTCTGTCGAGGACGACAATTTATCTCGGCTTGCGCCGGCCGCCTCGCCTTCGATTCGGCTTGGTGGCTTCCCCTACCAATTTTGGGTTTCTCGCTTGTGGGGTTTACCGCGTTTCATCTTGGCGTCACCGCCAAGCTCGTCTCTGTGGCACCTTGGGGATTCCGTTCTACGTGAGACCTTCCTCCGCCGTTAAGGACTCCTCCTTACCTAAGGTTATCGTTTCCCTTAGCACAATCACTACCTCCATCGCAGGAGGTGCGAGCATGGACTTTCCTCTGCTTATGCAGCTATCGTCCGGGCCGGATGGCTAAATTTTGCTAGGATCGGCGCCCAAACGCCACAAGGCTTTTTCGAGGCGGTCGATTCGTTGCAGGTATTCGATGTTCGCGGGCGTCACCGTATCCGACTCCTTGATGCCATCGACCCGTTTTTTCAACCGGGCGAGTTCAAGATCGGAAGAAGCGATCTGGTCCTTGTAACGTCGAAGTTGGGTTTCAAGGTCGGCAATGTATTTCTGACAATCCTCGTAATACGTTTCGAAGGATTGATAGTCCTTTGCAACCTGATCGAGGAAATCATCCACCTCGTCCGGATCATAACCGCGAACATTGGGGGTGAAGACCTTCATCAGGATCTTTTTAGAGTTGAGGGAAATCGAATTGTCGTCCATGTACCGACTTCAATTTTATTGAAGAGAAGGTTCCTTATCAACCTAAATCAAACGCCAAATCGATGAATGTCTTCGCCTGGGCGTGTATAATGCTGTCGTTTATGAAGGCCCTAGAAAAGAAACTAACCGACCATCGCTGCCTCATTTTTATCGACCTTGAAGGTACTCAGACCTCACACGAAATCATCGAGATCGGTGCCTATAAAGTTTTATTACGAGACGATTTGACCATCAAAAAGATCTTCAAGCCCTACCATGCGTTCGTTTTGGCAAAGCACAGAGTTGGCCCAATTGTCACCAAACTAACCGGCATCACCGACTTGCAGCTAAAACGCGAAGGGATTCCTTTCCGTACGATGCAACTCCAACTCAAAAAGTACATCGGCAAAGATTTCAAAAACCCATTATTCGTTTCCTATGGTCCGACGGATGCGACGATGTTCCTCGCTTCTAGTGAAAACAACATGGACGCATCCACCGACGAAGCCCGTTTCGTGGCCCGTCACTTCTTCGATCTTGCCGCCTTTGTCGGGCAATATCTCCGCGACGAAAAGAACGACAACATCCTCTCCTTAACCAATGCCCTTAAGGCCTATGAGGTGGATTTCGAAGGCACGGCCCATAACGCCCAAGACGATGCCTATAACCTCCTATTGCTCTATAAGGCCTTCCTCGAAAAACCCCACATCACCTTGAAACACTACATGAAAGTCTTGGGGCGCGCAGGTCATTTGCCCGGCCCCATCGCCGCCGTCATCGCCCGTTTGAACAAAGGCGAAACCGTGACGCCGGAAGTCTTCCGAAAATGCGCGGAGGATGCCCTTAAATGAGCGAGATCAATTATCCCGCCGGTACGAAACCAAAAGCGGTTTTGCCGCGCAAAACCGCCACAAAAAAGAAAAGAACCCTTAAAATTGCGGCCGGAAATCGCGGCATGGATTTCGAAGCGGAACTTAACGATACCAACGCCTATTACAAGGAAAAGGGGCTTGCCGTTTTCAATAAGCGGCCCACCCCCATCAACATCGTCAAAGTCGATTACACCCGTGGGGCTAAAATCACCGAGGCCTATTTCGAAACGCAATCGACCACCGACTATAACGGCGTATACAAAGGTTACTACATCGATTTCGAAGCCAAATCGATTCACGGGAAAACTTCCTTTCCCCTTTCAAACATCCCAAAGCAGCAAATCGAGCATCTTAAGGCCGTCCTCGCTCAGGGCGGAATCGGCTTTTTCCTTATCGATATCGTGCCGCTAGAGAAGGTTTATATTCTCCCCGCCTCTTACATCATCGATTTCTACGAAAAAAGGGAACGTGCATCCATTCCCCTAACCGAATTCCCTCTCCATGGCAAAGAGGTTCCGCAAAAGTATCGCCCTCGTTATGACTTCTTGCCGTTAATCGACGAGCTCTTTTTGAAATAACGGCAGCGTTCCTTTAACTCGCAGCGCGCACACTCTGGCTTTTTGGCATGGCAGATGGTACGCCCAAAAAGAATGATTTGATAATGGAGTCTGATATGCGTTTCTTTTGGAAAGCGGCGTTCCAGTTTGACTTCGATATCTTCGGGCGCATCGTCGGCTAAAGCGTATCCCAAACGTTTGCTAACGCGCGCGACATGCGTATCTACCGCGATGGCGGGGATGCCAAAGCAAATCGCGCCGACGACATTAGAGGTTTTGATACCAACTCCCGAAAGCGTGCGCATCTTCTCCTTCTCGGCGGGAACTTGGCCGTCGAATTGTTCGACTAACGCCTTGGACAAAGCAATAAGGTTCTTCGCTTTTGCGTGATATAGGCCAATGGAACGTATAATCGTTTCCACCTCGTGAAGATCGGCTTTCGAAAGGGCGAAGGCATCGGGATATTTTGCAAATAAAGCAGGAGTGACGCGGTTAACGCTTTCATCCGTTGTTTGGGCCGAAAGCATAACGGCGCAGAGGCACTCGAATGGGTTCGAAAAATGTAACGCGCACCCAGGCTCGGGAAAAAGGCGATTCAGATAGTCGAGTAGAAAGAGGTCATTCTCCCTCATCGTCATCGTCCTCGTCGATCCATCTGGTCTTGGCGATTTCGATGGTGCGTTCGATATCTTGGCTCCACTCGGGGGAGATGCCGGTGTAGCCTTCCTTGGCGATGTCTTCTCTCGCCCTGCCGGCCCGAAGCACGCGGTCGACGGCTTTCAAAGAACGCTTACGACTATTGAGGGCTTCTTCGAGAGCATGACGGATGTCCTCTTCGCTATAACCGGCGTCGAGCCACGTCCCGATCAATTCGTTTTCGACGGGGGATAAAACCCGATTCAGGCGCTTTTCGAAATAGTCATATAAACGCGCGAGCGCGCTAGCCCGTTCTTCGGAGTGAAGACTGGAACGATCTTTCGCCAAGGTCCGCTCGAAAGCCTGATAGAGTTTCTTTTTCAAAGGGCTTAGGGAAGTCACCATCCCTTCATCGCCGGTTTCGTAGGCCAAATAGCCGTTTTTGACTAGTTTCGAAAGAATCTTGTCAATGTCCGACGACGAAATGCCCATCTTGAGGGAAAGGAGATCCGATGTAATCAAATGCTCGCCTTTGCGTAGCAAATGATCAGTCATTAATATGACCGCGAGGTCGTTTTCGTCTAGTCCGAATTGATGATAATGGTCGAGAAGAACATAGATGAAGTCGATCCCGGCGGCGTGAAGGTCGATGTTTGCCATAGGAGAATTATCAACTTTTTTTGCTCTCCATCAACACCTTCTCGGGATTGAGGTAATCAAGCTCGCCCCGAAGTTCGTCGATGGCTTTTTGACTGGCTTCGTCGATACGGAAGCCAAGCCTTTTGGCAAAGCGCTCCGCGCGCAGAATGCGCAAGGGGTCTTCCTTGATTCGGGTCCGCGGATCGCCGATAAACCGAATAATGCCCTTTTCCAAATCGGATAAGCCGTCATGAAAGTCGTAAATCTTTCCTTCCGCATCGACGTAAATAGCGTTAATCGTGAAGTCGCGGCGAAGCGAATCTGCTTTCATATCGCGGATAAAGCGAATCGATTGGGGGTGGCGATGATCGTCATACCCTCCTTCTTCCCGAAACGTCGTCACGTCGATGGAATGCGGCTTGCAATCGATGTGGATCGAGCCGTATTTGGCGAAAGTGAAGTTCGCGTTGTCCAGGAACGTCCGTTCTTCCTCAGGAGTCGCATCCGTCACAAAGTCCAAATCGTTGACCGGTAGGCCCAAAAGATAATCGCGGCTAGTTCCCCCGATCATGTAAAGCGAAAAGCCATGCTCTTTATAAAGCGAGGAATAATCGAGAAACACCTTCGGCGGATTCATCATGATAATGGTATCAAAAAAGGCCCCCGAAGGGACCTTAGATCATTCCGTGGATTAGAGTTTCTCTTTGAGGGATTTGGAAACTTTGAAGGTGACGGAATTGGAAGCGGGGATGTTGATCTTGTCGCCGGTGGAGGGGTTGGTTCCGACGCGGGCGGCACGCTTCTTGGGTTCGAAGACACCAAAATTGGAGAGCTTGACGGCTTCGCCTTTGGCAAGGGCTTCACCGATGACTTCGAGGACTTTGTCGAGGACCGCTTCGGCGTCGCGCTTGGAGACTTCAGCCCTTTCGGCAACAACAGCGGCTAATTCAGTTTTGTTCATGACGAACCTCCTATGTGTTTGAATTTATCAATAAATTAACAAACCATCGAACTTTTCGCAATAAAATTCGGCTCGTTATTGACAATTTTTTGAAAAGAAATGGCGATTTTGGCATCGAGAAAAGACCTGATTTTTTATACACGGTTATAAAATATTCAGAAAATGTTCGGCTACATCTTATAGCTAATTGAAAGTAAGCCCTTACATTTAAAAAGCGCGGCCCATTGCCACGCTCATACGAAACGCTGTTCTATTCCTTCTTCCTATAAATCAGATATAGAGGTGATCCCGTGAAATCGAAGGTATCGCGCAGGCGATTCTCGAGGTAACGGGTATACGAGAAATGAACGAACTCCGGATCATTGCAGAAAAGGACGAACGTGGGTGGGAAGGTCGACACCTGGGACGCGTACATAATCTTGAGGCGCCCATGATTGAACTCCGGCGTCGGATTCATTGCTTGGGCATCTTGAATGATTTGGTTAAGAATCGAAGTCGGCACGCGGCGAGAGCAGGATTCGTAGGCTTCTTTGACGGCGGGAAGGATCATGTCCATCCCCCTACCCGTCAAAGCCGAAACAAAGACGACCTTCGCATAATCGATGAACTTAAAGCGAGAACGCAATTCTTCTTCAAAGTCTTGCTGCTGCAATCCTTTGGGGGCCAGGTCCCATTTGTTGACGACGACAACAATACCCTTTCTAGCATCGAGGGCATAGCCGATGACGTGACGGTCTTGATCGCGGATGCCGACCGAAGCATCGATAACAAGGATCGCGACTTGGCTGCGGTCGATCGCGGACAAAGCTCTAAGGGCGGCATATTTGTCAATCGCCTCATAAATCTTCCCGCGCTTGACTAGTCCGGCGGTATCGATGGCAACAAAGTTTTCGCCAAAAGCGGTGAAGGGGGTGTCAATCGCGTCGCGTGTCGTACCCGCCAAGTCTTTGACGATGACACGTTCTTGGCCAAGGAGGCGGTTGGTTAGCGATGACTTGCCAACGTTCGGCCTTCCGATAAAGCAGAAAGAAATCGCGTCTTCGTATTCTTTCTCGGGCTTCTCGGGCAAACTGGTGACGATGCGGTCAAGCAAATCGCCAATACCAATACCATGGGACCCGGAGACGGCAATCGGATCGCCCAAACCGAGGGCATAAAAATCGTAAATATCCGGAACCCTATCGATGTTATCTACTTTGTTAACGGCCAAAATAACGGGCTTTTTGCTGCGATAAAGCATCTTTGCGACTTCTTTATCATCCCCGGTAAGACCCATTTTACCATCCGTCACAAAAACGATGACATCCGCTTCTTCCAAGGCGATTTCGACTTGCGCGCGGATTTCTTGTTGGAAGGGGGCTTTGGCAATTTCGATGCCACCCGTATCGACGAGGCGGAACTTTTTGGTAAGCCATTCGGCATGACCATAAAGACGGTCGCGGGTTACGCCTGGGAAGTCTTCGACAATCGAAAGTCTCTCCCCAACCATACGGTTAAAAAGGGTGGACTTCCCAACGTTAGGAGCACCGACAAGAGCGACAAGGCCTAGCGACATGAAACCTCCCGGCCGGTCTTCTCTTTGACAATTTTGAGAACCGCTTCAACCGATTCGTCAATCGTAAGGTCCGAAGTATCGAGCTCAATCGCATCATCCGCCTTCTTCAAAGGAGCAAAGACGCGATGGGAATCGATGTAATCGCGTTTGCGGACATCTGCGATGACGTCTTCAAGAGATGTTTCGATGCCCTTTTCCTGATTCTCGATGTAGCGGCGTTCGGCTCTTTTTCCGACGGAGGCAATTTGGAAGATTTTCACTTCGGCATCGGGAAGGACATAAGTTCCGATATCGCGACCATCCATGACGACCGAAACGGTTTTGGCCATGTCGCGTTGCATATCGACGAGGGCGAGACGGATATCCTTATAGGAAGCGATGTAGCTTACATTGCCCGAAACCTTGGGCTCGCGAATAACGCGAGTAACGTCTTCGCCATTGCAGAGCACGCGGCCATCTTCGCAAAGCTCGATTTTCACTTCGGGAATGATGGAACAGGACGCCTTTTCGTCTTCGGGATCGATCCCGCGCTTCAACACCGCATACGTGAAAGCGCGGTACATGGCGCCGGTATCGATGTAGACAAGTCCAAGCAACTTGGCAACCTTTTTGGCGATCGTCGATTTGCCTGCGGCGGCAGGGCCATCGATGGCAATAGAAATACGTTTGTCCATAAATTACCTCCGTTGCATGAGAAACCACCACACCACGAATCCAGCAATGGCAAGGGCCAAAGCCAAGACTTTGAAGACGAGCATCTTGCGGCGATGCCGTAAGTAAAGCTCATACGGGAGGATGGTTCCCAACTGGTTCGGGACCGAAGAAACATCTCCGCCTTCCGCGGCAACACTAGCCGCACCATTATCGACTTTGGGGAACTCCCCCTCTCGCATGTGGCGAATCTGCTCGCGGTATTTCGAATAACGTTCCTTGCGGGTTTCCATGGCAACCATTCTAATAGAAAGCGCGCGTGAAAGGTATGACTAACGCGTTTTCTTTTTTAAATGCAAAGGTAGGCCCACCAAGAAATCGCCGATTCCAATAGTTAAGTCCGTTTGAAGCCGCGGAACCCGAGTTATCGGACTTATCGCGGCTTTTCGCTTTACCCAAGCGGACATAGCCCTGGGAATGTCGCTGCCCGACGCGGATGAAGGCGAGCCGAAAACGCC
>JAFSUM010000004.1 GCA_017445245.1 Bacilli bacterium | reverse complement strand
TTATCTTTCCGCCTTTGACAAAAACGGAAGCGGCACCTATGTTCTGGAAAAAGGCGAATACCGTTTTACGGCGGCGAAAAACGCTCACGAGGCCGCCGATCATTTCCTTTCTGGCACCAACGTCTATCAATATGTTGTTGAGCAGGACGATTTTCTCACTTACTCCGTTTCTAAAGCCGGCGAAGAAATTAAACCCCTTTTCGATTCCGCGACCCTAGAAGACGGCACATACCTTTCTAGAAGCAATTGGCAAGCGATGGAGGACGAAGACTTCACCTATGCAAACGGAGGAAAAGAAGGCGTCTCGCAAACCACCGATGCGGCAAAGAAAGTACTAACCCATCCCGTTGACGACGCCCGTAACAGCCGTCTTAAGGCCAGCGGGTGGGCGTCTTCTGGCAATCCCAACAAAAAGGAAGACTACCCCGAGGTCACCTATGATGCCCATAACGGCGTTGAATTTAAGGACGCTGTGGGAAAAAGCTTTAACGACCCAGTCTTCGATGAGCTGCTCGATAATCTCTCCTTTGAGGATGCCTATAACGTCTACAAAAACTCCGCCAACGGAACTGCCCCGATGGCAAGCATCGCCAAGGCCTCGACGTTTGGATATGATGGTCCCGAAGGCTTCTCTCATAAAACCGGCGGCGCCGAAATGATGATCGCCTCCACCTATAACCGCGAACTGATTCGCCGCTATGGCGAGCTTAACGGCGAGCACGGCTTACTCAATGGCTATACCGCTTGGTACGCGCCGGGAATGAACCTTCACCGCACCCCGTTTAGCGGACGCAACTACGAATATGTGGCAGAGGATAGTTTCCTTACGGGGGACTTCGTTACCAATGTCGTTTCCGCTTCCGCCAAAAAAGGCGTTATCTGCGTCCCCAAGCACTTCGCCCTCAACGAGCAGGAAACCAACCGTCAGGGAAATGGCATGGTGGCGACCTATGCCAGGGAACAAGCCATCCGGGAAACCTACCTTTTCCCGTTCCAAATGGTCGTCGAATCCGGCAATTGTCTGGGCATGATGTCCTCCATGAATCGCATCGGCGATATCCCCGCCCGCGCCAATTACGCGCTAAACGTGGAAGTGCTTCGGAAGGAATGGGGCTTTAAGGGCTTCCTAATCACCGATTACAACAACATCTCCCCTCTCGACTCCGAAGCGTCTTTAGCCGGAGGCATCACCGTGCAGATGGCCGGCAAAGAAAACCCCTTGAGCGAGACTTCGAGCAAGGGCGCTCGCTACCTTCTTAGGCAGAGCATGCATCATATGCTTTACTCCTTGCTCCAATCCAATGCCGCGGCGGGGCTATTGGAAGGCCAGCCTTCCTCCGAGGGGGTAAAGGTCTATGTCTTGATGCTTGCGGGAATCGATGCCGTCGTTCTCTTGCTCGCTCTATCGGGCGTCGGCCTATCCTTTGCGCGGTATCATAACAAAGACAAAGAAGTCGTTAACGCAGTGGTCCTTAAGCGAATCAACGTAGCGAGCATCATCCATCTCGTCATCCTTGTTGCCGTGGTAATCGCCGCCTTAGTCATCTTCTTTGTTTACGGCTTACCATTGTTGCAATACGCATTTAACATCGCCTAAAAACGTGGGCATCGATAAGTTTTCAAAACAATAAGGGACTTTTGAGAATCGCCTTGTCATGCGGACACCGCTGTGCCAAAGGCACGAAAAAGCTCTCCGCCCTTATAAAAGACGACAATGGAGTCAACTCTGTTGTCGTCTTTTCGTATCTGTGGAGGACAAAACGGACCGACCTCGGCAGTTTGAACAGAAGTCGTCAGGAATGGCGGCTTTTTCTTGTTTCGAACTCGACGGCATTGACTATGAAACGATTTTGTATTACAAAGTATTACGGAAGAAGGTAAAAGCATGGTTGTCTCTATCAGAATGACGGAAGAAGAAAAGAAATTGGCGGATGCCTATGCTAAGCTCAATGGCGTGTCTTTAAGCGAAGCTATCAAACGCGCTTACTTCGAGAAGATCGAAGACGAATATGATATTGCCCTCGCCGATTTGGCCTTACGTGAATATGAGAAAAACCCTAAGACCTATTCGCACGAAGAGGTCAAAAAGATGCTTGGATTATGAAGTATCAGGTCGAGTATTTGCCTCAAGTCGTGAAGACGCTTGAGAAGATGGATAAATATACCAAGCGAATCATCATCGGATGGATTGAAAAGCATTTGGTTGATTGCGAGGATCCTAGGGCACATGGCAAACCGTTGACCGCGAATAGGGTCGACCCATGGCGATATCGCATTGGCGATTATCGGGTGATAGCAAGGATAGAAGACAATAAGCTCGTTATTTTAGTCATTGCCATTGGGCATAGAAGAGAAGTGTATGGCGGATAACGTCGCTAAATACAAAAAGTATTTCACAAAGGACCACTTGCAGGGCTCTTTGATATAAGAAATCAATTAATGGGTTAATCCATTTAGGAAGCCGAGTGAAATATCTCGGTTTTTCCTACGCGATAAAGCGGCATTATTCTCTATTTTCGTGCAAAATCCCCTCAAAACCCGCCTTATTTTTGATAGTGACGAGGGTATTTGTTGCCTGATCCTGTCTATGCGCCCGCAGCTTCGTCTCCTCTAATAATGCAATTGCTCTATAAACATGGCCGTTCCTGCCAATGGGTTTTTAGCGAAGAACATTGTGGAACGGCTT
>JAFSUM010000037.1 GCA_017445245.1 Bacilli bacterium | reverse complement strand
TGCTTCCAATGTGGTAACATAGTTATGTCCTTTCTGTTTCTTTTGGTCGGGAAACAGGGGACATTTTACGTTATCCGGGCCTATTATCGGGGTTATCGCAGTTCCGCGGCTTCAAACGGACTTAACTATTGGAATCGTCGAGTTTTTGATCTGAGTGGGAATTATCTCTTGCCCCCTACGCGCGCAGCCCTTACAATACATGTAAGCCCTTACGGGTAATTTTGTAATATGAACGCAAAGATCAACGTGAAAGAAAGCTACGGTTCGGTGATTGTTGCCGAATTCGTGGGGGGGGGTTCTAATAACCTTCTAATTTCGCGTCGACTTCATAGAAATGAACCCGGCTTTCGCGCCGGGTCTTTTTCGTCGTGCAAAGGAGGTATATAGACCATGTTCCTTTCAAAACTATTTAAGCGCACCAAAAACAAGGTGATGGTTGCCATCGCCGGGCTCACCATGGTGCTTGGCGCTGGAGCAGCTCTAAGTGTCGCAGCAGTTTCGTCCAATCTAATCGAGACAAATGCGGCCAGCGCCAATATTTATTTCCAGGACGCGGCATGGTGGACTACCGACATGAAAACCACTTATGTCTACTTTTGGAAATCTACTGACGAATCCGTCAACAATGGATGGCCTGGCAAGGCGATGACATCTCCTGAATCCATTAGTAGTAGCGGAAACAATATTTACTCTGCGAACTATGATACTTCTCTTGGGTACGATCGGGTTATATTTTCTAGGACTAACGAATCGGGGGTTGATGCTCAAACCGAAGACTTAACACTTTCTTCTGAGAACCTCTTTACCGTTGGTGGAACTGCCAAGTGGATCGGCAACGGCGAAAAGGCTACGGGCTCTTGGGGAACGTTAGGCAAGTCAAGCTACTACCTGGTCGGGAAGGGAAGCTTTGCGAGTTCAAATTGGAGCACAGCAGGAGGCATCCGTTTGGATATGAACGCGGAGAATCCCAGCGATTTGGGAATGCTTAAGCACCAGTATTTGACCGCCGGTGACGCCTTCACCCTCTCAACGGGGAGCGTTCACAAGAATTTCACTAATTTTGGAAGCGGGTCTCTTAAATGGCCGGCTTTTACTGAAGGTGTTAAAGGAAACTTCCAAGCTACGGTAAAAGAATCGCCCTCTTTTGAATACAACGGAACTTGGAGTGGAACTGGATCCACATCCGATCCGTTGCCGTTCTACAATACGAAATTCTTTATCTATGTTGACAATTGGAGTTCCGATTGGTACAACGACCAAGTTGCCGTCACAAATACTAGCAGGAATTATGTTGTAAAAGCTTCAAAAGTTTCGGGGGAAACACGATGCTGGGTTGCAACCATCAACTTGGGTAATTTTAACAAGGTTTGTGTGTGCCGAAGCGATGGGACCACTTCAGGTATTTGGAATTATGATTCAACTGGCACAAATATCTCGTCTTTCTACTTTGGCTCAGGCATCAGTTATCGGCCAATTTACGTGAACACTTCTGGTTATTACGACATTTATCTCACGAGTGGTGGCGAGATTTACATTCGTAACTCAGAAGACACTTCAAAAGGGTATCTTTATTTCACTCTTAAATCTGGCGTCACAACTTATTCCCCCACGAATTATGATGCATATATTTACGCATGGGATAACAACACCGATCAAAATTTGATTTGCGGTGATTTTCCAGGTCTTAAATACACTTCTATGTATGGTCACGCGACCACGAACTTAAAGTTTAATTCGAGTGGTGACCTTTTCGAGATTCCCTTATCATGCTTGCAGGGGGCGGGTTACTTCATTATTAGCGTATATCCCGTTGGGAGTAGTACAAAAACGACACAAAGCAATGACCTTAAAATGCCTGATTCGTTGACATCAAACTGTTATATCAATTTAGCCGCGGCTAAAGACACTAAGCCAGCGACGGCAGATGGGGCAGCGGCGAAGGCTGCTTATAAAATCGCTAATGCGATTAAGGGCGCGCCTAATCAGTCCGTATGTAACATTTCCAGTTCTGACGCAACAACTTTGTGCACACTTTATGACGCGGCTTCAAGTAATAGCAAACTTACTGGTGCAACAGTAACGACCTGGAACAGCGTTAAACCAACATATAGTGATTCTCAAAACGCGACTATGCCGAACATCCGTATCCAGTTGGGAAAAATTGCCGGCGGAGGATATGTCATTTCTTTGGGGCATTTATCCGGTCCGAATAACGACCAATCCCCCCTCACCCTCACGCTTTGGATTGTCCTTGGGGCTGGTGTCCTAGGTTTAGGCGCTATCGGAACGGCGTACTTCGTCAGCAAGAAAAAGAAAAGGCATCTGGCCTAATAGTCTATGAGCGAAGAAGCGGCAAGTTCTTTGGAAACTTTTAAGGCGAAGGGAAGCCAGATCTTTGATCCTGCTTTCTTTGGGCCTTATTCCTTTGAATATGCTTATCGTTTGCTCCTTGTATATCTATCACTCAACAAAACGATGATTAAAGCAATCAGGATGACCGATCCCGGTGCCTTTGATCACGCGTTTGAAGAAGACCTTAAGAAGGCGATTCAATATGTCGCGGACTATCGGGGCGTAGTAGTGGATGAAAACCTGCTTACGTCTCTTCTTGGTACGGCGAATGAATCGCTTGTCCTCTATATCAAATCCCAGAACTTCGCTACGCCGGGCAAGGTTGCCAAATCCGTAGCCAAATCCATGGATAAAGAATCCGCGGACTTCCTTGGTCAAGGGAAGAAAGTGGTCGTGCAGAATCTTTTTGCCGAAGCTTAATTACCTGTTCTTACTAAAAGTCACAGAACTGTGGATTTTTGTAAATACCATGGATCGAACCATGTGTTTTTTGCACAAAAGGGTCAAAGCATGTTATAAGTAGGTACTTACCACCCGTTAATGCGGGTTTAGGGGGAAAAAGACGACATGGATCTATATGCCGCCGCGGTCATCCTAACCGTGCTTCTGATGGTTACGCTTATCCTCCACGTCGTCTTTTACCGCGGCTTTACCAAGGAGCAGAAGTTCTGGTTCTTGGTCACCTTTGGTTCTATCGCTTTCTGCACCTTGGCCGAGTTTGCGGTCCACTGCGGGCATTATGATCCTTCATTCGCGATTATCTTGACCATTCTTACGGTCGCTCAGTTCTCCTTGTCGCCGTTATTAGGTGTTTTCTTCACTGGCGCGTTAGGCTTGCCCAAGGAAGCTCGTTACGCGACGGCTATATTCGGGCTGAACTTCCTGATTCAAATCATCGCGGCCCCGTTTGGTTGGATCTTCCGCTTCGATTCCACGGGGTATCACCGTGGCGATGCTTTTATTATCTACGAGATCTTCTATTTCCTTAGCCTCCTCTATTTGATCGTTAGCCTTGTCATCGTGGGCAGGCGCTTCAAGAAGCGCGATATCTGGACGATCGCGATGTTGCTTGTCATCTTGGCCGCCGGTATTGTCGCGATGACCTTCTTCCAGGTACACGTGGCCTATTTGGCCATCGGGATGGCCGCGGCGGTCTGCTACATCTATTACAACGATTTGGTGCAGCAGGATATCCAAGCCGACTTTGCCGCGAACCAAAAGAAGATGTCCGACATGCAGGTCCATATGATTTCGGGCTTAGCCAACTTCATCGAAAACCGCGACCTCGAAACGGGGGAGCATAACCTTCGTACGTCCACCTATGTAAAGCTCCTCGCGGAATCTGCGCGGGAAGATGGGGTTTACGTAGACGATATCGACGATGGCTTCATCGCGAAGATGTCGACCCTTGCCCCGATGCACGATATCGGCAAGATCGTCGTTCCCGATGCCATTTTGCAAAAACCCGGGAAATTGACCCCCGAGGAATTCGAGATTATGAAACGCCATGCCTCGGAAGGCGGAAAGGTCATCCGCGGCATCTTATCCGGCGTATCGGATGAGGACTATGTCGCCTTGGCCGAGGATATCGCGATGTACCATCATGAGTGGTGGAACGGGAACGGTTATCCCGAGGGACTAAAAGGAGAAGGCATTCCTCTATGCGCCCGTATCATGGCCATCGCGGATGTTTATGATGCTCTGACGACGAAACGTTGCTACAAGGATGCCATTTCTCCTGAGTCGGCCATTGCTATTATCAAGGAAGAATCCGGAACCCATTTCGACCCCAAGCTGGTCGACGTGTTCTTACGTCATAAAGAAGCCTTTATCCAAGAGTGTAAACAGGAAGAGTAGGACTGAACTTCAGACCCTTCTTTTTTGTATGTCTAAAGACTTCTCAAATATCAAAAAAGTGAAAAGCTTTGATAATTGAGGACTCTTTATTCCTTCTGCTCTACGCAAGGATCAACGGTAAAGAATGTTCCCAAAGGAAAAAGAGGTTATTGCTAACCTTCGCTAAGCCAAGCGTGTTTTAAACGTCAAAACAAAGGGCTTATACCCAAAGTACTCGGTTAGTTTAGCTTCTTTATCGTCCCCAAACCGTACCCACATTTCGCTGGCATCAGGCGTGAATTCGTAGCCGCCTTTCCCATCTGTGGTGATGAGGAACGAATGCCCTTGGTAGGGTTCGCCTTCAGGAAGGGCAACCTTGCCCGGGACATCGTCAAAGGGGAATTCAAAATGGTCGCGAAGGGTTCCGTCTTCAAACGTTTCGATAATTAGGACTCGTTTCATAGTTCTCGCCTTTAACAATCGTCCATCGGCGGATACGCCATTCCTGGATCTAGCCCGCGCAGGGATTCTCTCGCCATCAAGAGGAAAGGGTTTTCGCCCTTTTCGCGCAGGGCTTGGATAAAGCAACAAAATTTGCCGTTCTCCCGGACGTTTAACATGTAGTAGGTGTGGTCTAGGGAAACGCGGCATAACCCGATGTCCTCTAGGCCACTCACGCAGCGGTCCGAGAACTCAAATAGGGCCTTGCCATAGTTTTCTAGTTCCTTATCCGTCTTGGCCGCGGTTTCGTCATAAACAAGGGCGATGACGTTAGGATAACGGGGGAAGAACTCTACGCTTAATGGCAAGTCGAAGCGCGGCAGAATCGGGTGGATATCCCACTTACGGAAGAAGGCGTTTGCCTTATCGTCATCGCTTTCCAAAGGAACAACTTTACCAGTAGTTAGGTAAGTATATAAGCAATTTAATTCCGCTTCGCTTAATGGAAGGAAATTATAGCGTTCGTCCATTTTGCATAGGATTAAATCGCTGGGCAAATCCTCGTATCCGGCGGTACGGGCGGCTAGGCTGGATCCGCCTTGTCCGCGGTCATCGCAGAACCCGCCGACGTGGAAGCCGACTTGACGCGAATAGTCGAGTGTCTTCGCGGTGTGGATGGTATATAGACGGCGGAAGCCCGTCGAGAGTTCGATGTTGCTAAAATCGACGTGCACTTTTCTGGTGGAGTCGCTGACGCGGATGGCGTTTTCGTTCATGGCATGTCCTCTTTCCTCAATGATACTGAATCGCGTTTACCCCGAGAAGAGGACGATTCCTTTGTCCCTCCTCAAGCGACAGAACCTAGGAGCACTCAGGTTTAAATATGTCGCTTTGAGAAAGACAAACGGGTACATTTCAGAGTTTCTACTTTAAAAAAAGTATCCTTACGTTATCTTAATGGCGGAGGACATGTGAATGCCTAAACCAAATAACAAGGACCTAGCGGGTCTAGACGCGAACTCCCTTTACCAAAAAGGCCTCGCCCTTTTCGAAACGGATCCTCAGGAAGGGGCATACCTTATTTCCCTCGCGGCCGAGAAAGGCCACGCGGAAGCCAAGGACTGGATCGATGACTATACCTTCGATGACGATGCCTGCGTCCAGGGAGAGGCCTAGGATGTTAGAGAAGAAAATCCTTTGCCCGAATTGCAATCAGTTCGGTCTTTCTACCCTAAGGCCAGGGAAACCTGGGGAAGCGGATTATTATGTCTGCAGCTACTGTGGGCAGAAGATTCCCCTAGACGAGGCTCCCAAGATTCTTAACGAAAATACCGTCCATCTTTTCCCGGGTGGCCAAAAGGACGTTTATCCTAGTGGCCCCATGAACGATTTTATTGCGAGGAAAAAACAATGAAAAAAGCAATCGGTCTACGTTTTGTGCCCTTCGAGGAGGCCAAACATGCGAAAAACTTTTTTCTAGGTGCCCCGCGGCTACCGAAGGAGCTAGTCGACGAGTTCGACGATACGGTCATGTTTTTGGGCATGATTCATCTTCCCGATATCGCCGCCTTGGATAAAGAGAACAAATTGCCGCATGAAGGATATCTCTATTTCTTCCTCGATACGGCCAATTCGTCTCGTCACCTCATCCCAATCGTCCGCCACGTAACGGAAGAACCCGAAGTTATCGTGGACGACTATAACCTCATCCCCGAAGCGGAATTCTTCCCGAATCTCGATAAGCCGCGCGGCGTCGAATTCGTCGAAGTGGACGAAGACGATGAGGGGTGCAAACTATTAGGTGTTCCCTGCGACTGGAATTATCAAGATGCTCCAAAAGATCCATTGTTGCTGCAGATTTCCCATATGGATGAGGATTTGAATTTCTTGTCTTATCTCGATGGATTTACGTACATCTTCTTCGGTAAAGACGGCCTTGATGGGGCCTATGCCTTTTACGAATACGCCTAAGGAGGATTTATGCGATTAACGATCAAAGGACAAGTGGTCGAACGCGGCAAACCCGCCGAATTCGCCTCGACTTACGAAAATCTCGAAGCGTTGAAGGGGCAGAAGCAGATCCTCGCCATCCCCGATACGGCCATTGAGTTTATCGACATTACGCCTTACGTATTGACGCTTGGGTTTATCCGCGGGGAGAAGAAGGATGTCCTGCATCTCCGTCCCGAGCAGGAATATGTCTTCCGCCATAAGGGCAACGCCTACGAATACATCATCGCGTTCGCCCTAGAAGGGTAGCGATGCGCCTAAGCGTCCGCGCTTATTGTCGTCGTACCCGGGGCGATGCCCGTCCCTTTGAAGAAAAGGCGGTCGAATTCGATGATTCATTCGCTTTGCAAAAGGGCGTGGCTCTCCCTTACCAAGATACCTTTCTTCGCTTAGAGGGGTGCAAGGTGACGCTCGACTCGATGGGGGAGAAAGAAGAAGCGGAACTCGCCTATGGAGAAAGAAAAGAATTCCGCTTCGAGCGAGGGCCTCTTGCCTTATTTATGACCATTACGTTGGAGGAATAACCATGGAACCATTACATTTCGGAGTCAAACGGGTCAAAAAAGAACCTAACGACCAACTCGACGCCTGCAAGCTTTTGGGCACGCCCGTCATGCCGGCGGATTTCTTCGAGGGGCTAGGCTTAGACGAAGGCGCCTATTTCGTGGCTCAGATCCGCTGCGACCAGTTCCCAGCCAGGGAACCCTTCCCTAACAAAGGGTATCTTTATTTCTTCTTAGACATCGATACCCTTAAGCCGAAAGTTGCCTATACCGAAAAAGAACCGGAAGAATTGATCGATGACGTCAACGCCTCCTTCGATAAGGATTCGTGCGGCGATCCGACGTGCCTCCAAATGGATTTCTCCGTGGACGGGGGGAATCGCCTTTTTGGCGATGTCGATCTTGATATCGGGCTAGAAGGGGATACGGTTACCGCCGGGAAGCTTTGCCTACTTGAACTCGACGCCCTCTCCTTGCCCCAAGGCAAACAGAAGCCTTTGACCTTCGGCGATTTCGGTATGGGGGATGGCCACTGGGTCTTCCTCATTCGCGAAGAGGACTTGAAAGCCCGTCGTTTCGACAAGGTCGAATTCATCGAAACCGAGGTGTGAGGATGGACAAAGTCAACTTACTAACCCTTCGTAATCGTATCTTGAAGGCCCGTGCGGATTATCCGGCCTTGCCCTTTTACGTCGGTCCTTTTGGCATATTAAAGCGCCTGGAACGCTTGGAGAGCAACGGACAACTCGACGAGAAGGGGCAATCCTTAAAGAAAGACCTGCGTCTATATATCGACCTCGGAGGCTCGATTGTCTCCGAAATGGCCGAGGCCGAGGAGAAGATGGAAGCCGCCTTTGTTATCACCTACTGCGCGGACGCTTTCAAGGATGCCGATTTCGAGGGGAGCGAAAGGCTTCTTTCCAAAATGCTCGCCTTCTATGGCGAGGGCGGCATGTTCTTGCCTAGAGAAGAAATCGCCGCGAATCTAGCGATAATCCTAGGATATATGCGCGTACCCGCCTATTGGAGGGGCAAGCCTTACGCCAAGCGTCTAGCCGAACTCTTAAAAGATAACGGGGGACCTTATGAGGCGTATTGCGACCTAGCGGCCTATTATAAGATGGTCCTCGACTATCCTTCCGCTTCCTCGATCGCCTTGCTTGGCGCGGAAGATCTTTTACGGCAAAACAAAAAACACGAGGCCGCCCTTCTAGCAAAAGAAGGCTTATCGAGCGCTTCCCTTATCCCCGATTTCCCCTTTCCTAGCGAAAGCGAAATCCACGCCGATTACGAAGAAGAAACCGAAGTGGTGTTGGGCTATAAGAAAGAGCCCACGATTAAACATGACCCGATTGAACTGACGCCCGAATTCCAAGCCGTCTATGACGAAGTGATGGAAGAGGCGTTAACGAAATATAACGAAAACAAGGAGACGCACGTCTTCGCCTTTTGGGAGTCCATGCGGGAAGGGTTTGCGAGAAGGAACATCCTCTGGCGTTCCCCGATCCTCATGAATCCCGGAATGAAAATCGACTGAAGAAGGAGGAACAACATGAAACTTCACGTCATCGATATCGGCTGGGGCATTTCCCGGCAGCCCGGTGTCGGCCGCGTCGAAAACGAGGTCGAAAACCGTTGTTTTGAAGACCTTACCGTCGGGCCATTGCCGCCCATAGGCCCTCTCAAACACGTCTTCGTCATCGAAGAAGTCGGGGAGGACTTCATCGTCATTGCTCTCTCGGAGAAAGCCGGTAAGAAGACACTTAAAGTGGGGGAGGCCTACGAGCATCACCCGCTTAGCATGGATGGCGGCCATTATTACCGCCTGGAGCTCGAATAAGATGGCGACCCTTCGTATCAATGCCCGTTTTGTTAAGGACGGGCAAAGGGGCGAGGTTATCGCCGAAGTCCCTTTCGAAACGGGGAAGCACGAACTACCTGATGTCTATCCCTTTACCAAAAACGTCTATGTCGGTCCCGATGCCGGGTATTCTCTTGGCTGGATTGCCATCGAAAAAGAAGAGAAGCGCCTTCATTTCGGATATGCCGAAACCATCGTCCTCAACGAAGAGGGCAAGGGCCATTTCCTAATGGAGAGCAAAACCGGCGAGAACATCGAACTCGAGTTTACGCTGAGCTAAGGTGATGGATATGTTTTGGGACGCCAAACGGATCGAAGAACTAAAAGCGTTTGTTTTCGGCGACCATTCCTTTCTTTCCTCTCGCCGCCCCAAGATGGCGGAATTCGATTCGGCCAAACGGGATGAGGTCATCGAGTTCATCTCTTCGACCATGGGGCTATCGTTTTCGGAAGCGTTACTGAAGATGATCGATATGCGAGGAATGACCGACCCCGAGGTCTATAAGGCTGCGAATGTTGATCGGCGCGTCTTTTCCAAAATCCGTTCGAATCCCGATTACCAACCTTCCCGTTCTACCGCGATTCGCCTATGTTTGGCTTTGAAGACGCAGCTAGGGGAAGCGATGTCGTTACTTGAAAAGGCCGGGTTTTGCCTTTCGCGTTCCAAAAAAGCCGATTTGGTCGTTACCTATTGTCTCGACCACGAGATCTTTGATCTAAACGCGGTAAACGAGGCGTTACGCCTTCTCGATTTGGAGGAGCTTGATTAACGTGGAAAAAGCCTCCCTTATCCATTCGATTGCCTCTTTGGCGGATAACGCCTATGGGCTTACGTTAAAACCCGGCGAAAACGTCATAGACGCAAGAAGGCGCATCGAAGAAAGAAAAGAAGCCCTCGATAGGGAACTCGTTTGTCTACATAAGGCAGAGAAGACATATGCAGCCTTAAAAGAACGCGGGATCTCTGACGAAGAAGATATCGCTTCTTTCGTCGCTGAATACGCGAAAGGGTTCGTCGGTAAAAACGACGAAAAGGCGTATGAGCTATTCGAACTATCTGCCGAAATCGGGGGCGTTAGAGCCAAAATCGAATGGGCCAAGTCGCTTCTTTATGGGACCTATGGCATCACCTCCAAAGAAGAAGGGATGGCCTTACTAAGAGAACTCGTCCGCGGAGGGAACGCCGAGGCCGCATATTTAATCTATCTCCTCCACGACGAATTCCCGGATTTCGTCGAAGGGGAAGAAGCTAAAGAAGCTTATCTAACCGCGATGAACCTCGGGTATCCGCTCTCCTTGACGCCACTCCCTTTGGACTATGACGTGCGCCCTTATACTGCGATTCTTCGGGAACGCTTCGCTTCGGGCGAAGAACATCTCGCTTTAGAGCTAGCCAAACGAAAAGACGTATCGCCCGAAGAACGTGTCGACTTCCTTCTTCTTGCCGTAAAGCTTGGCCAGCCTGAGGCTTATGAACTCTATGGTGATCTGCTTTTGGAACAAGGGGAAGACGAAGCGGGAAAGGAAAACTATATCCATGCTGGCGAATTTGGCCGGCCTCATTGTTATTTGAAAGCGGCTAAGGCACTTCATGCCTCTCCCCATTTCTACGAAGGCGGAAAGCAAGAAGAGGAACTTAGTTTTTACGAACTCGCGGCGATGAATAACGTGCCCGAAGCCTTGGCGAAAATGGGCATGGCCTATCTTCGTGGTAAAGGTGTCGACGTTAACCCTAAAAAAGGTTTCGATTATCTTCAAAAGGCAAAGCGTCTTGGCGAAAGTTACGATGCCCCTTATTATCTAGGGCAGTGCTATCGAATGGGCTTAGGGACGAAGAAAGATGTCCTCAAAGGAGTCCGTTATCTTGAGATGGCCGCCAAGATTGGCCATGTTCACGCGATGCTTGAACTTGCCAAGATTTACGAAAAAGGAGAAGGTCCTGTTAGAAAAAACGAACAGAAAGCCGCCCATTTCCTCTTCTGTAGCGGAGCAAGGCGCGACTAGAAAGGAAAAACTTATGAGGCCACTAGAACCAAACCGAGCAAAACTAGAAACCGACGAAGCCTTCTTGGCCCGTTGCTATACGCATCTTAGCGAATACCATTCTTACGAATTGGGCAAAGATGCCTTTGAGGAAGTGAAGAAACTTGCCGATTCAGGCGATGCCTTCGCGCTTGCCCTCATCGGTTTTGACCAGTTCAAGCATAGCCATTACCGCCTTTCGACGTTAAGCCATGCTCCCTTGCCGATGGACGAAACGCAGGAACTTGCGTTTAACACGTTGGAAAAAGCGGTACAGGTTGGTTGCAAGGAAGCGAATAAAATCCTTTATCTTCTCCATCTAGGGGTCTATGGCAAAATCGAAGGGGACAAGAAAAAGGCGGCGCCTTATTATGCTGTTTACCATGGCGTATCTATTGCGGAGGCCTTAGAACAGCTCGAAGCCTATCTCCAAAAGAATTACCGCGCGATCCGCGATGTTCGTAGCGAACAAAAAACCAAAAGCTATCTCGAATCTCTTCCACCCGATTACGACGTTACCTATGGGTCTCCTGACCCCGACTTAAAAGCCGAGCGGGAAAAAGGCGAGAATCGATAAGGCATCCACGGGTGCCTTATTTTTCATAGGAAGGGATGTTTTTCGCTTTCCCTTTTTCAAGAATATAAACCTGCGCGTAAACCTCTAAGAAACAAGCCGTGTATACGTATAAGGGTAAGGCGAGGACGAGGGTGAGGATGGCGTGGTCTGGGAAAAGCGATACGAGCACGACCGCGAACGAACCGAAGATGAAGTAGATGCCCCAGGTGAGCAAAAGGAAGATGATGACGTCGCGGAAGGTGATGACGTGGAACATGCCGAATGTCTTCTTGAGCCCCCGCTGGACGAGGAAGGCCCTCCACAAAGAAAAAAGGGCTTGGAACAAGGGGATAAGGATAAAGGATACGATCGCGGAAGCCCAGGGCAACAAACCGAAAAGATAACCTAATCCGATGAGCAAACCGCCGAAGACCAGAATCTTCAAAACCCAATTGAGGATCGTGTACTTTAATCCAGAGGCGACGTGATTGGCTTCTTTGATTTTCTTGCCGCAGATGACGGAGGAGAGGAGATAGGCGATGAAGAGGATGCCAAAGCCGATGATGGCGAAGACGTTATGGGCGCTGACGGAATCGCTGATCTGCCCCTTGAGAGCGTCGGTGAGGGCTTTGTCGGTGATGCCGGTCGAGGTGATCATCGTGGTGAGGTCGGCCGAAATCTTAAAACCTTGGAACGTCTCGTAGAAAACCGATTGGAACGTGGGGTAGGCGACCCTTTCCGCTTCGCCGGATTCTTCTAGCATCGCGTTTGCTTGGTTGGCGAAATCGGTTTGGGAGATATAAATACCCGCGAACCGCAAAGCGAAGAACGCGATGATGCCGATACCTAAGATAGTCGCGGGAAAGAGGATGAAGCGCGAGTTGATAAAGTAGGCGCGAAAGCAGTGGGCCTCGGTTTTAAAGAAGTTGAGGATGGGGTGTTTTTTGGCTTTTGGTTGCTTGTCCTTTTTGGCCATGTTGAAATCATAGCATTGGAACGGGGCTAAGGTCGGTATCAAAAGTAAGTTGTAACATTTGTTATAATCTACTTGAGCAAAATGTTATAATTGGTGTATGGAATATAGAATTTCGCAAGATATCGCATATGCAAAGGAAGTCCTCGCGTTGTCCTATGAACGCTTAGCCGAGATAATCGGCGTGAGCCCAATGACTCTTCAGCGGTGGGCAAAAGGAGATAACCCTCCTAGCGGCAGCAGCCTCGAAAAACTATATGGGGCGTTTTATTCCATGGGGTTACGCCTTTCCCTTGCGAAATCGGATATGTATTTATCCGAGGCGAATGCCAATGTCGAAATCCTCTTTCATGGCTCGAAAGAAGGCATCGTCGGCCCGATTAGTCTTGATGCTTCATTGCCCGGAAAAGATTTCGGACCGGGCTTTTATTGTGGCCTTTCTTTAGAACAGACCGCCGCATTTGTCTGCTCTTTTCCCCGCTCGAGTGTTTACGTTCTTTCGTTATCGAAAAAAGGGTTGAAAACAAAATGGTTCGACGTCGATAAGGATTGGATGTATGCGATTGCTTATTACCGCGGCTATTTGAAGCAATACGAAAACGCGCGCTATCTAAGGAAACTGCTCGACGAAATCGAAGCAGCGGATATCATTTATGCCCCCATCGCGGACAATACGATGTTCGATATCCTCGAAGCGTTCTATCGGGGTGAGATTACCGACGAGCAATGTATTCACTCCCTTTCCGCGAACCGGTTGGGACGGCAAGTGGTGCTTCGCTCCACGAAAGCCTTAGGACAATTAAAGTCGTTAGGTCGCCTTTATCTATGCGAAAAGGAGAAAGAGGACTTCTTGTCCAAACGTAGAGACAGCGGGGAAGCCGGTCGCCAAAAGATGCTTTTGGAACGGCGAAAATATGCCGGGGTAGGGCATTACATCGAGGAACTTTTCCATGAGGGAGTTTGATGCTGTTGGCATGACGTTATGCCGCTTTCAAGCCGATTTGTTTGCCTACGGGGAAGAAAAAGCGCCTTGCTCGTCTTCCTCATTTGTTCGAAGCTTCCTCCATTCCTCCCTGGCCAAACGCATGGATTCGGGCGATTTCTATTTCGAAGCGACCGACGTACCAAAAGCATATGCCGAGCTTGCAAGCGAAAAACGTCTTGCGCGTGGAAAAAAGAAACAAGGACGCGAAATCCTTTACTGGGTCGGATACTTGCTCCGTTATTGGGCTTATACCGAGGAAATGGATAGCCAAGCGTTGGTTAAATATGTCACGCCAAGCGTTCTTTTCGGCGTATATGAACCCTATCATGGTCTGTCGATGGCCGAAGCGGTGGAGCGGTTAAAAGAAAACACGGAGAAACAAGATTCCGCCTCTATTGCCCGTCGCATCTACCTTCAAAAGTAACTTGTAACATTTGTTATAATTTGCTTAAGCAAAATGTTATAGCCAAACGGGTTAGACCAACCGGGATTGAATGCTATAATATGCCCATCGATTTTTGAATATGGAAAAAGCAAAACGTTTGAAATGGAAGGACCGCACGCCCGAGAACGATATCGGTTACGGCGGTTACCTTTCCTACCGCCATCTACGTATCATCGGGTGGCTATGCATGGCTTTGGCCCAAGTCGGTGTCGTCCTCGGCTTTGCCATGAAGGTCAATCCGGAGAGCGCTGCCTCGTTAGAAAGGTGGCAGACCGCCTTCAACTTCTTCTCTGCCTTGCCTGTCCCTCTTTTCATGCTGGCGAACCTCTCGGTCATCCTCAGTAAGAAGGGCGATTGGAAGAAGCTCTTCATCACCTATGGCGGTTTGGCCTTCGCGCTTTATGTACTTGCGAATTTCGTCGTCATGCACTTCGTATTTCGCACGATTACGGCTTTTGGCGTGCCCTATGATTTTCATGAGCTTAGCATGAGCGCAGGCGCCATTTTGGCAGCCTTTGGTCATGCGGGTTATACCCTGAACATCTTCATCGACTTGCTCTTGATCTGCTTGCTCTTCTTCTTCATGGACTACGAGCCAAAAAGCCAGGCTTTTGCAGGGAAACGCGTCATTTTGTTCCGTCTAATGGTCATTCTCCCGTTTGCTTATGAAATCATCGCGATGATCACCAAATTCCGCATCGCGACCGGCTCGTGGCAAATCCCTCATTACGTCTTCTTCCTCTTGCCCTCGAAGCCGCCTTTCATCTTCTTGGCTTTCGCAATCGTCGCTATCGCGCTTCGCATCGCGAAGCAGCGTTATCTCAAGCGTCCTGGCAAGACGATGGAAGATTGGAAAGTCTATACCCAGACCAAAGCTCATTCCCTCAAGGTCTCGATCATGATTTCGGTCGTCTTCCTCGTCACCTCGCTTTTGGACGTCGTGACCTTCTTCCTCATCCTTATCCTCTACGCCATTGCCCTCCGACAAAGCGTGAACCCCGAAGCGGCCGTCGAGATTGGCTATGAGGCCTTATTTGCTGCCGGTTTCGGCGAGGCTATCGTATTGATTCTCGTCATTCCGCTTGTCATCCTCTATTCCTACCGTAAGCAGCACAAGAACCCGAAGATCGATCTCTTCGTTCCCGTGGGCGGTATCCTTCTTATCACCCTCGTCTACGTGGAAGGCCTCTTCCAAGTGGTTATCTGCAACGTCTCTTCCTTCGTCCAGCGCCTCCAGGAATGGATCAACTCCATCATCGGAGAAGAAGGAGGGGAAGGCGGTGGACCCGCTGCGTTAAAAGCGTTCAACGACTCGGTTGTTTCTCTGATTGGGAACATACGACTGCATTAATCAAATTCGTACAGGAAGGGCCTAAATGGCTCTTTTCTGTTTGAAAAACTTGAAGTAGAGTCCTCTTTAGAAATAAAAAAAGCGAGGCACAATCCTCGCCTATAGGTGGGAGAGCGATTTCTTCCCCGCACTCCTAGAGTCCAAGCATGGACCAGATAGGTGTCCCCTTTGCTACGGTCTTATCGATAGGGAGCCCCCTTAGACTCCCTTATGCTAGAACAGATTTGTAAGGATAAAACCGCCCAAAGCAAATGAATCAAAACTGCCTTAGGGTACTCGTTTTGTTGGTCTACAGCGAGTACACTTTACTAAGTAAACGGAAGGAGGAGGGACGATGCGTTTCATCCATGCGGCGGATATTCATCTCGGCAGTAAATTAGCCGGCAAGTTTTCGCCTGAAAAGTCCGCCATCCGCAAAAGGGAACTGCGCGATTGCTTTTCCCGCATGGTCGAATACGCCAAGGAGCAGGGGATAAACGTTATCCTGCTCGCCGGGGACGTATTTGACGACGATACCCCTAAATCAAAAGACACCGATTACTTCTATGGCGTCGTCGATGCCCATCCCGATATCACCTTCTATTACCTTCGCGGCAACCATGATTCGGAGTCCGCTTCGTCGAAAAGCCACGAGAACCTAAAGCGTTTTCTTGATACATGGACTGCCTATTCTTTGGATGAAGATACCGTTTTGACGGGTATTGAATTCACGCCTGAAAACGCCTCTAGCCTCTATAGCACCCTCGTCTTAGATTCCAAGAGGAAAAACATCGTGACGATGCACGGCCAAATCGCTTCTACGCTAGGGCTATACAACATCGTTTTGACGAAATTGCGCGACAAGTCCATCGATTATCTCGCTCTCGGGCACGTCCATGAACGCAGTCTAGGAAAACTCGATAACCGCGGAATCTACGTTTACCCAGGTTGTCTCGAGCCGCGCGGCTATGACGAGCTAGGGGAGAAGGGCTTTTATGTCGTCGATACTGAGGATTTGGCCAGTCCCGTGTTCGTCCCGTTCGCGCGGCGGACGATACGCCCTTTGCAAATCGATATTTCTTCCTGCAAGGATTCTTATGCGGTTATCGATTCTATTCGTTCGCATTCGTGGCGCCTTGACGATTTGCTGCGTATCGAGCTCGTCGGGGAAAACGAAATCCAAGACGAAGGGCTGGTAAGCCAAATCGAATTGGCTTTGGGGGAGCGTTGCTTCGCCGTATCGATAAAGGATCATACGGTTCCTAAAATCGATATCTCGTCCTATTTGGAAGCGAATTCTTTACGCGGCGAATTCGTGCGCAAGGTCATGGCGAGTTGCCATACCGAAGAAGAGAAGAAGCGCATCATTCTCGCGGGTTTACGGGCGCTTAACGGGGAGGAGGTTCGTTAGACATGAAACTACTTTCCGCTCATCTCATCGCCTTTGGCAAATTCCAGAATGCCGATTTTACTTTCGAATCCCTTTCCTGCTTTTGCGAGAATAACGGATACGGCAAATCGACTTTAGTCGCGTTCTTATTGGCCATGCTCTATGGCATGGGTACGGCAAGGAAGACATCAAAAGGTTTTCCTGCCAGAAGGCGTTATCTGCCCTTTGGGGGTGGCGATTATGGCGGCACGTTATCTTTGTCTCACCAAGGAAAGACCTACGCGATCGAACGTTCCTTCGATCCGAAAAGCGAAGCCGCGGATACGTTAAAGGTCTACGAGGACAAGAAACTGGTTGATATGCCAAACCCCGGGCTCACCTTGCTCGGGTTAGACGAAGAATCCTTCCGCAAGACCCTCCTCCTCGATAGCGAGGACCTTACCGTTTCCTCGACGGGCACCATCGCCTCCAAATTACATGGGGATATCGATGATACGAGCGATCTCGTAAGTTTCGACGCGGCTGAAACGAAACTAAGCGATGCCGCGAAGGAATACCGAAAGCAGCGCGGGGCAGGGGGCGTACTGGACGCGACCAAAACGCGGCTTAACGAAATCGAAATCGCGGTGAAAAACCTTCTCACCGTCGAATCCTCGTTGCCACCCCGTTATGTTAGAAGAGACGATCTCCGGGAAGCCATCGCCATTGATGAAGCCAAGAAAGAAAGCGTCCTGGCTAGAAGTGGCCTAGAAGAAAACAGGAAGACCCTCTACGGATACGAAGAGGAATATCGCCTTGCCAAGAAGGTCTATGAAGAGGAGCTCACCCTTCATCCTAAGGGTATCCCTTCTAAAGAAGAAGTTGCCGAACTAAATGGGCTAAGCGATGCGCTTCGTGTTCTTTCCTCCGCCAAAGAGGCAAAGGCACTTCTTTCGGAAGAAAAGACAAAGCTCAATGAACTGGAGAAGCGCTTCGGCAAAGGTCTTCCAAGCGAAGAAGAGGTCTCCCATATTGCAAAAGAAGCGAACCAGTATCGCTTCTTGTCCGAGAATAGTGCTCCCCTACAAATAAACGAAGAGGAAGAACGTCTCCTTGCCCGCTTCGAGCACCGCGAACCCAAAGAGGAAGATATCGCAACCTATGAAGCAGAACTAAACCGTTATAAAGAACTCGGTAAGGAAATCGCTTCCCTTCCAAAGACGGTTCAAATTAGCGAAACGCGAGAGTCCATGGTCTCTTCTAACCGTCCCAAGGGCCTAACCTACGGCGCGTTTGGTTTAGGTGCCGTGTTACTAGGGGCCGGTATCGCCTTATGCTTTGTCCAACTGATCGTCGGCATCGTCTTATGTATCCTTGGGGTTGCCATAGTCGGACTAGGGGTTTTCCTAACGCTTAGCAAGGTCGCTTCGTTAACGAAGACGGAAGTGCTGGTCGAAAAAGAGAATCCAGAGCTTTTGAAGCTAGAGAAGCAACAGCAGGAGCTCTCCGCGAATATCGAGGTCTTCCTCGCGCCTTACGGGTATCGTAGGGAAGAAGGGGTCGAAGCGAATTATGCTCTATTTAAAGCCCATTACGCTTCTTACCTTTCCTTAAAGGAAAAGCGCCTCGCCGCTAGGAAGAAAGCCAATGAGGATAAGACCGCTAAAGAAGAAGCTTTGAAGCGCCTTAGCTCGTTCTTTGAAGGCTATGGCTACTATGGCGAAGATTACACTTCCCTTCTCGATGCCTTGAAAGCCGATATGCTCGTCCTTTCAGCCTTAAGGAACAAGAAGGCGGAAGCGGAGAAGGCGGAGAAGGCATATTTAGAAGGAAAGAAGCGTTATGACGAAAAGTCTCATGAGCATCGGGTTCGTTACGAATGGCCTTTTGAAACCACCGCCGAAATCGAGGAATACCGTTTGAAACTTTTAGGTCTATCCAAGGACCTTTCGGATAAGGAAAAGCGTCTCCTCTCCTTTAAGGAGAACCATCCGGATCTTCCTCTAGAAGAAGAGAAAGAAGACGAAGAGAGCGCCGAAACGATTTCTTCTCGCCTAGAAGAAAATCGCGCCAAACTTGAACCTTTGCTTCGTTCCATCCAAGAGGATGAAACGCGCCTAGAAGACCTTGAGGCGTTAAGGCAGGAAAAAGAAGAACTCCTTGAGCGTCTAGAAAAGGCCGAGAAGGAATACCGCATCCTCAAAGCGGCTTCGGATTACCTTAAGGAAGCGAGGGAGGCTTTAGACACCAAATACCTCGCCCCGATTCTTTCCTCCTTCCATCGGTTTGGGAGCCCCTTAGGAGAAGTCCTAGGCGCGCGTATCGATATCGACCGCGAGTTTAACGTAACCTTTACCGAAGGTGGCAAGAAGCGTCCCGAGGGTCATCTTTCTAGCGGGGAGCGCACGCTTGTTCTTACCTGCCTTCGTCTGGCCCTCGCGGAGAATATGTTCCAAGGGGAAACGCCGTTTTTGATTCTCGATGATCCCTTTGTCCATCTTGATGACGAGCATATGGAAAAGCTTCGTTTGGCCTTGCCAAAGCTCATCGAAAAATGGCAGGTACTCTATTTCACCTGCCGAAAAGACCGGAAGATTTAACTATTCTACGGGGATGGCTTCAATGTCGTCCCTTTTTCTTCGTAACATCAAGCCAAAGCCGAGAACAAAGGGGATGGCGGATAGAACGAGCAAGAAGAACAAAACGAGGGCATAGGTGTGATTATCGCCGCCAGAAAAGGCGGGGCGCAATAACGATGAAAGGCAATACAAGGGATCTTCCGATGAAGAGAAGAACCCGACGAAATGAAAGCATAACCAGCATAAGCCGATGGCGAGAAAGCCTTTGGTTAGATAGTCATAAAGCGAGTCCTTTTCCAAGGCGAATCGGCTCATGCCCGTAAAGGCGGCCAAACCAACCAAAAGGGAAGATAGCCAAATCGCGCGAGCAAAGAAGACGCTTAGAACGATCAAGGCGATCAAAATAGCGATGAGAACAGGGTAGAAGACCTTCCCGATCTTTTCGAATTTTAGATAACGGCAGGGGAAGGCGAGAAGACATCCTAGCATCGGGGAGAGTAATCCGAGCAACGTTCCCTTTAGCCCGGTGGCAAAGACACCTACCAAAGGTAAATTCCCTTGCGAGGTGGCCACGGACCAACGTAACGAGAAGAAAGAGGATAGGGCATGGGAGAAGCGCTCGGAAATCGGGATGATCCGGTAATAATGGTAAGACCCGTTAATTAGAAAAGCGTAATCGCCGCCTTCAGCGACTTCTTCGAGGTGATAGAGTTCGATTTGCAGGGCGAGCTGCTCTAGGTTCGCCCCAAGGGGATAGGTTTCCTTTTCGCCTAGGAAGAATAGGAGCAGGGCGATGCCGATACTAATTCCCACATAGCCCAAGGCGATAGCGGAGAATATAACGAGGTTGCGTAAGCTCGTATAACGGCGATTGGGCAAGACGTCTTTCATCGTTTTTCCATTGTAGCAAGGATGGACGCTTCAGGAGTAGCGTTGCCTTAGGCAATGCCTCAAAAAGCCCTCGAAATTCTTGTTGCGTACCACTTGACCCGTGGCTATAATTACTCACGCCGCTTAAGCGGTCCAACGGAAATAATCGGCTGGGACTTTAGCTCAGTTGGGAGAGCACCTGCTTTGCAAGCAGGGGGTCGTCGGTTCGAGCCCGATAAGTTCCACCACTCAATGGCTGAGTAGCCCAGTTGGTTAGAGCAACCGGCTCATACCCGGTATGTCGAGGGTTCGAGTCCCCCCTCAGCCACCAGATTTGTCAACAAAAGTTCCGATTCCTTCGATGGCATCGGAACTTTTTTGATTTTTCGGCCGATAAAAAAATGCCGTTTTTAGTAAAATCGTAGTAAAAATATTACAAAATCAGTTCGCGTAAAAACATCGATAACAACTTGATTTCAAAATTTTCCACCATTTTGGACTTAACAGGTTTTGTAATTGAACATTTCATTCGGAATCCGATAAATTCCACCAATTATATGAAACAAGAAAAACGATTAAAAAACTGTCAATCTATTCTTTAATCCTTTATGGTGACCCTTTTGCCAATTACAATATTGCCAAGATGAAAAGAAAGATTGCTTTTAACGATCTGAAGATCAAATCAATCCACATCGATGCTACCGTAAAAAAACCCGGAAAAGTTGAAGAATACTGGGAAGAGTTTCGCATCGACGGGCGCGGTTTTGATTTTAAGAAGCATTACTACAACGTCCTGGTAATGGATGAAGAATATCGAGTTGCGATGCAAACCTCGGTCTGGTTTGACATTTGGCATGCGATTGCCGCCGAATTCGAAGTGCTCGAATTCCCAGAATCCGATATCCCTAAGGACTGGGAGAAAACCCATTACGAAATCGAACTATTCAGTGTCATGCATCCAGAAATCAACAAGACGGTTCGCCTAAGCGGGCACCCGAGGATCACCGCGACAAAGAAGATGATCGCAGCCCTCCGCAGGATTGCGAAAGTAGTGCCGGAAGGATGGCCGAAGCCTTATCCGCTAGACAACCTTGGCTAATAGTGGACGCTGCAAGCCAAACGAAGGGCTTAAGCCAAAAGAAATTCGCAGGATCGACCTTCATAAAGTAAAACACTGGTTAATCTGAGTTAATGTTATAAAGTCGGTAGATATAGTAATACCGATTGATTTCTTCAGATCGAGCGGTTTCTCGTCCTAGGTAATGCAAAACTCTTTCACGCTACCTGTAGTGGTGGTTCCGAGCAAGAAGGGCGTCTTCTAGTGGCCGCGATTGTTTCCGGCTTTTCGCCCTGAAACCAATCTTCGAATTGCTGCCTAGGGCCAGATAGAGTGGTATTTTCGCAGACCATTCTAACGTAAAACGTTAGTCATTCTTTTAGCTGTTCCTGCCAAATCCATTGATCTATAAATACAGGCTAGTAAAATATGGCCAGCAAAGCTATGCCAGTTACAATCGATTTTTACATCAATTCTATCGCCGAGCGAGTAATGAATCTGGGGACGGGAGTTATCTCGCCGTTTTCTTCGCCATCTATCAAATTGTTGTATGTTTTAGGCTATTACCGATACATCAATGCCAACGATGCAAATATATCAGCTTTGGAGCGGTCTATATTTATGGAAGAAAAATACAAAGCGCGCATCGGCGCTGTTTTCTTCATTGATGACGATCCGCCCACATATGATGTCCTCTGCCCTCTATATTTAAAGAACAAAACAGATATAGATATAGAAGCATTAAGCGTGATGACTCGTGAAATTGTTCAAGAGTTTGTTAACCCTGATCAATCTACATGTCCCAAGTCCGAGATCTCGGCATGCGCGAAAATCCAAGAGACAGACGTTGTATCTTTCAAGATCGTTACTAACGTAGAATTATCGCCTGAAAGAAAAGCGGAAATAAGACGAAAAATGGGCAAACTCGAACTTCCATTTTCGACATGGTCAATCGATATAGTCTGTGGTGATGACATCATCGAAGAGATTTCCGCTGCTGAAGATCCACAAAAATACGTTGAATCTGACTCATTGGTTCTTTTTGACCCTAAAGACATCTCTTATCACGGCCCGGAAAAATCATTCGTCTCTTCCATCTCCGCAATGTCGCTTAGAGATTTATATCGCAGCAAAGGAACGAAAGGACTGTTCGCTAGCAACCTTAGGTTTTATGTAAAGTCTTTAAAAATCGATGCAGCTATCGAAGAGACAATCAAAAAACATCCAGATGATTTTTGGTACTTCAATAATGGAATTATCATCACCTGTACAGACTATTCAATTGAAGGAAACAAACTTAACCTTAAGAATTTCTCCATTGTCAATGGCGGTCAAACGACAAACATCATTGGTAATTCGGATTTTACCCATGATTTTGCTGTCTTGTGTAAGGTCATTCGCGAACGACATGCTGAAGACGAAACCCCAGAGGAGTTTTTAGAAGGAGTAGCAGCGGCATCCAATAGCCAGAAACCCATAAAACCAAAAGATTTGATAGCGAATAGGCCAGAGCAAAAACACCTAAAGGCTCTGTTTGCTGATCATGGGATCTTTTTACAGGTCAAAAGAGGCGATAGGATTAACAAGGTTCGCTACCCGCAAATATGGCAAAGCGCTACAAACGATGAGGTTGCACAACTTGTCTATGCAGGCATTTTCCAAAATCCAACGGTGGCTCGAAACTCCGTTAGCAAACTATTCTCGAATGAACAAATTTATAGAGCCATTTTTCTCCAGGAAACATCCGGTTTTTTCTACCGCGATCTCATTCTGCTTCGCTCGGCTTACCAAGAATGGATAAGTCCCAAAAATAAGAAAGGCCAGTATCATCCTGTTCGCCCTGAATTGGCCAAAGTAGCTATGCTATATCAAGTCGGTGCGATTTTGTTGATTTCGAAATCTTTCTACAACAGGCAACTTATTCCATGTGTCCGCGCATCCGAAGACGATCATGCAAAGATCCAGTTTTTTATCGAACAAAGAGATGTTGGCTTTTCCCGGATCCTTAAAGCGGATTACGAATACTCGGATTTGCGGGATGAATTGTTCCGTTTGTTCTGCTCAATCGAATATGAACTATTGATCGAAGGACACAATGCATACCAGCGTTATAAAGGATCTCAAGGCGGCTCTGCAGCTAATTTTGTTCGTGATTCAAATTATTATCGTTCGTTGATCGCTTTTCCGCTATTGACCTCGGTCATGAACAAAATCGATTGCAGCGTTTTATATCGCCCCAGTAGAGATGAGCAACAAATAGCAGACAGAAGGTTTGTCAGCGATTATCGTCCCGGACTCAAGGTAGAATTGCTATCCTACCGCAAGACGGAAGCGTCGAAACTGGGCAAGTCAGAACAGTCTTTCATGTCGGACTCGACCATTAACCAAATTGTTCGATTGACGCCGCGAAACAACCATGAGCTCGCTTCATTTACAAAGCTTTCTCAGCAATTCATAGAAAAACACGGTAAGGAAATCACCGGGATCGTTAAGAAATATGACGACGTCTCAAGCGGAACGATTGTTATTACTTCGATGAATCGCTTCCACCCTTGATTTCTAGCAGCTTCAGTTTGGCAAGCATTTGCTTTGCAACGTCTTGAATAAGCGGGACAACCACCGAATTTCCGAATTGGTGATATGCGCTCGCATCGCCCACGACAATCTTGAAGGAATCCGGAAAGCCTTGAAGCCTAGCACATTCGCGCGGCGTTAACCGCCTCGGATTTTTTCCTTCCTGTGGAATGAGTATCTCAGACCCATCCTTCCCATATCTTGCAGACAACGTATGCGAGATGCCGTCAACTGGACTAAGGCTGTAACCAAATCCGTTTCCTTTAGCTCTCTGAGCGGCCTTTCTATTTTGCAAGTACTCCCAAAGATGGTCGGTTAATGTGTATTTATCAGCGACTTCCGCTTCCAAGATATCGGCAAGTGCAGGTTTCCTTTTCGGATACGACATTTCAAACGAGAAAGAAACATCTTCGCCGTAGCGTCGCTGATCGAAGCCAACCATGATTAGTCTTTCGCGATGTTGGGGAACATAATGTTGTCCATCCAAAACCATAAAATCGCAGGAATAACCAAGCTCCTTAAAACAACTCAGGATAATATCAAAAGTTCTTCCATGATCGTTTGTTTTCAGGTTCTTAACGTTCTCAAGCAAGAAGGCTTTTGGTCTCTTCGCTTTTATAATTCGAACGATTTCAAAGAACAAAGTACCTCGCGTTTCATCTTCAAAGCCCGTTTCTCGTCCTAAACTTCTGTTTTTCGAGATACCGGCAATAGAAAAAGGCTGGCACGGGAACCCACCGACGAGAATATCGTGATTAGGTATTCCTTTTTCTTCAACAGACCGGATATCGCCAACAGGGGTTTCGCCGAAATTGGCGAAATAGGTCTCTTGGCACTTTTTATCTAGTTCTGATGAAAACACACAAGTGCAGCCAACGTTTTCAAAAGCAATTCTTATTCCGCCGATTCCGGCAAATAAATCTATAAACTTTAACCTCTTCATCTTTTCCTCTTTTCCAGAATCTCCTTCAGTTCTTCCACGCTTAGTGGCGGATTTCTCCGATGCAACATCGCGTGGCAATTAGGACAAACAGGAACTAAGTCTTTCTCTGGATCGATTCTGTAATCTGGCCCAATTTGCGACACGGGGACAATGTGGTGGACTTGAATATAACCTTCGCCAAGGGGACCATACACATTTCCGAAATCCATACCACAAACTGCACATTTATGTCCTTTTATAAACAAACAAAGCGATCGGTTTATGCCACTTCGTTCATATCTGTTCAACGTAACCTGATATTTTGTTCCTTCTAGCTCTGGCGATCCGATTTCCTCGATATCTTCTTTTTTGGGCAAGTCACTTTCTTCCATAGGAAGAAGCGCTAGAAGAGCGGCCATTGTTGTTAAAGCGAAGGGGAACGCAACTTCAATATGATCTTTTCCTGGATAAGGTGCGATTAATTTCTTCGTAACTTGCAATGAAAAAGATTTCCATTCGTTTGGCCAAAGAGTTGGATTGGTTGCGTCGCCGCTAATTCCGTCAAAAACAATATTTACGGAACACGCCTGTTTCTCAAGCATGCCGAAATAGCTGGCGCTAACGACCCTTTGATTAAGTGAAGCTCCAGCCATTGACTTAATTACCGATAGACCAAACGACTCGGCTTGGAATCTAATCGTAAAACGTACTTCCGTCGCATAAGATACGATCAAGCGGAATAAATAGCCATTATTGATAGCTGGCCCAATTTCAAAGCTTGTCTCAGAATGTTTCGCTGCCTTGAAAGATATTTGAAAAGCCTCTTCAAATTTCTGCCTTATCTCAACAAAATTCATACTTATTCATCCGAATCGTCTTCCGGATCTGGTAAGTCTCTAACGAGTTTCCTTAACTTTTCGGAAGTGATTCTCCTAAAGTCTTCGCAATAGTCCCTAGCCTCGTCTGTGTAGGTCTCGTTTTCGGCAGCAACCATCGCCCACAACAAATAATCGATGCCCTGGACAATCGGGTTATTTTTGATGATCGGACCATAGACTTTTGTGTAGAACGGATGGCTCTCGCTAATCTCTACCGCAGGCTTACCGTTCGAAAGAGTCGGCTGCCAAAGAAGACCATCAATAATGCTTGGCACCGGGATGACTCTTCCCTTCCCTTCGCTCGATTCTTGAATGACGATTCGTTTCACGAAGGTACCTTGAGGGTTTTGAATCACCGCGGTCCCCTTTGATTGGTCTGTCTCGACTATTTTGGTTTGCGCTTCTAAAGCGGGAGATTGTTTTTCAATTTCCCTTCCAGCGACTTCGTGCGCGCTAGCCGCATTATTGCTTTGGATCGTCTGCCGTCCCGTGCGATAACGTTGCTCTGCCTCGCGCTTCCATGGATTAATAATCCTGTTTAATGCATCGTAAAGTTGCTCGTTTAATAGGATACGCGATTTCTTGATATCGACGTTGAAGAGAGTGTCCAATTCTTTCCCAAACGAAAGATTGACTCGGAACAAAGAGCTGTGAGGCTCTTTTGTGTACATCCCAAACCAATCGCCAAAATGAATAAGGCGGCCTTCGCGATAAATGTAAAAACCTTGCAGATCATTGCTGATTTTAGCTTCCTTTGCCTCTTCCGCAGATAATTCGTCCTTTCTTGGCAGAATATATCCCTCAAGTACGATATAACTTTCAGAACCATCGGGAAGCGCGATTCCGATTTTCGTGGATTCTCCGTTGTGAAGCCGAGTTGTTCCAGCGAATTTCAGACCAAACGGATCCCATGGCAAAACCCTCTCGCCGTTGACGTATATTTCGGTGGTTGGTAGGTCGTCAAACGACGCATCCAAATAACGTTGGTATGTAAGCCTCAAATAGAACTTGAGACGATCCTTTATACCGGCGAGAGCTTTTTCTGCCGCAGAACGCTTTTCGTATTCGTGCGCTAGCAGGCGATCAACTTTGGTCCATTTTACTAGAGTGCCATGGCCTCCGGGACCAGTTGTTTCTTCTAGTATTTCGACTTCCTCTTCGGTAGGAGCGGTGATTTTCAATTTCCATTCATTTATTGAAGCGATGAAATCAAGATCCCATTCGGCCTTAGTCATCGGAAAACCATCCGCCTTTGATACTACCGTCAGATCGCGGCAGAAGGCGGTGGAAGCTGTTTTTAAGCCCAGTCCGAATTTACCGAGTTTATCGTCCTCGGCGGTTGCGGTGGAGCCATATGTCATGGCAGGAACGATCTTTTCCGGGGACATACCAGATCCGTTGTCGACGATATAGACAACCGGTTCCAACCTATTATCCTGAAGGTCAAGGTGGATTGATATTTTTGTTGCGCCGGCGGTGATTGAGTTATCGACAATATCGGAAATTGCCGTTACAAAGGTGTACCCAGTGTCTCTTAGGCCTTCGATGACTCTCTTGGCAGAAGGGTTAGCCAAGACTTCTTGAATCTGTTCGCGTTCCATATTTATATGCCTCCGTGTAATTTTATGGATTTCCATTTTGTAGATGTGATAACAATAGCGTTCGTTTGCTTTTGGTCCGCTTTTTTAAATGATATGGAGTAGTTTCCCGCCTCATCTTTCGAAAGATAAATCACATCTCCGCTAATAAGGGCGTTTTCTTTAAAATACTTAGTCATTCCAGTAAGGCGGTACTCATTTCTCGTGCCGCCAAAGAATTTGCCGTTGTAATAGATGAATGACATCTTTATGTATGTTCCGTCATCGGTGCAAATATCCAAAGTTTCCCTCGGGTTTTTGACCGTTTTATCTAACGGCGGGAAGAAATCGAGGATCTCTTTTTCCTTCGGTATGCACATACCGGCTTGATGGCCTCCGGTTTCGCCGATGTCGTTAGGTGTCAAAACTTTACTTATCGATTGCTTAACCATGCGAATCCTCCTTTGGGCTTAAAGACAAAGCCGCCACGATATCCTGTATCGTTTGGCTCTCGCCTTTACTTCCGACTATAGCTTCCTCGATCATGTCGCGTTTAGTAGCAATTTTATTGGCCATGAAGTCTTCAACAGTGTTCGCGTAGAAGAGATGATATACAAACACGTTTTTGACTTGCCCTCTACGATAGGCCCTTGCAGTCGCCTGATCTTCGGTAGCAGGGTTCCATTCAGGAGTGTAGTGAATAACGTGATTTGCAGCAACGATATTTAAACCAGTTCCAGCGGCGTTTGGATTGATTATAAGCACGCTCGAACCATCGATTTCGGAGAATCGGTCGATAATCGCTTGTCTTTCTTTCGTTTCGGTTTGCCCATATATTGAATATGTCGGAATCTCAAACCTAATCGCCAAGTCTTTTTGCATCAATTCAATCATTCGAACGAAGGAAGTAAAAACAATGACTTTCTCGCGTTTGTAAACTATTTCTTCGATGATTTCTAATAATCGTTGGTATTTGGCGCTATATTTTGACAGGTCATTTCCTAATCCGCTGTCGACCAATACGGGGTTTGCCGAGCATTGCCTGAGTCTCGAAATCAAAGGAAGCGTAGCGGTCTTCTTTGAGCCATATTCACGCAGCGTCTCCTGCCTAATTCTTTCATAGATGTCAGCTTCTATAGAGTCCATCACAATCGCTTGTGGAATCAAGATCTTATCTGGCAAATCATTAGCAACCTCTTCTACGGTGCGTCTTAACATAATAGGTGTGATGATAGGCTCGATCTGACGCGCCCCATCCAAATCGTCTTCAAAACGTGTGAGATAATCCGATTTCGAGCCTAAATAGTTAGGCATCGCGAAATCTACCAACGACCAAATGTCTAACATATGGTTTTGGAAAGGCGTACCGGAAATGCAAAATGAAGATTTCCTTTGCAAACTTTTTGCTGCCAAGGTGCGCTGGGCACTAGGGTTTTTTATTGCTTGAGCCTCATCTAAAAACACGCATTCCCATTTGATCGGGGTAAATACACTCTGGTCATTAACTAAGGTTGTATAAGCCGTAATTACTACTTGATGAGCTTCCAAATTTTTAAAATAACCAGTTCTAGAAGCCCCGAAATGAATATAAGTTTCTACCTGGGGCGCGAACTTTTTAAATTCTCGCCTCCAGTTTTCAATTAAAGAAACTGGAGCAACAATCAAAAATGGACCGTTAGATCCTTCCTTAATCTTTAATGCAACGAGGGATATTATTTGCAAAGTCTTCCCGAGACCCATTTCATCGGCGAGAATTCCGCCACATTGGGAGGAACTCATAAAATCGAGCCAAGCGAGTCCGGTTTCTTGATATCTATATAACTTAGCGTTAATAAAGCTTGCCGCGTTTTCCCTAGTTAGCTCAGGTATATTTTTGAGCTCATCTTGCGATATGTTTGTAAACGGAATACCAGCGAAGAACGAATCGAGTTTTTTGTTTATTGAAAGGTACGACCCGATCGAAAAAGACTCTGGGTCATCAATGTGTTCGTCGAGGATAGCCTGATTTAAACCATCGATTCCCGCGACCCTTTTCCAAAGACTTCCACAAACTAGATAATTTGAGAACCGTCCGTTTATGCACGGAACGTCAATATCCGCCCCTTTATGATTACAGGAAATATGTAGCTTAAAAGTATGGTTGTCACGATTAAATAGTATCTTTGCCTTCGGATAAAGCGGCAGGGCGGACGCAGAAAGCGAAAGCAAATCGCCCATTGAATCCTTCATGGCGATTAGTTCACTCAGTTCGACCGGACTAGGGGCCAGTTTGGATTCGTTATTTTTCCATAAGATATGGTTGTCAACGAAAAGGCCGCTCATCTTACAAACTCCACGATGTCCCCAACATCGCAATCTAATGCGTCGCAAATCCGAATGAGGACATCCATATTGACGGGTAAATTCTTTCCCAGCTTGGCGATAGTCACGGAAGAAATCTGTGTTCTCTCAACGAGATCTTTTTTCTTCCAGCCTCGATCTATCAGTTTTTTCCACAGCTTGTTGTAGGAAATATTCATATGAATATTATACAATTCGAAAACATTAACTTAAAGTAAGCATATATGCATAAAAACTTCGCATAGATAAAGATTTGTAAATCCATGTACCGCATTTTGATACGCTATGTTTTTATGCGTATCTTTTCTTCAGTAATTCCATGTAAATAAGAACAGTCTGAAGTTCTTCGTAGAATGCGCCGGAGCAAATCGCTTTCTTAAGTTCGCAATCCTCTCCGTTCATTAATTCATATGTATCTATTTCGCTTCGCCAACCTGTAGCAATATCTATGACGTTACCGTTTTCGTCAACTAACGGAAAATTGTTTACTCCCAGAGACTCAAGTACTAATTCGTCATCCTTCAGAATATAAGCGAACGATTCCGTTACGAAATCCTCATCCACGGGTAAAGAAATAACGCAATCAGGCAAACCCAGATACCTTTTAATCATTTGATAGATAACAGAAGAAGGCGCCGTGGGTTCGCAATCAAGCTTAAGAGCATCGCCTGCATAGGATTCAATAAACGGATAACACTCAAGGATAAACGTCTTAATTTGTTCCTCCGGGGTTTTCCCATCGAACCAGCATAAGAGAAAAGGCAAAAAGATGTCTTTTTCGATAAGATCCGGGCACATGTCGCAGAAAAGGGAAAGCGCTTGGTCCCCTCGATTCATGTTTTGGTCGATCTGCAAGGCGGCATTCGCTATTTCCTCGTCGTCGGCTTTGCTAAGGTAAGAGGCACAGAAATACTCTTGGAATGACCTGTGAATGAAATCGATACGCGGGCCTTCTTCTAAGACGATGCCAATATTATCGGTAAGATCCCTTAGGAAATCCTTCGCTTCAATCGGCACACTCAAATTCATAAAACGTTTTGTGTGATTGAAACTCCTCTCGAATGACACGTGGTCAAAGGAATACTGTTGCTCGATATACGTTATTTTACAGAAGGTTTCCAATACCTTCGTGAAAACTGATTTACTAACTCCCGAATGAAGGCTTCTAGATAGCCCCTTAGCAACGTCGTGCTTTTCCAATAGGGAATCATAAGCCTCGCGATAAAAAACGTGCATCTTGCTAGAGACGCGGCCATAACGTTCAAATGTCAAAAGCATAATCGAGAGAAGAAGTGGGTTTTCAGCAAATTCTCGATGCGTATCAAACAAAGTTTGGTCCAAGAGCTTAAGGAAGTCGTTCTTTATTTCTACTTTGTTCTCGGGGTAGTTGATTTTCTTCACCATTTCGAGTGCCTGTTCTTTTTCAAAAGGAGCAATATACGCATTTGAGTAATGGCTGAAAGCGTACGTCCTTCTAAGCACGTCAGGCCTAGAACTTACAATCATTTGGCATAGTCCATAACTATCGGAAAAATGCTCAAGATCACTTAAAAACTTATCCTGCAAATCCGTTTTGATCTCATCTAGCCCATCCAGGATGAAGAAAACTTTCCCATGACCTGCGGCATCTTTGATGTCATCGTCGGTAATGACCGGTCTAACAGAATCGTCGTAACGCTTTATGTGCTCAAAAATGAAATCTTCGAAGTTTTTTGAATAGTCCCGGTATTCCCTCAATTCTACATATACCGGCAAAAGCAAGTCATCGTTAAAACGATTGATGGAGTCCAGAAGGAGGTGCCGTGCCATCATCGACTTTCCAGAGCCCGGAGCACCAATCAAAATGGCCTTCGTCCCTACTGCGCAAAGGATCGTCTCTGCTGACGGTTTTCTTATCGAAAGCCCGCTAGTGAATGAATTCCGAAACCTTTTATCTTCGGGAATATCCCCAAAAGTCCCTTCGGGAAAACTGCCGATATAATGACCGGTATACGTATAAATATGATTTGGCGTGTAAATCGAATAAAAGGGCAATGACGAGTCTGGAAACAAAAGCGTTCGCAAACTTGAATACTTTGTTTTGACATTATTCAAATAGCCGTTGAATTTTGTTCTCAATCTACGAAGCGCGTTTTCGTCGTCTAGCCTTTTCTGAACTAGGATTGCTTCTGAATCCCAATCCCTCTTTTCGACTACTGTCTTTTCAAAACCGCCCATTTTTGAGATGAGGACGCTGCAATCCAGCATTTCTTTGACAAGTTCTCTTTCTTCTTCGTTACGAATTTTATGAGAAATGCAATAGAACCATGACCCCAAAAGAACCGAATCAAAGCAGTAGGCTCCACCCGGCTTTATATCGGCCTTTTTAATAGGCCTTCCGTTTTCAAGAATGTAGAAGTCATCAGTATCCGGGATTGTTGGATCCGACGTAATGATCGTAAGCAAGGATCTTCCTATTCTGGCAAATGCATCGTATTTCTCCTCTAACAAACGATGGCAAAGTTCCGTTATACGGTTGAGAGCGACCTCATAATCCCCCTTAATTAAATCGGTGGCCTTCTTAATGTAAGAATCGGAATCAAAATCCAGCCATCCGCTAACGGTTAATGAACCATGCCGGTATTCAGAGCAGTTGGAAACCATCGTCCTGGTTTTCCTTGCCCTTTGAAAAGAAGGGTCAAAGATTTTCGCTAGTCCTTCCAAGACATCCGCGTCGGATACAGAGCCTCTTTTCCCTATAAAATCGTCCGAATAGGAATTTCGCAGTTTATGTCTGCACAAGGAATCGAGAATAAAGCTGCCCACAAGTTTAAGTTGGATTTCATCGGCCATAAACGGACCTCCCGAACAAAATAAACAATGCCGAACAATTATCGGCCTTCTAACTAAATCATTTCTTTTGAAAATGGTTACGGAAGCGATACTCGCCAAGCGCCTGATATTGTCTCATAGGGGCCCATGACTTACACGACGTTTCTTGGCAAAGCTTTCAGAAAGGAGCAACGATGGACACCAAAAAAGAAGAAGGGTTCCAAAGCGCCCAAGAATTGGCAGCCGACTATGTCGTTGGAAAAACCAATAACGCATTAGAACAGGCCCATTTCTGGATGAACGAATATCTTCGCTTGATGGAAAAAGACGGCATCCAAGTTAAAACCGTCATCATACATTTCGAAGGCGATTCGATTAACGTTGATGACACGGACCTAGTAAACGTAAAAGTACAAGGTTCGCCCAAACATTACGTAGAGAGTTTGTTCGAAAAAGGCTTCCATTTATTCTCGGCCTATCCGTCTGACGTAGATAGGACTGGAAACAACTTCAACCTTGTCTTGCGATTCCTAAAAGGCAAGAAATAAGCAAAGACCGCATCGGACTGATCACCCGACACGGTCTTTTTCTTTTATTCGCCTTCAGGTTTTACTTCAGGCTTTGTTTCTTTCGCGGTTGGCTTATCTCCTTCCACGTCATCAGCTTTGTATTTAACGCCGCCAAGCTTAGCGACGTCAGCCTTGAGCAATTCCTCAATTTTAGAATGAATCGGCGGAATTTCGCCGTATTTGGCATGAAATCTGGTGCTGAAATCATCCGTCGCTTCTTTTAGCGTTGGATATTTCGACAGGCCTTCCTCCATGCGCTGGTTGTTGATCTTGAAGAGGTCCTTCTTGTCGAACTTGCTGATCCCGTCCTTGAGGAGGGCGTAGAAGAGGTCCAGCGTCAATTCCGGATAGCAGTAGCAGATCCTCGCGATGGACTTGCTCGCGTCTGCGTTAAGCCATAAAGCATTGCTTTGCACGGTCGAGGGCACGCGGTGCTGAGAAATGGAGGGAATCGCTTTGACGTTGTCGAGGAACTCCTTCCAGCGTTTCCAGGTTGTGCCGTGGGACATTTGTTTGACCTTCTTTTCCTTGAATTCGATGATACCTGCCAAACATCCAACGCAGAACTTGTTGAAGGCACAAGGGTCGGGATCGTCGAATGAAGCCGTTAAGGCGGTCATTATCTCTTCGGCGTTCTCGTGGTAATAGCGGCACTCGTAACGGATCCAGCTCGGCACGTTGACGATGCCCAATGTATTGCGCATCCTTTCTACGGCTTTGTTGTAGATGACAAGCTGCAGATTGCTTCTTCCCCCGAGAGTAGCGGTGTATCCACCCTTCCTGCTTCTGGTCCTACGCGGCTTGAATTCGGCCTCGTTAAGGAAGGGAAACTTCGAGTCGACTTCCGCCTCCTCGGACTGATGGAGGTCATCGTCAGGGAGGAATGTCCTCATTGTCGCGACGTAGATGTGGTTTTCGAGTCGATACCTCAGCTCCTCGAAGGGGATGAACCCCGACAAATCGTCCGTAGGAAGGTCGATGCGGGTGCATTTGCCCCCGAACTCGGCGATCGTGTTGAGAAGATGTTTCCAGCCAAGCCTGACGGCTTCGCTGATCTCCTCTTTGGTTTTCTCCGCATTGGCTTGGCGGATCCTTCTTTCGAACTCGCGGCATCCTTCGCCTTTGAGCTCGACCGAGAACGTCTCGTTGTCCGTCCCGCCTTGCTTGGTGGCGTTGCCGCCTGCAGCGATGTGCATGAATTCCGAGAAGAGGTATCCCCTCTGGTAGTTGTTTATTCCACCTTCCACGGTGAACTCTTCCGGATTGACTCCGTATGCCTCAAGCAGCGGATACCATTCTTTGATGCTGTGCTTCTCGGGGAAGAAGCTGCCGACGAACGTGACCTTGAGGTAGTCGATGCAGCAATTGAACATCGGAAGGCCAGACTTCGTCTGCTCAATTGGTTTTGCCCACCTAGTTGGGGTGTTACTTAACCCCTGCGCGGGTTGCGCGGGGGAGGCTGGCGCTTCAGATTGCGCCTTGATGGTTTGTGTTTCTTTTTCGTTATTGGCCATAGCGGCCTCCTTTCCGCCAGGCGGGCCCCAAGCTGTCGCTTCTTGGGGCCCCATTGCCCGGCAATCGTTTTGTCTGCTTCCGCAGACCTGACAGGCTTGCGCCTGAAGGCGACCTCGACACGGGTCGCCAGCGTTTATGGCAGGGGCGGCTGACGCCGCTAGCCGCTTCCTTACGGCGGTGCTTGGCCCCTAGGCCGCGATGGCCTATTTCCGCGTGTCATCGAGGAACCTCACCAAATAGCTGTTCTCCTTCTCGAATTCCTCCTTGGTGGCGGTGATTCCTCCAAAGGAGGGGAGATCGAAGAACCCTTGTTTGGCCGTTTCCTTGCCGTGGTTTAGGAAACCGGAGAAGGAAGCGGAGTCGAAGCGGTAGGCGTAATCGACGGCGAAGAGGACGTAGTAGGGGACGTCGCCGGTCGAATTGAGGTTACCGAGCGAATCGCTGGTGTTCGTGGCCATCTTGCATTCCTTATAGCCGTAGCGGTTATAGACCTTGCTCAGGCGCCGGTGGGTATAACCCATGAGCCAGAACATGAAATGGCTGACGAGGGTCTTGTCGTCCCTGCAGTTGCGCCACCTTTCGTAGAAAGCGGTAGCCTTGGCGTTGAGCCATCCGAGCACCATCGGCTCGATCCAAAAGAAGGGGAGGGCGATGCTTTCCCTGATGCGGTTCCTATCGACGGTGAAGATGGTCTCCGCGACGTCGACGAGGTTGCTTCCTACGGAACCCGAACGCTGGTCGTCGCTGATGACCTTGAAGAAGGGCTTGCCTCCGACGTAAGCCAAATGGCCGCCCATCTTGAGGGTGGCGTCAAAGTAGTCGTTCTTGGGGTTGGCCTCGGCGTCGTCCTTCTTGTAGATGGCGTTGTCGAGGCTGTTGCCGCGCTCCTTGGCGATCTCGCTGACGGCGAGCACACACCCGTCCAGGGCGAGCGAGTAATCCTCGTCCGCGTCGACCTTCTTGCCAAGCCTAGCCATGTTCCAGTCGAGGATCTTGCAGGTGTTCCCCGACCGAAGGTCGGGCAACGGGCGGTTAAGCGAATCGAAGTCCCATAGGGGAAAATGGCCGCTATCGGCCTTGAGCCCATCGGTGCGGATGGATATGTTCCCCGCGATCAACGGGCTATCGTGGTAATAGAGCCAATAGGACTCGGCGTAGATCTTCAGGCAGGATTCGAGGTCACGGATGACGTTGCCACCGTCGACGAAGAAGGGCCCCACGTAGCCGAAGGGGAAATGCGGTGCCTTTCGATTGGCAGCCACGTCGAAACAGCGCGTGACGAAGTCGGCGCATTGGATGCGGTTATGGATGTTCCCGAAGCGGTCCTGCTGGACGATGGCCCTTTCGAGCTTGACGAAGGGGAATTCGGGGAATAGCGAAGCTACCTCCTCCATGTTCCCTAGCGCCTCCTCGTGGTAAATCTGGTCCGTCATCCTGGCCATCGAGACGAGGATGGTGGTCTTCGAAGCCCTCATCTTCCCGAGGATCAAGTTGAATACGCCGGTGTTCTCCCCGACGACGCGCTTGTCGACGGAAAGAAGGTGGCGGAGACGCTGCTCTCCCATGTTGGTCCGTATCCTGCAGAAGAGCAGGTACGCCAAGACGACCCACATCCACGGCCTCATCCAGCCTAGGCCTATCCATAACGTCAATAGCGTCGCCACGAGGAAATCCCCCAAGGCGACCATGTCGAAGCTGGAGAAGAACCAGAAATAGGTCCCGAGGAAATCGACGACGATTGATAGGGCGTTCATGCCGATCAGAAGCGCGATGACGCATGGAATGAATAAAAACGTCTGTCGGAAATAAGCCCATGAATTTCTTAACCAGCCGAGCAGGAACGACAAAGGCCGCCTCACGTATTTGCGGTAGGCGGTCAGCGCTCCCGATTCGTCGTTCGGGGACAATCCTTTGTCCTTGAAAAGCTGGTTGAAGAGCACCTTGGCGAGGATGGCGATGACGGGCAGGAAGAGGATCCAGCGCAATAGCTGCAGCATGAAATCCACGATCCTCATCGAGGACATCACCGCGCTTTCCTTGGTCACCAATAGGCGCAAGGAGAAGACGACGTCCTCCCAAAAAGCAGGAAAATCCGGCTCCATTACTGCGTCGGATATGGGCTTAAGAGCCCCGATCTCGGGAGTAAGCCAAGGGAGGCTCGCCTCGCCCTTGCCAAAACGGACGAACATGCCGCCGATGGCTTGGCCGAAGTACCTCCCGCTGATGATTAGGCGGGGCAACGCATAGGGCAAAGCGAAGCCGATGAAGGCTACAACGCCGATAACGATGGCCAAGGCGAAGAGCCGGTAGGAGAGTTCGAGTTTGTTTATCTTCATATCGCTGTACCCCATAGATAGGTCCCCGACCTGAGGTCGAGGATGTCCTTTTCGTTGGCGAACCTCATCTTCCAGGACTGCCCGTCGCACTGGCAGAAGTAGGTCCCCCGGTCGTAGGTGAAGGAGAATAGGTCGCGCTCGGCATCCCCTACGGAATAGATGCCATGACCTGAATCGGTGATACGGACGAAGTCGCCGCCGTTAACGAAGTAGACGGGGCAATCCTCGAAGGACATGTTCCTCGCGTCCACGAAGGGCTTTATCGCCCCAAGGCAGTAGACGAAAGCGCCAGCCATCAATGCGACGGCCAGCACTTTCAGCACGCGATGCCTTTTGAAGGCACTGCGCTCAGTCATCCTTATTGGACCTGCCTTTCTTCTTGGGCTTTATAGCCGAGACGAAGGAGACGATCTTCACGGTGCCGATGAGGAGGAAGATGCCGCCGATCACCGCTCCGGCGATGATGAGGGCGTTCTTGACCTTGTCGGCGTCGACCCTCGCCCCGAGGAACTCGAGGACGAATTCGCCGTTGGGATTGACCACGAAGTCGTCGTGGAGGTATTCGACGTTGTTGGTGGAGTCGGCGACCTTGAAGTCCATCGTCGAGCCGTTGTCCTTGCGGAAGCGGATGCGGTAGATCTGCGGGCAGATGGCGTCATGGGCGACGACGGTCTCCTTCATGTGGTTGGTGAAGAAGGTCCATCCGTCCTTGGCGCGCCAGTACTTGACGAGCTGGATCGAGTAGTCCATCAGGAAGGCGTAGTCGTAGGAGGACACCGATTCCTGCTTGCACCATTCCTTGAAGGCGCCGTCCTCAAGGGCGTTGAGGGAGGCGGTATCGAGCTTCTGGATGGTCTTGATTTGGTAGTCGTAGGTCTGGCTCCAGGACCAGCCGAAGATGGTGTTCCTGTAGGCGACGGGATCGACCTTGTAATCGGTCAGATCCACGTGCTTCTCGATGGCGGCGAGGCCGTTTTCGCCCATAGGGCGTTTTTCCGATTTGCCGCCTTCGGAGTCGAAGGTGGAGGGGGAGACGGACCAGTTGCCGGCGGTGGCGCCGTTCATCCAGAACTCGCTTTCCACCTCGTCGTGGTATCCCTTCCACCTCATGGGGATGCCGTCGATGGAATGGATATAGGAGGTGACCTCGTATTCGTAGAGGTCGTAGGAGAAGTCGATGCCGATGACGTTGGCTTGCTCGAGCGTCTGCACGTCGGAGGAGGAGCCGATGTCGAAGAGGCACCAGGAGAGTTCGGCCGCGCCATAGGCGAACTCGCCGTCGTGGAGGGCGTTGGTGTAGCCCCATTCGTAGTCCCAGGTCTTGCCCTTGATGCAGTCCTCGTCCCCCTTGAACTCGCAGGGGAGGACCTGCTTCTTGACGGCCTTCTTGGAGATGACGACCCAGTTGTCCTCGTAATAGGAATAGACGTCGTTCTTGCCGGAGGCGGAGTCGACGAAGGTCTCCTCCGCATTGAGCCCGGCCCATTGCTTGCCGCCGGCGGAGAAGCTCTTCACCGTGACGACGTGGCGCTGGTCGGCCTGGAAGGTATAGGCGTTGGCGTGCTGGTATTTTCCGAAGAACCATTTCCCGGACTGGTGGCCCGAGATCAGGCTCCCGACCCTGGTGTTCTTCTTCCCGTCGACGTCGACGTAGGTGGCGCAGGATTTGGCCTCGCTCCCGATGTAGACGACGTAGGAATAGACGTTGCCGCTATCGGCGACGGTGGCGATGTAGCGGAAGTCGCTATAAAGCGAATTGGATTGGGAGGGGAGAAGGTCACCGTAGCCGTCGAACTTCGTAAGCGCCTTTAGGTCGGCTCCGACGGAGCTTTGGGCGATGTCGGTGATGCTCCCGGAATTGGCGGCCTCGCGGATAAGCGGGGAGCCGCTTGCGAGCATCGAGATGCCCGCGAACAGAAGGCTAAGCGCGTTCATGCCGACTTCCCCCTATAGAAGAGCTGGAGGGCGGTCTCGGTGACGCTGGCCCATTGGGCGTAGGAGTACTTGTAATACTTCTTGTCCGTATTGAAGACCCTGGCCCTGTCGATGGTCCAGTCGCTGCCGTTGCCCCAGGACTCGCTGTGGTACAAACCCAAGACGAGGTCGAGGTTTTCGCCGAGGGTAAGTTCGATGTCGCGGGTGGTGAACTCGTGCACCTCTCCGCCCCAGACGGCTATGCCGTGGGAGCCCAAGGCGTATTCGTACCTGCCCTCGATGTCATAGGCGGCCACCTCGTTCTGGATCGCCTTGGATGCCTCGCTTTCGTCGCTGAGGTCGAGGAACCTCGCGTCGTCGCCGAACTTCCATCCGGGGATGCTGAGGCTTGCGGAGACGGCGTAGGCCCTTGAGAGGGAGCAGGCGCCCACCTCGAAGGTCTTCACCTCGGGTTGGCTGCCTTCCTTCGCGGCGAAATTCAATTGGGTGAGGCAGGGGGACCTGGAGAGCCAGATCGCCTCCGTCCAGACGTCGTAGGAATCGGATTCGCTCGAATTGGTGGAGAAGAGCTCGATGGAGATTCCCTCCCCGTCAAGGGCGGCCTCTTCCAGGGAGCGCGCGCCCATCGGCTCGAAGACGTCGCGCCAGTACTTGCCGAAGTCGAAGTAGAAATAGTTGTCGTCGCCGAAGTCGGGGACGAAGGAGAGGGCCTTCTTGTAGCCCATCCCAGCGAACCTGCTCGGGGTGATGACGACGCCGTAGGGCTGGTCGAGGTTTTTGTCCGCGATCCTGGCGTGGAGCTCGACTTCGTTCTTCGCGCCGAAGGGGGATTTCTTGGGGAAGGCGACGACGTGGATCGTGCCGTCTCCCAAAGTGCAGTACTGGGCTTGGTTCTCGACGACCTTATCGGCCAAAACGCCGGAGGCCATTACGCCCCCGACGGCGGTGCCGGCGCCCAAAACTGCAAGGGTTACGCCGGCGATGAGTGAGATTGTTTTGGTCATGTGTTTAACTCCTGAATAGATTGAAGAGCCATTCCCTCGCCCCGTCGTTTAGCAGGGACAGGGCGAAGGCGGCGGTTAGGATCAAGGCGGTGAGGCCTAAGCCGATGAGGAACCTTTTCATACGAGGTCCTCGTCATCGGCGTCGGAGGCAACCTTCAGGCAGCACCATAGGAACAGGAGCGCCGCGAAGGCGCCGATCGCCCCGACCGTCGAGATCAGGGCGATGGCCCAGCCGTCCATCATTCCCCCATCGCGGTGATGTAGATCACGCTGGAGGAGTTGAGGTAGAAGTTGTAGGTGCCTTCCTTGGTGAAGGTGATGTTGGAATCGACCACGCCGCAGAAGTCGTAGGTGGCCCCGAGGTCCCCGAACCAGATGTCGTTGTCGCCGTCGACGAACTTGAGGATCTTGACGGCGGTGTTCTTCTTGATCTTGACGTTGAGGAACTGCGCGAGGTCGGTGCCGTTCTTGTCCTCGGTGGCCTCATAGCCGCCTTGGACCTTCCAGGCGAGGTTCTCCTGGCCGGCGAAGCTCTTGTCGCCGACGAGGTAGTAGTGGCCCGCCTGTCCCTTCACGGGGTGGGCGGAGGTTTCGTCCTTCTCGAACCAGCCGCGGACGTTGTCCATCGCGGAACACGATGCAAGCCCTAAGACGGCGATTCCAAGAAGTCCGATGAGAAGCGATTTATTGGTTTTCATGTATATCTCCTTGAATGTTGTGTGACTGGAGGAACGTGACCTCCGTGGCGAACTCGTAGAAGTAGGCGAATTTCGCGTTGTAGTCGGCTTCATTAAGGCATTCGCTCCTAAGAAGCCTGGTGACCGTGTGGTCGGGGTTCACCGCCTCGATGCCCAAGATGGGTTCGTCGAGGCGGGGCTTGTGGACGATGCGCTCTGGATGGATCATAGTTTCACGTAGTAGAGACCACCTCCCAGATCCTGGGTGGCGTTGTCCCACCCATTGCCATCGGGGCTATAGGCGAAGAAGCCGCCCCCGTTGGTGTTGCCCCAGGCGAAGTTCTCGCTGGAGTATTCGTCGGTGTCGTCCGATCCGTGGATGCGGACGCGGAAGGCCTGGCCGTATTGGATGTCGTATGTGTCGGTGACGAACCAGCCGGTGTCTTGGTACTCGTGCATCTCGATGGTCTGGAGGACCTCGGAATCCGGATCGGAATTGCCAGCGCGCTCGAGGAAGTACCGGTAGGTGACCTCCTGCGGCTGCTCGGAGCTTTGAGAGCTGGAGCCTTCGCTGTCGTTGAAGACGACGTGGCTCGACTCGGGGTCGATGGCGCTGGGCGTGGAGCCGAAGGAGAGGAGCGAGGTCGCGGCCACCGCGGTGATGTTGGCGGTGACGCTGGTGGACTGGCCTTCGCGGCTGAGGGTTCCGGTCATCGTGTAGGAGAGGCCGAAGTAGGCTTTCCCTTCGATTTCCTGGACCTTGGATTCCCCGAACTTGGCGTAGTCGCCGCTGACGAGCCCTTGGATGTCGGACAGGCCCAAGTCGACGCTTAGGTCCTTGGCCTTGATGGAGAAGTCGCTGGTTTCGGTGATCCCGGCGTCGGCGATGGCGTCGAGCGCGTTGCCCATCACGTAGTTGGGGCTACCGAAGCTGAGGTTGCCGAGCGTATACCCGCCGGTCAGGGCGATGGTGTAGGTGGAGCTGACGTTGTTGCCGCCCGCCTGGATGGCCAACGCCTCCTTGATGGAAGCGAGACCGATGGCGTGGTCGGCGTCGACGTTCTTGACCGCGTTCAGCGTGGTGTTCTGGTTGAAGCCGAGGAAGACCTGCTTGCAGTCGATGAGGATGTCGGCGTAGACGCCTTGGGCGGAGACGGCGCGGATGGTCGCCTTGGCCTGGGTCGCGAAGTCGGCCTTCTTGGTGATGGTGAAGGTCTGCGCTTGCGAATCGACCTCGGCGGTGATGAAGTCGGCGATCGCCGCGTCGGTTTCGCCGTTCCAGGCGACGGAGATGGTCATTTCCTTGCGGGTCGCGCCGCTAGGGGTGACCGAATAGGAATAGATCTGGCTCACGGATCCGTCTTGGTTCTCGACGGTCGCGAGCTTGCGGACCTTCATGCCGTGGGCGTCGATGTTCGCGTCGATGTTGCCGGGCTCTTCGGCGTTTTGGTTGAACCAGGTCTGGACGTCCCAGTTCTGGAAGCCGCCGGAGCCGATGCCGACGGTGGTGACGCCCGCGCCGAGGAGCAGGGCGACGGAGAGGACCGCTAGGGTCTTCCCTTTGCTGTTTTTGTTTTTTCTGGACATCTTGTCCTCCTTTCCTTAGTTGGCGGCAGCGCTTGAAGTGGCTGCCTCACTTTGCGTGGATTTCCTGGCCTTCTTGTCGCCGGTGTACTTGGCGCCTTTGGGGACGTAGGTCACGGTGATCTCGATGGAGTCGTCGTTCTTGGCCTTGGCGGTGAAGACGGGGTCGACGTCCTCGACGTTGGCGTAGGGAGCGTAGAAGAAGGCTCCCTTCTCCTTGGCGAGGCCCTCGTCGTAGTCGCTGTAGAACTTGACGTCGACGGCGTGCACGTCCTGTTGCTCGGCCAGGAGGTCGAGGTAGACGGTGCTGTCCTGGCTCACGAGCATCACGCTTCTCATCTCACCGTTGCTGAAGAGGGAGTTGACGACGCGGATGCAGCCGTTGGAGTTGACGTATTGGGCCACCTCGAAGTCGGGGATGGTGTAGTAGGTGCCGCCTCCGGTGTAGGGGATGGACGACTTGTCGGTATGGGCGAAGCTCGTCTTGACGGTGATGGTGCCGTCGTCGTTTTTGACGCATCCCTTGGGGTAGTAGGCGGTGTCCTTGTGGAGGACGTTGTCGTCGACCCAGCCGTGGAACGTGTTGCTTAGGCCGTAGCCAGCGGCGAGGGCGCCACCGGCGGCGACCACGGCGAGGACGACGATCAATGCGGTTTTGGTTGAAGATTTCATGGTTTATCGTTTTCCTTTCGAATGTTTGACTTTGTGGATGCGGATGTGGCTCCCGCCCCAGCCTTTGATTTTCTTGGCTGTGGCCTCGGCCTCTTTGAGGGTCTCGTATCCCCAGACCCTTTGCTCGCGGATCACGGGCCTTCCCTGCCTTTTGGATTCCCTGGGTGGGATCCTCCAGGTGACGAGGTAGTTCGCGTCCGCTTGCTCGAAGGAATTCGCCTTGAGGCATTTCCCTTTGTGGCGTTTCAGGTATTCGCTGATGGTCATGTCTTGGCTCCTTAGTGCTGGCAGTCGTGGAAGAGCTTCGTCGGCCAGGTCTTGCCGCCATCGGACGAACATTCGATCCGGATGAAGCGGCGTTTGCCTTTGTCGCGGGTCCTAAGCCACGCCATGTCGTTGTATTGGTCGAGCGCCATCTGCATGTCGTTGACCGGGACGGTGACCCTGGAGTCCTTGTCGGAGCCGAGGTCGTTCTCGTCGATGTAGCCGTAGCGGATGCGGAACTTCTTGCCGCCTCCCGCCAACCCTGCGAGGAAGGAGGAAGCGCCTTTGGAAGCGCCCATCTTCTGCATGGTGTCGGCCCTCTTCTTGAAGCCTTTGTCGGCCTTGAATTTCTCCGGGTGCGCCTTGCGGTACTTCCAATAGAAGTAGCGGCGGCGCGCGGTTTTCTTGGAGTAGCTCATCGCTTTGCCCTCCTTGCGGCGAGGTCGGCCATGAACTGCTTCTTGTCGGGCAATTGCTCGCCCATGAGGATCGCCCAGCTGCAGGCCTGCTCGTAGCGGTATTCGTCGTTGCTGACGCCCGCGTTCCTGGCCACCGCGGCCTCCTCTTTGGAAAGGGGTTTGTAGTAACCTCCGAGTCCCTTCTTGGGGAACTTCTCGGGATGGGCTTTGCGATAGCGCCAGTAGAAGAAGCGGCGTCGGGATGATTTCTTGCTCATCGTCTGCCTCCCTTCTTCTTGCGCCGCATCCTGTCGTAGTAGGACTTGCGGACGAGCTTCGAGTAGTTGCGGTCCCCGGTGGCGTAGTCGACGGACCATTGGGTCTTTTGGCTGCCGTCGGGGGAGATGGAGGAGAAGGTGTCGTAGGGATGGCTATGGCCGTAACGGTCCTTCTTCTCCAAACGGTGGCTCCTTTCGAAAGGGAGCCCCGCGCTTCCGAGAATCCAGCCGGCCTGCTCGTCGGAGATGACGTCGTGCTCGACGTTGATGGGCTTCCATTTGCCGCCGGACTTGACGTAGTCGGTCTTGGTCAGGGGGATGTGCTTGTGCTTCCTGGAAAAGACGCTGTATCGCTTAGCCATTGCGACCTCCCTTCTTCCGATGGGACTGATGGAACTTCACGACGTCGTCGGAGGTGCGGAACTTCCGGTAGTCGAGGAACATCGATTCCCTCTTGGATGCGGGCATCGCGTCGACTTCTTTGACGAAGCCTTTGGCGTTGCGGGATTTGACGACCGAATCGGTCCTTGAGTCGTAGCGGTAGCCTAGCCTTGCGAGCCTGACCATCTCCGCCCCGTCGATCCAGAAGCTGAGGTTCGTGGCTTTGCCGGTGGCCCTCATCCGACCTTGGACGCGGAGCGCTTCGTCGCGGTTTTGGAAGTAGGCCTGGCGGTATTGCCCGTTCGCCCCGTAGAAGGCGAGGACGTAGGTCTTTCTGACCTTGGGGGTGGGTTTGCGTTTGCTCATCGCTTACCCCCTTTCTTCCCGGCCTTCCTCTTCATGGCGGCGTATTCGCGGCCGATGAGGGAGGCGTAGGTCTTGTGGATCTTGTCGCCCGGCCACTTCTTGACCTTGTCGCCGTAGATCTGCTTTAGGAACTCGGCTTGGTCGTCGTGGTAGCAGCGGAAGCACCCGGCGTCGACTAGGCCCGAGCCTTTCTGCCAGTCGGTGTGCTTCTTGGAGGGGAAGTCGCCGCAGTTGTAGTTGTTTGCGTCGGCCTCCATGACTTTGATGGCTTTCTTACGCGAGCCGGTCATCGTCGGCCCATAGAAATGCGTGATTTCCCCTCGGATGAGGGAACGGGCCCGCTTGGTTAGGGAGCGGGGCCTGAACGGCTTTTTTGCATTCACAGTTACCTGCCTTTCTTTGAGAATTTGGCGTTTTGTTTAACGCGGCCATCGCGTTGACTGGTTGGGTTCTCGTACCAGACGACGTACTTTTTCTTGATGCGTGGGTCTCCGCGGATCCTCAGGAAGTCCTCGTAGGAGGCCCCGAATACCGAGGAGGTGTAGAGCATCTTCCTCGCGTAGCTATGGCTCCGCTTGAATTTGGTTCGATCCGAGATATGGACAATCAATGGCACCTCCTTTCCTTATGGTTTCTTGTGCACCCTGACGGGGAGGTCGCCGATGTTGTTGACCCGGACGTAGCGGATGGCTTCCTCTAAGGAGGAGAAGCGCATGCTCCATTTGTCGGGCCCCTTGACGATCGCCACCCCCTTGAGGATGGATGGCCCGCCGTCGTTAGGCGGGTAGACGTCGTAGCCCTTGCCTTTGCCCTTATTGAACGGGGCGTTAGGGGCGATCCTCGACCTTTGGAAGATCGCCTTCCTTTGCTTCGGCGTCGGCTCGATGCGGTTCTTGTAGATGAAGCTAGCGAGCTCTGCGTGGTATCTGGCGGAGGCGATGTTGCCTTGCGCGGAGAACCTCTTGGATTGCCTAGAATGGGCAAGTGCCCTGGCTTCGGCGATATTGGGTTCCAGGGGCACGCTTTCGATCTTCTTCTTGCCTTTACGGGAGAACATCACCTGCCTCCTTTCTTCCGCTTGCCATGCAACGCGGAGACCATGTGGACTTCCTCCGCCCCAACGGATTTGAGGTAGGTGTCGCCGCGCCAGATGGTGTAGGCGTCGGGACCCTTCTTCTTGAAGCGGATCGGGAAGTTGGTGACGAGCGTACCCATGAAATCGACGGCGACGTTAGGCTCGATGGTCGACTCCTTGCCATTATCGCGGCGGGAATAGACGTGGAGCCCTTGGGCACGAAGCGCGTCCTTCTCGGCCTTCCTTAACCGGAACCCGGTCTCGAAATAGCGTTTCTTCCTAGGCATGGCGGCCTCCTTCCCTCAACGAGAAAGAGGGCCAATGCGCATAGAAAGGAGGAACTACGCACTGGCCCTGGCGGGTATGGGATTGGTTGTTTTCTAAGTGGTTGGTCATGATATCCTTTCCGGCTTTAAATTGCGCCTTCCGGAGCCCCCGTTTCCGGGCGGAGGCTCTGGAAGATGCCCTGACCCAGGCGTCAGGGATTCCCCGGAAAAGATGTCGGGCCGCCTTATTGACCCAAGGCGACGAGGGTTTTCTTGCTATTCGGCTTTCTTGACCGCATAACGGACCATCGGGTGGAGCTCTTCGGGGATGGCGCATTGCGCGACCCTCTTGAGGTAGAGCTTGCCGACGAAGGAGCGTTGGTCGATGAGCGAGCTGACGCGGACTTCGTCGGAGAGAAAGGCGTCGACGCGGAGCTGGCTGTTGCCGTTTTCGAAGATGGTCTTGACGAAGCGGCAGTGGACCTTGTAGCTGAACTGGAGGGGGACGAAGGAACGTCCGCTCTCAGCGGCGATTAAGCCGTATTCGGCTTCCCCGATCGGGAGGGGGATCGAGGTGATGCGGTCGAGGACGAGCGAGGCGGTGTAGGTGGCGCGCTTGACGCCGGTCTTGCGATCGGTGCGCAGGTCCTTGGTGATGGTGACGGTCGCCATCGGGAGGGCTTTGATCTCAGCCTCGTCGGCGAACATCGGGTTCGAGATCTTCTGACCATCTTCGGTTTTCGCGATGATCTCGCCGTTCTCGTCTACGGCGTAGTTGTCGGGGACGGCCGGGGCGGCCTGTTCGGTTGGGGTTTCGCCGATGTTCTCGGCGATCTCCTCGGTGGGGACTTTTTCCTTTTCCGGGGAGTCGATGGTGTTTTCTTTGTTTTTCGCCATGTTTTTTCTCCTTATTGATGTTTGGCTTTACCGCGCCTGCCCCGCGCGGCTGGGGGTTTTGTATCTAACGGCGACCTGGCGCCGATAGCATCATCGTTTTGTAGGCCTCGGACTTGCCGATCAGGGTCCAGTCCTTGCCGTACTCCTGCTTGTAGTAGTCGCAGAAATCCTTGTAGAACTCACGCCGCTCGCCCGCCGTCTCGAACTCGAGTCCCTGTTCCTCGCAGATCTTCTCGAACTCGAGGTAGGCCCAGTCGAAGTTGTCCTCGCATGGGCAGAAGCGGTTGCGGAGCTTCGCGAACCTCACGGCCCTTTCGCCCGCCTCGTACCCGCTTGGGCATTCCCAGACGGTCCTGCGGCTCTCGTCGACGAACCGGTATCCCCAGACGGGGACTCCGTGCCTCGTCCAGCAGACGACGCATTCGATTGCGAAGGCGAAGGGGATCCTTTTGGGGAAGACGTCATCCTTGTCGTAGATATAGAGCATCCTCCGAGGCATCCTTTCCTTATGGCTCTGTTAACTTTTCCGCGAAATCTTTCAGTTTATGATAGTTTTCGCTTGCATGTGGGCTAACGCGGGGCCATAATGTACTCGATTTCAAGAACTGTTAAGCATTTCGAGAAATCTTGACACCAAAATACTAGCAACAGGTTTTGTAAGATTCAAGCATAAACTTATAAGACCTTGTAATTTCTAGGAGGAAAATTACATGGCTAAGGAAAAAGACGAGCGCATTCCGTTCAAAAGGCTCACGATCGCAAGGGAAGCGGCGGGGCTCTCCCAGAAGGCGCTCTCCGACATCCTCAGCGTCGACGCCGTCACGGTGAACCGCTGGGAGCACGGGGATTCCAGGCCGAACTGGGATTACCTCAGGAAGCTATCCAAGGTTTTGAACGTTACCATCGACTATCTTCTGGAAAACGACGCGGTGGATACCTTCACCGTCGAGGAGACCGACCTCATCCTTCGCGCGGCCGCGATTCTTAATAAGAAGATGAAGAGGAAGAACTGAGGAGGCCACATGGACAAATACAAACAATTCTTCGAAACGTTCAAAAAGACAATTTACCCATTGGGTTGGATATTCGGCCTTTTGTCGTCCGCCGTTATCGTCATCAGCATCATAAACGCCGTAAACACAAAAGACTGGATATATGCGGTGACGGGTATCATCGGCGCGGCCCAGCTTTCCCTTTCGGCGGCGATGATGATGCTTGGCAAAGCGGCAAAGAGAATTGTCGAAGAACCCGAAAATGAGTGACCACGTTAGACATCATTTCATTCCGCAATTCATCATCAAGAACTTTTGCTCCAGCCATGATGGCTTCCTTTCATATTTCGATAAAACGACAGGAAAACTAGGCCTTAAAAACAAAGAAGATATCTTCGTAACTCCGAATTTGTACAAAGACGAAAGCGACCAATACGGGGATCCCCAGCGGATAGAAAAGGACCTATCCAAATTCGAAAGCGTTATGGCGCCTATAATCAAAAGGCTGCTCGCAGGCGACACCATTGAAATCACCGAAGACGAAGTGGATAGTTTAAAACTCTTCTTCGCGATCATGGCTTTCCGATCCAAGAGGACCTATCTCCATTTCCTGAATATGGATCCCGATTCGAAAGACTTCTTCGGCCAATACCAGAAAGACGGAGACATTGGCGCTTTCTGGAAAAGAAACTTAGGCCTATTGACCCAGCATCGACTTTACCGTGACGTCATTGCGGATGAACGCATAGATTTTCCGATCAAAATCTTCATGTTCCGGGATACCCAGGCCCTTCTAGGCATGTATCCGATCATTGTCGAAAGGAGGGGTCAAAGGGATTTCCTTCTTGGAGACACATACCCTACGGTCCAAACAGGAGAAGGACCAGACGGCTTTCCCACGCCGATGTACAGCTTCTATCCCTTAAGCCCGAATCGCATGCTTGTGCTGGCGGCCAACGGAGTCCAATGGGCAGGCGATGACGTTCGTTTATTCGACAAAAGCGTCCTCGTCCGTCCGTTCCCTAAGGCAGAGGACAGGGACACGATTATCCTAAAGGTCAAAAAGATCTACGAGCCAACCGTCCGCGAATTAAACGAACTTGCGGCGGACACGGCTCTCGAAGGCTATGCGATGCAAAACCCGATGCGATGCCTCCAATAACGCGTGCACGGGTTAAACGTTTCGCTGACGACCCGAACTGGGTTTTGCAGCGCAAGGCAACGCTGGTTTTGCATAGACAACAAAACATCTTATGCCAAGCGAACACCAAGAAAAGTGCAAAAACTGCATGATTAACTAACAAGTTTCCTTTGGCGGTTCAAAAAGTTTTTCCGCCAAAAACAAAATTAATATCGATAAAATCTAGACTTTTTCGAAATGTATATTTTTCGTAAGCGCTTGCAAGATTTGCACATTCAATATATATTGGTTTCCAGTCAAAGCGACGCGGTTTTCTTCAATGAGAGTGGCTCAGATCGTAGAAAAGACGGTTCGCCTCTCCCCCGATTTCGTCGGGGGGGGGCTTTTAAACTCTCTTTGCGCTAGCGTCGCCAACGCAGAAAAAAATTTGCCTAGACCCAAACTTGGGTCTTTTTCGCATACGCAAGGGAGGTAAATAGACCATGTTCCTTTCGAAACTTTTCAAACACGCGCGTACCAAAGCGCTTGTAGTGCTCGCAGGCCTATCGATGACACTAGGGGTATGGGCTGCTATTTCTACCGTTGCCGCCACGCAGCAAAACGAAGTGGTGGAGACGAAGGCGCGTTCAACTTCGGATTACGTATATCTTACTTGGAATGGCTCAATTCCGGGCGATTATTCCGTAGATTGGGACACTGCCGGTAGCAATACTTGCTATGCATATTTTTACTACTCATCCAATACTTCAGTGAATAACGGATGGCCTGGAAAAGCGATGAGCAAAGTATCTGATGATCTATATCGGATTGCGCTTGGTAATGCAAGCTATGATCGCGTGATTTTTAATCGTACAAATGGGAGCGATGTATGGTGCCGCTCAACGAAAGATGGAAAAGATGCGATTCATATTGGATCTGATTTGTCAAAAAATAATTGTTTTTTCTTCACAAGTTATAACCAAGATTCTTATTCCAATTGCGGATCATGGTCACGCATACCCGGCTATTATCTCAGGGGCATCGGCGTCAATGGCTCAACCGCGTGGGACGACAGCCAGATGGTTGCTGCTGATGCGAGCACAGTCTCTGGAAATATAGCTTCTTGGTCAGGTGTTTCTATATCTGCCTCGGCCGAATACAAAATCGTCGAATACACAAAAGCTAAGGGATACAACTGGCCGAACAAATCTTTTTCCGGAAACCACATTCATCATAGCGGTGGAGGCGAGAGCAATATTACCTGTGATACGGCAGGATCCTACAAAGTTTTCTATACCAACACCAACAGTTTCGCCGTTAATCAGGATGTCACGATTTCTTGCTTTGAGGTAAAGGATGGTTCCACTACATCGAAGGGCTCCGTTACTGGTAACACCGATATTTTATTGAACACATCTTTGGGCTCAACGTTTATCTCTTACACGGGATACGATGTTTCATATTATTCAAATGCTGCATGCACTACCTCAATCACGCCCTCTTCCTATTACCCGACTGCTGCCATGAGCGTTTATGCCAAATATACCGCTAAGGCATACACCATTAGCTACTATTATTCCATAGCAAAGGCTGCTCAAACTCAGTACGCGCTCAAAACATTCTCTGGCACATACGGACACGATTATTTAGATTATGCGCCTGATCCTATTTACGGATATCAATTTGACGGCTGGTATACAACCGCCGATTGCACCACGGCTTGCACGACCGTTTCCGGAACGGCGACCGTTTATGCCAAGATGAGCCCGCTTTCAACGAACAAAACTTACTTCATTAACGCCGCTTATTCCAATGCGTATATTAATGCCACTAGCGGTGGTCCTTACTTCCATTTCTGGAACTCCGGGAAAACCAAGGCATCTGCCTGGCCTGGACTAAAAGCAACCCCGGTTACTGGCGACGGCATTAACGATACTTACCAGATTTCCATTCCATCGGATTGTGCTGGCTTCCTTATCACGTCTGCATCTAATTCTGGGAGCTACAATCAGTATCAAACCGTGGATATCGTCCCATCCACAACTCATAACCTCTATGTTTTGAATACGCAGAATTCTGCGGATAACACACCGCAGTCTGGCGTGTGGACGAGCTCGACTTATTACATCCTTTTCAGCGGGTCCTCCTATGCGGAATCGGGTGGCGTGCAAATGACCCCGGCCACGAGCAACCTCGCCGAAGCCACCAACGTCGCGGTTAATAGCACAACCGGCCTCTCTCTCAAATTGGAATACAAGTGGTATTACTGGGATGGAACCACCAGCCAACTCAAAGCCGCTTCGAACCTATTCAAGCAAGCGGAATCCTACAGTTTCATGTCCACGAGCGCTAACGCAAACAACCCCATGACGTTTAAAACCGCGGGCACCTATTCCTTCTATGTAAATAACTCGGGGCTCGTTTACATTGTCGATGATGCGAACAAGCTACTTGCCGGTTACTTTTACCTTTCATCCGACGTCGATCTTTCCGATATCCGTGTCACCGTGACTAATAGCAATGGGGCTACGCCGATATCGAAGGCCAGAGCGTCTTCTATCGATGGGGCTTCCACTTCGGTATCGCTGACTTTCGACGGGATGTCCTACGTTCATAAGATCAACGTTTATAACCTACGCGGAACCGATACGTCTTATTACCCGACGAAGGTCGTGCTTACCGATGAGACGAATTCCCGCACTGCGACGATCACCCATGATTTCACGAGTGCCGCCTCCGCCTCTGCTTCCCCGCTTTATTACGTGAAACTCAGCGCGAATACGACCACTTTGGTCACGGGCGGAGAAGCCTATGCCGCCGAAGCCGCGTTTGCTTTCTCCCAAGCCATCGGTAGCGCAGCCAGCTCCTCGCTTTGCGCGGTGGACGGAACGACGCTCGGATCTCTCGTGACGAAATACGAGACCGCGACCGCCCAAGGCGCGTCCTTGCATAGCGCCTCCGCCACTACGATCGAGACCTATAAAATGGAAGGCAATTCCTATGATCCCTCTACTGGTCCAAGCATCACGACAACCGAAGACGTGAAGCTTTCGGATATCTATACCTATATCAAGACGGGTTATAACGCTGCGACGGACACTTGGTCCTTAGGTGTCTTTCCTGGCGTTAGCAACGAACAATCCCCTCTCACCCTGACCCTCTGGATCGTCCTAGGTGCGGGTGTGCTTGGCCTAGGCGCCATCGGGGCCGCATATTTCATCGGCAAGAAAAAGAAACATCAGGCCTAATCCAAAATGACAGAATCAGCGGAAGCTTCTTTTGAGTTGCTCAAAAACAAGGCGGAGCAGGTCTTCGATCCGAATTTCTTCGGAGTCTACTCTTTTGAATACGCCTATCGTCTGTTCCTAGTCTTCCTGTCTACTAATAAATTTAGGATAAGGGAAATTAGGGCAAGCGATCCGAACGCGCTTGACCACGCATTTGAGAGCTATATTTCGGCCGCAATTAGTTATATTGCCGAGTATAAAGGGGTTCAGCTAGATCAGAACGTTCTCGCTTCTTTGCTCAAGCTAGCGAATGATTCGGCCATCCTCTTTGTAAAATCTCCTTCAAGTACCCAGCCGAACAAACTGGCCAAAACCGTGGCCAAGGCCATGAACAAACAGGCAGCCGAATCCTTGGGCGACGGTAAAAGACTCGTCGTGCCAACTATCTTCACTGAAGACTTCCATTATTAGTCGAACGCTCAAGCACTTTCATTTATTTCATATGCGGAAAACAACCAAGAAGCAAAACAAGGCTACCAAGAAAACGCATGGTAACTCTGTTAAAAAAGAAAGGCTTAGATTCCTGCATATGCTACTGGATTTTTTTCAGATCGGGGAACCCGTAGAGACGCCTAAGCCCCACCGCCACGGAAAGAAAAAATCCAAAAAGAAACAAACGGCATCTACAAAAGATGACCGCACAACGACCAAATACGTACCGAAAAGAACTCAACACCCTGTAGCGCTTCAAACGAATAACCACAATACATTTCCAAATGTGTGGACCAGTAAATACCTAAGCTGGCGTCAGGGGCCAATTTCCGCAAGATCAGTTAAAGGGACAAATAAAGAATCGACTAAGAAAGATGGCGTAGCTCGAATAAATCAAAACCAGAATTCTACGAGTGCCACCAAGCAAATAGAAGAAAAACAAGTTACTAAAGAAAGCATCACACAAAAAGAATCAGCTATTAACTCTACGCAACTTATCGTTTCCGCTCTAAAAGGACTGGCGATGCAGTTTTTCAAAAACAACAAAACCGTCCTTATTATCAAAGCTTTCATCGATCTAGGAGAAGTCTATATTTGTGCTCGAAATATTGCCGACAACCTCTCCGAATTAGAGAAACTAATCAAAGTATGCCCTGATGGTAAACTAAAAGTATGCCGTAATGGTAAACTGGTTTATAAAATTAAAAAGTATCGTGCCCTAGCCAAAACAATTAAGTCGACGAAAGGCCTCTTTGATTCAGTGGTTGAATTAGCGAAGGACGCAGCTGCCTTAACTGCGGCCCCGTAAACAATAACAAAGCCCTGACGCAATGATTCGACAGGGCTGTTTTTTTATCCGACAACGATCTTATTCATCATCTCGGCCATGTCTTGCTTTTCGCTGGGCAAGAGATGGCTGTAGGTGCTAAGGACCATCGATTCCGTATCCCCGACTCATCTTGCCACGAGCCTAGGTGAGATGCCGTGCATCAACAGATTCGACACGCAGGAGTGGCGGAATTCATGAAGCCTGATGGGCTTAAGTCCGGCTTGCTTCGAAAACTGCTCGCAATGCCTTCTGACGGAGGTTTGCCCAAGCACGACCGCGCCTTTCTTGTCGGCTTCGAACACCTGATGGTTTTCCCTAAGGTAAGTTGGCTTGAGCCTAGCGATGTAGGGCCTTATGGCGTCGACGATCGGGTAGACGCGGTAGCTGTTGCTCGTCTTGGGGCTGGTGAAGATGACCTTATGGGAATCGTTCTTCACGCAGGCGCATCTTTCTATATGGAGCCCATCGCCTTTGAAGTCCGTCCACCTCAGACCAAGGCATTCGGAGATCCTGAGGCCGTAGTTGAACAATAGCAGGAAAAGGAAGCGCCACTTGTCGTCGTCGATGACGGACATGAACTTCTTGAATTCCTCCTCGGAGTAGACGTTGTATTCATGCGTCTTCGGGGCGAACGTCTTCGGCGCGACGACGATAAGGGGATCGAGGTTCGGGTTGACCTTCCTCATGAACTTGACGAACCATTTTCCGACGGCGGCCTTGCCGTTCCAATTGCTCTTTCCAGCGAACACCTTGTCGACGATGGCCTCGAGGCCCACGTTGTTGAAGGACTTAACGTCGATGCCGATGACGCGGCGCTGCCAGTATTTCTCGAAGGTGTTGATGTAGCCGTAGTAGGTGGAAGGCTTAAGCTTCGTCTTGAGGAACCTTTTGAACGCCGCGATGTAGTGGTCGTCGACGACGACCTGTTCCTTGGTGTTCTCGCCTAGCAGCGACGCGACGAACGTGGGCTCGTATTCTTTGGCGTCGCTCTTCTTCGGGAAGAACCCCTTTCCGTTTGGAACGTGGTAGCAGGAGAAGTATTTCTCGCCGACCTTCACGCGGATGTACCATCCTTTTCTACAAGAATCGTAATAAACTGCCATTTTCCTATCCTCCTTTCATAAAGTGATAGTTTCGGACGAGGAAAATATATCAGGTTATGAAAGTTTCGGCAATAGAAATCTATCACAAAATGAAATTAAAATTGCATTTTAAACTTTCATAAAATGATATTTGCGTTGCGTTTTGTTAGCCAACGAAGCTAAAATCTTGTCATAAAATGCGAGGAAAACCATGAAAGAACAGAAATGGACCAGGCTCATCGAAGCCAGAAAGGCCAACCACCTTACCCAATCCGAGCTCGCCGAGAAATGCGGCGTCTCATCGATCACCTACCTCCGCTGGGAGAACCTATCCTTCGAGCCGAGCATCAAGCAGCTAAAGTCGTTATCGCTGATTCTGAACGTGCCGATCGACTACCTCCTATACAACGACTCCTTCGACGTCGGGGACCTCGACTACTGGATGCAACTCGCCGAAGTCAAGAACGCCTACGCAAGGCTCATCGCCGAGCATCCGGGCGGACTAGGGAAGTACCAGACCAAGGAAGAACTCATGGACTTCATCGTGTCCAAGTACGCGCCCGGACCCTATTCCATTAACCCGGAAACGGTGGAGCAGGGGACCAAGCCTTTGGACGAGGATCCGTTCAAGCCCTCGGTTCTGGATAACAAATAAAAAATGGCACGTTTGCCATCCAAATCTTGAAACATCAACGTCATTTTATCGGCTATCCATCGGACAAATTGGATCGATGGTGGCTGAGGAGCGATGTCAACACCACTGGATTGTCAATTAATAAACTTGTTAAGAAATTACTATTCGATTAATGAACCTGCTAAAAAATTTCGAAATCGTAGTAAAAAATAGTAAAAAATTATTAACTATGTTAATGGGGTCAAATGGAAAGTTATCATAATGTGATAGCAAAACCGTATTATTTAGATAGCATCGAATGATACATTTCACCCCTGATTATTCCCCCCTCAGCCACCAATTCGTCAATTTATCCCGATTTCCTTAGATGGCATCGGGATTTTTTGATAAATATTGGGCGTCAGTGGACAACAGTCGGACAACAAATTTGGTTGTCGGAATTTTATGGTTACTGAGGATGCAACTCTGGCGCCATAAACGATCGAGCTCAACACTTTACCGGGTTTTCAAAGAACAAATGGAACCGACTTCTAAATCGTTAGCCATATTATAAGCTTTCCTGACTTGTTCTTCCAAAACATGATTTTAACGATGCAATCGTTGTTTAGCCAAAAGCGCTGCTTCGTGAAATCGTTGGTTCGGAAAAGTAGATCAGACAACAAGATTTCCGTGTCTCGAGGCATGGTTGTCGTTCCAAACCGGAACAGTCATCCGCCTTTGCATGGCTAAGCGCTTGCCTTTTTCGCCCTTTTTCCCTATAATTCCGCAAAACCTAAAAGGTTTTGCCTACATAGAGGTCAAGAAAATGAAGAAAACCATAATCGCGTCGCTCGCCGTGCTCGCAAGCGCGGCGGTTTGTCACTTTGGGATGTAATTAAGCCTTAATTGACCAGTGGTTTATCCAAATGCTACCAGAATTAGCCAAAGATTTGTTGTTTCGCGCCGGCTTCCATCCTCAGGAGCTGGTCTATTTAACAGACAGGCCGGATGAGTGCCTACCACCGGCAATACCCATTGAAACGTTCCGTAGATGGGAACATGAGTACTTTGAATGCGCCTTCGCCAAGTATCGAGACGGCGCAGAAGATAAGCCTGGGTTACGAAAGCTTCTAGCAACGGCTCAATGCGTTTCGGATGCCGTCGCGCTTTCAGATTATGTGTTTTCAAAAGCGCTGCCCGGCGATTTCGAAAGCATCTCCGCGGTATACACAACGATGCTATCAATCCCATCCATCGATGCCTTTGACAGTTTTTCGGGACTGCTCAATCGCTTTCTTCTCTGGGGGGAAACGGATTTGTTCGACCGATACGTGAGGGAATACGCCTCATTGTCCGCCAGGACGAAAAATCAGCTCTACGAGATGACATATTCACTGGTTTCCTTCGACGCTTGTCGTAAAGCCGGCCTATTCGATCTCTACGCCCCTTTTTATTCCAAGGAGGACGAAAGAAAACTGGAACAGCAGAAACGGCAAAGCTCTCTATGGCCTTTCTATTGTTATTTTTTGGGGTTTGTTCCAGAAAAAAACCCCTCTGTTGTGCAAGCGAAGCTTTATTTGGAAAAGTGCAATCTTGACATAGAGGAAAAAGAGCAAATCCTTTTAAAGCTTCTTTAAACGTTCATGGTCTATTAAATGGGGTTGAGTGCCCAGGGAAGCACACTTGGGCGCCATGACTTTGTAGGCCGTATGCAAGGCCAAGGGATACCGCTTCCGTTGCGAAGGCGAGGAATACGTCGTCCCCTCGAGGCCGAAGCCATTTCGAAAGAAGTGGTGGCCATCGATGACGACGGCAACGTCGTAAGAGAATTCGAGAGCGCCTACGACGCGGCGGAGAAGCTCGGCGTCATCAATGCGGCAGTCTATTGGGCACTAAACGAAAAGCACTCCGAAGCGAGGTGCAGGGGATATCGTCTGAGATACAAGGAATGACCATTTGGTCTGCGTTATTGGCTAATCGTCGGGGTTCCCGATAAAGAGCCGATGAATTGGGCTATCTGGTCTTTTTCGTCCGGGATGAGATGGGAATAAGTCTGCAGAATAACCTCCTCGGTGTCGCCTACCCATCGGGCAACGACGCGAACGGGAAGGCCGCTTGCGAGTAGGTTGCTTACGCAGGAGTGGCGGAACTCGTGGAGCTTGATTGGCTCCATGCCGGCTTTCTCGGCGTAGGCTATCGATTTTCTTCTCGGGCGGATCCCTGTTTTTTAGGACAGGCTTCGAGCATGAGGGCGGCTCTTCCGTCACCAGCGGGCTTAAATACGACGTGTCACTGGCCCCTGACGACTATCCGGCGTTCGCGACGGAGGAATATGGAGAAGACAACGTTACCATCACCTCCCTCACGATTTGGTATACCTGCTAAGGAAACGATCATCCGCGAATCCAGGCCGATGCCATGGTTGCGTCGGCCTTTTTTCAGCCTTTGATTCCCTGCTAGCCATCGGATTGCATACTTTTCTGAGAGTGGCATCACATAGATAGAATACGGTAAAATAATTACACGAGGAAAAGGTATGAAACTATTCAAGATCTTCGTTCCGTTATTCATCGCTTCTTTTTCTCTTGCCGGTTGTAATCTCGACCCCAACAATTCCGAGTGGTATGCCTCCTCTATAAAAGGCATAAAGCTGTTTGATTATTGGGCTGACGGAGAGGATTGCTTCGACAAAGCAAAAGATGGGGTTTCATTGTCTGAATATCCTGACGTCACTTTCAAATATGACGAAAGCACGAGCGAATTGAAGGCAAACGAGGAAGTGATCCATTACAGGATGTTTTCCTTGTACGCCGCCGATTTCAATAACGATGGATACCGGGAATTATGCATCGGCTTCTCCGTCGGTTCGGGAATCATCGATGAGCGGATCGATATTTATGATTACCATAACGGCAAAATCATTTTCCAATTGAATCATCGCGTCGGTTATCCAGACCAAGCCAATGATTATTATTTGTTTTTGGATGACTTGGACCAATTGTGCGTCAAAGAAACATTAAATATGAAGCCCGGCGAAGAAACCAGGACAGGTCGTTTCACGGTCGACACGGATGGCTTGATCTCCGTTTCTTGGAAAAACCATCCCAATAACGGCAGCAGCGATGCCTCTTCATCGGACAATAATAATAGCGGCAGCGATTCCTCTTCCTCGATCGTCGACCCAGGCGAAATAAAAACAATCGCCAGAGACATCAACGTTGATTACGGCCTCCATGAGCAAGGCAAAGCGACATTGTTATTTGGCGACATGATCATTCCTTTTAACCACAAAGACTACAACATAGATTATTTAGCCGCTGGCGATTATGTTGAAGTTAGTTATAAAGGTGAATGGCTAATTAGAGAAACCTATCCAGCTACTGTAGCTTTAGATGGAGAAATAGTGGACGTTAAAGTCACCCATGGCCGTATTTTTGAATTTGAAGTAGCTGAAAATCCTGGCGGCGGAAAAAGTTTAAGGATTTTAGATTCTTCTATAACGCCAGGCAATCATTTAACTACAAATTGTATCAACCGTGATGGGACGTTTAATTATCTGACCAACTATTCGGTGGGAACGAGAATCTACGGCATAAACCCCGCTAGTTACAATTCCTTAAGCATCCTGGCCTTTTATTCTTATAATCCAAGCGAGCGCAAAGAAAGCATCGATTTGAAAGATTATTATCCGTGGATAGAAGACCTAAAAGAAGAGGATATAACGATGGTCATATCCGGCATAACTCATGGGTCAATAAGCCCACGTTTGGATATTTTCGATGAATATTATTACAGTGCAGCCGCTTCAGACTTTCATCGTGTTTACCAATATTTGAATACGACTAAGATTCTGTTCAATAATCCAGATTTAAGGGATGGCACCGGCTCGAAAAGCCTTACCATTGTCACCGGCGAGCAAACATACACCATCAACACAAACGCGGATGGCTGGCTAATGGTCGGCGACGAATACGCTACGGTTAACGTCAGCCTCCCCTCTTTTGGCCTGCCCTATGGCAACAGCTTTATGTCGCACGCATTATTCGGCATGAAAGTCGTAGATATGTCTAGCGGAAGCGACGCCACCAGCGACTTTGCCAATCTCAATCAAATGAAAGATATGATCTTCATAGACTTGGGGGATGTGGATTTTCCAGAAGAAATCAACTCATTCAACATCTATAAGATCGAGAATAGCTTGGGATACATTATTTTTGAGTCTTCCACCATATTCCACGTCCATACAGAGGATGGGAAATACGCTGCCTACCAAATCGTGAATGGCGTTTCCTTCGATCAACTTCGCGGAAGCGAACAATGATCAAAAGTCAAAACAGTTGATACGTCCCATGGAATTTCGCCCATTGATACAAAAAGGAATGGGTTTTTGGTGATGCTAGTTAGCTGAGAGGGGATATTATCAGCGCCTGCCATAAATTACTTTTCTTTGCAAAACAATAGTGCTATATTCCTGACGCTTACAAAAAGCGTTCATAAAACTCAATCTTTTTCATCAGGAGGGCGTCCACAAAAACAACTATGTCAATTTCGAAAATTAAAATTCTTCGTCATAATGATGGGATTCTTTAATGCTTGAGATAGTTGCCATTCCTGGTTGATGGATAAGATAAAACCGATTTAAGAAAACTAATTTCGCAACAGCTACGCAAAGCATTAAAGTGTTGCGATTTTTATTAGCAATCAATCTCCTTTTATGGCGAAACACACAAAACGAAAGGAGATTTTTTCATGAGAAACCATTTTATCAACCCTAAAAAAGAAGCTTTCCAGATAGGGGATATCAAGCAGCTTCAAATCATTTTCGATAACGGCGACTACGCGCCCGTATTCCATACCGAAATCATCAATTACCAATTCACCTATTACGATCGTTTGGTTTCGTTTCATAGGGGATATGCCCCAAGAGCGAGAAGCGGCGAAATGCGCTTGAAGCTAAAACGGACATGCGGCGCGATCTACGATCGGTATCAGCTTTTCGATCCAACCAATTACCGCGAGGATAGGATAAACGCGATGATACATAGAATGGTCGATTATGGCGGGATTAGGGCCATCCGATTCTTCAATGATGACAATTGGAGTTATCTCGTTCTCGGGGACTATAAAGCGGAGTTTGATGGCGAAGACATCGTCATCAAAGCCTACCCTTCCAGCGTAGACGAACCCTACCAATCCGATAACTTCAATATCAGCATCGCCCCCATAAAGAAAGATGATATCCTATGCATCCTTCTGGACTTCGAAAACTGCGAGTATTTCGAGGTCTACAATGAAGAAATAACCTCTTTCGACGTTGTTTTCGGATCAAGGCTCGATGCAACCATCGGACTCTTTTATCGTGAGATAGTGGGAGGAAAGATGCGCTTAAGAATCACAAAGACAAGAGAGAATCGAAAAATCACGCTGTTCACTGAGCGCGAAAACCGCAAGATATATCCATATGAGCTAAGGGAAAGATTGGCCGGGAAGGACGGATATGATTTCGTCAATCTGTGCCGCCTCTATATAACCACCAACCATGTGGGGTTTGGGATGTCCAAAGAAGAGGATATCGAAATCATGGACGTCAGGCCGGGCGATATTATCCAAGAGGTCGATGAAGCCTATGAGAACGACGAGGATTACCACGGCATTTTCGAATGGTTCGTTGGAGGCGTCGCCAAAGATATTGGCGACAAGACCGTGGAGATAACATTTGGCGTGTTCCCAGACGAATTAAGACGAAAGTATGAAAACGCAAGCAAAACAAGATAAGCTTGCGTCTCCAATCGTTATTTCAAACAACACAAGGCGGCGATGGCTATCCCACGACGATCTTGTTCATTAGAGTCGCCATGTCCTGCTTTTCGCTGGGCAGCAAATGGGAGTAGGTGCTAAGCACCATCGATTCGGTGTCGCCCACCCATCTAGCGACGAGCCTGGGCGATATGCCGTGCATCAATAGGTTCGATACACAAGAGTGGCGGAATTCATGGAGCCTAATGGCTTTAACACCTGCCTGCTTAGCAAATCTTTCACAATGCCTTCTGACCGAGGTTTGGCCAAGGACCACGGCGTTTTTGGTCTCGCCCGGAAATACCTGGCCGCGCTTGGCGGGATCCTTGGGCATGAGCTTTTCAATGTAGGGCCTAATCGCATCTACGATGGGGTAGGTGCGATAGCTGTTCGTGGTCTTGGGGCTCGTGAAGATTACCTTATGGGCATCGTTCTTCACGCAGGCGCAACGCTCGATATGGAGACCGTCATGTTTGAAGTCGCTCCAGCGAAGGCCGAGGCATTCGGAGATACGAAGGCCGTAATTGAATAGGAGCAGGAATAGGAACCGCCACTGATCGTCTTCGATTACGGATAAGAACTGCCTGAATTCCTCTTCGGTATAGACGTTATATTCATGCGTCTTGGGCGTGAATATCTTAGGCGCGACCACTAGCATCGGATCGAGGTTAGGGTTTACCTTCCTCATGAATTTGACGAACCATTTGCCGACCGCGGCCTTGCCGTTCCAGTTGGTCCTCCCAGCGAATACTCGCTCGACGATGGCTTCCAGTCCGGTGTTATTGAAATGGGTGACGTCCAGGCCCATGACCTTCTTCAGCCAATATTTCTCGAACGTGTTGATGTACCCATAATAAGTGGAGGGCTTCAGCTTGGTCTTTAGGTATTTCTTGAAGTTGATGATGTAATACTCGTTGACGATGACGGTGTCCTTGGTGTCCTCGCCTTGCAAAGAGGCGATGAATATGGGTTCATAGTCCTTCGCGTCCGCCTTCTTCTTGAATGGGGGATAAAGTGGGGGATAAAGTGGGGGTAAAACTGAACGATACCCAGAGAAAAATGCTAGAATTGCTTCGCGATAACCCAAATCTTACCCAGCCTCAACTCATGATTGCTCTTGGCTTGGGCGAGACCGCTGCTCAGAACAACATCTCTTTCCTGCGCAACCATGGGTTCATTCGGCGTATCGGTTCTAAAAAAACTGGCTATTGGGAGGTCATCGCCGATGAGGAGTAAGACACTTGGTTTGATTTTGTCCGTTTCCGCATCCCTTCTTGGCGCATGCTCCATCCAAGAAGGAAACGATTCTTCTTCAGAGCTTTTCTATCCCTCCGCGCAGATGGTCTTCGACAAGCACGCCGGCCATTACCCCGACGGCGAGCAGACGCGCATCTCCGGGAAAGAGGAAATCGTCGTCTCCGGCGGCACCTATGGCCAGCCATTCGTGGTGAACGGTAAGGAAGTGGCCACCCCGGGATACGTGATGAGTTTATATATCGCCGACTTCAATGAAGACGGCTATTCGGAATTCTGCCTTGGCTGTTCCTTGGGCTCAGGCTGGATCAACGAGTCCGTCTTCGTCTACGATTATCATGCAAACCTTGCCGCGACCTCGCCAGCAGGATAGCCTTCCGGGCATTCCCACACGGTCTTCCTAGAAGAGTCGACGAAGCGGTAGCCGCATACGGGGACGCCGTCCTTGCGTAGCAGACGATCTCCTCCAGACAATAGGCGAAGGGGATCTTCTTGGGGAGGACGCCGTCTTCGAGATGCTGTCCCAAATTGCCAAAGAAAGCGACGGATATGTCTATAAAAACGTCGCTTTCCAGGACGATGAAGGCTATTCCACCGAAATCGATGCCATATTGATTTGCCCAGGCGGATTCTTCGCCGTCGAGGTCAAATCCAACAAAGGCATCATCCATGGAAGCCCAAGCGAAGAGTGGTGGTATGCCGAGAAGGAGGAATGACAGGACGACAAGGACATTAAGAACCCGATCGCCCAGAACCAAGGCCACATCAACCATCTGAAAAGGATGGTGGGGAAGGAATTCCCTTATGTCGCCTCCCTTGTGATATTCCCTTACGCCAAAAACATCGAGGAGGTTAGAAGTCCCATCGTCCATGATTATTACTCAGCGAGGGATCTCATTGCCCAAAGAATCGCGGAAGGCAAATACAAGAAGCAGACCGTCGATCGCTTCAACAAGCAGCTGAAATCGTTCCTCTTTAGATTCGGAATAACCCACGAGCAGCACATAGATAACATTAAAAGGATATACAAGGCATGAGCAGTGCAGAGAAACGATATTACACAGATAACGAACTCAAGGTATTGGCGAGGCAACTGACGTTTTTCTATTTCATCGGCTTGCCCTTGATCGACCACACGAACGAAAGGATGGGCGTCCTCTACGTCGACTATTGTCCGGACGTCAAAAAGGGCATGATGGATGGCATCCAATCCGCCTTGCCCAACAGACCCCTCTGCGAGTTCTTCCTCAAAACAGATATTATGGTCGAGTGGCCTCAGGGCGAGCCTATTGAATGCTCGGAGAAGCCCCTAGGCGGTAAGGGCGAATACCTGCTCCGCGGCAAATTCGAGTCTGCCGCGCTTGAGCGCAGGCACCTAGACGGCCCAACCCTCTTTGAGATCTCAAAGGATATCGCGGATAGGCTCTATACCTTGCTAAGGCACGGCAAATTCAAGAAAATAGGACTAAGGAAATAAGGGGGACCGATATGCCGAAAATCACAATCGACGAAAACAAGGCAAAAAGAGTCGCCTATTACGTGGCATCCGCGTTTCTATTTGGCAGCTACGCCATGGCGAGCCTCGGAAGATCCGAAGGCAAAGAAATGTGGATGGGCCTATATGTGGAGGTCTGGAAGGATTTCTCAAGGAAGCTAGACGATGCCTTCGGCCGCAAAAGTAATATCGAGATCCTCCTGCTCGCCTCCGACCATATGGAATATTACGTTGAACCGATAGAAGCAGAGGAGAAACCAGGCGACTGCATCACCGAATATCTCCTCGGCGGGGAATTCCTCAAAGGCTGCATAGCGCATAAGAAGCTCGACGATGCCGCGTCGCAAGAAATCATAAACGACGTCGCGGGAAGGATGCTCGCCTTACTGAAGAAAGGGGCCTACCAATTGGTTAAAGTCCGCTGAGAGCCATACAAGATCAATCACCCCTGGGATTGGCCCTCGTTTCCCGGGGTTTTCTTTTCGCCTTGTCTCCTTGTCACAGGCCGAGAGCCAGCTGCCATCAATTTCGATTGCATACAAAAAACCTTCGATGGCATCGCAATGTCACTAACTTAAGTGGTTAGGGTTGCCGATGGCTGATCGGAACTTTTTTTTGATTTTCTGGCCGATGAAAAAATGCCGTTTGTAGTAAATCGTAGTAAAAAATCCCTGTTTTTCAAGCGGCAAAAAGCGTGGTTTTACTGGCGAATTTTTTCTCAGCCACTAAGCGATGCTCTTAACAGAAAGTGTAAGGCGTAACTAAAACCGCGCCCGGACTTTATTGCGCCAAAATCGGTGTCGTTTTTTTGAACCAAATGGGAAGCTTTGAATATTGTTGCGACGCCCTTTGTTGATAACGATGCTGGGATAAGCGCAAATCCAATCGTCCATTGAAGCGGTGGGAGGGCTGCGTTTTTTGCGAGAGCTGGCTTTACTAGATTAAATACCAAATAGATTACTAAATAAATTACCAAATAAAATGTATGGCAAACCCTTGTCATCCCCCATTTTCACCTATAATTTCGCCAAAATAAGAGATTCCTAAATAGAGGTAAAAAAACATGAAGAAGACATTGATCGCGTCGCTCGCCGTGCTCGCAATCGCGTAAACCGAATCGAGACTGCGCGTATAAGCGCTCATAAAAATGGAAAAACAAAATAATATGAGCACTTATCAGTGCGTATCTATGCGGGCGATTGAAGTTTCCAAAACATCCGAAACATCAAAATATTCCATTTTTTTGATAATTCGAGTATAGTAGTGGCATGAAACATGAAGATGCTGTTCGCATAGGTGCATGGATCGCCCGCAAAGGAAGGGTGACTAAGGAAGAACTCCAGGGGCATTTGCGCGATGAAGGAGTGTCTTCCTCATCCGACCTTTCGCCCTTAATCAAGCAACTCATTGACAAGGGGCAATGCTTTGAGCATAGGGATGGCGTCTATCTGCCAATGGGAAAAAGAACACTCTATAGATCAGGCGAAGCCGATTCGGCATTGGAAGCGGTTCTTCGCGAGCTGCCTATGCCAGTCGCTATTTGCCCAGTAAGCGGTTATGAGCTGAACCGCTTCCTTTCTTTACAGTCCTTTTCTCCTAGAATCATCGTCTATGCTCCGAAAATCGTCCACGATGAACT